>NZ_JBIAUY010000004.1:0-123771 GCF_042893475.1 Streptomyces sp. NPDC001604 | reverse complement strand
TTGGGGGGGGGGCCCCGGGGGGGGGCCCCCCCGGGGGGTGGCCGGGCGGCCCCCCCCCCGCGGGGGGGGGGCCAAAAAAAGTTGTGGAGCCCCCCCCCCGGGCGCCACGTTTCTGCTCAGGGCCCTCAAGGGCTCTCGGACGACGTCAGACCTCTTCGTGGGCGACCGCGCGGCGCGCGTCCGCGTCCAGCACGCCCCAGCTGATCAGCTGCTCGGTGAGGACCGAGGGGGACTGGTCGTAGATGACGGCGAGTGTGCGCAGGTCGTCCTGGCGGATCGACAGCACCTTGCCGTTGTAGTCACCGCGCTGCGACTGGATCGTCGCCGCATAGCGCTGCAGCGGGCCCGCCTTCTCGGCCGGCACGGTCGCCAGCCGCTCCAGGTCCAGGACCAGCTTCGGCGGCGGCTCGGCGGCGCCGCCCGGGGTGGTGCCCGGCAGGAGCTCCTGCACCGGGACCCCATAGAAATCCGCCAGTTCGGCGAGGCGCTGTACGGTCACGGCACGGTCGCCGCGCTCGTACGAACCGACCACGACCGCCTTCCAGCGTCCCTGGCTCTTCTCCTCGACACCGTGGAGGGAAAGGCCCTGCTGGGTGCGGATGGCCCGGAGCTTGGCCCCGAGCTGTTTGGCGTATTCGCTGGACATATAGCTCCCCGGACACTGTGTCGACGCGGCCGAAGAGGTTCCGAACCGCGCGTCTGGTAACTCACTGTGAGGTTACGCAGCGTGACTCTTCTGCGTCAAGCCGAATGGTCCACACCGACTCTTCCGTGGCCGCAGTGGCCGATTACGCCATGGGGGTGATCAGGGGCGCCGCCCGGGCCTGCTACCGTGGATGGCGCAAATCCGACGTCCTTTAAGGTCCGTCCCGTGAGGCGGAGAAGGAGGTCCGTTTCGTATGGACAAGCAGGACACATCCGGGAATCCGGCGTCCGATGCGCGGCCGGTTCTCGAAGGCCCCGACATCGCGCGGGTGTTGACCCGCATCGCCCACGAGATCGTCGAGCGCGCCAAGGGCGCCGACGACGTGGTGCTCCTCGGCATTCCGACCCGAGGGGTCTTCCTCGCCCAGCGGCTCGCCGCCAAGCTCGAGGAGATCACCGACCGGAAGATCCCGGTCGGTTCGCTCGACATCACCATGTACCGCGACGACCTGCGCATGCATCCGCCGCGTGCGCTGGCCCGGACCGAGATCCCCGGTGACGGCATCGACGGCCGCCTGGTCGTCCTCGTCGACGACGTGCTCTTCTCCGGTCGCACCATCCGCGCGGCCCTGGACGCCCTGAACGACATCGGGCGTCCGCGCGCGGTGCAGCTCGCCGTCCTCGTCGACCGCGGCCACCGTGAACTGCCCATCCGCGCCGACTACGTCGGCAAGAACCTCCCCACGTCGCTGCGGGAGACGGTCAAGGTCCAGCTCGCCGAGGAGGACGGTCGCGACACCGTGCTGCTCGGTGCGAAGCCGGCCGCCCCGGGCGAGCAGCAGTAGCACTCGGTCGTACGACTCCGAGTGCGCAGTTGCGCGCACGTATGCCCGGCTGTGCCCTCTGGGGCCGTGACACCGGCGGCTGCCGCCGCAGGCCCCAGACACCCGGCCTCCCAAAAACCTGAACTGCCTTACGGAGCCTGACAGATGCAGCGTCATCTCATCTCGGCCGCCGACCTCACCCGCGACGACGCCGTCCTGATCCTCGACACCGCCGAGGAGATGGCCCGGGTCGCCGACCGGCCGATCAAGAAACTGCCGACCCTGCGCGGCCGTACCGTGGTGAACCTCTTCTTCGAGGACTCCACGCGCACGCGCATCTCCTTCGAAGCCGCCGAGAAGCGCCTGTCCGCGGACGTCATCAACTTCACCGCCAAGGGGTCGAGCGTCTCCAAGGGCGAGTCCCTGAAGGACACCGCCCAGACCCTGGAGGCGATGGGCGTCGACGCCGTGGTCATCCGGCACGGCGCCTCCGGGGCCCCCTACCGCCTCGCCAACTCCGGCTGGATCGACGCGGCCGTCATCAACGCCGGGGACGGCACCCACCAGCACCCCACCCAGGCCCTGCTCGACGCGTTCACCATGCGCCGCCGCCTGGTCGGCCGGGACGCCGGGATAGGGCAGGACCTGTCCGGCAAGCGGATCACGATCGTAGGCGACGTGCTGCACAGCCGGGTCGCCCGCTCCAACGTCGACCTGCTGCACACGCTGGGCGCCGAGGTCACCCTCGTCGCGCCGCCCACCCTGGTGCCGGTCGGCGTCGAGACCTGGCCCTGCGAGGTGTCGTACGACCTCGACTCCACCCTCACCAAGTCCGACGCGGTGATGATGCTGCGCGTGCAGCGCGAGCGCATGAACGCCGCGTTCTTCCCGACCGAGCGCGAGTACTCGCGGCGCTACGGCCTCGACGGCGACCGCATGGCGCGGATGCCCGAGCACGCCATCGTGATGCACCCCGGCCCGATGGTCCGCGGCATGGAGATCACCGCCGAGGTCGCCGACTCCGAGCGCTGCACCGTCGTCGAGCAGGTCGCAAACGGAGTCTCCATCCGGATGGCCGTTCTGTATCTGCTGCTCGGTGGAAACGAGCCCGCCGTCACCCACACCCGCCCCACCGGTTCCGAGGAGAAGTAAGTACAGATGAGCAAGATCCTGATCCGTGGTGCGAAGGTGCTCGGCGGCGAGCCGCAGGACGTGCTGATCGACGGCACGACGATCGCCGAGGTGGGCGTCGGTCTCAGTGACGAGGGTGCCGAGGTGGTCGAGGCGGCCGGCAAGGTGCTGCTGCCGGGGCTGGTCGACCTCCACACCCATCTGCGCGAGCCCGGGCGCGAGGACTCCGAGACCGTGCTGACCGGCACGCGCGCGGCGGCGAGCGGCGGCTACACGGCCGTGTTCGCCATGGCCAACACCTTCCCGGTGGCCGACACCGCCGGCGTCGTCGAGCAGGTCTACCGGCTCGGCCAGGAGCACGGCTACTGCGATGTGCAGCCCATCGGCGCCGTCACCGTGGGCCTTGAGGGCAAGAAGCTCGCCGAGCTGGGCGCCATGCACGAGTCGGCCGCCGGTGTCACCGTCTTCTCCGACGACGGCAAGTGCGTCGACGACGCTGTGATCATGCGCCGGGCGCTGGAGTACGTGAAGGCCTTCGGCGGGGTCGTCGCCCAGCACGCGCAGGAGCCCCGGCTGACCGAGGGCGCCCAGATGAACGAGGGCATCGTCTCCGCCGAGCTGGGCCTCGGCGGCTGGCCCGCGGTGGCCGAAGAATCGATCATCGCCCGGGATGTCCTGCTCGCCGAGCACGTGGGGTCCCGAGTCCACATCTGCCACCTGTCGACCGCCGGCTCGGTCGAGATCGTCCGCTGGGCCAAGTCCCGCGGCATCGACGTCACCGCCGAGGTCACCCCGCACCACCTGCTCCTCACCGACGAGCTGGTGCGGACGTACAACCCGGTCTACAAGGTGAACCCGCCGCTGCGCACCGAGCGCGATGTCCACGCCCTGCGTGAGGCGCTCGCCGACGGCACGATCGACATCGTCGCCACCGACCACGCCCCGCACCCGCACGAGGACAAGGACTGCGAGTGGGCCGCGGCCGCCATGGGGATGGTCGGGCTGGAGACCGCGTTGTCAGTGGTGCAGGAGACCATGGTGGACACCGGGCTGATCGACTGGGCCGGGGTCGCCGAGCGCATGTCCTTCAAGCCCGCCCGGATCGGGCAGGCCAAGGGACACGGGCGTCCCGTCTCGGCTGGTGAGCCCGCCAACCTCACGCTCGTCGACACGGAATACCGTGGGTCCGTGGACCCCGCGGGCTTCGCCTCGCGCAGCCGCAACACTCCGTACGAGGGGCGTGAGCTGCCGGGCCGTGTCACGCACACGTGGCTCCGGGGCAAGGCCACGCTCGTCGACGGGAAGCTCACGTGACACCTGTAATCCTGCTCGCAGCCGAGAAGAAGTCGGCCGAGGTCACCGACTGGGCCGCCCGGCTCGGCTGGCTCGTCGGGCTCGCCCTCTTCATCGCGCTCGTCTACTGGCTGATGCGCGAGGGCTGGAAGTGGCGCGGCACGCTCCAGGGTGACCTGCCGGAGCTGCCCAGCGCGCCGGACGAGCCGGGCGAGGCGAGACTGACTGTGTTGTCGATGAGTGGCCGCTATCACGGCTCCACCACCGCCGGGCAGTGGCTGGACCGCATCGTCGCGCACGGCCTCGGCACCCGCAGCCGGGTCGAGCTCACGCTGACGGACGCGGGACTGGATGTCGTACGCCCCGGTGCGAGCGATTTCTTCGTCCCTGCCGCGCAACTGCGTGAGGCCCGGCTCGACAAGGGCATCGCCGGCAAGGTCCTGACCGAGGGCGGACTGCTCGTGGTGACCTGGGCGCACGGCGACCGGCTGATCGACTCCGGCTTCCGCTCGGACCGCGCGGCCGAGCACACCGAATGGGTCGAGGCCCTGAACCTGATGATCAACAAGACGGAAGGCGCACGATGACAACCTCCACCAGGGGAGCCGCCAAGGTTCCCGCCGTACTCGTCCTGGAGGACGGCCGGATCTTCCGCGGTCGCGCCTACGGGGCCGTGGGGGTGACCTTCGGCGAGGCGGTCTTCTCGACCGGCATGACCGGCTACCAGGAGACCCTGACCGACCCCTCGTACCACCGTCAGGTCGTCGTGATGACCGCCCCGCACGTCGGCAACACCGGCGTCAACGACGAGGACCCGGAGAGCAAGCAGATCTGGGTCGCCGGATATGTGGTGCGCGACCCCGCGCGGGTGCCGTCCAACTGGCGCTCCCGCCGCTCGCTGGACGAGGAGCTGCGCCACCAGGGCGTCGTCGGGATCTCCGGCATCGACACGCGCGCGCTCACGCGTCATCTGCGCGAGCGCGGCGCCATGCGGGTGGGCATCTTCTCCGGCAACGCGCTGCCCGACGAGGGCACCATGCTCGCCGAGGTCCGCCAGGCCCCCGAGATGAAGGGCGCCGACCTGTCCGCCGAGGTCGCCACCAAGGAGGCGTACGTCGTCCCGGCGATCGGTGAGAAGAAGTTCACCGTCGCCGCCATCGACCTCGGCATCAAGGGCATGACCCCGCACCGCATGGCCGAGCGCGGCATCGAGGTGCACGTACTGCCCGCAACGGCCACCGTCGAGGACGTGTACGCCGTCAACCCCGACGGTGTGTTCTTCTCCAACGGCCCCGGTGACCCGGCCACCGCCGACCACGCCGTCTCCGTCATGCAGGGCGTGCTGGAGCGCAAGACCCCCCTCTTCGGCATCTGCTTCGGCAACCAGATCCTGGGCCGCGCGCTCGGCTTCGGCACGTACAAGCTCAAGTACGGCCACCGCGGCATCAACCAGCCGGTGCAGGACCGCACGACCGGCAAGGTCGAGGTCACCGCGCACAACCACGGCTTCGCCGTCGACGCCCCGCTCGACAAGGTCTCCGACACCCCCTACGGCCGCGCCGAGGTCTCCCACGTCTGCCTCAACGACAACGTGGTGGAGGGCCTGCAGCTCCTCGACCAGCCGGCCTTCAGCGTCCAGTACCACCCCGAAGCGGCAGCGGGCCCGCACGACGCCGCCTACCTTTTCGACCGCTTCACGTCTTTGATGAGCACAGTCTCGATGGAGGGCCAGCGTGCCTAAGCGCACCGATATCCAGTCCGTCCTGGTCATCGGCTCCGGCCCGATCGTCATCGGCCAGGCCGCCGAGTTCGACTACTCCGGCACCCAGGCGTGCCGCATCCTGCGCGCCGAAGGCCTGCGGGTCGTCCTCGTCAACTCCAACCCGGCGACGATCATGACCGACCCGGAGATCGCCGACGCCACATACGTCGAGCCGATCACCCCGGAGTTCGTCGAGAAGATCATCGCCAAGGAGCGCCCCGACGCGCTCCTGCCCACCCTGGGCGGCCAGACGGCCCTCAACACGGCCATCTCGCTGCACGAGGCGGGCACCCTCGACAAGTACGGCGTCGAGCTGATCGGCGCCAATGTCGAGGCCATCAACAAGGGCGAGGACCGCGACCTGTTCAAGGAGGTCGTCGAGGCCGTCCGCCAGAAGATCGGGCACGGCGAGTCCGCCCGCTCGGTCATCTGCCACTCCATGGACGACGTCCTCGCGGGCGTCGAGACCCTCGGCGGCTACCCGGTCGTCGTCCGCCCGTCCTTCACCATGGGCGGCGCCGGCTCCGGCTTCGCGCACGACGAGGAGGAACTGCGCCGGATCGCAGGGCAGGGCCTCACGCTCTCCCCGACCACCGAGGTGCTCCTGGAGGAGTCCATCCTCGGCTGGAAGGAGTACGAGCTGGAGCTGATGCGCGACAAGCACGACAACGTCGTGGTCGTCTGCTCCATCGAGAACTTCGACCCCATGGGCGTGCACACCGGTGACTCCATCACCGTCGCGCCCGCGATGACGCTGACGGACCGCGAGTACCAGATCCTGCGCGACATCGGCATCGCGGTCATCCGCGAGGTCGGCGTCGACACCGGCGGCTGCAACATCCAGTTCGCGGTGAACCCCGAGGACGGTCGCGTGATCGTCATCGAGATGAACCCACGCGTGTCGCGGTCCTCGGCGCTCGCCTCCAAGGCGACCGGCTTCCCGATCGCCAAGATCGCCGCCAAGCTGGCCGTCGGCTACACCCTCGACGAGATCCCGAACGACATCACCCAGGAGACCCCGGCCTCCTTCGAGCCCACGCTCGACTACGTGGTCGTGAAGGCCCCGCGGTTCGCCTTCGAGAAGTTCCCGCAGGCCGACTCCACGCTGACCACCACCATGAAGTCGGTCGGCGAGGCCATGGCCATCGGCCGCAACTTCACCGAGGCCTTCCAGAAGGCGCTGCGCTCGCTGGAGAAGAAGGGCAGCCAGTTCACCTTCGTCGGTGAGCCCGGCGACAAGGCGCTCCTCCTCGAAGCGGCCGTCCGCCCGACCGACGGCCGGATCAACACCGTCATGCAGGCCATCCGTGCCGGCGCCACCCAGGAGGAGGTCTTCGAGCACACGAAGATCGACCCCTGGTTCGTCGACCAGCTCTTCCTCATCAAGGAGATCGCGGACGAACTCGCCGAGGCGCCCGAGCTGACCCATGAGCTGCTGGCCGAGGCCAAGCGGCACGGCTTCTCCGACCAGCAGGTCGCCGAGATCCGCGGCCTGCGCGAGGACGTCGTGCGCGAGGTCCGGCACGCGCTGGGCATCCGCCCGGTCTACAAGACGGTCGACACCTGCGCCGCCGAGTTCGCCGCGAAGACGCCGTACTTCTACTCCTCCTACGACGAGGAGACCGAGGTCGCGCCCCGCGAGAAGCCCGCGGTCATCATCCTGGGCTCCGGCCCCAACCGCATCGGCCAGGGCATCGAGTTCGACTACTCCTGCGTCCACGCCTCCTTCGCACTGAGCGACGCGGGCTACGAGACGGTGATGGTCAACTGCAACCCGGAGACCGTCTCCACGGACTACGACACCTCCGACCGCCTGTACTTCGAGCCGCTGACGCTGGAGGACGTGCTGGAGATCGTCCACGCCGAGCAGCAGGCGGGCCCGGTGGCGGGCGTGGTCGTCCAGCTCGGCGGCCAGACCCCGCTCGGCCTCTCGCAGGCGCTGAAGGACAACGGCGTGCCGATCGTCGGCACCTCGCCGGAGGCGATCCACGCCGCCGAGGACCGCGGCGCCTTCGGGCGCGTGCTCGCCGAGGCCGGACTGCCGGCCCCCAAGCACGGCACCGCCACCACCTTCGCCGAGGCCAAGGCCATCGCCGACGAGATCGGCTACCCGGTCCTGGTACGGCCGTCGTACGTTCTCGGCGGACGCGGCATGGAGATCGTCTACGACGAGACCCGGCTGTCGGCCTACATCGCCGAGTCGACCGAGATCAGCCCCTCCCGGCCGGTCCTCGTCGACCGCTTCCTCGACGACGCCATCGAGATCGACGTCGACGCGCTCTACGACGGCCAGGAGCTCTACCTAGGCGGGGTCATGGAGCACATCGAGGAGGCCGGGATCCACTCCGGCGACTCGGCGTGCGCCCTGCCCCCGATCACGCTCGGCGGCTTCGACATCAAGCGGCTGCGCGCCTCCACGGAGGCCATCGCCAAGGGCGTCGGCGTGCGCGGCCTGATCAACATCCAGTTCGCGATGGCCGGCGACATCCTCTACGTCCTCGAGGCCAACCCGCGCGCGTCCCGCACCGTCCCCTTCACCTCGAAGGCCACCGCGGTGCCGCTCGCGAAGGCCGCGGCCCGGATCTCGCTGGGCGCGACCATCGCCGAACTGCGCGCCGAGGGCCTGCTGCCGGCCAACAGTGACGGCGGCGAGCTCCCGCTCGACGCGCCGATCTCCGTCAAGGAGGCCGTCATGCCGTGGTCCCGCTTCCGGGACATCCACGGCCGCGGCGTCGACACCGTCCTCGGCCCGGAGATGCGCTCCACCGGCGAGGTCATGGGGATCGACTCCGTCTTCGGCACGGCCTACGCCAAGTCGCAGGCGGGCGCCTACGGCCCGCTGCCCACCAAGGGCCGCGCGTTCATCTCGGTCGCCAACCGCGACAAGCGCTCGATGATCTTCCCGGCGCGCGAACTCGTCGCCCACGGCTTCGAACTGCTCGCCACCTCCGGCACCGCCGAGGTCCTCAAGCGCAACGGCATCAACGCCACCGTCGTGCGCAAGCAGTCCGAGGGCACCGGCCCGAACGGCGAGAAGACCATCGTCCAGCACATCCACGACGGCGAGGTCGACCTCATCGTCAACACCCCGTACGGCACAGGCGGCCGCCTCGACGGCTACGAGATCCGCACGGCGGCCGTAGCGCGGTCGGTGCCGTGCCTGACGACGGTCCAGGCGCTCGCGGCGGCCGTCCAGGGCATCGACGCCCTCAACCACGGTGACGTGGGCGTCCGTTCGCTCCAGGAACACGCGGAACACCTGACCGCGGCCCGCGACTAGCAGCCCTGAGGGGGACACCGGTAACGGTGTCCCCCTCTTCATGAGGTCGCCTGAGACTTCAAGAGGACACCGACATGTACAAGCTTTTCTTCCGTCTGGTTTTCACACGGATGGACCCGGAGCAGGCCCACCACCTGGCCTTCCGCTGGATCCGCCTCGCCGCCCGCATCCCCGTCCTGCGCACCTTCGTCGCCGCCGCCCTCGCGCCCCGCTACGAGGAGCTGCGCACGGAGGCCTTCGGGCTGCGCATGCACGGGCCCTTCGGGCTCGCCGCCGGCTTCGACAAGAACGCGGTCGCGATCGACGGCATGTCGATGCTCGGCTTCGACCACGTCGAGATCGGCACGGTCACCGGGGAGGCCCAGCCGGGCAACCCCAAGAAGCGGCTGTTCCGGCTGGTGAAGGACCGCGCGCTGATCAACCGCATGGGCTTCAACAACGAGGGCTCGCTGGCCGTCGCGGCCCGTCTCGCGTCCCGTGAACCGGTCTTCAGGACCGTCGTGGGCGTCAACATCGGCAAGACGAAGGTCGTGCCGGAGGCGGACGCCGTGGGCGACTACGTGAAGTCGACCGAGCGGCTGGCACCGTACGCCGACTACCTGGTCGTGAACGTCTCCTCGCCGAACACGCCCGGTCTGCGCAACCTGCAGGCCACCGAGGCGCTGCGGCCGCTCCTGAGCGCCGTCCGCGAGGCCGCCGACCGCACGGTGACCTCCCGCCGCGTCCCGCTGCTGGTGAAGATCGCACCGGACCTCGCCGACGAGGACGTCGACGCCGTCGCCGACCTGGCCGTCGAGCTCGGCCTGGACGGGATCATCGCCACGAACACCACCATCGCGCGCGAGGGCCTCGGTTTGAAATCCGAACCCTCTCTGGTGAAGGAGACCGGCGGATTGTCCGGCGCGCCCCTGAAGACCCGCTCCCTGGAGGTGCTGCGCCGCCTCTACGCGCGCGTGGGCGACCGCATCACACTCGTGGGCGTCGGCGGCATCGAGAACGCCGAGGACGCCTGGCAGCGCATCCTGGCCGGCGCCACGCTGGTCCAGGGCTACAGCGCCTTCATCTACGAAGGGCCCTTCTGGGGCCGCGCCATCCACAAGGGTCTCGCCGCCCGTCTGGGCACCAGCCCGTACGCCACCCTCGCCGACGCTGTCGGCGCCGACGTGAGGAAGACCGCATGAGTGGCCTCGAACCCTTCGGTTCACGGCTTCGCCGCGCCATGGACGAGCGCGGGGCGCTCTGCGTCGGCATCGACCCGCACGCCTCCCTGCTGGCCGAGTGGGGCCTGAACGACGACGTCGCAGGTCTGGAGCGGTTCAGCCGCACGGTCGTCGAGGCGATGGCCGACCGGGTCGCGGTCCTCAAGCCGCAGAGCGCGTTCTTCGAGCGCTTCGGCTCGCGTGGCATCGCGGTCCTGGAGAAGTCGGTGGCGGAGGCCCGCGCGGCCGGTGCGCTGGTCGTGATGGACGCCAAGCGCGGCGACATCGGCTCGACCATGGCCGCGTACGCCGAGACCTTCCTGCACAAGGACTCCCCGCTCTTCTCGGACGCGCTCACCGTCTCGCCCTATCTCGGCTACGGCTCGCTCTCCCCGGCCGTCGCGCTCGCCCGTGAGAGCGGCACCGGCCTGTTCGTGCTCGCGCTGACCTCCAACCCGGAGGGCGGCGAGGTGCAGCACGCGGTGCGCACCGACGGACGGAACATCGGTGCGACGATGCTGGCGCACCTCGCCGCCGAGAACGCGGGGGAGGAGCCCCTGGGGTCCTTCGGGGCCGTCGTCGGCGCCACGCTGGGTGACCTGTCGTCGTACGACCTGGACATCAACGGGCCGCTCCTGGCGCCCGGCATCGGCGCCCAGGGTGCCACCGCGGCCGACCTTCCCGCCGTCTTCGGTGCCGCGGTCCGCAACGTCGTGCCGAACGTCAGCCGGGGGGTGCTGCGGCACGGGCCCGACGCCGGGGCACTGCGCGCGGCCGCGGAGCGCTTCGCCGAGGAGATCAGGACCGCCGTGGGAGCCGTATGAGGCTTTCGCGACGGTCGTAGCGGGTGTTCGATGCGCTCGCCCGAGTCCTCCGATGAGTGCCGGTTGGGTGCTTCCAGGCCCGCTTGAGTCTGAATACATCCTCAAATCCGGGGCATTATGTCCTAAATGTCCGGCCTGGCAGAGGCTGACCAGGACTTTTCCGCTGTTCTCGCTGACTCTGGCGCGCTCGCCCGCTAGTCTCCGACGAGTGGGGACACCCCCACACCCTTAGGTAGTGGGGGACAACGGGCAAGCGTGTTGCTCGTGGCTCCCCAGGTGTGGGGCGACTAGGTTCCTCACCGGTCCGTATCCGACAGTTCGACATCCGAGGTGACGTAGGCGTGGCTCTTCCGCCCCTTACCCCTGAACAGCGCGCAGCCGCGCTCGAAAAGGCCGCCGCGGCTCGCCGGGAGCGGGCCGAGGTCAAGAATCGACTCAAGCACTCCGGCGCCTCCCTGCACGAGGTCATCAAGCAGGGCCAGGAGAACGACGTCATCGGCAAGATGAAGGTCTCCGCCCTGCTCGAGTCCCTGCCGGGCGTGGGCAAGGTCCGCGCCAAGCAGATCATGGAGCGTCTGGGCATCTCCGAGAGCCGCCGTGTACGCGGCCTCGGTTCCAACCAGATCGCTTCCCTGGAGCGTGAGTTCGGCAGCACCGGCTCCTGAGTCCGGCCGCTGCGGACCGGGGGTCCCGGGCACTCCGGGATTGCTGGAATAATCGCTGCATGGCTGCAACATTCCGGGGGACGACCCCCGAGCCCCCGGACGTACGTCCGCGGCTGACCGTGCTCTCCGGCCCCTCCGGGGTCGGCAAGAGCACGGTCGTCGCCCATATGCGCAAGGAACACCCCGAGGTCTGGCTCTCGGTGTCGGCGACGACCCGCAAGCCCCGCCCCGGCGAGAAGCACGGAGTCCACTACTTCTTCGTCACCGACGAGGAGATGGACAAGCTGATCGCCAACGGCGAGCTGCTGGAGTGGGCCGAGTTCGCCGGCAACCGCTACGGCACACCGCGTGCGGCCGTGCTGGAGCACCTGGAGGACGGCGTGCCGGTCCTCCTGGAGATCGACCTCCAGGGCGCCCGGCAGGTCCGCGAGACCATGCCGGACGGCCGGCTGGTGTTCCTGGCTCCGCCCTCCTGGGAGGAGCTCGTGCGCAGACTCACCGGCCGGGGGACCGAGCCGCCAGAGGTGATCGAGCGCCGTCTCGACGCAGCCAGGATCGAGCTGGCGGCCGAGCCGGAGTTCGACATGACCTTGGTCAACACCTCCGTCGAGGACGTGGCTCGCGAGCTGCTAGCCTTGATGGATGTTCTGTGATCACCAGCGCTGGAACAACCGGTGCTGTGATCACGACCGATCTTTTCCCATCCATCGGAAGGTAGAGCGTGTCCTCTTCCATCTCCGCGCCCGAGGGCATCATCAACCCGCCGATCGACGAGCTCCTCGAGGCCACCGACTCGAAGTACAGCCTCGTGATCTACGCGGCCAAGCGTGCCCGCCAGATCAACGCGTACTACTCGCAGCTCGGCGAGGGCCTCCTCGAGTACGTCGGTCCGCTCGTCGACACCCACGTCCACGAGAAGCCGCTCTCGATCGCCCTGCGTGAGATCAACGCCGGTCTGCTGACGTCCGAGGCCATCGAGGGCCCGGCCCAGTAGTACTTTCGTATTGCAGTTGGCTTTTCCACAGGCCCGACAGCGCGACTGTCGGGCCTGTGGTGTGTGATGGAGTCGTTGATGGACTCGTACGTTGCCGAGCCGGGGAGAGACGGTGGACAAGCCCAAGGTCGTGCTGGGGGTCAGCGGTGGCATCGCCGCCTACAAGGCCTGTGAGCTGCTGCGCAGACTGAGCGAGTCCGGCCATGACGTACGCGTGGTCCCCACCGCTTCCGCGCTGCACTTCGTCGGCGCCGCCACCTGGTCCGCCCTCTCCGGAAACCCCGTTTCCACCGAGGTCTGGGACGACGTCCACGAGGTTCCGCACGTCCGCATCGGGCAGCACGCCGACCTGGTCGTCGTCGCCCCGGCGACCGCGGACATCCTCGCGAAGGCCGCCCACGGCCTGGCCGACGACCTGCTCACGAACACGCTCCTGACCGCGCGCTGTCCCGTCGTCTTCGCGCCCGCCATGCACACCGAGATGTGGGAACACCCGGCCACCCAGGAGAACGTGGCCACGCTGCGCCGCCGCGGCGCCGTCGTCATCGAACCGGCCGTCGGCCGTCTGACCGGCGTCGACACCGGCAAGGGCCGCCTGCCCGACCCGACGGAGATCTATGCGATCTGCCGCCGGGTGCTGTCCAGAGGCGTCACCGAGCCCGACCTCAGGGGCCGGCACGTCGTCGTCAGCGCCGGCGGCACCCGCGAACCCCTGGACCCGGTGCGCTTCCTCGGCAACCGCTCCTCCGGCAAGCAGGGCTACGCCCTCGCCCGCACCGCCGCCGCGCGCGGTGCCCGTGTCACGCTCATCGCCGCGAACACCGGTCTGCCGGACCCGGCGGGCGTGGACGTCGTCCAGGTGGGCACGGCCGTTCAGCTGCGCGAGGCGGTGCTGAAGGCGACCCCGGACGCGGACGCCGTCGTCATGGCCGCAGCGGTCGCCGACTTCCGGCCGGAGACCTACGCGGCCGGGAAGATCAAGAAGAAGGACGGCCAGGACCCGGACCCCATCGTGCTGGTGCGGAATCCGGACATCCTCGCGGAGATCTCGGCGGAGCGCGCCCGCCCCGGACAGGTGATCGTCGGCTTCGCCGCCGAGACCGACGACGTCCTGGCCAACGGCCGCACCAAGCTGGAGCGCAAGGGCTGCGACCTCCTCGTGGTGAACGAGGTGGGGGAGCGCAAGACCTTCGGCTCCGAAGAGAACGAGGCCGTGGTGCTGGGCGCCGACGGCAGCGAGACCCCCGTGCACCGCGGGCCGAAGGAACATCTGGCCGAAACCGTCTGGGACCTGGTGGCGGAGCGGCTCGGCTGAATGTTTCATTCGCCTCTCGGTCCCCTCAAACCTCTGCAACCTCTGTGACAGGAGCGTGGCAACCCTGGCCAAGAGCGCTCGGAATTGGGCAGAATGCCCGTGCCGCAGGTCACAGCACTCCCGAGGGGCGAGATGGGGGGGCCGGTGGCCGAGCACGACCGATAAACTGTTCTCGGACGACCACGGGCGCAGCCTCCGGGCCGTCCGCCAATGATCAGCCAGCAGCCGCTGCAACCCCAGGGAGCGTTGTGTCCCGTCGCCTGTTCACCTCGGAGTCCGTGACCGAGGGTCACCCCGACAAGATCGCTGACCAGATCAGCGACACCATTCTCGACGCGCTTCTGCGCGAGGACCCGTCCTCCCGGGTCGCCGTCGAGACGCTGATCACCACCGGTCTGGTGCACGTCGCCGGTGAAGTCACCACCAAGACCTACGCGGACATCGCGACCCTCGTCCGCAACAAGATCCTCGAGATCGGCTACGACTCCTCGAAGAAGGGCTTCGACGGCGCCTCCTGCGGCGTCTCGGTGTCCATCGGCGCGCAGTCCCCCGACATCGCTCAGGGTGTCGACACGGCGTACGAGTCCCGGGTCGAGGGCGACGAGGACGAGCTGGACCGCCAGGGCGCCGGCGACCAGGGCCTGATGTTCGGGTACGCGACCGACGAGACGCCCACCCTGATGCCGCTGCCGATCTTCCTGGCGCACCGGCTGGCGAACCGGCTGTCCGAGGTCCGCAAGAACGGCACCATCCCCTACCTGCGCCCGGACGGCAAGACGCAGGTCACCATCGAGTACGACGGCGACAAGGCCGTCCGCCTCGACACCGTCGTCGTCTCCTCGCAGCACGCCAGCGACATCGACCTGGAGTCACTCCTCGCCCCCGACATCCGCGAGTTCGTCGTCGAGGCCGAGCTGAAGGCGCTCCTGGACGACGGCATCAAGCTCGACACCGAGAACTACCGCCTGCTGGTCAACCCGACCGGCCGCTTCGAGATCGGCGGCCCGATGGGCGACGCCGGCCTCACCGGCCGCAAGATCATCATCGACACGTACGGCGGTATGGCCCGCCACGGCGGCGGCGCCTTCTCCGGCAAGGACCCCTCCAAGGTGGACCGCTCCGCCGCGTACGCGATGCGCTGGGTGGCGAAGAACGTGGTCGCCGCGGGTCTGGCCTCCCGCTGCGAGGTGCAGGTGGCGTACGCCATCGGCAAGGCCGAGCCGGTCGGTCTGTTCGTGGAGACCTTCGGCACCGCCAAGATCGACCACGAGAAGATCGAGAAGGCGATCGACGAGGTCTTCGACCTGCGTCCGGCCGCGATCATCCGCGACCTGGACCTGCTGCGCCCCATCTACGCCCAGACGGCCGCCTACGGCCACTTCGGCCGTGAGCTGCCCGACTTCACCTGGGAGAAGACGGACCGCGTGGACGCGCTGCGCAAGGCGGCGGGGCTCTAGGCTCCGCGGTTCCCATCGGGCCCGGTTCCCTCGGGGAGCCGGGCCTCGGTGTGTTCCGGTCGTAAATCGCTCGCCCGCCGTGCCGGTCGCTCCCTACGCTGATCATCTCCCGGTGCGATGGCCGTGGTTCCTTCGGTGGAGTGCGCCTCGTGCGCGCGGTGATTCTGGAAACGTGTGCCGCTGCCGTGCCGATCTCGGGAGAGCCGACCAGGTCCGGTGCGATGGTTGCGGATACTTCTGGGTTGACCCCTCGCAGGTTCGAATCCTGCTGCCGGTCCTGGACCGGTATGGCCGAGTGGCCCAAGGCGGAAGCGCCTGACGGCGTTCGTGATCCGCGGCCGGACTGATCTCGGGCGGCGTCGGTTGTCAGTGGCGTTTGGTAAGAATGCAAGCGTGAGCAGCGAGAACGGGCGGACGGACGGCGGGGCGGAGGGTGCGCCGCCCGAGCAGCTTGCGCTCATCAGGGAGAGCGTGCGCAAGGCCGAGGTGCCCAGGGCCAAGCCACGGACCTGGCGGGGCGCTGCGCTGGCCAAGGAGCTGCCGGTCGCCCGGGTGCTGGTCGACAAGGGAGTGCTGCATCTCGACCGGTACTTCGACTATGCGGTGCCCGAGGAGCTCGATGCGGATGCTCAGCCCGGGGTGCGGGTGCGGGTGCGGTTCGGGGCCGGACGGCATCGAGTGCGGGAAGGGCGGCGTGAGGGCGGCGGGCTGATCGACGGGTTCCTCGTCGAGAGGCTTGCCGAGTCCGACTACTCCGGGCCGCTTGCCGCGCTGGCCCAGGTCGTGTCTCCCGAGCGGGTGTTGAGCGAGGAGTTGCTGGGGCTGGCCCGGGCCGTCGCCGATCGGTATGCGGGAAGCCTGGCCGATGTGCTCCAGCTGGCCGTGCCGCCGCGCAGCGCGCGGGCCGAGCAACGGCCCTCGCCCGAGCCACTG
The DNA here is from genome assembly GCF_042893475.1 of Streptomyces sp. NPDC001604. Lineage (NCBI taxonomy): Bacteria > Bacillati > Actinomycetota > Actinomycetes > Kitasatosporales > Streptomycetaceae > Streptomyces > Streptomyces sp. NPDC001604. The sequence goes on along the minus strand of NZ_JBIAUY010000004.1, from coordinate 107,449 downwards.
CCGCCGCCGGCGATGCCGGAGGCGGCGTCCTGGGTGCGGTACGAGCGGGGGGCCGCCTTTCTCGAGTCGCTCGCCTCGGGGGCCGCGCCGCGTGCGGTGTGGAATGCGCTGCCGGGGCCCGAGTGGAGCGACGAGCTGGCGCGGGCCGTGGCGGCGACGCTGGTCTCCGGGCGCGGTGCGCTCGTGGTGCTGCCCGACGGGCGGACGGTCGCCCGGGTCGATGCCGCGCTGACCGCGCTGCTCGGGGAGGGACGGCACGCGGTGCTCACCGCCGACGCAGGTCCCGAGAAGCGGTACCGGGAGTGGCTCGCCGTGCGGCGGGGAGCCGTCCGGGCGGTCATCGGGACCCGGGCCGCCATGTTCGCCCCGGTTCAGGATCTCGGCCTCGTCGCCATCTGGGACGACGGGGACGACAGCCACAGCGAGCAGCACGCGCCGCAGCCGCATGCGAGGGAAGTGCTGCTGCTGCGGGCCGCCCTGGACAAGTGCGCATTCCTGCTGGGCAGTTGGAGCTGCACCGTCGAGGCGGCGCAGCTGGTCGAGAGCGGCTGGGCCCGGCCTCTCGTCGCCGGGCGGGAGCAGGTGCGGGGGGCCGCGCCGCTGGTGCGGACCGTGGGGGACGCGGACCTCGCGCGGGACGAGGCGGCCCGGGCCGCCCGGTTGCCGACCCTCGCCTGGCAGGCCGTGCGGGACGGGCTGCGGCAGGGGCCGGTGCTGGTGCAGGTGCCCCGGCGGGGTTACGTCCCCCGGATGGCGTGCGCCAACTGCCGGGCGCCCGCGCGGTGTCGGCACTGCTCCGGCTCGTTGGAGGGGCAGGAGTCCGGGGCCGCGCTGCGGTGCGGGTGGTGCGGGCGGGAGGAGAGCGGCTGGCACTGTCCGGAGTGCGGCGGGTTCCGGCTGCGGGCGCAGGTCGTGGGGGCGCGGCGCACCGCCGAGGAGTTGGGGCGGGCGTTTCCCGCCGTTCCGGTGCGGACCTCCGGGCGTGAGCATGTGCTGGACACCGTGCCGGGCGCGCCCGCGCTGGTCGTGAGCACACCGGGGGCCGAGCCGGTCGCCGAGGGCGGCTACGCGGCGGCCCTGCTGCTGGACGGCTGGGCCATGCTCGGCCGCCCCGACCTGCGCGCCGGCGAGGACGCGCTACGGCGCTGGCTGGCGGCCGCCGCGCTCGTCCGGCCGCAGGGTGCCGGCGGCACCGTGGTGGTCGTCGCCGAGCCGACGCTGCGGCCCGTACAGGCGCTGGTGCGGTGGGACCCCGTCGGACATGCGGTGCGGGAACTCGCCGAGCGGGCCGAGCTGGGCTTTCCGCCGGTGTCACGGATGGCGGCGGTGTCCGGGGAGGGGGACGCGGTCGCCGAATTCCTGCGCACGGCCGAACTGCCCCGGGAGGCCGAGGTGCTGGGACCCGTGCCGCTGCCGGTCACGGCAGCCGGGCGGCCGCGCCGGGTGGGCGCGCCTCCGCCCGGGGAGCACTGGGAGCGGGCACTTGTTCGCGTACCACCGGGGCGCGGAGCCGCACTGGCCTCGGCACTGAAGGCCGCGCAGGCTGCACGAATGGCACGGGGGGCGGGCGAGGCCCTGGTCCGGGTGCGGATCGATCCGCCTGACATCGGGTGAGGCGGTTGGAGCGGGGTTGCTGGGGGCCGGCTGAGGTTGGGTGAGCCGGTTGGAGCGGGGTGCTGGGGCCGTCTGACGTCGGGTGAGGCAGTTGGGGGCGCTGGAGACGGCTGACATCGGGTGAGGCGGTTGAGCGGAGTTGCTGGGGTCGGCTGAGGTTGGGTGAGGCGGTTGAGCGGGGTTGTTGGGGTCGGCTGAGGTTGGGTGAGGCGGTTGAGCGGGGTTGCTGGGGCCAGCTGACATTCGGTGAGGCGGTTGGGGGCGTTGGGGCCCGCCCGTCGGGTGAGGCAGTTGGGGGCTCTGGGGCCGACTGACATCGGCGAGGTGGTTGGGGGCCGCCGGCTTGCTGGGTCGTTGGTCGTTGGGGGAGGTGGTTGGGCGCCGGGGCGCAGGGTCCGTTGGACATCGAGTGCAGCGGGTGGACGGGGGCCCTGCGCGGTCGGACAGCGGGTGACACCGTGTGACTTAGGTGAGGTCACCGGAGAGCGACCGAGGCTGCGTGGCTCAGGTCAGGTGGCTCCCGAACATTGGGCGAGGCAAGTGGGATGCCGAGTGGGGCCGCCCGGCCTGAGGGGCACTCTCCGGCACGGCCCGAGGGGTTCCTGAGGCTCACCCGTGATGCTTCCGAGGGAGCGTCGCCGCTGCCGTGCGCGCCGGCGCGGCGCAGCCCGCCCACGGTCCTCGATGTGTGCCCCGACGTGCAACTGCCCTCCCGAGGTCGGCCGGGAGGGCAGGGGGAGAGGTGGTTCAGCCGTTGCGGGGGCCGGGGAAGGCTGTCGGCCTGGCCTCGTCGCGGAGGGACGGGCTGCCGGCCGTCGGCTGGGTCGGCATGGAGCGCGCGGCGGGGACCGTCGGCACCGTCGGGATGCCGGTGTTCACACTGACCGTCCGGGAGCCCGCCGGCTCGGTGGCCCGCTCGGTCTCGGCGGCCGCCTGGGCCGCGGCGCGACGTGCACCGTAACGGCGGTGCACCGCCTGCTTGGTGACCCCGAGTGCGGAACCCACCGCGTCCCACGAGAAACCGAGGGAGCGGTCGAAGTCGACCGCGGCCGTGACCAGGGTCTCGACACTGTCCCGCAGCTCCTGCGCGAGACGGACCGTCGGGGCGGGAGCGCGTCCGTACACGACGAAGCCCGTGGAGGGGCCGGAGCGGCGCGGGCGGTAGACATTCCCCAACTGCGCCGTGAGCGTGCGCAGTGCGTCCACCTGCCGGCGGACCCGCTCGATGTCCCGCACCAGCAAGTGCAGGCTGGCCCGAGCCTGGGCGTCGTGGGTTGCGTGGTCGGCCATGAACAAGCCTCTCGAACCGGCGTTGAAAAGGATCCGGGCCGCGCGATTGCGGCCCGTTGTGGTCAACTCTTTCTTGACCAACGTGTTTTTGCTCCGGGGGTCACGGTCTGGGGGCGTAGGGGCATATGCGTACGCCCCCCAAGGGGCAGGTTCGCGCCCGGGGCGCAGGCGTGGAGCTTTCCGTGCGTGGTCATAGACTTGTGCGTTGCCGCAACAGCCCCCGTCCGAGAGGCCCCGCCCACCCATGAAGCTCGTCTTCGCCGGTACCCCCGAGGTCGCCGTTCCCGCTCTGGACGCTCTCATCACCTCCGGGCGGCACGAGGTGGCCGCCGTCGTCACGCGGCCCGACGCGCCGGCCGGGCGGGGGCGCAGGCTGGTCGCCTCGCCCGTGGCGCAGCGGGCGCAGGAGGCCGGCATCGAGGTGCTGAGGCCGCTCAAGCCGCGGGACCCGGAGTTCCTCGAGCGGCTGCGGGAGATCGGGCCCGACTGCTGCCCCGTCGTCGCCTACGGGGCGCTGCTGCCGCGCGTCGCGCTCGACGTCCCCACCCACGGCTGGGTCAACCTGCACTTCTCACTGCTGCCCGCCTGGCGGGGTGCGGCGCCGGTGCAGCACTCCATCATGGCGGGCGACGAGATCACCGGCGCGTCCACCTTCCTCATCGAGGAGGGGCTCGACTCCGGGCCCGTCTACGGCACCGTCACCGAGGAGATCCGGCCCACCGACACCAGCGGTGACCTGCTGACCCGGCTCGCCTTCGCCGGCGCGGGACTGCTCGCCGCGACCATGGACGGTATCGAGGACGGCACCCTGAAGGCCGTACCGCAGCCGAACGAGGGCATCACCCTCGCCCCGAAGATCACCGTTGAGGACGCCCAGGTCGACTGGGCCGCCCCGGCGCTGCGCGTCGACCGGGTGGTGCGCGGCTGCACTCCTGCGCCCGGCGCCTGGACCACCTTCCGCGGCGAGCGGCTCAAGCTCATCCAGGTGACGCCCGTGCCGGACCGGACCGATCTCGCACCGGCGCAGCCGGCCGTCGGCAAGAACAGCGTCCACGTCGGCACCGGTTCGTACGCCGTCGAGCTGCTGTGGGTGCAGGCCCAGGGCAAGAAGCCGATGCGGGCGGCCGACTGGGCGCGCGGGGTGCGGATCGCGGACGGGGAGACGCTCGGCGGGTAGCGGGCCGGCGGGCGGGACGTACCCTTGGTGCGTATCCACATCAGACATCCGGAGCACCTTTTTCGTGAGCGACACCTCCCGTGGGCCCCGCAAGCCCGGCAAGCCCTACCGTCGGCCCAAGAAGGACCCCGTCCGCATCCTCGCCTTCGAGGCGTTGAGGGCCGTGGACGAGCGGGACGCGTACGCCAACCTCGTGTTGCCGCCGCTCTTGCGCAAGGCGCGGGAGAAGGAGGGACCCGACAAGTTCGACGGCCGGGACGCGGCGCTGGCGACCGAGCTGGTGTACGGGACGCTGCGCCGGCAGGGCACGTACGACGCCGTCATCTCGGCCTGTGTGGACCGGCCGTTGCGCGAGGTCGACCCGCCGGTGCTGGATGTGCTGAGTCTCGGTGTGCACCAGCTGCTCGGGACGCGGATTCCGACCCATGCCGCGGTCTCCGCCTCCGTCGAGCTGGCCCGGGTCGTGCTCGGCGACGGGCGGGCCAAGTTCGTCAACGCCGTGCTGCGGAAGGTCGCGCAGCACGACCTGGACACCTGGATCGAACGCGTCGCACCGCCCTACGACGAGGACCCCGAGGATCACCTGGCGGTCGTGCACTCGCATCCGCGCTGGGTCGTCTCCGCGCTGTGGGACTCGCTCGGCGGCGGCCGGGCCGGCATCGAGCGGCTGCTGGAGGCGGACAACGAGCGGCCCGAGGTGACCCTGGTCGCGCGCCCCGGGCGGGCCACGACCGATGAGCTGCTCCGGGAGGAGGCCGCCGTCGCGGGGCGCTGGTCGCCGTATGCCGTGCGGCTCAGCGAAGGCGGTGAGCCCGGCGCGATCGAGGCCGTACGGGAGGGCCGCGCGGGTGTGCAGGACGAAGGCAGTCAACTCGTGGCGCTGGCGCTGGCCAACGCTCCGCTGGACGGCCCGGACGAGAAGTGGCTCGACGGATGTGCCGGACCCGGAGGCAAGGCGGCGCTGCTCGGTGCGCTGGCCGCCGAGCGGGGGGCGACCCTGCTCGCCTCCGAGAAGCAGCCGCACCGGGCCGGCCTGGTGGCGAAGGCCCTGCGCGGCAACCCCGGGCCGTACCAGGTCATCGCCGCGGACGGCACCCGCCCGCCGTGGCGGCCCGGCTCCTTCGACCGCGTCCTGATGGACGTGCCCTGCACCGGGCTCGGCGCGCTGCGCCGGCGGCCCGAGGCGCGCTGGCGGCGCCGTCCCGAGGACCTGGACGGTTTCGGGCCGCTGCAGCGCGCCCTGCTGCGCACCGCGCTGGACGCCGTACGGGTCGGCGGTGTCGTCGGCTACGCCACCTGCTCGCCCCATCTCGCCGAGACCAGGGCCGTCGTCGACGACCTGCTCAAGCAGCACCCCGAGGCCGAGCTGATCGACGCACGGCCCCTGCTGCCGGGCGTACCGGACCTCGGTGACGGCCCCGACGTACAGCTGTGGCCGCATCTGCACGGGACCGACGCCATGTATCTGGCGCTCATCCGGAGGACTGGCTGACCCTCGCGCCGAGCGTTTCACGGGGGTGTGTCTCCCCGTCAGCGTGCGCCAGGTGGTGCGGCCACCACGCCTTCTTCCCCACGTCGAGGAAGAGGGAGGTGACCAGCACGGAACGGACGACGAACGTGTCCAGCAGGACGCCCAGCGCGACCGCGAAGCCGATCTCCGCGAAGCCCACCATCGGCAGGGTGCCCAGGGCGGCGAACGTGCCCGCGAGGACCAGTCCGGCCGAGGTGATCACCGCGCCGGTGGTGGCCAGGCCCGTCACCACACCGGGGCGGGTGCCCTGACGCATGGCCTCCTCGCGGATGCGGGTGGTCAGGAAGATGTTGTAGTCGATGCCCAGGGCGACCAGGAACACGAAGACGAACAGCGGGAAGGCCACGTCCTCGCCTGCGTAGTCGAAGACGTACCGGAAGGCGAGGGCGCTCAGCCCGAGCGCCGTGGCCAGGGACAGCACCACCGTCCCGATCAGGAGGAGCGGGGCCACCAGGGCCCGTAGCAGCACGCCGAGCACGAGCAGTACGACGGTCAGGACCAGCGGGATGACCAGGTAGTTGTCGTGGGTCTGGGCGTTCTCCATGTCCAGCAGCGCGGCGGTGCCGCCGCCCACCTGCGCGTCGGCGCCGGGCACGGCGTGCACCGCGTCGCGCACCCGCTGCACGGTCGCCTTGGCCGCGTCGCTGTCGGCCGGGGCGCGCATGGTCGCCTCGAACAGCACCTGCCCGTTGTGCTCGGGCGCGGTGCCGGGCGGTACGCCGATGCTCTGCGGCACTACTCCGCGGTCCGCTGCAACGGCGCGGCCCACCTGGGTGGCCTGCGCCTTGTTGGAGACGATCACCAGCGGATCGCCGGTGCCCGCCGGGAAGTAGCGCGCCGACACCTTCTGCCCGACGATCGAGTCCGGTGTGTCGGTGAAGGCGTCCGCATTGGCGATCCCCGCCGCGCGCAGCTGGAACAGGCCCAGGGACAGCGCCACGAGAACCACGGCAGTGGCGCCCCAGACAACACGCGGACGGCGCGCGATACGGCGGCCCATCCGGGCCCACAGGCCCCGCTCGGTCGGATCGGCGGACCCGAAGTGCGGGACGGTCGGCCAGAAGATCCAGCGGCCGAAGACCAGCAGCAGGGCCGGGAAGAGGGTGAGCATGGCCAGCAGGGCGATCGTCACACCGATGGCGGCCACCGGGCCCAGGCCCCGCGTCGAGTTCATCTCTGCGACCAGCAGCACCAGCATGCTCAGGACGACCGTCAGACCGGAGGCCATCACCGCCGGCCCCGCGCGGTTCATCGCCAGCTCCATCGCCTCGTGGCGGTCCTCGTGCCGGCGCAGCTCCTCCCGGTAGCGGGCGACCAGGAGCAGGGCGTAGTCCGTGCCCGCGCCGAAGACGAGCACCGTGAGAATGCCGGCGCTCTGGCCGTTGACCGTCAGACCGGCGTGTCTGGCGAGGAGGTAGATCAGCGCCTGTGCGGTGAACAGGGCCGCCACCACACCGAGCAGCGGCACGAACAGCAGCGTCGGACTGCGGAACGTCAGCAGCAGCATGACGATCACGACCGCCATCGCGGAGAACAGCAGCGTCGTGTCGATGCCCTCGAAGGCCTTGGAGAAGTCCGCCGACGTACCGCCGGGCCCGGTGATGTGGACCGTGATTCCGCTGCCGCCCCTGCCCACCTGGTGGCGGATGGAGTCGACGGCGGGCGCGATTCGCTGCCAGCCCTGCGCGTCCATGGTGATCGGGACGTAGATCTGGGCGGCCCGCGGTGCTGCCGGCCGGTCGTAGACCGGTCCGCGGGTCTCCACGCCGCGAATGCCGTGGTCGTGCAGCGCCTTGATCTGCCGGACGTCCTCGGCGATCTGCTGCCGGTCACGGACGGTCAGCCCGTTCGCGCGCGCGTAGACGACGACCGCCGGGATCTGCTCGGGCCTGAAGTGCTCGGAGCTGTCGAGGACCTGGGTGGACTCCGCGGAGCCGGGCAGCCAGGACTGGGCGTCGTTGTCCTGGGCGCTGTTCAGCTTCGCCCCGAACGGCGCCGCGATCACCAGGACCACCAGCCACAGGGCCACGACCAGCCACTTGGATCGCCGCCCGCAGACGATCCGGATGGTGTTCCGCTTCCAGACGTCGAGCTGCCTCATGGCGAACCCCGCAGTCCTACGTGGTGCCGATCACCCACCGAGCATGGCACGTACCGCCCCTGCCGGGCATGGGCTGAACGGCCCAGGTCCGGACCGGCGCGAACAAACGTGCCCGGACGTGGGAGGCTTGGGTCATGGCCGTGCAGATCAACCCCAGCATCCTGTCCGCCGACTTCGCCCGCCTCGCGGACGAGGCGAAGGCGGTCGAAGGAGCCGACTGGCTCCACGTCGACGTCATGGACAACCATTTCGTCCCGAACCTCACGCTCGGCGTGCCGGTCGTAGAGTCCCTGGCGCGTGCGACGGACACCCCGCTGGACTGCCATCTGATGATCGAGGCCCCCGATCGCTGGGCCCCGCAGTACGTCGAAGCGGGGGCCTCCTCCGTCACCTTCCACGTCGAGGCGGCCGCCGCGCCGGTCCGCCTCGCCCGGGAGATCCGGGCCAAGGGCGCCCGCGCCTCCATGGCCCTGAAGCCCGCCACGCCCATCGAGCCGTACGAGGACCTGCTCCCCGAGCTCGACATGCTGCTGATCATGACGGTTGAGCCGGGGTTCGGCGGGCAGGCGTTCCTCGACATCATGCTTCCCAAGATCCGCCGCACCCGCGAGCTGATCAGCAAGCATGGCCTCGAACTGTGGCTCCAGGTGGACGGCGGAGTCTCCGCCTCCACCATCGAGCGCTGCGCCGAGGCCGGTGCGGACGTCTTCGTCGCGGGTTCGGCGGTGTACGGAGCGGAGGACCCGGCGCACGCGGTACGTGCACTGCGCACCCAGGCGGAGACGGTGACCGCCAGGGCGAGCTGGGCGTGCGACCACTGAGCCAAGACAACGTGAACGGCGCCCATCAGGGCGGATCAAGTGCGCCGAATCTGCAAGGATGAACGGCGAATCCAGAGTGTGAACAGCAGTGAGGAGATCGCCGTGTCGGGTATGTCGGCGGGCCGGTCAGCAGTGCGGATGGGACCCGCTGAGCTGGTGCAGGCGGCGGCCATGGCCCGCCGCTTCTACCTCGAGGGGAAGTCCAAGATCCAGATCGCGGAGGAGTTCGGCGTCAGCCGCTTCAAGGTGGCCCGGGTCCTGGAGACGGCTCTCGAACGGGATCTCGTACGTATCGAGATCCGCGTCCCGGCCGAGCTGGACGCCGAGCGCTCGGACGCGCTGCGCGCCCGCTACGGCCTCAGGCACGCCGTCGTGGTGGAGTCCCCGGCCGAGGCCGAGGAGACGCCCGACCCGGAGAACCTCGGTGAGGTGGCCGCCGACCTGCTCGGCGAGCTCGTCAACGAGGGCGATGTGCTGGGCCTTGCCTGGGGCCGCTCCACCATCCACATGGCCGCGGCCCTGGACCGGCTGCCGCCGTGCACGGTGGTGCAGCTGACGGGCGTGTACGACGCCGGGACCGCCGAGCGCGGCTCCGTGGAGGCCGTGCGCCGCGCCGCCCAGGTCTCCGGCGGCGACGCCCACCCCATCTACGCGCCGATGCTGCTGCCGGACGCGGCGACCGCGGCCGCGCTGCGCAACCAGACCGGGATCGCCCGGGCCTTCGAGTACTTCGACAAGGTCACGGTCGCCTGTGTCTCCATCGGCTCCTGGGAGCCCGGCATCTCGACGGTGCACGACATGCTCAGCGACGAGGAGCGCGCGCACTACGCCTCGCTCGGTGTCGCCGCCGAGATGTCCGCGCACCTCTTCGACGGCCAGGGCCGCCGGGTCGGCCGGGACCTCGGCGAGCGGTGCATCACCGTCAAGGCCGACCAGCTACGCCGTATCCCCGAGGTGGTCGCGATCGCGGGCGGGGCGCGCAAGGCGTCCGCCATCGACGCGGTGCTGCGGTCCGGTCTGGTCACCAGCCTGGTGACGGACACATCGGCCGCGGACGTGCTGATGACGGCAGGGCCGACGCCGAAGCCGGCGCTCAACAGGGCCGACCCGGACGGGATCTGACAGATGGTCAGGAAATTTGCCAGGACCTCTTCGGGCCGGTACTGAGATGGCGGAACTCGTGGTCACGCTGGACCTCGACGGGGTGACGGACAAGGCGGGCCTGATGGACCGCTGCGTGGACGCCCTCCGGCTGCCCGGCTGGTTCGGCCGCAACTGGGACGCGCTCGTCGACAGCCTCAGCGACATCTCTGTCTGGCCCGAGGAAGCAGGGGACGGGATGCTCGTGGTCGTACGGAACTGGCAGTCGTACGCGAAGGTGCGCCCGGAGGAGTGGGAGGTCGCGCGAGAGGTGTTCTCCGCGGCCATGGACCGGATGCCGGCGCTCACCGTGGCACTCGCCCTTGGAGGAACCTCCTAAGACCCCTCTGACCTGCCTGGATGATCTGCCCGTGTCTCGCGATCCGGTCGACATGGGACAATGAAGTACGTGCTCTTCCCCCTGGCTGACCTGTCCGGGGGCCACCTCTGATCGACTGGGATGTGCAGCACGTGCGTTTCCTCAACGACATCCAGCCCCCGTACGACCTGACGTACGACGACGTCTTCATGGTCCCCAGCCGCAGTGCGGTCGGCTCGCGGCAGGGTGTGGACCTCAGCTCCCCGGACGGCACGGGCACCACGATCCCGCTGGTCGTCGCCAACATGACCGCCATCGCCGGCCGCCGCATGGCCGAGACGATGGCCCGGCGCGGTGGCCTCGTCGTCATTCCCCAGGACATTCCGATCGAGGTCGTCACCGAGGTCGTCTCCTGGGTGAAGAGCCGCCACCACGTGCTGGACACCCCGATCGTGCTGGCCCCGCACCAGACCGTCGCCGACGCGCTGGCCCTGCTGCCCAAGCGTGCCCACAACGCCGGAGTGGTCGTCGACGAGGACGGCCGGCCGGTCGGCGTCGTCACCGACCAGGACCTGAGCGGCGTGGACCGCTTCACGCAGCTCGAGGTCGTCATGTCCCGGGATCTGCTCCTCCTGGACGCGGACATCGACCCGCGCGAGGCGTTCAACCGGCTCGACCACGCCAACCGCCGCTACGCGCCCGCGGTCGACAAGGACGGCAGGCTGGCCGGCATCCTCACCCGCAAGGGCGCCCTGCGCGCCACGCTGTACACGCCCGCCACCGACGCGCAGGGCAGGCTGCGCATCGCCGCCGCCGTCGGCATCAACGGCGATGTCGCGGGCAAGGCCAAGCAACTGCTGGACGCGGGTGTGGACACGCTCGTCATCGACACCGCGCACGGCCACCAGGAGTCGATGATCAGCGCGATCAAGGTGGTGCGCGCCCTCGACCCGCAGGTCCCGATCGTCGCCGGAAACATCGTCGCCGCCGAGGGCGTGCGCGACCTGATCGAGGCGGGCGCCGACATCATCAAGGTCGGCGTCGGCCCCGGCGCCATGTGCACCACCCGCATGATGACCGGCGTCGGCCGGCCGCAGTTCTCCGCGGTCCTGGAGTGCGCGGCCGAGGCGAAGAAGTACGGCAAGCACGTGTGGGCCGACGGCGGTGTGCGTCACCCGCGTGATGTCGCCATGGCCCTGGCGGCCGGTGCGTCGAACGTGATGATCGGGTCGTGGTTCGCGGGCACCTACGAGTCCCCCGGCGACCTGCAGCAGGACGCCAACGGCCGCCTGTACAAGGAGTCGTTCGGCATGGCCTCCGCGCGTGCGGTGCGCAACCGTACGTCGGACGAGTCGGCGTACGACCGCGCCCGCAAGGCGCTGTTCGAGGAGGGCATCTCCACCTCGCGCATGTTCCTCGACCCGGCCCGTCCCGGCGTGGAGGACCTGATCGACTCGATCATCGCGGGCGTCCGCTCCTCCTGCACCTACGCCGGTGCCGGTTCCCTGGAGGAGTTCGCCGAGAAGGCCGTGGTCGGCATCCAGAGCGCGGCCGGCTACGCGGAGGGCAAGCCACTGCACGCCAGCTGGAGCTGAGCCAAGTCCCTTGCCGACGGCCCCCGTTGAAAATCGGGGGCCGTCGGCATGTCCGGGTCCGCCGTCGGGTGCATGGAGATCACCGTCTTCCGGGGCGCCGCCTCCGCTCGCGCGGGATCGGCACCCAACTGATCCGAGCGGCCGAGGAGTTGGCCCGGGAACGGGCCCTGCCGCTCGTCGGCATCGGTGTCGGCAGGGACAACCCGCGCGCGGCCGCGCTGTACGCGCGGCTCGGGTATCTCCCGGTGACGGACTGCCTCGACCGCCATACGTACGTCGACGCCTGCACCCTCCTGGTGGAGGAGCTGCACCGAGCATCCGTACGCAACGCTCGGCAGTCCTCGTGCAACGAACGCCCGCCGGGCTGCGATGAACGCAACGAAGTTGCACGTATGCGCAAGGTTGCTGCATTTCGCCTGCGAACGCATGCCCCGTAGGGTCATGCCCTGTACGTGGCGTGGCAGGGACCCCGCTCGGTGGGTCCCTGCTCGCGCAGGGATGCCGCCGGTCCCCGCCGCCCTGACCGCAGTGACGAAGGAGTCAGCGCGTGCTCGATCAAGGCGCACCCCCGCAGGACCGCACCACGAACGCTCCACCGTCCCTGGGCGTCGGCGCGCGCCTCATGCGGCGCAAGCCCGTGGAACGCCTGGTCGCGGAGGGCGGCCAGGGTGAGGGAGGGGCCCTGCGCCGTTCCCTCGGACTGTGGCAGCTCACCATGATCAGCATCGGTGCGACTCTCGGCACCGGCATCTTCGTGGTCCTCGGCGAGGCCGTGCCCAAGGCCGGTCCCGCCGTCACCCTGTCCTTCGTGATCGCCGGTCTGACCGCGCTCTTCTCGGCCCTCTCGTACGCCGAGCTGGCGGGTAGCATCCCGGTCGCCGGGTCCTCGTACTCGTATGCATACGCAACCATGGGCGAGCTGATCGCCTGGATCTGCGGCTGGTGCCTGGTCCTGGAGTACGGCGTCTCGGTCGCCGCCGTGGCCGTCGGCTGGGGCGAGTACCTCAACGAACTGCTCGACGGGACCATAGGCGTCACCATCCCGGACGCGCTGTCCGCCCCGCCCGGTGCCGGCGGCATCTTCAACCTGCCCGCGCTGATCGTGGTCCTGCTGGCCATGGCATTTCTGCTGGGCGGCGCGCGGGAGTCCGCCCGCGCCAACACGATCATGGTCTGTGTGAAGATCGCCGCGCTGGTGCTGTTCTGCGCCATCGGCATCCAGGGCTTCAGGTCCGGGAACTACGCGCACTTCATGCCGCTCGGCATGGCGGGCGTGAGCGCCGCCGGTGCCACGCTCTTCTTCTCCTACATCGGCTTCGACGCCGCCTCCACCGCGGGTGAAGAGGCCAAGAACGCCCAGCGCGACCTGCCGCGGGCCATCATGCTGTCGCTCGTGATCGTCACCGCGCTGTACGTGCTCGTCGCCGCCGTCGCCGTCGGTGCCAAGCCCTGGCGGCGGTTCAACGACTCGGAGGCCGCGCTCGCCCAGATCATGCGTGACGTCACCGGCCAGTCCTTCTGGGGCACCCTGCTCGCCGCCTGCGCCGTCATCGCCATCGCGAGCGTCGTGCTGACCGTGCTCTACGGCCAGACCCGCATCCTCTTCGCGATGTCCCGGGACGGGCTGGTGCCCAAGGTGTTCGGCAAGGTCCACCCGAAGACCGGAGCGCCCCGCGCGGGCACGGTCATCGTCTCCCTGTTCTGCGGGGTCCTCGCCGCCGCGATCCCGCTCGGCCAGCTCGCCGACGCCACCAGCATCGGCACCCTCTTCGCCTTCGCCCTGGTCAACATCGCCGTCGTGGTGCTGCGCCGGACCCGGCCGAACATGCCCCGCACCTTCCGGGTGCCGCTCTCCCCGGTCCTGCCCGCCGTGGGCTTCGCGTTCTGCGTCTGGATGATGGGCAGCCTGTCCGCCGTCACCTGGGTGGTCTTCGGGGTCTGGATGGCGGTGGGGCTCGTGTTCTACTTCGGGTACGGCTATCGCCGCTCCCGCCTTGCCACGCGAGCAGAACTCGCAACCCCGGAAGTACTTACGACTCCAGAGAAGTGAACCACCAGCAGTGCTGAACGATCTCGACGAACGCATCGTGCACGCCCTCGCCGAGGACGCCCGCCGCTCCTACGCGGACATCGGGCAGCTCGTCGGCCTGTCCGCGCCCGCCGTGAAGCGGCGCGTGGACCGGCTGCGCGCCACCGGCGCCATCACCGGCTTCACCGTTCGGGTGGACCCGGGGGCGCTCGGCTGGGAGACCGAGGGGTTCGTCGAGATCTACTGCCGGCACAACACCTCGCCGGAGGTCATCCGGCGGGGTCTGGAGCGCTACCAGGAGGTCGTGGCCGCCTCCACGGTCACCGGTGACGCGGACGCGATCGTGCAGGTCTTCGCCTCCGACATGCGCCACTTCGAGCGGGTCCTGGAGCGCATCGCGGGGGAGCCGTTCGTCGAGCGCACCAAGTCCGTGCTGGTGCTGTCGCCGCTGCTGCGCCGCTTCTCGTCGGGATCACCGACATAATCACCGGACGGGATCGCCGCACGGGCCTACCATCGGTGCCATGACCTGGCGACATTGATCCACCAGCCGTGCCTCCCGAGGGCCGCCTCGGACGCCGTACCTCCGGCATCCGATCCATCCCTGCGGGAAGGCCTCATGACACTCTCACCTGCACGCGTGCCCGTCACCGCCGACGTCCGTCGGCTCACGGCCACGCTGTACGGCTACGCGTTCCTCGACGACTTCGTCCTGCTCTACCCGGTGTACGCGCTGCTGTTCAGCGACACCGGTCTGTCCGTCTGGCAGATCTCCTCCCTCTTCGCCCTCTGGTCGATCACGGGCGTGGTTCTGGAGTTGCCCTCCGGTGCCTGGGCCGACGCCGTGTCCCGGCGGCTGCTGCTCTGGCTCGGCCCGCTGCTCACCGCGGCCGGCTTCACCCTGTGGGTGCTCACCCCGTCGTACTGGGCCTTCGCCCTCGGCTTCGTGCTGTGGGGCGCGCGCGGAGCACTCGGCTCCGGCGCGCTGGAGGCCCTGGTGTACGAGGAACTGGAACGGCTCGGTGAGGCCGACCGGTACGCCCGGATCATGGGCCGGGCACGGGCTGCCGGACACGTCGCCGTCATGGCGGCCATGGCGCTGGCCGGACCCGTCTTCGCCTGGGGCGGCTACCCCGCCGTAGGAGCGGCGAGCGTGCTGGCCTGCCTGGCGAGCGCCGCGACGGCGACCCGGTTCCCGGAGGACCGGGCGGTGCCGGAGGCCGACGCGGAGGACTGGTCCACGACCCTGAGGGAGGGGCTCACCGCGGTGCGCCACGACCGGTCCTTGCGCGGAGCGCTCCTGCTCGTCCCGGCGGTGGGGGCCGTGTGGGAGGCGCTCGACGAGTACACGCCCCTGCTGGTGCGGGACACCGGCGTGGCGGAGACGACGGTCCCGTATCTGCTGCTGCTGATCTGGGCGGGAGCGACCGCCGGTGGCCTGCTGGCGGGGCCCTGGGAACGCATGGGCACGGCGGGACTGGCGGCGGTCCTCGCGGTGGCCGCCCTCGCCATGGCCGTGGGCGCCGCGGCCCGTACCCCGGGCGCCCTGGTCCTGCTGGCCCTCGCGTTCGGCGGGTTCCAGCTGGCGACCGTACTGGCCGACGTCCGCCTCCAGCAGCGCATCGACGACACCCGCCGGGCCACCCTGACCTCGGTCGCGGGACTGGGCAGCGACCTCGCCACGGTCGCGGCGTACGGCGGCTACGCGGCGATCGAGACGAGAGCCGCGCACAGCACCGCGTTCGCCCTGTTCGCGGTGCCGTATCTGGTGACGGCGATGCTGCTGGTGCTCAAGTGGCCATTGCGGTCCCGGCAGAGCTTCCCGTAGGTTGTGCGACGTCGTTACCGACGGGTAGCACTGGCGAGTAACTCCGGGGGAGGGAGCATGCGCCGGCTCATCGGACGTCCCAGCACGGTACGGGCCCGGATCGTCGCGCTCGCGTTCGCTCCCGTGCTGGCGCTGCTGGTGCTGTGGAGCTTCGCCATGGTCTCCGTCACCGGGGAGCTGCGCGCGCTCGTCCGGGTGCAGGGCGTCTACGAGGAGTTCGGCACCCCCGTCGACACGGCGATCGGGCAGATCCAGATCGAACGGCGGCTGTCCGCCGCGTACTTGGGCACGGACAGCCGTACGCCGCCCGTCGCCGGCCTGCTGGAACAGCAGCGCCGTACGGACCGGGCCGTGGACGCGATGCGCGAGGCGATCCGGTCCGGGGACCGCGACGAGCTCTCCGACCGGCAGCGGCAGGCGCTGGACGCCATGGTCACGACCGCCGGCCGGCTGGAGGGGCTGCGGGAGCGGGTGCTGTCCCGGGACATCTCCTGGGACCGGGCGGTGAGCGAGTACAGCGCGCTGGTGGAACCCGGCTTCGACGTCGAGTCGACGCTCACCGCCCTGCAGGCCGGGCAGCTCGCGCGGGAGGCCCAGGTCGTCGTCGAGCTGGTCCGGGTACGGGAGTTCGTCTCGCGGGAGGACGCGCTGGTCGCCGGGGCGCGGGCCGCCGGGACCCTGACCGACCGGCAGTACGACACGCTCACGGCGACCGTCGAGGACCGGCGGGTCTTCGAGCGGACGTATGTGCCGGACCTGCCGGGCGACTCGCGGGCGCTGTTCGAGGCGTTCCAGCGGGGGCAACTGCACCGGAAGCTGGTGACGAGCGAGGACGCGCTGCTGCGGGCCGGAGCGGCGGGCGCGGGGAACGCCGTCGCGGCCGACTCCTGGCGTTCCACCACCGACCGGGCGGTCAAGCAGTACATGCGGCTGTGCACCCGGTCCGCCATGAACTCCGCCGCGCGCGGGCGGCAGTTCGCCTACCGGGAGCTGGTCAGGGCCGCCGCGGTCGGAGTGGTCGGACTGGCTGCCGTAGGACTGTCGCTGTGGTTCGCGGTGCGGGGTGCGCGGCGGATCTCGCGACGCCTCGAGACGCTGCGGGATGCCGCCGATCTGCTGGCCACCAGCCAACTGCCCGACGTCATGGCCAGGTTGAGTGCGGGTGAGGACGTGGACGCGGTCACCGAGGCGCCGCCGCTCGCGGACGGGGAGGCGGGTGCCGACGAGATCGGCGACGTGGGGCGGTCCTTCAACGCGGCGCGTCTCGCGGCCGTCGAGGCGGCCGTACAGCAGGCGAACCTGCGCCGTGGGCTCTCCGCGGTGCTGCTCAACATCGCCCGCCGCAACCAGTCGCTCGTGCACCGTCAGCTGAAGCTCGTCGACACGCTGGAGCGGCGCACGGACGACCCGGACGTGCTGGAACAGCTCTTCCGCATCGACCATCTCACCACCCGGATGCGGCGCCACGCCGAGAACCTGATCGTCCTCTCCGGCTCGGCGCCCGGCCGCAGATGGCGGCGCCCGGTGCCCGTCGCCGACGTCGTCGCCTCCGCGGTCGGCGAGATCGAGGCGTACGCCCGGGTCGAGGTGCCGCCGATGCCCGCGGTGGGCGTCGCCGCGGACGCCGTCGCCGACGTCGTCCATCTGATCGCCGAGCTCGTCGAGAACGCCACGGTGTTCTCGCCGCCGGACACCCGCGTGACCATGCGCACCGCACGGGCCGACGGCGGCTTCGTCCTGCAGATCGACGACCGGGGGCTCGGCTTCGACGCCGGGCAGCTGGCGGAGGCGGAACGGACGATCAGGAATCCCGGCGGCTTCGATCCGACCCGGCACGACCGGCTCGGGCTGTACGTCGTGGGACGCCTCGCCGCCCGGCACGGGATCGAGGTGGCGTTCGGCCCGTCGCCGTACGGCGGGACGACGGCGGTGGTGACCCTGCCGGAGGGCGTGCTGGCGGAGGAGGGCGTGGCGGCGCGGGCTGCCCTGCCGTGAGCGACGAGCACTGGTACGAGGACGAGACCGGGGGGATGGTGCGGCCGTACACCGTCACTCGGGGGCGGACCCGGCCGTCCGAACGGCATCGCATCGACCTGATGGCGCAGGTCACTGCCGTGCAGGGGGAGGGGCGGGCCGGTATCGACCATGCCGGTGCTGCCCTGCTGGACCTGGTGCGTCGTCGGTCCCGGCCGGTCGTCGAGCTTGCCGCGGATGCGGATCTGCCGCTGACGGTGGTGCGCGTGCTGTTGGGGGATCTGGCCGAGGCCGGGCTTGTGCGGGTCGATCCGCCGCGGCGCGTGCCTGCGGGCGGGCCCGCGGATGATCCCGCATTGTTGCGGGAGATCATTGAGCGGTTGCGGGAGCTTTAGCGCGGGGCGGGATCGTCGGTTGTCTGCCGGGGCTTCGTGGCTCGTCCCGCCCGCGCGGCGGAGCCGCATATCGGCACAGCCCCGCGCCCCTTCGGGGCGCGCAACGAATCGTCGTCTGGACCGTGGTGTACGCAACGAACTGCTCACCAGCGCGCAACGGGTTCTTCTTGCTGAGCCCGGACCCGCGACCGTACCGTCTAATCAGCCCCCGAACCCCTCCGTACCGCTGAGGAACACGCATGCGTACCGCCCTGCTCCAGAGCTCCGGTCGTCCCGGGTCCGTCGGCGAGAACCTCAAGGTGCTCGACGCGGCTGCCGGGCGTGCCGCTGCCGCGGGTGCCCTGCTGCTGGCCGCGCCGGAGATGTTCCTGACCGGGTACGCGATCGGCGACGACATCGGCCGGCTCGCCGAGTCCGCCGACGGTGAGTCCGCGGACGCGATCGCCGACATCGCCGGGCGGCACGGGCTCGCGATCGCCTACGGGTATCCGGAGCGGGACGGTGAGACCGTCTTCAACTCCGCGCAGATGATCTCCGCCGAGGGCATCCGGCTCGCGAACTACCGCAAGACCCACCTCTTCGGCTGCTTCGAGCGCGACCACTTCACGCCGGGTGAGCAGCCGGTCGTCCAGGCCGAGCTCGGCGGGCTCACCGTCGGCCTCATGATCTGCTACGACGTCGAGTTCCCGGAGAACGTCCGCGCCCACGCCCTGGCCGGCACCGATCTGCTCGTGGTGCCGACGGCCCAGATGCACCCGTTCCAGTTCGTCGCCGAGTCGATGATCCCGGTCCGGGCCTGGGAGAACCAGCTGTACGTCGCGTACGTCAACCGGGTCGGCGAGGAAGGGGAGTTCGACTTCGTCGGGCTCTCCGCGCTGGCCGGTCCCGACGGGGTCGCCCGCGCCCGCGCCGGGCGCGGCGAGGAGCTGGTGTTCGCCGACGCCGACCCCGCCTTCCTCGCCGCCTCCCGTGAGGCGAACCCGTATCTGAAGGACCGCCGGCCCGGTCTCTACGGGTCCCTCGTCTGAACCCCTCACCCCGTACCCGAACTTTCTGTCTTTCCGTGCAAGGAGTCCGTACCCCATGACGTCCACCGTGCCCAACGCCGTCGAGCACGCAGACGAGCAGCAGCTGCCGCCGATCACCATGTTCGGCCCGGACTTCCCGTACGCGTACGACGACTTCCTCGCCCACCCCGCGGGCCTCGGCCAGATACCGGCGACCGAGCACGGCGCCGAGGTCGCGGTCATCGGCGGCGGACTGTCCGGCATCGTGGCCGCCTACGAGCTGATGAAGATGGGCCTCAAGCCGGTCGTGTACGAGGCCGACCGGATCGGCGGGCGCCTGCGGACCGTGGGGTTCGAGGGCTGCGACCCCTCCCTCACCGCCGAGATGGGCGCGATGCGCTTCCCGCCGTCCTCGACGGCCCTGCAGCACTACATCGACCTGGTGGGACTCGAGACCCGGCCCTTCCCCAACCCCCTTGCGGAGGCGACCCCTTCGACCGTCGTCGACCTCAAGGGGGAGTCGCACTACGCCGAGACGGTCGAGGACCTGCCGCAGGTCTACCGCGATGTCGCCGAGGCCTGGAACAGGTGCCTCGAAGAGGGCGCCGACTTCTCCGACATGAACCGCGCCCTGCGCGAGCGTGACGTGCCGCGGATCCGCGAGATCTGGTCGAAGCTGGTCGAGAAGCTCGACAACCAGACCTTCTACGGCTTCCTCTGCGACTCCGAGGCGTTCAAGTCCTTCCGCCACCGCGAGATCTTCGGCCAGGTCGGCTTCGGGACGGGCGGCTGGGACACCGACTTCCCCAACTCCATCCTGGAGATCCTGCGGGTCGTCTACACCGAGGCCGACGACCACCACCGCGGCATCGTCGGCGGCAGCCAGCAGCTCCCGCTGCGGCTCTGGGAACGCGAGCCCGAGAAGATCGTCCACTGGCCGTACGGGACGTCCCTGAAGTCCCTGCACGTGGACGGCGAGCCCCGCCCGGCCGTGACCCGGCTGCACCGCACGGCGGGCAACCGGATCACCGTGACCGACGCGAACGGCGACATCCGCACCTACCGGGCGGCGATCTTCACCGCCCAGTCCTGGATGCTGCTGTCGAAGATCGCCTGCGACGACTCGCTCTTCCCGATCGACCACTGGACGGCCATCGAGCGCACCCACTACATGGAGTCCAGCAAGCTCTTCGTGCCCGTCGACCGGCCCTTCTGGCTCGACAAGGACGAGGAGACCGGCCGGGACGTCATGTCGATGACGCTCACCGACCGCATGACCCGCGGCACCTACCTGCTGGACGACGGCCCGGACAAGCCCGCCGTCATCTGCCTCTCCTACACCTGGTGCGACGACAGCCTGAAGTGGCTGCCGCTGTCCGCGAACGAGCGGATGGAGGTCATGCTGAAGTCGCTCGGCGAGATCTACCCGAAGGTCGACATCAGGAAGCACATCATCGGCAGCCCGGTGACCGTGTCCTGGGAGAACGAGCCCTACTTCATGGGCGCGTTCAAGGCCAACCTGCCCGGCCACTACCGCTACCAGCGGCGCCTGTTCACGCACTTCATGCAGGACCGGCTGCCCGAGGACAAGCGGGGCATCTTCCTCGCCGGCGACGACATCTCCTGGACGGCCGGCTGGGCCGAGGGCGCGATCCAGACCGCGCTGAACGCGGTCTGGGGCGTCATGCACCACTTCGGCGGCGAGACCGACGCGACCAACCCCGGGCCGGGCGACGTGTACGACGAGATCGCGCCGGTCGAGCTGCCGGAGGACTAGGCCCTAGAGACCGGCGGCGCGCACCGACTCGTAGAGCTCGGCGGCCACGTCCTTCAGCTCCTGGGCGTCCCGCGCGCCGCCCTGGAGCTCGAAGAAGAACTCGTCGAGGCCGCTTTCGGCATGGACGGCGAGATCCTCGACGAGCTGGGCGACGCTGCCCTGGAACGGGGAGCGGTCGGCCCCGTCGTAGGCCTTGGGCGTGTACCGGGCGTTGACCCGTACCACCGTCTCGATCGGCGCGGTGCGGCCGCGCTCGGCCGCCAGGTCCTGCAACTGACGCCACTGCGCGGCCAGTTGCCCGGCCCCCATGGCGATCGGCATCCAGCCGTCGGCGCGGTCGACGAGCCGGGTCATCGCCTTCCTGCTGTTGGTGGGCAGCAGGATCGGGATGGGACGGGCGGGCTTGGGGCCGACCACGGCCGAGGCGATCTTGGTGATCCGGCCCTCGTACCTCACCGGGTCCGGGCCCCACACCGCCCGGCAGACGTCGATGATCTCGTCCAGGACCCGGCCCCGCTCCTCGAAGGGCGCCACGCCCGCGGCCGCGTACTCGTCGAGCGACCAGCCGGTGCCGAGGCCCGCCAGCACCCGGCCGCCGCTCGCCGCATCCAGCGTGGCGAGCGACTTGGCCAGCTGGAAGGGGTTGTGCAGCGGGGCCACCAGGATGCTCGTGCCGAGCCGGGCCCGGTCGGTCGCCGCGGCCGCCAGGGTCAGCGTCACCAGCGGGTCCGGCACGCCCCGGTACACATCGGGCCACGGCAGGCCCTCGACGCCGTACAGCCCCTGGGTCGCGGGTTCGGGGAAGAGGGCACGCTCATAGACCCACAGGCTCTGGTAGCCGATCTGTTCGGCGGTGCGTGCCACGTCGGGCACATCGCGTCCGATGTGGTACTGCCGCGCCTGAGGAAGGCTCAGTCCCAGCCGAATGGCCATACGTCCGCTCCTTTGCGTCAGTTCAACACTCAACCTAACTCGGGAGTGGCGTCAGCAGCATGCGTCCCGCGAAGCCCACCGCCGCGTCGAGGCGCTCGGTGAACTCCGCGGCGACCTCGGGCAGTCCGCGCAGCGCCCACAGCGCCCGCGCCGCGGTCCAGGTGGCGTCCCGGGCACGCTCCAGACTCCATGCGCCGAGCAGATGGGTGAGCGGGTCGGCGATCTGGAGGAGGTCGGGGCCCGGCATCAGCTCTTCGCGGATGCGCTCCTCCAGCGAGACGAGGAGGTCGCCCACGCGGTCGAACTCGTCCTCCAGTTCGGCCGGTTCGCAGTCCAACGTACGGCAGCTGTCCACGACGGCGAGCGCCAGGTCGTGGCCGATGTGCGCATTGATGCCCGCCAGCGCGAACTGCAGCGGTCGTACTCCGGGATGACGGCGGAGCTGGAACAGCGGCCGCCAGCAGGCCGGCGGGTGCCGCTCGGCGGTGACCGCGTCGACGGCGGCGAGATAGCGCTCGGCGAACCGTACGTCCAGCGTGGTCGCCGCCCGCGCGTCCGCGAACCGATGGGCGTCGATGCTCCGGTCGACGGCCTCGGTGACGGCGAGGTAGACGCGGTTGAAGACCGCGACACCGTCCCGTTCGGGCAGGGCCGCGTCGAGGGCGCGCATCCGGGAGACGACTGCGTCTACAGAAGTGGTGAACTGTTCCAATTGCGCCATGGGGGAAGGGTCCCAGTCCTAGGCTGACGGGGGTGTCGGCGGGCCCGGCGCTTCCCCAGAACGGGGGAACGGAGTGGGGGGAGCAGCACCGTGTCAGGCTTACGCGCGCAGCGGCTGGCCGCACGCAGGGCCGAACGCAGACGGGCTCACCGGCGCGGCGCCATGGTCGCGGTGGCCTCCGTGGTGGTCGCCGTCGGCACCGCGACCGGCATGATGTCGGCGCTCGACGACGGACGCGGTGCGCAGCAGGCGAAGCCCGAGGTGACCAGTTCGCCGCAGTTCGAGCAGCTGCCCGTGGTGCCCTCCGCGTCGGCCACGGCCGTCAAGTCCGCGTCCCCGACGCCCAGTTCATCCCCGAAGGCCAGTCCGTCGCCCACCAGGACGGAGCAGAAGCGGCAGCCCGCCACGGTGTCCGCCCGCCTCTACCGGCACTCCGACTCGAAGGTGCTCGACTGGGTCCGCGCCCATCCGGACGACCCGCGCACACCGGTCATCGAGTCCCGGATAGCCGACCAGCCGGCCGCCGTGTGGTTCGCCGACTACACGCCGGCGACCATCACCTCCCGCGTCCGCGCGGTCACCTCGGACGCCGCGGCGCAGGGCCGGGTGCCCGTCGTCGTGCCGTACGCGATACCCGGCCGCGACTGCGGGGGCGCCTCCAGGGGCGGGGCGCCCGACCTCGCCGCGTACGACGCCTGGATCGACGGCTTCGCGGCGGGGCTCGGCTCCGGCGAGGTCGTCGTCGTCCTGGAGCCCGACTCCATCGCCCAGTCCGGCTGCCTCTCCGACCGCGCCCGCGCTGACCGGTTCGCCTCACTGGCCCGCGCCGGCCGCGTCCTGAAGGCCGCGGACCCGAAGGCCCGGGTCTACTACGACGCCGGGCACTCCGGCTGGAACCCGGCCGCGCAGCAGGCGGCGCTGCTGAAGAAGGCGGGCGCCGCCTCGGCAGTATCCTCCGACGGGATCTTCAGCAACGTCTCCAACTTCCAGACGACGCCCGACGAGATCGCCTACGACCGTCAGGTCCTCGCCGCCCTCGGCGGTGCCGCGGGCCTGGGCGCCGTCATCGACACCAGCCGCAACGGCAACGGCGCCCCCGCCGACGGCGAGTGGTGCGATCCGGCGGGCCGCAGGATCGGCCGGGCGCCCACGCTCAGCACCGGCGAGGCGCGCATCGACGCCTATCTGTGGGTGAAGCTGCCGGGGGAGTCGGACGGCTGCAAGGGAGCTCCGGGCACGTTCAGCCCGTCGTACGCCTACGACTTGGCCTCGTCGTAGGAGGACGTGCCCTCGCACGCCGAGATCCACGGTGGGGTTTCTCTTTCCCTGTGCATGAAGACGGTCCGGACCATTGTCACGGCCATCTGGCGCCTCTACGCTCGCACGGTCCTTCTCATGAACTGCGTTCACATTCCTGACCCTTCGTTCGATGGATCGGAGTGCTCGATGAGTGGAAGATCCCGTGCCGCCGTCCTGCTGGCCGCGGCGACGACCCTCGCGGCCGTCCTCGTCCCCTCCGCGCAAGCGGCACCCGCCGCTCCCGACACGGCCGTCCTCGACGGCGCCCGGCTGCAACGGACCAAGCTCCGCCTGGACCAGGGCGATCCACAACTCAAGCTTGCTCTGAGGGAGTTGACGGACCGTGCCGACAACTGGCTGACCCAGGGCCCGTGGACGGTCGTCGACAAACCCAGACCGGCACCCGGCGGCGACCGCCACGACTACCTGAGCCAGGCCCCCTACTGGTGGCCCACCCAGGCCCCGACGGCCGACAACCCGTGGGGCTGCCCGTACGTTCAGAGGGACGGACAGCGCAACCCGGAGGTCGACTCCGGCACCGACCGCCAGGACGTAGAGAAGGTCTTCGACTCGACCTACGACCTGTCCCTGGCCTGGTACTACACCGGCAAGCGGGCCTACGCCGAAAAGGCGGCCCAGGTCCTGCGCACCTGGTTCCTCGCCCCGGCCACACGCATGAACCCCAACCTCGACCACGCCCAGTTCATCCCGTGCAAGTACGACGGCCGGGCCATCGGCATCATCGACTTCTCGCAGTCGTACACCAGCGTCGTCGACGCCCTCGCGATCCTCGGCACGGGCGCCCCCGGCTGGACGAAGACCGACCGGACGGGGATGGCGAAGTGGAACGCCGACTTCCTCGACTGGCTGAAGAACAGCACTTTCGGCAAGGAGGAGGGCGCGGCGGCGAACAACCACGGCACCTTCTACGACATGCAGCTCGCCGCCCTCGCCTATGCGACCGGCGACCGGGCGCTGGCCCGGCGAACCGTCCTCGGCGCGCGCACCAGACGCATCGACCCGCAGATCGCCGCCGACGGCAGCCAGCCGCAGGAACTCGCGCGGACGCGTAGCTGGCACTACTCGACCTTCGACCTGGTCGCGTACGCGCGGCTCGCGGCGATCGGCCGGCACGTCGGCGTGAACCTGTGGGCCTATCAAGGCCCGGACGGGCAGGGTCTGTTCAAGGCCGTCGACTATCTCCTGCCCGCGGCGAGCGGCTCCACCGCATGGCCGCACCCGGAGCTGGAGTTCCACCGCTACGCGGCGAGCGACGTCGTGCACGCGGCGGCGGACGCGGGCGACAAGGCGGCACAGCAGGCCGTCCCCCAGCTGGAGACACCGCCCGGCGGCGACCTCTGGGCACTGCGCCCGGCGGCCGAGCAGATGGACTCGATAGCAGGCTGACCAGGGCCTTTCCGGTGACCCTCCCCGCCGGGGCTCCTGAGCGCCCGCTTAGGATGGAGTGTCCCCACCGCTTCGTCCCTTGCTCAGGAGCCCCACCCGTGACCGCCGAAGCCACGATCGCCCCCGCCCTGTCCTACGGTCGGCTGATCCCCGTCACCGTCCACTTCGACGACCTGGACGCCCTCGGACTGCTTCACAACGCCCGCTACCCGCTGATGGTCGAACGGGCCTGGGCCGAGCTGTTCCAGGAGTACGGCTTCAGCTTCGAGGGCGACTGGGCCGCGGCGGGGGACGCCTGCAACGCGGTCAAAGAGCTCCGGATCGGCTACGAGGCCCCGGTCACCCGGCCGGGTGCCTACGCCGTCCACCTCTGGCTGGAACGGCTCGGCACCACCGGACTGACCTACGGCTTCCGGTTCTGCTCCGTGGACGGCTCGGTGACCTATGCGCACGGCATCCGGGTGCTGGTCCGGCTGGACCCGGAGACGATGCGGCCCGCGCCGTGGAGCGAGCGGTTCAGGGCCGCGGGTCGGGAACTGCTGCGCTCGGACGGCTGACCTCCTGGCGGCTGCGGTCGCCGGTGCGCAGGACGCCCGCGAAGGCCGCGAGACCGCACGCCAGGACCGTCACCAGCACGAACGACACCACCAGGCTCGTCGCCTGCGCCACCCCGCCGATCAGGCCGGGTGCGATCAGGCCCGAGGTGTACGTGATGGTCGCGACGCCCGCGATGGCCTGACTCGGGTTCGGGCCGCTGCGACCGGCTGCCGCGAAGCACAGCGGTACGACCACCGCGATGCCGAGTCCGAGCAGCGCGAAACCGCCCATCGCCACGGCCGGATGGCCCGCGACGACGATGAGCAGACCGCCCAGGACCGCCAGCGCGCCGCCCGCCCGCACGGTGCGGACCGCACCGAAGCGGTCGACCACCACGTCGCCCACGAGCCGGGCCACCGCCATGGTCAGCATGAAACCGGTCGTGCACGCTGCGGCGAGGCCCGCCGAGGTGTCGAGTTGGTCGCGCAGATACACCGCCGACCAGTCGAGACTGGCGCCCTCGGCGAAGACCGCGCAGAAGCCGACGGTGCCGATCAGCAGCGCGGACTTCGGAGGCAGTGCGAACCGCGGCGGCGGCTCCTCGTCCTCGGCGGCCTGCACGTCGAGGACCCAGCGGCAGGCCAGCACGCCGAGCAGGGTGAGGGTGGCCGCCGCCAGCGCGAAGTGCAGGCGCGCGTCCGAACCGAGGTGCGCGGCGAGGGTGCCCGCCGCCGAGCCGATCAGCGCACCCGCGCTCCACATGCCGTGCAGGCTCGACATGATCGACCTGTCGAGCAGCCGCTCCACCTCGACACCGAGCGCGTTCATCGCGACGTCGGCCATGCCCGCGCTCGCCCCGTACGTGAACATCGCCAGGCACAGCGTGAGCATGTTCGGCGCGAGCGACGGCAGGACGAGGGACAGCGTCCACAGCGCGATCAGGCCGCGCAGGGCCGTCCGGCTGCCGAAACGGTGACTGATCCGCCCCGCCAGCGGCATGGAACAGGACGCGCCGAACGCGGTGAAGGCGAGGGCGAAGCCGAGCTGTCCCGCACTCAGCGAGGCATGGTCCTGGACCCATGGCACGCGGGTCGCGAACGAACCGGTGACCGCCCCGTGCACGGCGAACACGGCGGCCACGGCGTACCGGCTCCGCCTCACCTCGCGCAGGTCGTAGACCACGTCGCCCATTCTCGGCCCCACCCCTCTCCCACACGGTTCCCAGCGGCGTCGAGTAAACTATCAGGAACCCTGCCTGATAGATAGGGGATTTACGGCCGCCCGAGGGCAGGCTCGCCTCGGGCCGGTCCCGTCGATCTGGAAGGATCCCGGCATGCCCGCTTCCCCCAGCACCGCCCGGGCCATCAACGACCGGCTCGCCCTGCGTCTGCTGCAGCAGGAGGGTCCGTTGACGGCAGGCCAGTTGAAGCAGCTGACCGGCCTGTCCCGGCCCACGGTCGCCGATCTGGTGGAGCGCCTCACGGCCTCCGGCCTGGTCACCGTGGTCGGGGAGGCGGGGGAGCAGCGGCGCGGACCGAACGCGAAGCTGTACGGGATCGTCGCGGACCGTGCGCATCTCGCCGCCCTGGACGTCCGTACCGAGGGCGTGTCCGTGGCCGTCTCCGACCTGCTCGGCCGGGTGCTCGCCGAGGCGTCCCTGCCGATCGGCGGCGACACGGGGACGGGCCCGGCGGTGGAGCAGGCGGTCGCGCTGGTCGAACGCGCGGCGAAGGAGGCCGGCGCCGACCGCCTCCACACCGTCGGAATCGGCGCCCCCGGTCTGATCGACCCGTCGACCGGCGCCCTCCGCAACTCCTCGGGCCTGCCCGAGTGGCACCGCCGCCTGGTCGCCGCGCTCCAGGAGCGCCTCCCGGAGGCCCGGGTCAGCGTGGAGAACGAGACCAACCTCGCGGCACTCGCCGAACAGCGCGACGGCGCCGCCCGGGACCGCGACACCTTCGTCCTGCTGTGGCTCGGCCACGGCACCGGCGCGGCCGTGGTCCTGGACGGCACCCTGCGCCGCGGCACCTCCGGCGGCACCGGGGAGATCGGCTTCCTGCCCGTACCGGGGACCACTGCCCTCCCGTCGGCGACGGACTGCGAGGGGGGCTTCCACTCCCTGGCGGGTTCGGCGGCGATCGCGGACCTGGCACGGCAACACGGGCTGACGACGCAGGGGGCGGGGCATGAGCCTCTTGCTGCGGGGGTGGTGCGGGGGGCGGTTGCGCTGGTTTCCGGGGATGGCGCGGGGGCAGCGCCGTCTGGGCAAGCGCGGGGGAGTGCCGGGGCGGGGGCGCGTGGTGACGGAGCGGGGAGGGGCGGGGCGGCAGCAGCCGGGGGTGCTTTGCGTGGCGGGGAAACCGGGGTGGGTGCGTCTGCGCCTGGGCAAGCGCGAGGGAGTGCCGGGGCGGGGGCGCGTGGTGACGGAGCGGGGAGGGGCGGGGCGGCAGCAGTTGGGGGTGCGTTGCGTGGCGGGGAAACCGGGGTGGGTGCGTGTGCGCCTGGGCAAGCGCGAGGGAGTGCCGCGGCGGGGATGCGTGGTGATGGAGCGGAAAGGGACCGGTCGGTAGCGGCTGGGGATACGCGGGCGGAGTTGCTTGGCGGCGAAGCCCGGGTGGGTGGGGATGCGCCGGAGGGGATTGCTGCGGTGCCGGCACTCGGCGCTGAAGCTTCGGCCGGAGGCGTCGAGCGCGCCGGGGTCACCGGTGACACCAGGGGCGCAGCGCCGACGCCTGACGGCGCACACGTCCCCGATGCCCGGTCCGCCGACCGTTTCCTCGACGCCCTCGCCGATCGGCTGGCCGTCGGTGTCGCGTCCGTGGTGGCGATCCTCGACCCCGGCTGCCTCGTCCTGGGCGGCGAGGTCGGCCAGGCCGGCGGCGACGAGCTCGCCGCCCGCGTGGCCGAACGGGTCCGCCGTATGTCCCCGCTGCCCACCGAGGTCCGGGCGAGCGCCCTCGGCGGCAGTGCCGTACTCCGCGGAGCCCTGCTCACCGCACGCGACGGCGCTCAGGACGAGTTGTTCGCGCCGCCCGGGCGGTAGTGCGCTTCTTGAGCGGTGTGCGGCGGGCTCCGGTGCCGCGAAGGCGGAGGCGTCCGCCGCCGGCGTGCCCTACTCCGCGGAGCCCTGACCACCAGGCGCCGCTCCGTCGTCACGACCGCAGCACACAGGCCGAGCCCGAGCTTCACCCCGCCGAGGTCCCGCAGCAGGTGGAGCAGCCCGCGGCCCCCGCGGAGCCCGGCGCCGGCGGCTCAGCCGCGGCGCCCCGCGAGGTACTCCTCGAACGTCCCCTTGCCGAGGGCGTGTTCCGGCGCGAGGTGTCCACCGCTGCGGAACGCCCGGTACGCCTTGCCCCAGAGCGGCACGTTCAGCACCGCCCGCCGGCGCCCGGTCGCCTTCAGAAAGGCGCGCGCCAGCGACTCGAACGTCCGGACCTCCGGCCCGCCCATGTCCTCGACCCGTCCCGCGGGAGCACCGGCGGCCAGCTCCGCCAGCCGCGCCGCGACCTCCGCCACCTCGACCGGCTGGTCGCTCACCCGCGCAGGCAGCAGCATGACCGGCAGTTTGGCCAGCGCCTTGAACACCATCACGAGCAGGT
Source organism: Streptomyces sp. NPDC001604 (assembly GCF_042893475.1). Lineage (NCBI taxonomy): Bacteria > Bacillati > Actinomycetota > Actinomycetes > Kitasatosporales > Streptomycetaceae > Streptomyces > Streptomyces sp. NPDC001604. Next base: position 78,355 of record NZ_JBIAUY010000004.1, on the reverse strand, counting down.
CGTGGAACTGGGTCGCGCGCAGCACGGTCCAGCCGAGCCCGGACTCCTCGATCTGCTTCTCGACGGCGAACTTGGTCCGGTAGTACGGATACGGCACCCGGTCGACGCCGACGATCGAGATGTAGAGCAGGTGCTCCACCCCGGCCCGCCGCGCCGCCGCGATGAGGTTCCCGGCCGCCTTCTCGTCACCGCCGGTCTGCGTCGTCGCACAGTGCACGATCGTGTCCACGCCCGCGACCGCCGCCTCCAGCCCGGCACCGCCCTCGCGCAGATCGACGGCGTACGGCCGGCTGTGACGGCTGAGCACCCGCACCTCGTGCCCGTCCGCGCGCAGCCGCTCGGTGACGAGCCGGCCAAGGGTTCCGGTGCCGCCGGTCACCAGGATCGTGGTCATGCTGTTCAGTCCCTTCGGACGCCGGGCGCGCCCGGATGGAGCGCCCTACGTCAGCTGAGACCGAGCAGTCGCGTGGAATGTGACAGCCACTAGGCCGCCCGCGTGAGCTGCCGCCGGACGAAGCCCAGCTTGTCCGGGTTCACCACGACCCGGATATGGGCGATCAGACCGTCCCGCACCTCGAACGCCACCATGCCGACCAGCGCGTCGCCCGCCCACGCGGCCAGCCCCGTCTCGCCGTTGACCTCGGCCGCCGTGAAGTCCAGGCCGGCCGCGAACCGCTCGGCGCCGCCCACCGAGAGCCGCGCCACCTTGTCCAGCCCCACGACCGGCCGCCGGGCCGCACTGACCTGGCCGCCACCGTCGCTCGACCAGACCACGTCCGCGGTCAGCAGCTTCTCCAGCCCGGCCAGATCACCGTCCCGGGCCGCCGTGAGGAACGACCTGACGAGTTCCTCCTGCCGCTCGGGCGCGGGCTCGAAACGGGACCGGTCCTCGCCCACGCGCTGCACCGCCCTCCGGTACAGCTGCCGGCAGTTCGCCTCGCTCAGGTCCAGTACGCCGGCGATCTCGCGGTGCCCGTACCCGAAGGCCTCCCGCAGGACGTACACCGCGCGCTCGGTCGGACTGAGCCGCTCCAGCAGGATCAGCATCGCCATCGACACGGCATCGCGCTGCTCGGCCGACTCCAGCGGCCCGAGCGCGCCGTCCGAGGTGATCACGGGCTCCGGCAGCCAGGTTCCGACGTAGTGCTCGCGCCGGGCGCGGGCCGAGGTCAGACGGGTGAGACAGAGGTTGGTGACGACCTTCGCCAGCCAGGCCGCCGGGTACTCGATGCCCGTGCGGTCGGCCCCGCTGAAACGCAGATAGGCGTCCTGCACCGCGTCCTCCGCCTCCTCGGCCGAGCCCAGCATGCGGTAGGCGAGGCCGAACAGCCGCGGGCGGTGCGTCTCGAACTCGTCGGCGATCGCGCTGCTCATGCGCACCACCCTGCCAGAGCCCGTGCGCGGGGGAGCTGAGAGGCCCGGCGGTGGGCAAGGGCCGTCGTCACCACCGCCGGACCGGTCCGTGAAGATCCGGAAAGGACTAGACCAAAGCGTCCATCAGTTGGGCCGGGTTGAGAAGTCCATCGACAGCGGCTGTGAGCCAACCCACACCGTTCGCCCGTATGGACCTCGATCAGGCGTGGCACACTGACCCTGTACCAGAAGCAGCGCACTCCGGGGTCGGTGAAAGTCCGAACCGGCGGTTACAGTCCGCGACCCGACCGCTTCCAGCGGCCGGTTGACCAGGTGAAATTCCTGGACCGACGGTTAAAGTCCGGATGGGAGGCAGTGCGTGGCGGGCGGGCATCCACGTATGCGCGCCGCCGTATCTGGGCTCGTCCTCGGGGCGGGTCCCGTCCGGCGTCGCCCCCGGTGTCCTCGCTCGTTCATTCTGTCGTCATCGACAGGCCCCGGAGTCCGTGCCCGAAGAGGCAGGAGGACCCGGGAAGTGTTCACCGGAATCGTCGAAGAGCTGGGCGAGATCACGGCCGTCGAAAACCTCGGCGACGCCTCCCGCTTCCGGCTGCGCGGCCCCGTCGTCACCGAGGGCGCAAAGCACGGCGACTCCATCGCCGTGAACGGTGTCTGTCTCACCGTCGTCGAGCACGAGGGCGACGAGTTCACCGCCGACGTCATGGCGGAGACCCTCGACCGCTCCAGCCTCGGCGCCCTCGCCGTCGGCTCCCGCGTCAACCTGGAACGCCCCATGGCCGTGGGCGCCCGCCTCGGCGGCCACATCGTCCAGGGGCATGTCGACGGCACGGGCCAGGTGCTGGAGCGCAAGCCCTCCGAGCACTGGGAGATCATCAAGATCTCCCTGCCCGCGGACCTGACCCGCTACGTCGTGGAGAAGGGCTCCATCACCGTCGACGGCATCAGCCTCACCGTGGTCGACGCCGGCCCGGACTACTTCACGGTCAGCCTCATCCCCACCACCCTCGCCCTGACCACGCTCGGCATCAAGCAGCCCGGCGACCCGGTCAACCTCGAGGTGGACGTCGTCGCCAAGTACGTCGAGCGCCTGCTCGGGGCCGGTCAGGGGGCGGACCGGTGAACTGGCTGAACTCGCAGGCCTTCACCCTCCTCGGCCAGCACATCATCTGGTCGGACATGATCGGCAACATCCTCGGCCTGATCACCCTGGCCCTCGGCTGGCGCCGCTCCCTGCTGACCTGGCCGGTCCAGTTCCTCTCCGGCCTCGTCCTGTTCATCGCCTTCTACGGCCACCTCGCCGGCAGCGCCGGCAAGCAGGTCGTCGTCATGGTCGTGGCGCTGTACGGCTGGTGGCAGTGGAACCGCAACAAGGGGCAGGCGGCGGACGGTCACATAGCCCCGCGCTTCGCCACCTGGCGCGAGCGCGGCGCGATGATCGCCGCCGCGGCCGTCGGCACGGTCGCCGTCGCCCTGCTCTTCAAGGCCTACCCGTCCCTGTCCTGGGACCCCTGGCCGGACGCCTACATCTTCGTCGGCACCATCGTCGCCATGTACGCCCAGGCCCGCGGCATGACCGAGTTCTGGATCGCCTGGCTCCTGGTCGACGTGGTCGGCGTCCCCCTCAACTTCGCCAACGGCTACGCCTTCTCCGGCTTCGTCTACGTCATCTACGGCGCACTCGTCCTGTGGGGCATGCGCGACTGGTGGCTGCGCTCCCGTCAGGCGTCGCAGCCCGTCCTGGAAGGAGCGCCGGCATGACCACGGCACCGATCCTGTACAGCACCGACGGCATCGAGGACTGGTCGCTCGACCCGATCGAGCAGGCCATCGCCGACATCGCCGCCGGCCGCCCGATCGTGGTCGTCGACGACGAGGACCGCGAGAACGAGGGCGACCTCGTCGTCGCCGCCGAGAAGATCACCCCCGAGATCGTGGCCTTCATGATGAGCGAGTGCCGCGGCCTGATCTGCGCGCCCATGGAGGGCGAGGAGCTGGACCGGCTCAAGCTCCCGCAGATGGTCGAGGACAACACCGAGCAGATGAAGACAGCGTTCACGGTCTCCGTGGACGCCTCCGCCGCGCACGGCGTGACCACCGGCATCTCCGCCTCCGACCGCGCCACCACCCTCCAGCTGCTGGCGAGCGGAGAGGCCCACGCCGACGACTTCGTCCGGCCGGGCCACATCTTCCCGCTGCGCGCCAGGTCCGGCGGTGTGCTCGTGCGCAACGGCCACACCGAGGCCGCCGTCGACCTCGCCCGCCTCGCAGGGCTGCGCCCGGCCGGCGCGATCGTCGAGATCGCCGGCGAGGACGGCCGCATGCTGCGCCTGCCCGAGCTGATCCCCTTCGCCCGCAAGCACGGCCTGACGATCATCTCCATCGAGGACCTGATCGCCTACCGCCGCAGTTCCGAGCCCACCGTCCGCCGCGAGGCCGAGACCCAACTGCCCACCGCCCACGGTGAGTTCACGGCCTACGGCTACCGCTCCACCGTCGACGGCGTCGAGCACGTCGCCCTCGTCCACGGCGAGATCGGCGACGGCGAGGACGTCCTGGTCCGCGTCCACTCCGAATGCCTGACCGGCGACATCTTCTCCTCCCTGCGCTGCGACTGCGGCCCCCAGCTGGACGCCTCCCTCCAGCGCATCCAGTCCGAGGGCAGGGGAGTGGTCGTCTATCTGCGCGGCCACGAGGGCCGCGGCATCGGCCTGCTGTCCAAGCTGCGGGCGTACGAGCTCCAGGAGCGCGGCCGCGACACCCTCGACGCCAACCTGGAACTCGGCCTGCCCGCCGACGCCCGGGACTACGGCGCCGGCGCCCAGATCCTGGAGGATCTCGGCGTCCGCAGCGTCCGCCTGATGACCAACAACCCCGACAAGACCGACGCGCTCGTCCGGCACGGCCTCAAGGTCACCGGCCGCGAGCCGATGCCCGTACAGGCGGGCGAGCACAACCTCCGCTACCTGCGCACCAAGCGGGACCGGATGGGACACGACCTGCCCTGGCTGGACACGGCCCCCGTGTCCACCTGCAGCAACCAGTAAGACCAGAGCACACCGAGGAGACACGAGAACGTGAGCGGCAAGGGCGCACCGGAGCTGTCCGTACGCAATGTGGGTGACCTGCGGGTCGCCGTCATCGCGGCGCAGTGGCACGAAAAGGTGATGGACGGCCTGGTGGACGGCGCCCTGCGCGCCCTGCACGACCTGGGCATCGACGAGCCGACCCTGCTCAGGGTCCCCGGCAGCTGGGAGCTCCCGGTCGTCGCCAAGGTGCTCGCGGGCCGTGGCTACGACGCGATCGTCGCCCTCGGTGTCGTCATCCGCGGCGGCACCCCGCACTTCGAGTACGTGTGCCAGGGCGTGACCCAGGGCCTCACCCAGGTCTCCGTCGAGACCGGCGTCCCCGTCGGCTTCGGCGTCCTCACCTGCGACACCGAGGAGCAGGCCCTGGACCGGGCCGGCATCGAGGGCTCCAACGAGGACAAGGGGCACGAGGCGGTGACCGCGGCGGTGGCGACCGCGGCGACCCTCCGCTCAGTATCTGAACCGTGGCACTGACGTATACGGGGTTTGGCATAGGCTGAGCGTCACCATGTCCAATAAGACGTTCGAGGAGCTCTTCACCGAGCTCCAGCAGAAGGCCGCCCACGGCGACCCCGCCACTTCCCGTACCGCTGAGCTGGTCGGCAAGGGCGTCCATGCCATCGGCAAGAAGGTCGTCGAAGAGGCCGCCGAGGTCTGGATGGCCGCCGAGTACGAGGGCAAGGAAGCGGCCGCCGAGGAGATCTCGCAGCTGCTGTACCACGTCCAGGTGATGATGGTCGCCCGCGGCATCTCCCTGGACGACGTCTACGCCCACCTCTGAGCCGTCACAGCCGCAGGAAACCCCGCACACACCCCCGTACGCACGAACGAAGGAAGCCGACCTCATGCTGCGCATCGCCGTCCCCAACAAGGGTTCCCTGTCAGGCCCTGCGGCGGAGATGCTGCATGAGGCCGGCTACCAGCAGCGCCGGGAGTCCAAGGAGCTCAGGATCGTCGACCCGTCCAACGAGGTCGAGTTCTTCTACCTCCGCCCGCGCGACATCGCGATCTACGTCTCCTCCGGCCGCCTCGACATCGGCATCACCGGCCGCGACCTGCTGATCGACTCCGGCGCCAACGCCGAGGAGATCCTCCCGCTCGGCTTCGCCCGCTCCACCTTCCGCTACGCCACCAAGCCGGGCACGGCCAAGGGCGTCGAGGACCTGAACGGCATGACGGTCGCCACCTCCTACGAGGGCATCGTCGCCAAGCACCTCGCCGACAACGGCGTCGACGCCTCCGTCGTGCACCTCGACGGCGCCGTCGAGACCGCCATCGAGCTGGGCGTCGCCGAGGTCATCGCGGACGTCGTCGAGACCGGCACCAGCCTGCGCAACGCCGGCCTGGAGGTGATCGGCGAGCCGATCATGAAGTCCGAGGCCGTCGTCATCCGCCGCACCGGCGAGAACGGCGAGGAGCCCAAGGTCCAGCAGTTCCTGCGCCGGCTGCAGGGCGTCCTGGTGGCCCGGACGTACGTGATGATGGACTACGACTGCCGCGCCGAGCACCTGGAAGAGGCGGTCGCCATCACCCCCGGCCTGGAGGGACCGACCGTCTCGCCGCTGCACAACGAGGGCTGGGTCGCCGTCCGCGCCATGGTGCCCGCCAAGGACGCCCAGCGGATCATGGACGACCTGTACGCGATCGGTGCCCGGGCCATCCTGACCACGGCCATCCACGCCTGCCGTCTCTGAGAGCACAAGAAGAGGCACACAGAGATGTCCGACCTGCCCGCTCTCCCCGTCACGTTCCGGCCGGGCCGCACCCGGGCCGTCCTGCTGACCTCCGGTGCGGTGATCTTCGCGGTGATCACGACCGTTGCGCTGCTCCTGGAGCAGCTCAGCCCCGGCGAGAAACTCAGCTTCGTCTTCACCGGAGCGATCCTCTTCGGCGTGCTCGCGCTGCTCGCCCGGGTGAAGGTCGTCGCGGATGAGACAGGCGTCACGGTCGTCAACATCGCCAGCAGGCGGCACCTGGAGTGGGCCGAGATCCTCCGTGTGAACCTGCGTCCGGGCGACCCCTGGGTCTTCCTCAACCTCAGCGACGGTACGAGTCTGCCCGCGCTCGGCATCCAGCCGGGCATCGCCAAGGAGCGCGCCATCGCCGATGCGCGCACCCTGCGGGCACTCGCCGAGGCCCGCTCGACCAGGGATCTGCCGTAACGGCCCCTGTCTTGATTAATCTGTTGGCGGAGGCGTTTTCGTTGCGCCTCCGCCGCTGAAGTTCCCGACGGACTTCAGTGGCCCCCTGCTACCCGAGGAGTGACTCCCTCCAGCGATGGACGGATCGTCCTGTAGTACCTGCGCCGCCACCTCACGACATACCGAGGCGGCGGCATCATGACCACCCCCCTGCTGCTCCTCGGAGCGGCCCTCCTGCTGATCCTGGCCAACGGCTTCTTCGTGGCCGCCGAATTCGGGCTGGTCACGGTCGAGTCGACGGACGCCGAGAAGGCGGCCGCCGAAGGCGACAAACGGGCCCGAAGGGTCGCCGAGTCGCTCAGGGAGCTGTCCTTCCAGCTCTCCGGCACCCAGCTCGGCATCACCATCACCTCCCTCGTCGTCGGCATGCTCGCCGAGCCCGCACTCGCCGAGCTGCTGCACGGCCCGTTCACCGCGATCGGCATCCCCGAAGGCGCCGTCTCCGGTGTCGCCGTGGTCGTCGGCATGCTGCTGGCCTCCGCCGTGCAGATGGTGATCGGCGAGCTGGTGCCCAAGAACTGGGCGGTGTCCAAGCCGATGCAGGTCGCGCGCTTCGTCGCCGGCCCCCAGCACACCTTCGCCCGCCTGTTCCGCCCGGTCATCGCCGCCCTGAACGCGGTGGCCAACCGCCTCGTCCGCGCCCTGGGCGTCGAGCCCGCCGAGGAGCTGGCCTCCGCCCGCACCCCCGGCGAACTGGTGTCCCTGGCCCGGCACTCCGCACAGGCCGGCGCCCTGGAACAGGACACGGCCGACCTCTTCGTACGGACCCTGTCGCTCGCCGAGCTGACCGCGCAGCACGTCATGACCCCGCGGGTGAAGGTGAGTGCGCTGCAGTCGACGGCGACCGTCGAGGACGTGGTGAACCTGACCCGCGCCACCGGCCTGTCCCGCTTTCCCGTCTACAAGGAGCGGATCGACGAAATCGTCGGCATGGTCCATCTGAAGGACGCCCTGGCGGTCCCGGCGCACGAGCGCCTGCGCACCCCCGTGGGCCGCATCGCCCGTCCGGCGCTGCTCGTCCCCGAGACCCTGCCGGTTCAGCCGCTCCTCGCCCAGCTGCGCAGCGAGCAGCCCATCGCCGTCGTCGTCGACGAGTACGGCGGCACGGCGGGCGTCGTGACGCTGGAGGACATCGTCGAGGAGATCGTCGGCGAGGTCCGCGACGAGCACGACGGGCAGGACGTGCCCGAGCTCGCCGCCGCCCCGGCGGAGGACGGCAGGCCCGCCTGGGACGCCGACGGCAGCTGTCGCGTCGACATCCTGCAGCGCATAGGACTCGACGTGCCCGAGGGGCCGTACGAGACCGTCGCCGGACTGGTGGCCGATCGCCTCGGCCGCATCCCGGCCGTCGGCGACAAGGCCGAACTGCCCGGCTGGCGGCTGACCGTGCGCCGCGTCGGCCACTACCGCGCCGAGCGGGTCCGGCTGGTGCGGACCGGCATGGTCGTGGAGGTCGCCCGATGAGCGTGCTCCAACTCCTGTTCGCCGGCCTGCTCGTGCTCGCCAACGGCTTCTTCGTCGGCGCCGAGTTCGCCCTCGTGTCCGTACGCCGCAGCCAGATCGAACCGCTCGGCACGGCCCGCGCCCGCCAGGTCCTCTACGGCCTGGAGCGGCTGCCGCAGATGATGGCCGCGGCCCAGTTCGGCATCACCGTCTGCTCGCTGACCCTGGGCGCGGTCGCCGAACCGACCGTCGCCCATCTGCTGGAGCCGGTCTTCGAGTGGATCCACCTCCCGGCCGGGATGATCCACCCGCTGGGTTACGTCATCGCGCTCGCCGCCGTGGTCTTCTTCCACCTCGTGATCGGCGAGATGGTCCCGAAGAACCTGGCGATGGCGGCCCCGGAGAAGGCCGCACTGTGGCTCGCCCCGGGCCTGGTCGCCTTCGCCCGCGTCTGCAAGCCGATCACCGTCGCCCTCGGCGCCGTCGCCCAGGGGATCCTGCGGCTCTTCCGGGTCGAGCCGAAGGACGAGGTCGAGGCCGTCTTCACCAGCGAGCAGCTCAACCGCCTGGTGGAGGACTCCGGCCAGGCGGGCCTGCTCGACCCCGAGGAGCAGGAACGCCTCGAGGACGCCCTGGAACTGGGCTCCCGCCCGGTGACGGACGTGCTCCTGCGACGCGAGTCCCTGGTGACGGTGCCCCCGTCGGTCACCCCGGGCCGCATCGTCGAACTCACCGCGCGCACCGGGTACTCCCGCTTCCCCATAGCCGCGGAGAACGGCGCCTTCATGGGCTATCTGCATGTGAAGGACGTACTCGACCTGGAGGACTCGGACCGGGCGGTGCCGCAGCAGCTGTGGCGGCCGATGACGACACTGCGCTCCGAACTCCCCCTGGACGACGCCCTGACGGTGATGCGCCGAGCCGCCACCCACCTGGCCCAGGTCGCCGACGCCTCCGGCAAGGTCCTTGGCCTGGTGGCCCTGGAGGACGTACTGGAACTCCTGGTCGGCGAGGTCACGGACCCGGCCCACCGGGACGTGCCGGAGGTGCGGGTCACAGAGCCAAGGGCAAGCGGCGAGCCGGAACAGGCCCTGGCTGGTTAGCGCCGGGTCCCCGCGCCCCGAAAGGGGCGCGGGGAACTGCGCGATCAATCACAGTGATCCTTTAGCCGCACGGGCTGAGAACCGACCGAGCCAGTGGGAGCAGCTCACAACCCCGACGGATCCTGCGGCCCCCGCCCCGACAGCACCTCTCCATACGCCTGCATCAGATCCGGCAACCGCAATGTCGACAAGTCGTCCCGCGACAACACCCCCGGGTACGTCGACAACCGCAGATCCCGGTACGCGCAGCTCTTCTCGTACAGCGTCCGCAGAAACCGCCCGTTCCCCAGCTCGTCGATCCACCCCTGATCCACCACATGCCCAGCAACGGACCGCAGCTCGTCCAACGCCTCCTCGTCCCACACGTCACCGTTCTCGGCAGCCAGCACCTCACCGATCGAGGTGAGTTCGAGCGGCCGGTACGAGGGAAAGTCGACGCGGGTGGTGAAGCGGGACGACAGACCGGGGTTGGCGGCCAGCAGGCGGTCCATGCCCTCCGGGTAGCCGGCCAGGATGACCACCAGGTGGTCGCGGTTGTCCTCGGCCCGCTTCAGCAGCACCTGCAGCGCCTCGTCGCCGTATGCGTCGCCCTTGCCGTACCCGGAGTTGGACAGCGAGTAGGCCTCGTCGACGAACAGCACACCGCCGATCGCCGAGTCGATCAGCTCGTTGGCCTTCACGGCCGTCTGGCCCAGGTACTCACCGACCAGGTCGGCCCGCTGCGCCTCCACGAGGTGATCGCCGCCGAGCAGCCCGAGGGCGTAGAAGACGCGGCCGAGGATGCGGGCGACCGTGGTCTTGCCGGTGCCGGAGGGGCCGGAGAAGACGAAGTGCCGTTTAGGCGGCTGGACCGGCAGGCCCTGACCGGCGCGCAGCCGCGCCATGTTCAACTGGGCGGACAGCGCCTTGACCTGTCGCTTGACCGGCTCCAGGCCGACCATGCGCTCCAGCTCGGCGAGTGCCTCCTCGAGCAGTGCGGGGTCGGTGGGCCCGGCGGGCAGCGGGGACCCCGGCGGGCCGACCGTCTTCTCGCGCACCGTCGGGCCGATCGAGGACGGCAGCGGGCCCACCGGCGGGAGGTCGGACTCGGAGAGCCTCAGGTCCCGGCCCTCGGTGCCGAAGAGCGGGTCCAGGGTGTCCGGGCCCTCCAGGGTGTCCTGGCCGCCGGAGAGCGTGATCGCGGCGAGGTCGGTGGCCTCGTCGTACCCGTCGCCCTCGGCGATCGCCGCGAGCCGGGCCGAGGTGTCCATGAAGGCGGGGTCGACGCGGTGCACGGCCCGGTAGAGGGGGAGGGCGGCGGCCGAGCGGCCCGTGCCCTCGTGGGCGCGCGCCAGCCAGTAGCGCAGCTCCTTGCGCTGGGGCTGCTCGCTGCGGCAGCGCATCAGGGCTGACGAGAGGAGTGGCTCGGCCTGTCCGTACATCTCCAGGCGGACCCGGGCCATGCCGCCGAACAGGCCTGCCTCGATACCGAGCAGGGCGTCGTCGATCAGCGGGTCGGTGTGGCGGACGAGCTGGTCCCAGTCCTTGACGAGATAGGCGCGGCAGGCGTGCAGAAAGCGGACCTGCGGGTCGGTGTCCACGGGCGGCAGGCCCGCGAGCGCCCGGTCCAGCTCCGGCACATGGCGGCCGTCCAGCCAGTGCGAGGCGTGCGCCAGCAGCAGGTCGCGCGGGCTCTCCAGTACGGGCTGCACCCACCAGCCCAGCCAGTACCAGGAGTTGAGGGAGCGGCGGTGCCGGGCGCGCTGTTCGCCGAAGCGGTCGCGGTGCCGGAACATCCGTAACAGCGCCGTCGTCGTGTCGATGCGCAGCGCATGCAGTCCGAGCCAGCCGTCGGCCATCCCGGGATCCATCCGCACCGCGGCCCGGAACTCCTCCTCCGCCTGCGGATAGGCGCCCATCGTGTAGGCGTCCACACCTCGCAGCCAGGCGAGGTCGGCCGGGGCCTCGGGGCCCTGCGTGCCGAAATCCATCACGTCCCCCACAAACCGTGCCCCCGTCGGTTGACCGCCGGACCGATGTCCGCCGGCCGCCTTGATCGAACCGCCGTGCCGCGGACCGGAGTTGCGGTGCGCGCAGCCGTCCATCAGGTCGCACCGAGGGCATCGTACCTGCGGGGGTGTCGCCCGCCGAAGGGTGCCGCACGGGCCGTTTGGCGAGGTGGGAGCAGACGGGGCGCACTTCGGACGGTAACGGTGCGTGAGCGAAATATGCCGCGGAGCGTCCGGAAAACGAGGTACGGGCAGAACGAAGCCCCCGATCACGGGGGAACAACCGGGGGCTTCGCGAAGGTGGGCGGCTTCGAATGGCCGCACATTGAGAACGTAAGTCCTGTACGGCCCCCCGGTCAAGCGGAGTTGAGGCACTCCGGGAAGTTCTCCGGCGGGCGTCTTCACAAGTTCAGCACACTGCCGATGACCCGTCACCGTGCGTGAGCGTCTGGTCCGGTCCAATAGTCTTCACCGGTCCCGGAAGCACCTCGTACCCCTTCTCCGACTGCCGTATCAGGAGGTCGGCGAACGGCCTCGAGGGATCCTCGGCGAAGTGTCGTCGCTCCGCCCTGACCCAGTCGGCCCAGAACTCCCGCTGCTCCTCCCCGTCCCGCTGCCGTCCGCGCGTCCAGGACTCCTCGTGCGGCAACTCCATCCACAGCAGTGCCGCGAGGTGCGGGCGCAGTGCGCGGCGGCCGGCTCCGACGCCCTCGACGAGGATCAGCGGGGCCGGCGGCAGTGTGCGGGGCGGTCCGAAACGGCGGGTGTGCCAGTCGTAGGGGGCGTAGCGGGCGCTCTCGCCGCGGCTCAGCGGTTCGATCACCTGCGCCAGCAGCCGCCCGGTCCACTCGAACAGCTCGTCGTGGCTGGCGATGTCGTCGAGGTGGAGCACGGGCGCTCCGTCCAGGGCCCGGGCCAACCGCCCGGCGAGGGTGGACTTTCCGGAGCCGGCATGTCCGTCGACAGCGACCAGGCGGACCGGGCCGCAGGACGGTGCCAGACGGCGGAGCCGGGAGGCGAGGGCGTGAATGGCTGTTCCTTGGTCGGCTGGAGATCGGGCATATTCGACAGGAACATTCTAGTGGTGGGTTAAACCGGGGCGAATGGGTGGGTCGGGAAAATAGTGTCGCATTGAACCAGTTGTTGGCTGGCTGGGAGCCAGTGTTAATCCCGTTCCGAAACCTCGGACCACCATCTCGAAAAGCGCGTTCCGGTTGCGCTCTTGCTGAGTAAGGTGCTGAGTGCACAACTGCGAGTCGTCGTACGGGGAGACAGGAGCAGATGGCCGCTGGGTTATTCGAGGGGCAGTATGTGTGGCATCCGGCCGCCGACGACCGCTTGCTCGCGAGCGTATGCGTCGACGTACGTGCCGGCCGATACCGGAGCGCCCATGAAGCCCTCGCCGAAACACGTGGCGACTTCGGTCTGCGCGCCCACCGCTCCCTGGTCCTCGCCTCCGAGGCGGCCGACTCCGACCTCGCCGAGCGCTGGCTGGCCGAGGAGCCGACCCCCGAGTCGGCGCTGCTGTGGGCGCGGGTGGCGGTGCTGCGGGCGGTGCGCGCGGCCGACGCGAGGGACGACCGGGCCGAGGCGCTGGAGCGGATCGCGCTGACCGCCTGCGACCGGGCGGCGGCGATGAACCCGGCCGATCCCACGCCCTGGGCGGCCCGGCTGGCCATGGCCCGGCTGCACCGGCTGGCCGATCCCGCCCCGCGCGGGCTGCTCACCGCGCCGCCCGGCCCCTGGCGGCTGTTCGCGCACGTCCTGTCCCTCGACCCCTGGCACCGCGAGGCCCACCACCGCTTCCTGGCCTGCTTCTTCACCCGCCACGGCGGCTCCGTGAACGCCGCCTGGGACGTCGCCGCCTTCCTCGGCCAGCGCGCACCCGCCGACTCCCCGCTGCGCCTGCTGCCCCTCGTCGCCCTGGTCGAGAGCTACAACCCGACCCAGTTGCTCGCCGACCGCGTCTGGGAGCAGCCGCAGTGGCGCTCCACGGCCCTCGCGATCTACCAGAACTGGCTGCCCACGATGCCCGGTTACCGCTTCACGCCGGTGCTCGACCTGGCCTACCTGGCGCACGCGCTGGTCATGGGCAAGCGCGAGTTCGAAGCTCGCGCGGTCTTCGCGGCGATGGGGCCGTACGCCTCCCGTATGCCCTGGTCCGCCTTCGGGGAGCCGGCCGACCAGCTGTCCCGCGCCCGCCGCGCCTGCGGCCTCCCCGTCCCCCCGTAGACCCCCCACCGAGAGAAGGGCCGACCAGTGCCGGAACGGATATCGGACGACGACGCCGTACTCCATGAGATGGGTTACCCGAGAAAACTCACCCGTCGCTTTCAGGCGTTCGACAATTTCGCCATCTCGTTCACCATCATCAACATCATTTCGGGAATCTTCTCCAGCTTCGGATTCGGGCTGAACGCCGGAGGCCCCCGTATTCTCGTCTTCGGCTGGATCGGCGTCTCCGTCATGGTGCTCTTCGTCGGTCTCGCCATGGCGGAAGTCGCCTCCGCCTATCCGACGAGCGGCGCCCTGTATTTCTCCGCCGGTAAACTCGCCAGACGGCACAAGGGAGCCTGGTCCTGGTACACCGGCTGGCTGAACTTCGTGGGCCAGATCGGCGGCACCGCCGCCACCGGCTACGCGGCCGCCACCTTCATCCAGGCCTTCGTCGCCCTGCAGTGGCCCTCCTACCTGCCGACCACCCACCAGACAGTGCTGATCACGGCACTGCTCATCGTGCTGCAGGGGCTGGCCAACACCTACACCGTCCAACTGGTCGCGCTCCTCAACCGGATCTCCGTGTGGTGGCTGCTGATCGGTCTCGTGGTGATCGTGGGCGCTCTGATCGTCGGACCCGACCAGCACCGGTCCGCGTCGTTCGTCACGCATTTCGCGAACAACACCGGTTTCACGAACGGGCTTTACGGCGGGATGCTCGGCCTGCTCGTCACCAGCTGGACCTTCACCGGCTTCGACGGCAGCTTCCACATGTCCGAGGAAACGGTGCGGGCCACGGTCAACGCCCCGAAGGGCATCACTCGTGCGATCGGCTACTCGGCGATCACCGGTCTGATCCTGATGCTTGCACTGGTCTACAGCATTCACGACTACGACCATGTGGCGAGCGCATCCGCTCCGCCCGTCCAGATTCTCATCGACGGTCTCGGCCTGACCACCGCCAAGGTGCTCCTGCTGATCGTGATCGGCGCGATGCTCTTCTGTGGCCTCGCCAACCTCACCAGCAACACCCGGCAGATCTTCGCCTTCTCCCGCGACGGCGCGATGCCCGGCTCCCGGCTGTGGCACTCGGTCTCGCCGCGCACCCGTACCCCCGTGAAGGCCGTCTGGCTCGCGGTCGCCTGCTCGCTGGCCCTCGTCCTGCCCGGCTGGTGGTCGCACACGGCGTTCACCGCCATCGTCAGCGTCAACGTCGTCGGGCTCTTCCTCGCCTACGCCGTGCCGATCCTGCTCCGGCTGAGCCTCGGCGACGAGTTCCAGCGGGGCCCGTGGCACCTGGGCCGCTGGAGCAAGCCCGTCGGCGTGATCGCGGTGGCCTGGATCCTGCTCAGCAGCCTCCTGTTCATGCTCCCGCAGGCCTCGCCGATCACCGTCGACTCCTTCAACTACGCGCCGATCGCCCTCGTCGTGGTCCTGGCCGTCGCCACCGTCTGGTGGTTCGCCACCGCCCGCCGCCGCTTCCAGGGTCCGGTCAGCTACGGCCGCCCCGACGAGGTGGCTGCGATGGACCTGATCTGAGCGCCGCGCCCGGCGCGCGCCCGCGTGCGCCGGGCCGGACGGCCCAGCAGGTCATGCCAGTGGTCCAGGCCAATATTGGTGGGCGTGGCATGGGCCGAAGTGCTGGCAGGAGGTGCCGCCCGCGGCCATAGTTGGCGCACAACCATGCAGCGCAACCGCGCATGTGGACCTGCCCGACTCGGACACCTGGGGGTCGTTCCACCCATGAGCAGAGCCGAACAGCCGTCCCGCAGAACCGTCCTCGCCGCCGCGGTGGCCGCCGCGGTGGCGGGCCCCGCCGTCACCGCCGACGTGGCCCACGCCGAGGAGTCCGCCGTCGCCCCGACCCTTCCCCACTCCGAGGGGACCCCCACGGTCGGCTACCACTCCTGGACCTCGTACCGGGACTGGCACGCCGGCACCGAGCAGGGCACCCGTGCGGTGGCGGGCGCCCGCCCCGGCGTGGTGATCGCCGCCCCGGCCGGCACCACCGACTACACTGACCCGCACACCGGCAAGGCTGCCACCTGGGAGTACGCGACCTGGACGTCCCCCGTGCACCGGCTCCGCGTCCCCGCCACCGAGGTGATCGCCTCCTGGAACGTGCACACCCCCGCCGGCACCTGGCTCCAGGTCGAGCTGCACGGCACGTACTCCGACGGCACCGAGACCCCCTGGTACGTGATGGGCCGCTGGGCGGCCGGTGACCAGGACATCAAGCGGACCTCGGTGGACGACCAGAAGGACGGCAAGAGCGCCATCTGGACGGACACCTTCGCCATCGACGACGCCTCGACCGGCCTGCGCCTGGTCTCGTACCGCCTCCGCCTCACCCTGTACCGCAAGCCCGGCACCAAGCTCACCCCCACCGTGTGGCGGCTCGGCGCGATGGGCTCGGACATCCCCGACCGCTTCACCGTCCCGGCCTCCACGCCCGGCCTCGCAAGGGAACTGATCGTCCCGCGCTACTCGCAGGAGATCCACAAGGGTCAGTACCCCGAGTACGACAACGGCGGCGAGGCCTGGTGCAGCCCCACCTCCTCGCAGATGATCATTGAGTACTGGGGAGGCCGGCTCACCCGCGAGCAACTGGCCTGGGTGGACCCGAGCTACGCCGACCCGCAGGTCGACCATGCGGCCCGCTTCACCTACGACTACCAGTACCAGGGCTGCGGCAACTGGCCCTTCAACGCCGCCTACGCGGCCACGTACAAGGACCTGCAGGGCGTCGTCACCCGGCTCCGCTCGCTCACCGACCTGGAGACGCTGATCGCGGCCGGCATCCCGGCCATAACGTCCCAGTCGTTCCTCAAGGAGGAGCTGACGGGGGCGGGTTACGGCACCTCGGGCCACCTGATGACCGTCATCGGCTTCACCGCCGACGGCGATGTGATCGCCAACGATCCCTTCTCGCCGAGCGACGAGGCCGTGCGCCGTGTCTACAAGCGGCGCGAGTGGGAGAACATCTGGCTCAGGACCAAGCGGTACAACGCCTCCGGCAAGGTCGTCTCCGGCACCGGCGGCGTCTGCTACCTGTACTTCCCGGCCCGGCCCACACCCCGCCAGCGCAAGGCGCTCGCGACGGTCGGCGTGCGCTGAACGACAGGCGAGGGGCCCGGGGAAACCGGGCCCCTCGCCCGTGTACGACGTCTCCGCCTCTGGGGCAGCCCCCTGCGGCCGCACGTCGAGTGGACTCGAACGAGTGGACGTGGTTGTTCTGACATACTGCGGATGTCCCGCAGCCTGCCCGAGACCAGGGTCGAAATTGAAGATCAGCGAACAGAGAGACGCCACCCGGCCCCGGGCGCGCGGCACCGAGCGCTCCCTGGCGCGCCGAGCCGAACTCATCGCCATCGGGCGGAAGTTGTTCGCCGACAGGTCGTACGACGCGCTCTCGATGGACGACATCGCACGCCAGGCGCGTGTCGCCAAGGGGCTGATCTACTACTACTTCCAGTCCAAGCGGGGCTACTACCTGGCGATCATCAACGATTCCGTCGCCGACCTGGTCACCTTCGCGGCGAGCGAGGTCGAACTGGAGCAGCTGGACCGGGTCCATCGCACGATGGAGGGCTATCTGCGCTACGCCGAGCACAACCAGGCCGCCTTCCGCGCGATCGTCAGCGGCGGCGTCGGCTTCGATGCCGAGGTGCACGCCATCCGGGACGGAGTGCGTGAGGCGATAGTGGCGACCGTCGCCGAGGGGGCGTACGGCCGCACGGACATCGCCCCGCTGGCCCGTATGGGCCTGTTCGCCTGGGTGTGCGGCGTGGAGGGCGCCACCCTCGACTGGATCGACCGCCCGCAGCTGTCCCGCGAACAGATGCGCGAACTCCTGGTCAAGCAGCTCGGCGGCGCCCTGCGCGCCATCGAGGAACTGGACCCGGCCTACCCCACTCCGGCCCCGGCCCGCCGCGACACCTGAGCGAGGGGCGAAGGCTCCCGTACGCCCGGCTGGTTTTTTGCGTCACCTTTCCCAGGGCGCGTCCCGTCACGTTCCGCTGGACATCGCATGCAGTCGGTGGCCGGGATATTCTTGAAGTAAGCGGTCGTTAACTGGTGACGGGATGCCTGCGATCGGGCATACTCACAGCGCACAGCCGCTGGTCAGCAGCTTCCGAGACCCGGGAGAGCGGAGCATCGGCCGGCCCAGGAAGACCCGGCGGAGCCGCCCCCACCCAAGGCGCACGCCGGCCGATGTGCCCGAACAGGGAGGAGAGCGTCGCCATGCCCGACCGCGCCCCGCAGCCGGTGGACCGTCAACTGCCCACGGACGAGGCCCGGGATCTGATCTCGCTCGTCCGCGACATCGCCCAGCGCGAGATCGCCCCGAAGGCGGCCGAGGAGGAGGACGCCGGACGCTTCCCGCGCGAGGTCTTCACGCTGCTGTCGGAGTCGGGACTGCTCGGCCTGCCGTACGACTCCGAGTACGGCGGCGGGGACCAGCCCTACGAGGTCTATCTCCAGGTCCTCGAGGAACTCGCCGCGGCCCGCCTCACCGTCGGCCTCGGCGTCAGCGTGCACACGCTCGCCTCCTACGCGCTCGCCGCCTACGGCACCAAGGAGCAGCAGGTCGAGCACCTGCCCGCGATGCTGGGCGGCGGCCTGCTGGGCGCCTACTGCCTGTCCGAGCCGTCGTCCGGATCCGATGCAGCCTCTCTTCGTACCAAGGCGGTGCGCGACGGCGAGGACTGGGTGATCGCCGGCACGAAGGCCTGGATCACCCACGGCGGGATCGCCGACTTCTACACGGTCATGGCCCGCACGGGGGAGGAGGGGCCGCGCGGCATCACCGCCTTCCTGGTCCCGGGCGACGCCGAGGGCCTGAGCGGCGCGATGCCCGAGAAGAAGATGGGGATGAAGGGCTCACCCACCGCCCAGGTGCACCTCGACGGGGTCCGTGTCCCGGACGAGCGGCGCATCGGCGAGGAGGGCCAGGGCTTCGCGATCGCCCTGTCCGCGCTCGACTCCGGCCGGCTCGGCATCGCCGCCTGTGCGATCGGCCTCGCCCAGGCGGCGCTGGACGAGGCGGTCGCGTACGCCACGGGGCGGCAGCAGTTCGGGCGGCCCATCGCCGACTTCCAGGGGCTGCGCTTCATGCTCGCCGACATGGCGACCCAGATCGAGGCAGGCCGGGCCCTGTATCTGGCGGCGGCGCGGCTGCGTGACGCGGGGCGGCCGTTCGCCAAGCAGGCGGCCATGGCCAAACTGCACTGCACGGACACCGCGATGAAGGTGACCACGGACGCCGTCCAGGTCCTCGGCGGGTACGGCTACACCGCGGACTTCCCGGTGGAGCGCTATATGCGCGAGGCCAAGGTGCTGCAGATCGTCGAGGGCACCAACCAGATCCAGCGCATGGTCATCGCCCGTCACCTTGCGGGTCCTGAAACGCGCTGAACTGGCCTCGGGTGACCTGCGGGGCCGCCAGCCTGATCCACTCCGGGTCGTGGCGGCCCGGCAGGGTGCGGCCCCGGTCGGCCCAGGCCCGCATCAGTTCGCGGTAGATCGGCGGATCCTGCAGGTGCGGCGGCACCGACGCAACCGTCCCTGAGGGCGGCGGAACGAACACGCGGCGCTGACGCCCGATCACGGAATAGGTGGGGGTCATACCAGGGCAACGCGGAGGTAGGAGGACAGGTCACCCATCCGCGGAATCGAGCGTGAGTTCCCGGACGTCCGGCTCCCTCTCTGGCCTCCGCCAGCTGTCTGACGTACCGTCAGCCCAGCCGTCTCCAGGGAGGGTTTGGCGTGGCCGACGACCGCCCCGTACCACTCGACGAGTACCCCGTGCACCAGGTCCCGCTGTCCATGAAGCATGTGGCGACCGGGGACCGGAACGCCTACGACCGCTGTATCTTCCACGTCCTCGACCACGAGGGGCGCGCCCTGCTCATCGTGGGTCTCGGGGTCTACCCCAACCTCGGCGTGATCGACGCGTACGCGACCCTGCGGACCGGGGACGCCCTGCACGCCGTGCGCGCCTCGGACGCCCTGGGCGAGGACCGTATGCGGCTCGCCGTCGGCCCGCTCAGGATCGAGGTCGAGGAGCCGCTGCGGCGGCTGCGGCTGGTGGGTGACGACGACCTGTTGTCGTACGACCTCACCTGGACCGCCGGCTTCCCCGCCCTGTGGGAACCCCACCACCTCCAGCGCCGCGGCGAGCGGCTCACCCTAGAAGGGCGCCGTTTCGTCCAGGCGGGCGGTGTGGAGGGCGTGATCCGTGCCGCTGGTGAGGAGTTCCGGGTCACCGCCGGCGGATGGACCGGCACCCGCGACCGCAGCTGGGGCGTGCGGCCCGTACCGGGGGAGGAAGGCGGCCGCCTCGCGGAGGAGCACCCGACCGAGGGCTTCCACTGGCTGTGGTGCCCGGTGCGCTTCGAGGACCGCTTCCTCATGGTCGTCGTCCAGGAGGACGCCGACGGCTACCGCTCCCTGAACGACGCCACCCTGGTGCGCCCCGGCCACCGCGACCGCCAACTCGGCTGGCCCCAGCCGGAGATCACCTACCGCTCCGGCACCCGCCACCCGGACCGCGCCCTGATCCACCTCGGCGACCTGCGCAAACCCCAGGAACTGGAGGTCGAGATCCTCACCTCCTCGCCGCTGGCGATCGGCGCCGGCTATCCGCCCGCCGACGACTGGCAGCACGGCACCTGGCGCGGCCGCGGCTGGACGGACCGCCGTACCTACGACCTGACGCAGCCGCACGCCCTGGCCGCCTACGGGGTCACCGACCATGCCGCCCGCTTCCGGCTGGACGGCCGGACGGGCCACGGCATCTTCGAGCACGGCTCGTTCGGGCGGCACGATCCGAGCGGGTTCACGGACTTCACTTCGGTCGCACCGTAGGCGGTATGAGACATGGCACCCACTGCGCCCCGCCCCCGCACCACCACCCGCGACCCGGAGGAGCTCACCCGCCGCCTCACCGCCTGGCTCTCCACCCGGCTGCCGGGCGCCAAGGCGGTCGGCGTCACCGTTCCCGAGTCCAACGGCATGTCCAGCGAGACCCTGCTCTTCGACATCGAGCACCCCGAACCGCCCGTGCACCGCTGCGCGTTGAGGCTCGCGGCGGACCCGGCGGCGTACACCGTCTTCCCGGTGTACGACATGCCGCGCCAGTACCGCACGATGCGCGTCGTGGCGGAGCACTCTGACCTGCCCGTGCCGAAGGTGCTGTGGCTGGAGGAGGATCCCGGACCGCTCGGGGCGCCCTTCTTCGTGATGGAGCGCGTCGAGGGACGCGTGCCGCCCGACGTCATGCCCTACACCTACGAGGGCAACTGGCTGCATGCGGCGAGCGACGCCGAGCGCGAGCACCTGGAGGCGGCATCCATCGGGCTGCTGGCCCGACTGCACGACCAAGTACCGCCGAAGGCCGCCGAGTTCCTCGCACTCCCCGGCGAGGGCGACGCCCTGCGCCGCCATGTCACCGCCCAACGCGCCTACTACGCCTGGGTCGTCGACGGACGCGCCCGCTCGCCGCTCATCGAGGCCGCGTTCGACCGGCTGGAGGAGCTCTGGCCGGGCGATCCGGGCACACCGGTGCTCAACTGGGGCGACGCACGCATCGGGAACGTCGTCTACGACGGCTTCGAGCCCGCCGCCGTCCTCGACTGGGAGATGGCAGCCCTGGCCCCGCGCGAGGTCGACCTCGGCTGGACCGTCTACCTGCACCGCTTCTTCCAGGACCTCACGGTCGCCTTCGGGCAGCGCGGTCTGCCGGACTTCCTGCGCCGCGACCGCATCGAGACCCGCTACGCCGAACTCACCGGCCACACACCGCGCGACATGGACTTCCACACGCTGTACGCCGCGCTGCGGCACGCGATCGTCATGCTGCGGGTCGCCTACCGGCAGGTGCACTTCGGGGAGGCAGCCGTTCCGGCGGATCCGGACACACTGATCCTGCACCACGGCAGCCTGCGGGCCATGGTGCAGGACAGCTACTGGAATTGAGCGAGGCGGTTCAGGCGGCCTGACGGCGCATCGCCGGCACCCGCATCGGGCGCGAGCCCGGGCCGCCGACGTGCGAGAACGGCTGCGTCCGCCAGTCGAGTCCCTGAGGGAGCGTCAACAGGAGGGCGGTGTCCTGCTCCTGGGGCTCGGCCGACTCGTCCGTGGAGCGGGCCTCGGCCGCCCGGCGGCCGGTGCCGGCGCAGACCGTGAGGCCGAACGGGTTCCACGGCGAGGCGCACAGCGCATGCTCCGGCAGGACCTGCTCGTCCGCCAGCAGGGCGATGGGCTGCGCGCAGTCCGGGCAGATCACCCGGTACATCTCGAAGGTGTCGTACGCGTCGAGTTCGTCCTCGAAGGCGTCGGGTTCGACGCCCTCCGGCTCGGGCTCGACGACGGCCTGGAGCCGCTTGGGTGCGGTACGACCAGGGCGCTTAAGACTCTGCATGGGTTCTCCCCCTCGGGCTGGGCCGTTCGGGCACTGCGGCCTCGACCACAGCAAGCACTTCCCGCCCCGTCTCGGCGGTAATCACGGGAGCATCACGGAGACGTCTCGGCGGCTGTGTCCTTCGTCACATGCCGCCCGCAGGTGCCCGCGGCGGACGTTTTGTCCCCCGGACGGCTCACAGGCAGCTCTCGGGCACATCACAAAGCGGGTATGACCTGGACTGCTCAGGTATCCGAGGAGATCAAGCGCACTGTAGGTTCTTGCGTCATGGAGGAGCTGGACCGTCAGATCGTGCAGCTGCTCGTCAAGGACGGGCGGATGAGCTACACAGACCTGGGCAAGGCCACGGGCCTGTCCACGTCGGCCGTGCACCAGCGGGTGCGGCGGCTCGAACAGCGTGGCGTCATCCGCGGCTATGCCGCGGTGGTCGACCCCGAGGCCGTCGGGCTGCCCATGACCGCGTTCATCTCGGTCAAACCCTTCGACCCCAGCGCCCCCGACGACATCTCGGACCGCCTGGCCGGGGTCCCCGAGATCGAGGCCTGCCACAGCGTCGCGGGCGACGAGAACTACATCCTCAAGGTGCGCGTGGCCACACCGCACGAGCTGGAGGAGCTGCTGGCGCGGCTGCGCACGCTGGCGGGCGTCTCGACGCGTACGACGGTGGTCCTCTCCACGCCGTACGAGGCCCGGCCGCCGCGGATCTGACCGGACCGGGGGCGGAACGGCCGGGACGAGGGCGACCTGCGTACCGGGCGGCCCCGGTGACGCGCGAGACTGTTCCCCATGAGTGAGCGCAGCCCCGAGCCGAAGACCGTCCTGCTCCGCCGCGGAGAGGTCCACAGCCCCGCCGACCCCTTCGCGACCGCGATGGTCGTGGAACGCGGGCAGGTCGCCTGGGTCGGTTCCGAGGGCGCCGCGGACGCCTTCGCGGACGGTGTCGACGAGGTGGTCGACCTGGACGGCGCCCTCGTCACCCCGGCCTTCACCGACGCCCATGTGCACACCACCTCCACCGGCCTCGCGCTCACCGGCCTCGACCTGTCCGACGCACCCTCCCTGGAGTCCGCCCTCGCCCTGGTACGGGACTTCGCGGCGGCCCGCCCGCAGGACAAGGTGCTGCTAGGGCACGGCTGGGACGCCGCCCGCTGGCCCGGCGGCCGGCCCCCGACGCGCGCGGAACTCGACGAGGCCACCGGCGGCCGTCCCCTCTATCTCTCCCGCATCGACGTCCACTCGGCGGTCGTCACCACGGCGCTGCTCGACCTGGCCCACGGTGTCGCCGCAGCGGACGGGCCGCTGACCGCCGGCGCCCACCACGCCGTACGTGCCGCCGCGTTCGCAGCCGTGACGCCGGCCCAGCGCACCGAGGCTCAGCGCACCGCGCTCGCGCATGCCGCCTCCCTCGGTGTCGGCTCGGTCCACGAGTGTGCGGGACCGGAGATCTCCTCCGAGGACGACTTCACCGGACTGCTCCGGCTCGCGGCCGAGGAGCCGGGACCGCGAGTGATCGGCTACTGGGCGGAACAGGCCGAAGAAGGGGTGGAGAAGGCGCGCGAGCTGGGCGCGGTGGGCGCCGCGGGTGACCTCTTCGTCGACGGCGCCCTCGGCTCGCACACCGCCTGTCTGCACACGCCGTACACCGACGCCGACCACACGGGCACCGCCTACCTGGATGCCGCCGCGGTCGCCGCCCACGTCGTGGCCTGCACCGAGGCGGGCCTGCAGGCGGGCTTCCACGCGATCGGTGACGCGGCCGTGACCACGGTCGTGGACGGTGTGCGCGCCGCCGCCGAGAAGGTCGGCCTGGCCCGCGTCCGCGCCGCCCGGCACCGCGTCGAGCACGCCGAGATGCTCACCCCCGAGACGATCGCGGCCTTCGCCGAGCTGGGTCTGACCGCCTCCGTGCAGCCCGCCTTCGACGCGCTGTGGGGCGGCGAGGACGGCATGTACGCCCAGCGCCTGGGCGCCGACCGGGCCCGCACCCTGAACCCGTTCGCGGCCCTGCTCAGGGCGGGTGTCCCGCTGGCGTTCGGCTCCGACAGCCCGGTCACGCCGCTCGACCCGTGGGGCACCGTGCGTGCCGCCGCCTTCCACCGCACGCCCGAGCACCGTGTCTCGGTGCGGGCCGCCTTCACCGCCCATACCCGCGGCGGCTGGCGGGCGATCGGGCGGGACGACGCGGGCGTCCTGGTGCCCGGCGCACCCGCGGACTACGCCGTGTGGCGCACGGACGAACTCGTGGTCCAGGCCCCCGACGACCGGGTCGCCCGCTGGTCCACCGACCCCCGCTCCGGCACCCCCGGCCTGCCCGACCTGAGCCCCGGCCGCGACCTGCCGGTCTGTCTGCGCACCGTGGTCGGCGGGCGGACGGTGTTCGTACGGCCGGGCGAGTGATCTCCCGGGGTGGCGCGGCGCCGATCGACGCCCCCGGCGGCGTCGCACGACCTGCGTATCCTCCGCCCTGACCAGGGCATTGATGCAAAATACGCAGGTCAAACGGCTGTTGACAGCCGATGGCAGGGGGCCGGTAGGTTCGGCCGAGTCCACCACCGGACGCCCGACCGGGGAACTTCCGCGCACTCGTCGCAGCGCCGCTGGGTCAGGGACGGTGTGCCGCACCGGGGCACCGCCACTGGGAGCCAGGCTCAGCGCCCGCGCCGCGACGGGAGGAGAGTTCCGGCCGGTCTGGGAGGTGTGACCCGGGTGGGGCCCGGGCTCAGTAGACAACGGCTTTCGGTCGACCCGCAGCCAGCGGGCCCCAGGTCGGCCCGAAGGGCGCCGGGCCCCCATCCGTAGCTCCGCGAACCCGCCCGAAAACGCGCTCTTACCCCGCTCTTGTGGAATCGACACCACTATACGAACGTCCTGTCGCGTCATCGCAGGCCGTGGCCACTATGGTGGACCTCTGCGTACGGACACGAAGGGGCAGCAGTGAACGACGGCGACGGGACCCTCGCGGCAAAGGCCCAGGGGAGGCAGTTCGGCCCGCTCGGCACGGCCTTGGTGATCATTCCGACCTACAACGAGGCGGAGAACATCAAGTCCATCGTCGGCCGGGTGCGGAAGGCGGTCCCCGAGGCTCACGTCCTCGTGGCCGACGACAACAGCCCCGACGGCACCGGCAAGCTCGCCGATGAACTGGCCGCCGGAGACGACCACGTCCAGGTGCTGCACCGCAAGGGCAAGGAGGGCCTCGGCGCCGCCTACCTCGCGGGCTTCCGCTGGGGCCTGGACAACGGCTACGGGGTCCTGGTCGAGATGGACGCCGACGGCTCCCACCAGCCCGAGGAACTGCCCCGGCTGCTCACCGCTCTCAAGAGCGCCGACCTGGTCCTCGGCTCCCGCTGGGTGCCCGGCGGCCGGGTGGTGAACTGGCCCAAGAGCCGCGAGTTCATCTCCCGCGGCGGCAGCCTCTACTCCCGCCTCGCCCTCGCCCTGCCGCTGCGCGACATCACCGGCGGCTACCGCGCCTTCCGCCGCGAGACCCTCGAGGGCCTCGGCCTCGACGAGGTCGCCTCCCAGGGCTACTGCTTCCAGGTCGACCTGGCCCGCCGTGCGGTCAAGGCCGGCTACCACGTCGTCGAGGTGCCCATCACCTTCGTCGAGCGCGAACTGGGCGACTCCAAGATGAGCCGCGACATCCTCGTCGAGGCCCTGTGGCGGGTCACGGCATGGGGTGTGGGCGAGCGTGTCGCCAAGGTCACGGGCCGCGGCAAGAAGGCCTGACCGTCGCCCGACCGCACAGGGCCCGCGTACGGTCTCTCAGGCACGGGTGATCATTCGCTTATGCCGCACTGAGGCAGGCCCAGGCACACTGGATGCATGACGACAGGTGCTCAGACCCCCACGTACCCCGCCCGGCCCCGGCGCTCCAGGCTGCGGACGTTCCTGCCGCTCGGCGTCGCGGCCTGGCTGGTGCTGGAGATCTGGCTGCTGACCGTGGTCGCGGGCGCCTCCAGCGGGTTCACCGTGTTCCTGCTGCTGCTCGCGGGCTTCGTGTTCGGAGCTGCGGTGATCAAGAAGGCGGGCCGGCGCGCCTTCCAGAACCTCAATGAGGCGCTGCAGCGCGGTGGCACCCCGCAGCGCGGCGGCGGCAACGGCCTGCTCATGCTCGGCGGACTGCTCCTGATGATCCCCGGCCTGATCTCGGACGCGGTGGGTCTGCTCCTGCTGATCCCCCCGGTCCAGAAGGCCCTGAGCCGCTTCACCGAGCGCACCCTCGACCGCAAGCTGCGCGAGGCCGGACCCGGCAGCTTCGGTGACGCCTTCCAGCAGGCCCGCATCCACCGCCCCGACGGCAAGGTCGTCCAGGGCGAGGTCATCAGGGACGAGCCGGGTGGGGACGCCCCGCAGGGCCCGCGCCCGCCGCTGACCCCCTGAGAACGCGGCAGGACACACGACTGCGGGCGTCCACGTGAAACCCCGTGGACGCCCGCAGTCGCTTGCGTGCGTAGTTGGTCCGCCCGACCCCGGCAGGAACTAGGCCGACTTGCGGCTGTCCCGCGGGTGAACCGCGATGTTCATCGCGCCCGAACGGAGAACGGCCAGACGCTCCTCGAGGACCTCTTCGAGCTCCTCGCGGGTGCGCCGCTCCATCAGCATGTCCCAATGCGTACGCGCGGGCTTGGCCTTCTTTTCCTCAGGGCCGTCGCCGTCAACGAGGAGTGCCTGGGCCCCGCAGACCTTGCACTCCCACTCCGGCGGGATCTCCGCCTCGACCGAGAAGGGCATCTCGAACCGGTGCCCCTTCTCGCATGCGTACTCCACGGCCT
This sequence comes from Streptomyces sp. NPDC001604, assembly GCF_042893475.1. NCBI lineage: Bacteria > Bacillati > Actinomycetota > Actinomycetes > Kitasatosporales > Streptomycetaceae > Streptomyces > Streptomyces sp. NPDC001604. The sequence continues at coordinate 51,743 of NZ_JBIAUY010000004.1, read as the reverse complement.
GGCGCGGGGCCAGGTCGATGCCGCGGTCCGTCTCGTAGCTGGTCACCACGAGGCGCGTGCCGCGAAGAGCTCGCTCACTCATGAATCGTGCCTCCCGGGCTTGTCGCCCACAGGACAGGTGTCGCTGTCGTCGTCATCCGGTCAACGTCCGGTCGGCGGTAAAGATTCCCGTTCCGTGTCCCGTTCCGGGTCATGCGTCGCCGTCGTAGCCGCCCCTTGTTGTACCCACCAGCGCCCGGTTTGTCACATCTGCTAGCAGATGTCACCCAGCGTTTCGGCATCTTTGACGCGCAGTAACGGTACGCCTGGCAGGCCAAACGCGTACACTACAGCCCTTTCGCCGTGAGTGCTAAATCCTTTCGGGGACCGGATTGCCCGCATCCAGGATCGCCTGCCGCACCGGAACCCTTGCGAGCAGGGCAAATCCGATGACGAAGAAGGCCACGAGCGAGATGATCGCGTCGCGATAACTTCCGGTCAGCTGGTAGGTGATCCCGAACAGAAGGGGTCCGAGCCAGCTCATGCCCCGGTCGCTCATCTCGTACGCCGAGAAGTACTCGGCCTCCTTGCCGGGCGGGACCAGATGCGAGAACAGGGAGCGGGACAGGGCCTGGCTGCCGCCGAGCACGAGGCCGATCCCGGCCGCCAGCACGAAGAACCACACCGGCGCCCCGGCCGGCAGGAAGTATCCCGCTGCCAAGGTCACCGTCCACGCCACCAGCGAACCGAGGACGGTGCGCTTGGCTCCGTACGTCCGGGCCAGCCTTCCCATCCCCAGCGCGCCCGCCACCGCCAGCACCTGGACCATCAGCACGGCCGTGATGAGCGTGGACTGGCTCAGGCCCAGCTCCTGGGAGCCGTAGACCGAGGCCTGGGAGATCACCGTCTGGATGCCGTCGTTGTAGATGAGGTAGGCGAGCAGGAATCCCAGGGTGAGCGGTTTGCCGCGCATGTCCCGGACGGTGGACGCCAGCTGCCGCCAGCCGTGCACCGCGGGCGCCGAGGAGGTCGTACGGCGGTCGCGCAGCCGCTTCAGCGGTACGAGGGTGAAGGCGCCCCACCACAGGCCCGCGGAGGCCAGGCAGATGCGGACCGCCGTCGACTCGGAGACGCCGAAGGAGTCGTGCCCGGTGAACAGGGCCAGGTTCACGATCAGCATCGAGGAGCCGGCCGCGTAGCCGAAGGCCCAGCCGCGCGAGGAGACCCGGTCGCGGTCCTCGGGCGGTGCGATCTGCGGCAGGTAGGAGTTGTAGACGACCATCGAGACGGCCACGGACGAGTTGGCGACGATCAGCAGGAGGCCGCCCAGCAGATAGCGGTCACCGGACAGGAAGAACAGGCCCGTGGTGGCCGTCGCGCCCACATAGGCACAGGCGGCGAGCAGCGGCTTCTTCCGCCCCGTGCGGTCGGCTGCCGCCCCCACCAGCGGCATCACGAGGATCGACACGATCACGGACGCGGAGACGCAGTACGCGAAGAACGACCCGGCGCGCACCGGGATCCCCAGCGGGTGCACGAACCCGTCCGCGTCCGCCGCCGACTTGGCCACCGCCGTCAGATAGGGGCCCAGGAACACGGTGAGCACGCTCGTCGAGTAGACGGAGCAGGCCCAGTCGTAGAAGTACCAGCCGCGCTGCTCGCGCTGCCGGTCGATGACGTCCGTACGCACGGTGTCGGTGCTCACCCGTGCCCTCGCTTCCCCGCTGAAGTGCCGTGCGAAGGCTCGGGGGCGGGGGCCGGGTACTCAGGACCAGACGCCGCGTTCTTCCATGACCTTGCGCAACGTGTCGATGTGATCGGTCATGATGCCATCGACTCCCAGGTCCAGGAGCCGGTGCATGTGATCGGGCTCGTTGATGGTCCACACGTGCACCTGCAGCCCGCGCGCGTGGGCGGCGCGGACGAAGCGGTGGTCGACGACCTGGATGCCGGACTGCGACTCGGGCACCTGCGCGGCGACAGCGGAGGCACGCAGTGCGGCCGGGACGCCCCAGGAGCGCAGCCGCAGGTTGAGCACGCCACGCGTGCCGTACGACGTCGCCAGGCGCGGACCGGCCAGCCGCTGGGCACGCACCACGCGCGCCTCGGAGAAGGAGCCGACGCAGATCCGGTCCCACGCGCGCGTGCGCTCGATCAGGTCCAGGAAGGGGTGGAGCGAGGACTCCGCCTTCAGGTCGACGTTCCAGCGCACCTCGGGGAAGGTCTCCAGCAACTCCTCGAAGAGCGGCACCGGCTCCTTGCCCGCCACGCGCGCGTGGCTCACGTCCTTCCACGACAGGTCGGCTATGCGCCCGGCGCCGTCGGTCACCCGGTCCAGCGTGGAGTCGTGGAAGGCGACCAGCTTGCCGTCCGCCGTGGTGTGGACGTCGGTCTCGATGTAGCGGTAGCCCGCCTCCACCGCCCGCCGGAACTGCAGCACGGTGTTCTCCAGGCCGTCCGCGGCCCCGCCCCGGTGGGCGAAGGGGATCGGGCCGGGATGGTCGAGATAAGGGTGGCGTATCCGCGTGGTCACCGTCGAAGTATGGCTCTGCGGGGTTGCCCTTCGGCAACGACCGTGCTGCCGCCGGATGCCGACGGGACGTCGAACACCCGCAGGAAGAGCTGGGCGAGCGGGCCGATGGACACCGCGTAGAGGACCGTGCCGATGCCGACGGTGCCGCCGAGGGTGAAGCCCGTCACGACGACCGCCACCTCGATCGCCGTCCGCATCAGCCGGATCGAGCGGCCGGTACGCCGGTGCAGGCCCGTCATCAGCCCGTCCCGCGGGCCCGGCCCGAAGCGGGCGGAGATGTAGAGGCCGGTGGCCACGCCGTTGAGCAGGATGCCGGCCAGCAGGAGAGGGACCCGTACGGCCAGGGAGTGCACGCTCGGGACGAGGGCGAGCGTGCCGTCCATGGCGAGGCCGACCACGAAGACATTGGAGACCGTGCCGAGGCCCGGGCGCTGGCGCAGCGGGATCCACAGCAGCAGCACCGCCGCGCCCACGACGATCGACACGACACCGATGGTCAGGCCGGTGAGCTCGGCCAGGCCCTGGTGCAGCACGTTCCAGGGCTCAAGACCCAGGCCCGCCTCCACGAGGAGCGCGGAGCTCGCCCCGTATAGCGCGAGACCGATGTACAGCTGGATCAACCGTCGCCCGAGACGGTTCTTCGTGGACAAGAGGTGCCCCCCCTGTGGTCGCAGTGGCCTGGTTCGTGACACCCTGTGGCTTGGGTGGAAGCTTCATCCATGGCCAATCCGGGGAAGGTGGACTGATTTCCATGGCGACGTGGACTTCGGCGATGGGGGCGGCGCAGCTCGCCCGGCTGCTCAACTCCCAGCAGGACCGCCCGGCCGGGCCCGGCACCCGCCGACCGCCCGCCTACCGCGCGCTGGCCGACGGCATCCGGCTGCTGGTCCTGGAGGGCCGCGTTCCGGTGGCCGCCCGGCTGCCCGCCGAGCGCGAGCTGGCCCTGGCCCTGTCCGTCAGCCGTACGACGGTCGCGGCGGCCTACGAGGCGCTGCGCACCGAGGGATTCCTGGAGTCCCGGCGCGGCGCGGGCAGCTGGACCGCCGTTCCGGCCGGAAACCCGCTCCCCGCGCGCGGTCTTGAGCCCCTGCCGCCCGAGGCCCTGGGCTCGATGATCGACCTGGGCACCGCGGCGCTCCCCGCGCCCGAGCCATGGCTGACCCGTGCCGTCCAGGGTGCCCTGGAGGAACTGCCGCCGTACGCCCACACGCACGGCGACTACCCGGCGGGGCTGCCCGCGCTGCGTTCGATGATCGCCGACCGGTACACCGCGCGCGGGATCCCGACGATGCCCGAGCAGATCATGGTGACGACGGGAGCCATGGGAGCGATCGACGCGATCTGTCATCTCTTCGCGGGCCGGGGTGAGCGCGTCGCCGTCGAGTCGCCGTCGTACGCCAACATCCTCCAGCTGATGCGGGAGGCCGGGGCGCGGCTGGTGCCCGTGGCGATGGCCGAGGGACTGGACGGCTGGGACCTGGACCGCTGGCGGCAGGTGCTGCGCGAGGCCGCACCCCGGATCGCGTACATCGTCGCCGACTTCCACAACCCGACCGGCGCGCTCGCCGACGACGACCAGCGGCGTCAGCTCGTGGAGGCGGCCAGGTCGGCGGGGACGGTGCTGATCGCCGACGAGACGATGAGCGAGCTGTGGCTGGACGAGGGCGTCGAGATGCCGCGGCCCGTGTGCGGCTTCGACCCGGCCGGGTCCACGGTGATCACCGTCGGATCGGCCAGCAAGGCCTTCTGGGCGGGGATGCGCATCGGCTGGGTGCGGGCGGCACCGGATGTGATCCGCAGCCTGGTCGCCGCGCGCGCGTACGCCGATCTGGGCACCCCCGTGCTGGAGCAGCTCGCCGTGAACTGGCTGTTCAGCACGGGAGGTTGGGAGGAGGCCGTGGAAGTGCGGCGCAGCCAGGCCCGGGAGAACAGGGACGCACTGGTCACCGCGGTGCGGCGGGAGCTGCCCGACTGGGAGTTCGAGGTCCCGCGGGGCGGACTGACGCTGTGGGTGCGGACCGGGGGGCTGTCGGGCTCCCGGCTGGCGGAGGTGGGGGAGCGGGTCGGGGTGCGGGTGCCGTCCGGGCCGCGCTTCGGGGTCGACGGTGCCTTCGAGGGGTATGTGCGGCTGCCGTTCACCGTGGGCGGTGCGCTGGCCGACGAGGCGGCGATGCGGCTGGCGGCGGCGGCCCGGCTGGTGGAGAGCGGGGCGTCGGGGGGCGGGGAGTCGCCGCGGACGTTCGTGGCGTAGCTGCGACCTGAGGGGGGCGTTCCCCGGGACTGCGGCGTCCGGCGGCGGAACCTACTGCGCCTCCGCCGCCATGGCCTCCGCGGGAACCGGCTTCGCCTCGACCGGCTCCTCGTCGATGGGCACGACCTCGACCGGCACGGCCTCCAGCGGCACGGCCTCGAACGGCTTGGCCTCGGCGGACTCCTGGTCGGCCGGCGTGGTCCGCGGCGGCAACAGCGCCAGCACCGCCTTGCGGTGCGCCTCGCTCGCCGTGTCGTCGTACGGGTCCGGAGTCGACGGCACCTGAAGCCGGTGCACCGGGCCCGTGCCGAGACGGGCGTAGCCGCGGCCGGGCGGGACCTCGGCGGCCGGAGTGGTGGCCGGCAGGGCACCCAGAACCCCTGACAGCTGCTCGGCCGTCGCGGGGCCCAGCACGACACGCGCGCGTGTGTGCTGCCGTACGTCATCGCTCAGGGCTTCTGCGTGGTCGAACTGCTCGCCCACCACGACCGTCACGTTCACCGCCCGGCCGTGCCGGAGCGGGACCTGGAGCAGGGACTGCGGGTCCTCGCGCCCGTCCGCGGCGGCGAGATGGGTGAAGGCGCTCGGGCGGTCCAGGAGGAGCCACAGGGGACGCCTGGTGTCCTCCGGCGGCGGCTGCCCGGCCTGCCGGGCGCGGTTCGCGGCGATCAGACGGCGCTCCGTCTCGAGGGCGGCCCACTCGAGACTCGTCAGCGCCCCGGTCAGCCCGCACTCGACGGCCAGGACACCGTCCCGCCCGGTCAGACACGCGTACTCGCCGGTGCCGCCCTCGACGATCACGACGTCACCGTGCTGCAGCGCCTGCACGGCGATGGAGCGCAGCAGGGTCGAGGTGCCGCTGCCGGGCTGGCCCATGATCAGGAGGTGCGGTTCGGTGGAGCGGATGCCGGTGCGCCAGACGACCGGCGGGACGTCGCGCTTGTTCTCTCCGTAGGTGAGGGGAAGCGTGCGCTGGACCTGGGTGGGGTCCGTGAAGCCGAGGACCGTCTCGCCCGGCGCCGTGACGAATCGCTGGGCGGTGATGTCGGTGGGCAGCGGCGGCAGCACCGTGACCGTCAGCTCGTTGCCCTCTTCCTCCCATGCGAAGTGGTACTCGCGGCCGCGCCCCGACTTGGCGTGCAGCAGCTGTTCGATCCGGGCGCGGGACTCGGCCTCGCCGTCGGTGAAGTACGCCGGATAGCGGATCACGAGCCGGGTGACGCGGCCCGACTCGTCGAACTCGTACGCGGGGAAGGCCTTCTCCCACTCGCCGCCGTAGGTGTACAGGGGGGAGGGGTCCTCGGCGATCGAGAAGTACGGGATCAGGGCCTCGTACAGCGACTTGAGGCGCTGTACCTGGGACTCGTCCGGCCCTTCGGGCGCCGCCGGTCGGCGGTCCCGGCCGTGCAGGGCTGCCGCCGTCATCAGGCTGATGACGGCGAGCAGGGGGCCGTACGGCACGAGTGCCACGACCATGATCACGGAGGCCGCCAGGAACAGCAGCGGCCCCCGCCGGTCCTTGGGGGTGTCGGACCACTTGTGCCGCCCGGCCGCCGCCAGTCGGCGCAGACCGCGGGTGATCGTGATCAGCGGGTGGAGGACGTCGGTGGCGCTGTCGGCCGCTGTCCGGGCCAGCTCCCGGCTCCGGGCGAGCTGCATCCGGGCGATCTGCGCGTTGTCCTTGCTCAGGATGCGGGGGAGGGGGCGCCGGGCCACTGCATTCTCCTGGTGGTGCGTACGGGCGGGAGGGGCGGCGTCAGAACTTGATGCCGCCGAGGAGACTCGCGAGGCTCTCGCCGCCGGCCTTGATGCTCGGGGCGATCGCGGTGCTCGCGAGGTAGAAGCCGAACAGGGCCGAGACCAGGGCGTGCGACGCCTTCAGGCCGTCCTTGCGGAAGAAGAGGAAGACGATGATGCCGAGCAGGACCACGCCGGAGATGGACAGGATCATTTTTTTCTCCTGGTTCACGGGGACAGTCACCATGAGTACTTCCAGGATCACAGCATGTATCCATAGTATTAAAGGTGCAAATGGATGAATCTCGGTAGATTTCCCTCAAGTGGTCGAGTCGGGTCGGGTGGACCGGGCCGAACCCCGTGGCCTGCCTGGTCTGTGGTGATCTTTACCTCCGGCGGACCGGGCCATGTACCGCGGAAGCCAGTACCCTGGCGATTCACCTGAACGGTTGTATTTGAGAGGCGGTCCGGCCGATGACTGAAGCCCCCGACCCCGAGGTCGTGGAGCTGGCGACCAAGATCTTCGACCTGGCCCGGCAGGGGCAGACCGAGGCGCTCGTGGCGTACGTCGACGCGGGTGTTCCGGCCAACCTCACCAACGACCGCGGTGACTCGCTCGTGATGCTCGCCGCCTACCACGGACACGCGGACGCGGTACGCGCCCTGCTCGCCCGGGGTGCGGAGGGCGACCGGATCAACGACCGGGGCCAGACCCCGCTCGCCGGGGCTGTCTTCAAGGGCGAGACGGACGTCATCAAGGCCCTCCTGGAGGGCGGTGCCGATCCGGCCGCGGGGACCCCGTCGGCCGTCGACACGGCGCGGATGTTCGGCAAGACGGAACTGCTCGAGTTGTTCGGCGCACACTGATCCGAATGTTCTGACCAGCGAAAACACAGAAAACGGGGGAGGCGGTACAGGGCCGCCGAAATTTCGGTCGCGGCAGGTCGAAGTGCCGAGTCATCATGACGTCGTGATTCACGGACGCGATGGCTGGGCAGGTGTTGCCGCACCGCGCGGGCCGTGATGCGGTCCGCGAGGGCCACTGACGAGAGGCAGAGGAAGATGGTCTACAGCAAGCACGAGACGGCGGGCGCCCCGACGTTGTGTCACGCGGCCAGGTAATGCGTGTTCCCCGGTTGCGTCGACGCTTGATGTGAGGCTGTTTCCCATGTTCGATCCGGTCATAGCGCCCAGCGGTACGCTGCTCGGCCTGCTCCAGCGGGGCCGCGGCGACGGCACACTGCACGCGCTCACCGCCCCGCGCGCCGAGGCGCTCGCGGCGCTGAACCACTGTGTGCTGCGCGACCCCCGCCACGACTGGCAGGTGGAGAACCGCTCCCTCTACTACGCCCGTCTCTACCTCGACCTGAACGGCGAGCTGGACGAGATCGAGGCGCACCTCTTCGACGTCGAGGACGTCTTCGACACCGAGGAGTCCCGCACGGGACTGGCCCTGGCCGTTCTCGGCCACCTCGCCTCCTACGGCAGGCGGGACGCGCTCGAACTGCTGCGCAGGTACGCCGCCTCCGGCTCGAACTGGGCCTGGGCGCTCGACGAACTGGCGCTGCGCGACGACGACGCCGGCCTACGGGCCCTCGCGGCACCCGTGCTGGCCCGCTTCGCCACCGACGCCGAGGGCGAGGCCGAACTGGCCGCCGTCGTGCGTGACGCCTTCGAGCCCCGGCCGTGGCGGCTGTGGGCGGAGGATCCGCGCGAATCGATCGCCACGCGTGTGCGTGCCGCTCAGGAGACCGGCTGTTTCGACCGCTGGCAACGCCAGATGCGACCATCCGGGCCCCGTCCGGGGTGGAGTGTGCAGGCCGTGTTCGAGTGGGCCCAGCAGGGCGTCGAACGGGGCGCCGCGCTGCACGTCCCGGCCGCCCGCTGCCTCACCGCCGTCGCCGGCCCCGAGGACCGGCCCGAGATCGTGCAGGCCGCCAAGGACGGCACCGACGGAGCCCGCTGCACCGCCCTGCGCTATCTGGCCGACAGCAATGATCCCGACGCCCTCGATCTGATCGAGGGGGCCGTGCTCACCGGCTCACCGGCCGTCGTGGACGCCGCCGTCGACGCCTTCGAACGGATGCGCAGTGTCGCCGCCGTCGACCGGGCCCGCGGCTGGGCCCACCGGCCCGACCCCCTGGGCGCCGCCGCCGGCCGTATGCTCGCCTGCCGCGGGGGAACCGGGGACAAGGACCTCGTCCTCGGAGCGTTGCGCGAAGCCGTACGGGGCGAGGGCCCGGACGCCCCCACTCTGTGGACCCTCGTGGACGGCACCGGCCGGCTCGGCATCGCCTGCGCCGCCCCCGTACTGCGCCATATCTATCGCGAAACCGCCTCCTCCCATCTCCGCGGCCGGGCCGCCCGCGCCCTGGCCGCCACCGACCCCTCCTTCCCCGCAGGCTTCGCCGTCGAGTGCCTGTGGGACTGCGAGGAGACCACCCGCGAGATCGCCGCCCGGCACGCCGAGACCGGCGACGCACGGGTCGTCGAACAGCTCCGCCGGCTCGCCGCCGACCCGGCCGAGGAAGCCGAAGTGCAGACCGCCGTACGAAGTCGGATCGCACCCGAAGGACCCGCTGTCTGAACCGGCCCCACACGGGCTCCCCGGGCCGCGACAGGGCCACTGGATGAACAACGGGTGACCCGCGGGTCAGGCGGTCATGGACACGGCCTGACCTGCTCGGGTGTGCACAGTAACGCTCACGGGACGTTCATCGTTCGCAAAGATCCACTTTGACGCGACCACGTCCAGCCCGGCGACAACACCCGTATGCGTGTCGTCATAGTGACCGAATCCTTTCCCCCCGACGTGAACGGCGTGGCCCACTGCGCGCTCCAGACCGCCCGGCACCTCGTAGATCGCGGTCACCTTCCGCTCGTCGTCGCCCCGGCCAGCACCGCTCTTGCCGGTCGGGCCGGGACCGGGCCCGACGCCCAGGCGCCGTGTCCCGTCGTCCGTGTCCCCTCCCTCCCGCTCCCGGGCTATCCCCAGGTCCGTGTCGCCCTGCCCAGCCGGCGCCTCGCCGCGGCCGTCATCGAGCACCGGGCCGACATCGTCCACCTGGCCAGCCCCTTCGTCCTCGGTGTCCGCGGCATGGCCGTCGCCGCCCGGCTCGGCGTCCCGGCCGTGGCCGTCTACCAGACGGATCTGGCCGGATACGCCCGTACCTACATGGGCGCCGGCGAGGCCGCGGCCTGGCGGCGCATCCGCTCCGTCCACTCCGCCGCCGACCTCACCCTCGCCCCCTCCAGCGCCTCGATGCACGACCTGGAGACCCACGACGTGCCCCGGGTCAAGCTCTGGCAGCGCGGCGTGGACACCGTCCGTTTCCGACCGCACCTGCGCGACGAGGCCCTGCGCCGCGAACTCGCCCCGAACGGCGAACTGATCGTCGGCTACGTCGGCCGGCTCGCCCCCGAGAAGCACATCGAGCTCCTGGCCGGCGTCTGCGGCCTCGACGGAGTGAAGGTCGTGATCGTGGGCGACGGTCCGAGTCAGCCGAGTCTCGCCGAGGCGCTGCCAGGCGCGGTCTTCCTCGGCCGCCGCACCGGCGACGAACTCGCCCGGATCTACGCCTCACTGGACGTCTTCGCGCACACCGGCCCCTTCGAGACCTTCTGCCAGACCGTGCAGGAGGCCATGGCGAGCGGCGTCCCCGTCGTCGCACCCGCCGTCGGCGGCCCCCTCGACCTGGTCGCCCACGGGCGCACCGGGCTGCTGGTGCCGCCCCATGACGCGGACGCCGTACGGGACGCCGTACAGTCCCTGGCCGCGGACCCGGAGCGGCGGATCACCTTCGGCGCCACCGCGCGCGCCACCGTCGAGGGACGCACCTGGGCCGCCGTGGGCGACCAGCTGATCGGGCACTACGCGGACGTGCTCGCCGCGCGGCAGAAGACGGCGGTGGCGGCATGACCTCGTTGCGGATCGTGCGACTCGCGAACTTCGTCGCCCCCTCCTCCGGGGGCCTGCGCACCGCCCTGCGGGAACTCGGCAAGGGCTTCAAGGCCGCAGGACACGAGCCTGTGCTCATCGTCCCCGGCGAACGCGCCGACGACCGCGACACCGAGCAGGGACGGGTCATCACCCTGCCCGGCCCGCTGCTGCCCGGCACGGGCGGATACCGCGTGCTCACCGACAAGCGGCGGGTGGCCCGGGTGCTGGAGGAGCTGGCGCCCGACCGTCTGGAGGTCTCCGACCGTACGACCCTGCGCTGGACCGGCAAGTGGGCGCGGCGCGCCCGCATCCCCGCCGTGATGGTCTCCCACGAGACCGCCGACGGCGTCCTGCGCACCTGGGGGCTGCCGGAGGGCGCCGCCCGCCGCGCCGCCGACGCGCTCAACGTGCGAACGGCGCACACGTACGCGCGCGTGGTGTGCACCACCGAGTTCGCCGAGCGGGAGTTCGTGCGGATCGGCGCCCGCAATGTCGTACGGGCCCCGCTGGGCGTCGACCTGGTCGAGCGGCATCCCGCGCTGTGCGACCCGGGGGTGCGGGCCCGCTACGCGCGCGTGGCCGAGTCGCTGCTCGTGACGTGCACCCGGCTGTCGGTGGAGAAGCGGCCGGGCACGGCGCTGGACGCCCTCGAGGCACTGCTGCGGCGGGGGCGGCGGGCGGTGCTGGTGGTGGCCGGGGACGGGCCGCTGCGGCCGCGGCTCGAACAGCGGGCGCGGGAGCGCGGGCTGCCGGTCACCTTCCTCGGGCACGTCTCCGACCGCGGCGTGCTCGGTGCCCTCCAGGCCTCCGCCGACGTGTGCCTGGCACCCGGGCCCGCCGAGACCTTCGGGCTCGCCGCGCTGGAGGCGATGGCCTGCGGCACGCCCGTGGTGGTGAGCACGTCCTCCGCGCTGCCCGAGGTGATCGGATCCGCCGGAGCCGTCGCCGCGGACCACGGGGAGGCCTTCGCGGACGCCGTCGAGATGCTGCTCGAACTCCCGGAGCTGGAGCGGCGCGAGGCCGCACGCGCGCGTGCGGAGTGCTTCGGTTGGAACACGGCGGTGGATGCGTTTCTCGCCGCGCACGACGCGCCGGTGCCGGTACGTCCTTTCGCGCCCGGGGGCGTGGCATGAGACCGGTGCGTTTCGTCGCCCTCGGGGACTCGCTGACCGAGGGCGTGGGCGATCCCGTCGCCGACGGGTGGCGCGGCTGGGCCGCGCTGCTCGCCGGTGGGCTCGCCGAGGAGCCCGTGGAGTTCACCAACCTCGCCGTCAGCGGCGCCCAGACCCGGGAGGTGCTGGAGCAGCAGACACCGGCCGGGCTCGCCCTGCAGCCGGACGTGGTGTCCGTGGTCATCGGCGTCAACGACACCCTGCGCTGCACCTTCGACATCCACGCCGTGGCCGAACGGCTCGACAAGGTGTACGCCGCCTTCACCGAGCAGGGCGCGACCCTGCTCACGGCCTGTCTGCCCGACCCCGGCTCGATGCTCGGCCTGCCCGGCTCCCTGGCCCGTCCGCTCGCCCGCCGGCAACGGGCGGTCAACCGGGTGGTCCACGCCCTCTCCGACCGCTACGGGGCCGTCCATCTGCACGCGGCCGAGGAAGCCTGGATCACCGACCGAGCGATGTGGAGCGCCGACCGGCTGCACCCGGGCGAGCAGGGGCACCGGCAGCTGGCCGTGCGCTTCCACTCGCTGCTGGCAGAAGCGGGCCGCGCCGCGGGTGTCGCGCCTTCGCCGGAGCCGGAGTTCCCCGTGCCCACGCGGTCGGCGAGTCTGTTGTGGCTGGCCACGGCGGGTACGGCGTGGGTGGCACGGCGGTGCACGGACCTGCTGCCGCAGCTGCTGACGCTCGCCGCCGACGAGATGCGGCACCGGGTGCGCGGGACCAGTGCGCGGCTGGATCTGCGGGCCGCTGCGGCGGTTTCGGCAGCCTTGGCTGCGGTTTCTGTTGTGGAGCAGCCGGATGCGGCGTGAACGCGGTGCGGTCGGTGGGCCGCTTCCGGTTCGTTGCGGCTGGTCGCGCCCACGCGGCGGAGCCGCAGACCGATTCAGCCCCGCGCCCCTTTCGGGGCGCTAACGGCCTCGCGTCCTCATGAAGCGGACCGGTGTGCCCGGCGCTGCTTGGGCTGCGGCAGAGAGGTCCTGCGGGCGGACGACCGCGATCACCGGGTAGCCCCCAGTGGTCGGGTGGTCGGCCAGGAAGACGACCGGTCTGCCGTCCGGCGGGACCTGGATCGCGCCCAGCACCATTCCCTCGCTGGGGAGTTCGCCGGGCAGGGCCCGTTGCAGTGCGGGGCCTTCCGTGCGCAGGCCGATGCGGTTGCTCGCGGCGGACACCCGGTACGGGCGGGACGTGAACGTACGCAGGGCCTCGGGTGTGAACCAGTCGTCCCGCGGTCCCAGTGTCACCCGTAGGACGAGTTCGGCCGGAGGTGCGGGCTGTGGAGCGAAGTCCACGCGCGCGTGGACGTGTTTCGGCGTGCCCAGGGGGAGCACCATGCCGTCCGTGAGAGGTGCGGGGCCGAGACCGGACAGCAGGTCCGTCGAGCGGCTGCCGAGTACCGGCTCGACGGTGATGCCGCCCGAGACGGCCACATAGCTGCGGACTCCGGAGACGACGGCGCCGACCTCCAGGAGCGCACCCGCGGGCACGCACACCGGGGCTCCCCAGGCGACCGGCCGGCCGTCCACCGTGACCGGGCAGGGGGCGCCGCCGACCGCGACCGTGGCCGTCGAACGCGGCCGCAGGGCACACCCGTTCACCGTGGTCTCCAGGACGGCCGCCTCGGGCGGGTTGCCGACCAGCCGGTTGACGAGCGCCGCCGCCGGGCCGTCGAGCGCACCGGAGCGGGGCACGCCGAGGTGGGCGTGGCCTGGGCGCCCCCGGTCCTGCACGGTGGTGAGCGCTCCGGCTCGTACGACGACGAGTGCGCGGTCCGTCACGGGCACCCCACCGGGACGAAGCGCACGCGCGTGCCGGGCGACAGCAGCGCGGCCGGCACGCGCGCGTGGTCCCACAGCACGGCGTCCGTGCGCCCGATCAGCTGCCAGCCGCCCGGCGACGAGCGCGGGTACACGCCCGTGTACGGACCCGCCAGCGCCACCGAACCCGCCGGGACGGCCGTGCGCGGGGTGGCCCGGCGCGGGACGTCGTACAGCGGCGGCAGGCCGGTGAGGTAGCCGAAGCCCGGGGCGAACCCGCAGAAGGCGACGCTGAACTCGGTGGCCGCGTGGATACGGGCCACTTCCTGCTCGCCGACGCCCCAGTGGGCGGCGACGTCGGCGAGGTCGGGACCGTCGTAGCGCACCGGGATGTCCACGACCGCCTGCTCGCGAGGGGGAGCGGGGGGCACCTTTGAGGCGGTCAGTTCGGAAGCCAGACGGACCGGGTCGTCGAGGCCGTCGAGCAGGACGGTGCGGGCCGCGGGGACGATCTCGCGCACCGTGAGCAGGCCGTCCGCACGGCGCCGCAGCACCTCGGCGTGCAGGGCCTGTGCCTCGTCCCCGGAGGACACCTCGACGAGCAGGGCGCTGTCCCCGACGGGCAGCGCCCTCATGCGAAGGCCTCCACCCGGATGCCCGACTCCTGCAGGCGTTCCCGGACGCGCCGGGCCAGTTCGACGGCGCCCGGCGTGTCCCCGTGCAGGCACAGGGAACGCGCGCGTACGTCGACGCGCGCACCGGAGTGCGAGATGACCGTGCCGAAGCGGGCCAGGCCCACCGAGCGTTCCACCACGGTCTCCGGGTCGGTGACGACGGCGCCGTCGTGGCCGCGCGGCACGAGGGTTCCCTCCGGGGTGTACGCACGGTCCGCGAAGGCCTCCGTGACGGCCGGCAGGCCCGCCTTGGCGGCGCGTTCCAGCAGGCGCGAGCCGGGCAGTCCGAGGACGGGCAGCGAGGCGTCGGCGAGCCGTACGCCGTCCACGACCGCAGCGGCCTGCTCCTCGTCGTGCACGACGCGGTTGTAGAGCGCGCCGTGCGGTTTGACGTACGACACGCGCGTGCCCGCCGCGCGCGCGAAGACCTCCAGGGCGCCGATCTGGTACGCGACCTCGGCCGCGAGCTCCGCGGGCGGCACGTCCATCGCGCGCCGCCCGAACCCCGCCAGATCCCGGTAGGAGACCTGGGCACCGATCCGGACGCGGCGCTCGGCCGCCAGCTCGCACACCCGCCGCATGGTGGCCGCGTCCCCGGCGTGGAAGCCGCAGGCCACGTTGGCGCTGGTGACGACGGACAGCAGCCGCTCGTCGTCGGTCAGCTGCCAGCGGCCGAAGCCCTCGCCGAGGTCGGCGTTCAGATCGATCGAGGTGGTCATGGATCCTTCGTGTTTCTCTCAGGCCACGCGGTACTGCTTGTCGCGGGCGTCGGTCAGGAACATCTGGCCGGGTGCATGGGTGATGGCGAAGGGCGGGAGCGAGGCCATCACGGCAGCCTGCGGGGTCACTCCGCAGGCCCAGAACACCGGGATGTCGTCCGGTTCGAGGTCCACCGGGTCGCCGAAGTCGGGGCGGCCGAGATCGTCGATGCCCAGCGCCGCAGGGGTGCCGCAGTGGACGGGGCTGCCGTGCACCGCCGGGAGCAGGCTGCTCTCCCGGATCGCCGCCGCCAGGTGCTGCGGCGGCACCGGGCGCATGGACACCACCAGCGGGCCGTGCAACCGCCCGGCGGGGCGGCACTGACGGCTCGTCACATACATCGGGACGTTGCGGCCCTGCTCGACATGGCGGATCGGCACGCCCGCCTCGGTCAGTGCCCACTCGAAGGTGAAGCTGCAGCCGATCAGGAAGGACACCAGGTCATCGCGCCAGTGCGCCCGGACGTCCGTCGGCTCGTCCACCAACTCGCCGTCCTGCCACACCCGATAGCGTGGCAGATCGGTGCGCAGGTCCGCACCGTCCGCAAGGACCGTCGTGGCGGAGCCTGCGTCCGTGACGTCGAGCACCGGACAGGGCTTGGGGTTGCGCTGGCAGAACAGCAGCATGTCGTACGCCCAGTCGACGGGCACCGAGATCAGGTTGACCTGGGTGTGTCCGGCCGCGACCCCGGCGGTGGGTCCGCTGAGTCCTTCCCGGAAGCGGGCCCGGGCGGCTTTCGGGCTCCACGCGTGCGCGTGCTCGTCGACTGCGGTCACGGGGCGGTCGTCCGTACGGTTCACGCGAGTTCCTTCCCACGGGTCTCCGGGAGTCCCAGCAGCGCCAGCGCCGCGAGGCCGTAGCCGATCGCACCGAACACCAGGGCGCCGCCCACGCCCCAGCTGTCGGCCAGGAAGCCGACGGTCGTGGGGAAGACGGCGCCCACGGCACGCCCGGTGTTGTACGTGAAGCCCTGCCCCGTGCCCCGTACCGCCGTCGGGTACAGCTCGCTCAGGTAGGAGCCGAAGCCGCTGAAGATCGCCGACATGCAGAACCCGAGCGGGAAACCGAGCACCAGGAGCAGGGTGTTGGCGCCGTGCGGGATGTTCGCGTACGCCAGGATGCAGACGGCCGACAGCAGCGCGAACAGCCAGATGTTGCGCCTGCGGCCCAGCCGGTCGGTGAGGTAGCCGCCGGTCAGATAGCCCAGGAAGGCGCCGGAGATCAGGAACGTCAGATAGCCGCCGGTGCCGACCACTGACAGGCCGCGGTCGGTCTTCAGGTACGTCGGCACCCAGGTGGCGAGCGTGTAGTAGCCGCCCTGGACGCCGGTGGACAGGAGCCCGGCGAAGACCGTCGTACGCAGCAGGCCGGGCTTGAAGATCGCGGTGAACGAGCCCTTCTGTGTGCTCTGTTCGCGCACGGCCGCCGCCTCCGGGGCGTCGTGCACCCGGCGGCGCATCCAGATCACCAGCAGCGCGGGCAGCGCTCCGGTCCAGAACATGATGCGCCAGGCCAGATCGTCGCCGGCGAAGGAGAAGACCAGGGTGTACACGATCGCGGCCAGCGCCCAGCCCACGGCCCACGAACTCTGGACGGCGCCGAGGGTACGGCCCCGGTGCCTGGCGCTCGCGTACTCGGCGACGAGGATCGCGCCGACCGCCCACTCGCCGCCGAAACCGAGGCCCTGGAGAGCGCGGAAGACCAGCAGCGTCTCGTAGTTGGGCGCGAAGCCGCAGGCCACGGTGAAGACCGCGTAGGTGATCACGGTGATCATCAGTGCTCGGACCCGGCCGACCCGGTCCGCCACCACGCCCGCGACGGCGCCGCCCACCGCGGAGACCACGAGGGTGACCGTCGTGAACAGGCCCGTCTGGCCGCTGTCCAGGCCGAAGTACGCGGCCAGCGCGACCATGCTCAGGGGCAGCGTGAAGTAGTCGTACGAGTCCAGGGCGTAGCCGCCGAACGCGCCTGCGAAGGCGCGGCGGCCGCGCGGGCCGAGGGCGCGCAGCCAGCCCAACGCGCCGTCGTCGAGGGCGTTTTGGCCGGTTCCGGGCTGTTCGGTCAGGGCCTGGGGTGGAGGGGTCGTACTCATGGGCACCTCGCAGTGGGAGGACGGGGGGTGCTTCAGAAATGAGCCGTGCCGTGCAGGAGGAGCGGTCGGCGCCCGAGGCGAGTGACGGCGCCGTGCGTAGCAAGGTAGAGGATCGTTGAACGATCCTTCAATACCCATGTTGTTTCGTTCTTGTATCTGCGATTGAATTCCGGGCATGGCAGAGCAGCTGACAGGACTGGCCGACGACCGGGCTCTCCTGGGGCGCACCAGCACCGCCGAGCGCGTCTCGGACATCCTCAGGGGCCGTATCGCCGAGGGGTTCTTCCCGCCCGGCACCCGGCTGTCGGAGGACAGCATCGGGGGCGCGCTCGGAGTCTCCCGCAACACACTGCGCGAGGCGTTCCGGCTGCTCACCCATGAACGTCTGCTCGTGCACGAGCTGAACCGGGGCGTCTTCGTCCGGGTGCTGACCGTCGAGGACGTCGAGGACATCTACCGCACCCGGCGCCTCGTCGAGTGCGCCGTCGTCCGCGGGCTCGGCGAGCCGCCGTACGGCCTGGACGCGCTCGCCGAAGTCGTCGCGGAGGGCCGGCGGGCGGCGCGCGAGGGTGACTGGAAAGGCGTGGGTACCGCCAACATCCACTTCCACCGGGAGCTGGTGGCCCTCGCCGGCAGCGCCCGCACCGACGAGCTGATGCGCAGCGTCTTCGCCGAACTGCGCCTGGCCTTCCACATCGTGGACGACCCCAGAGCGCTGCACGAGCCGTACCTGGCCCGCAACCGGCAGATTCTGCAGGCCCTTCAGGCGGGGGACCGGCCGGAGGCCGAGAAGCTGCTGGAGGTCTACCTCGACGACTCGCTCGAGCGGGTGGTGGAGGTGTACCGGCGGCGGGTCGGGGAGGACGGTTAGCGGGGCGCAGGAGTGCCGGGCCCACCGGTGTGGCGACCGTGACGCCTGGTCGCATCTGAGTCGTTTGGGTCGATGTCAGACCGAGGACCTAGTCTGTGCACCGTGACTTCGCCTGCATCGACGGACAGCGTTCCGCCCCAGCTCAGCGCGGGGCCGCGCCCCGCACCGGGCCCGGCCGCCGACGAGGGGCTGGCGCGGCGCCTGCGCGCGCTCGCCTGCACAGCGCCGCTGCACGACCTCGACGCACGCAAGGCCAACCTCGCCGGCGAGTACTCGGTGTACGGCATGGCGGAGGTGGCGCTGGCCGCCATCGACCTGGTCACCCTGAACATGGACTTCGACACAGGCGCCGACCACGACCAGATAGTCGCCCGGCTCATCCCGCGCATCGCCGCCCAGGCCCCGCAGCGGCCCGTCGCCGAGCACGAGCGCGTGGCCCGCTGGGTCCTGGAGAACCTGATCAACGTCGGCAGCGTCGACCGCGGCTTCCGGGCCGTCTACGGCACGTTCACGACCGACGGCAGCTATGTCCGCCGTGACTACGACTTCAAGCTGATCGAGGAGGTGCCGGGCCCGGGCGGCACGGTCTACCTCCGTACGACGGACGAGGCTGTGAACGTCCTGGTCGGTGCCCTGGACACGGACGTCACCAGCGCGCAGATCGCCGCCGAGGTCAAACTGGAGGTCCTGATCAACCGGGGCCGCCTCGCCGACGCCCAGCTCGCCGCCGAACAGGCCCGCTACCGGACGGTGCAGTACTCGGAAACCCTCCGCAGAGCCCTGGACGCGACCAGGCGCAACGTCCGGGCGGTGGACTGGCTCAACTCCGTGCCCGACATGATCGCCGAGGCACTGGACCACGTCGCCGACCGCTACCGGCACGAGAACGCGATCCTCACCAACATCCGCAAGGCCCGTGACGAGACCGAGGACCCCGAGCACAAGCGTCGCGCGGCCGAACTCGTCGACATCGTCAAGGACTGCATCCGCAGGCACACCCAGCTGCAGTCGCGCCTCCTGGAGGCCGGGCCGCTGTTCCGCGCCGAGCAGGACCGGCAGGCGTTCGCGACCCCCATGACGTCGTCCGGGATCGACCTCTACGGGCACCTCGTCGCCCCCGTGCTGCCCTTGCCGCTGGAACAGGCGCTCCGCGTCACGGACGCCTTCTTCGCCCGGGGCACCGGATTTCGTACGCCGGTGTCCGTGCGGGTCGGCGACCTCGTGGACATACTGCTGACGCCGCCGGTGGAGCGCGAGCACCTGGGCGCGGAGATGCCCGAACCGGATCTGATCGCGACACCGGACGACAGCCGGTTCAGCGAGGAGCAGCTGGCCGCGGCGACGGAGCTGCTGGACCTGCCCGCCGATGCACCGCGCCGGTTGTCGGGGCTGTTGGCCGAGGCCCGGAGACAGGACCCCGACCTGCCGTATCTGGTGGCCCTGTTGGCGGTGCACGCGGCCAGCCCGGCGGTCGGTACCGCCTACCGCCAGGGCGAGGAGAAGCTGCTGTTCGCCGTGGACGACGGGACGGAGCTGGACGATCCGGAGTTCGGCGGCGCCGATCTCATCGTCGGCACGGCCCTGCTGGACGCGGCGGGCATGGCGGCGGACCGGACGGAAGCAGCATGAGCGAGCAGGAACGCGACAAGGAGCCCGAGCAGTGAGTGAGCACGTCGAGTGGAGTGAAACGGAGGCCCCGGCCCCGTCGGCGACCGCCGCCGTCACGCCCGCCGACGCCGCCGACGCGGCGCGGCTCGTCGCGTTCGGGCTGCAGCCCAAGCTGCAGCCCGCGCGGGACCAGGAGTACGCCGAGCTGCTGCGCCGCTACCGCGAGGACCCGCCGTTC
Source organism: Streptomyces sp. NPDC001604 (assembly GCF_042893475.1). Lineage (NCBI taxonomy): Bacteria > Bacillati > Actinomycetota > Actinomycetes > Kitasatosporales > Streptomycetaceae > Streptomyces > Streptomyces sp. NPDC001604. The sequence continues at coordinate 32,135 of NZ_JBIAUY010000004.1, read as the reverse complement.
GCGCGGCTCGCGGATGCCGTGGCCGCCGGCCTGGGGCTGGTGGTGCTGGAGGTGTCCCCGCGCGCGGGGATGGCCGTCACGGCCGCCGAGGACTCGGTGTTCGCCGTCCGCATGGGCGACTACGCGCGTCGTACGTCCGCCGACGGCGGCGACCGCTTCCTGCACGGACTGGCCCATCTCGCCATCGCCGCCATGGCGTTCCCGCGCCCCGAGGACCTCGCCGACGACGGATACATCGGGCGCGTGACGGTCAACGGTGTCGACGCGTTCGTACGGCAGGCCTGCCGCCGGCTGGAGGAGCGTGCCGAGGAACACGGCGACAACACCGACCCGGCCACCGACGCACCCGGCCTCGAGGCCGCGTGGCGGGTCTGGGCGAGACGCAGCGCGGCCGGTGCCACCAAGGACGCGCGCAGGCTCGCCGGTTCGACCACCGGCATCGTCGGCAAGGCGGCCGCCTTCCTCACCGACTCCGGATTCCTGCAGCGCACCGGTGACGACAACGGCGGCACCTACCGGACGACCTCCCGCTACCAGCTCCAGGTGCGCGACATGGCGGGCAGCGCCGCGATGGCCGAGCTGCTGGAGCTGGGCGTCGTCCCGGTGACCGACGGCACCCCGACGCTGCTGCCGCCCGAAGACACCGACGACCTGGAACTGGCGGCCGACGCCGGACTGCCGTTCCACGCGCCGTCGCACTCCTGAACTTCCCCGACCTGCCGAAGACTTACGAGAGTCCGCCATGTACGAGCTGTCCCGGGTCCGCCTCTACTCCATCGGTCCAGCCGGTGCGCGCTACGCCGACACCGTGCTCGACCTGCGGGGCGTGGGCGAGCCGGTGCCCGACCCCGCGCCCACCCAGGCGGAGTTCTTCGAGGAGGAGCCCGTCGGCCCGCCGCGCCGCCCCGCGCCCGCCGGCGTGCTCTTCCTGGAGAACGGCGGCGGCAAATCGGTCCTGCTGAAACTGATCTTCTCGGTGATGCTGCCGGGGCACCGCAACACCCTCGGCGGCGCCAGCTCCGGCGTGCTGCGCAAGTTCCTGCTCGCCGACGACTGCGGGCATGTCGCCCTGGAGTGGCAGCACACGCTGACCGGCGAGTGCGTCGTCGTCGGCAAGGTCAGCGAGTGGCGCGGACGGCAAGTGTCCAACGACCCGCGGAAGTTCGCCGAGGCCTGGTACTCCTTCCGGCCCGGACCCGGGCTGTCCCTGGACAACCTGCCCGTCGCCGAGGCCACCGCCGTACGGCCGGCCGTCGAGGGCCAGTCGGGCGCGCAGGGCCGCCGGCGCACCATGAAGGGCTTCCGGGACGCCCTCACCGAGGCGGGCAAGGCGTATCCGCACCTGGAGGTGCACTGGGAGGAGATCCACGACCGGTGGATCGAACACCTCGGCGACCTCGGCCTCGACCCCGAACTCTTCCGCTACCAGCGGGAGATGAACGCCGACGAGGGCGAGGCGGCCGGCCTCTTCGCGGTCAAGAAGGACTCCGACTTCACCGACCTGCTGCTGCGCGCCGTGACCGACACCCGGGACACCGACGGGCTCGCCGACCTGGTCAGCGGCTTCGGCAACAAGCTGGGCCGCCGGGCCGAGCTGATCGCCGAACGGGATTTCACCGCCGGGTCGGTGGATCTGCTCGGCCGGATCGTCGAGTCCGCAGAGGCCCGGGCACGCGCGCGTGACATCCACACCGCTGCCGAGCGCCGCACCCGCACGCTGGCGCGCCGGCTGTCGGCGCGGGGCGTGCAGGAACGGGTCCGGGCCGCCGACCTCGCCCAGCGCGTCACCGCCGCCGCGTACGCGGTCACGCACTCCGAGGCGGCCCGCGAACGCAGCGCACTGATCGCCGCCGAACTCGCCTACCGGAACGCCTCCTTGGCGCTCGCCGCCGCCGAGAAGTCCGCCGCCGGGCAGAAACGCGAACTCGCCGACGCACGCACCCTGCACTCCGCCTGGCAGGCCGCCGAGACGGTGCTGCGACACCGCGCCGCCGCCGACCGCGTCGCGCGCGTGGCCGCCGCCATCCAGGAGGCCGAACGGGACGCGGCGCCCGCGCTCGCCGCCCGGGCCAAGGCCGCCGTGGATCTCGTACGGGCCCTGCACGCGGCCGCGGAGAGCGCCGAGAGCCTCGCCAACGAGGAGGAGGAGCGGTCCGCCGCGCTGCAGGAGGTCAGCGAGGCCGCCTACCGGGACTCGACCGCCGCCGCCACCGAGGCGCAGCGGGCCCGCAGCGAGATCGGGCATCTGCGCCAGCGCCTCACGGAGGTCGAGCAGGAGACCGCCGAGGCCGTCCGCGCCGGATGGCTCGACGACAGCGCGCCTGACGCCGACCCGGCCCGCGCCGCCCTCGCGGCCAGCGACGCCGAGAAGACGGCGGTCGCCGCCTGGGACACCGCGCGTGAGGCCTCGCACAAGGCGACGGAGCACGCGCGCGAGGCGGCTTCCGCCGAGTCCCGCGCCGAACTGACCGCGGCCCGTGCGGCGGACGCGGCGGCGGCGACGCGGCGGTCGTACGAGGCCGAGCGCCGCATCGCGCAGGCGCTGGCGGCCGAGGAGCGACTGGCGGAGCTGCTGAACCTGTCCGGCAAGGACGCCCGGCCGTCGGCCCCGGAAGCACGCCCGTCGGTCCCGCACCCCCGCCACGAAGCGGACAGCGACGAAGCCGCCCTCACCCCCGAGGAGCTCGACCGCTTCGCCGACGAACTGCGCGAGCTGCTCGACGACTCCGTGTCCTCCGCCGAGCGGCAGCTCTTCGAGCTGCGGACCGCCGCGGCCGACGACGCTCGGATCCTCGGCGCGCTCGGTGACGGCGGGCTGCTGCCGCCCGGGCCGGACGTGCTGGCCACCGTGGAGTTCCTGGGCGAGCACGGCATCCCGGCCCTGCCCGGCTGGCGTTATCTCGCCCAGGCCGTGGACCCCGCCGACCACGCGCGCGTGCTGGCCGCCCGCCCGGAGCTGGTCGACGGCGTGATCATCACCGATCCCGACACCCACGCCCGCGCCCGTGAGGCACTCAGCGAGGCGGCGCTGCTGCCGCGGTCCGCCGTGGCCGTCGGCACGGCCGCCGCCCTGCTCGCCCCCACCCCGGCCGCCGACTCGGGCGACAGCAACGTCTTCCTCGTACCGCCGAACCCCGCCATGCACGACGAGCATGCCGCGGACGAGGAGCGGCAGGCGCTGCGCGCGCGGGCGACCGAGCGGGACGAGGAGATCAGGACGCTCGCCGCACGCCTCGGCAAGGACCGTGAGCTGGCGGCGCGGCTCGCCTCCTGGCGCACCGGCTGCCCGGCGGGCCGGCTCGTCGAACTGGCCCGGGCCGCGCACGACGCGCGGGTGTTCGCCGAGGAGGCCGAGGCTGAGCTGACCGAGGCGCGTGCGGCGCGCGCCGAGGCCGACGAGGTCGCCGCCGAGGCGGCGCAACTGCGGGACGAGCGGCAGGAGGCGGCACAGAAGGCCCGGCGCGCCGCCGACGCCCTCGCCGGGCTCGCCTTCCGACTGCGCGAGCGGGCCGGCTGGCAGGTCAAGCTGCGCGAACTGGCCGACGACGGCGTCGAGGCGGAGGCCCGCGCCCAGGCCTGCCTGGAGCGCGCCCGTGCCGCCGACGAGGACCGCCGCGGCGCCCAGCGCGCCGCCGACGACGCCCGCCGCACCGCACGGGCACTGCGCGCCGAACGCGCGGAGATCGCAGGCGCCCCCGACGACGTACCCGAGGACGAAGCAGCGGCCCCGAAGTCGTCGCTGCCCGCACTCCGCGAGGCCTACCGCACCGCCTCCCAGGTCTACGAGAAGGTCGGCGTCGGTGCCGATCTGCGCGCCGAACAGGCCCGCGCCGAGAGCGACGAGAGCGCGGCCCGCGCCGAGCTGGACCGCCTCAGCAACAAGGTCCGCACCCGCGCGGAGCAACTGCTGGAGTCGCCGGACGGCTCCGACGGGCCGTCCCGGCAGGCGGCCGCCGCCCGGGCCGAGGAGCTGGTGCAGCTCCTGGAGACCCGGATGTCCACCGCGAGCGAGCAACTCGGGCGGCTGCGCGGCGAGGCCGAGCGGCACGCGCCCGAGGACGGCGAGGCGCACACCGAGCTGCCCGAGGAACTGGAGCCGCGCGACGCCGAGCACGCACAGGCGCTGCTGCGCACCGCGACCGCCGAACTCGCCTCCCGCACCGAGGCGTTGAACCAGGCCCGCGAGGCCCACGCAGAGCTCCTGGACGCCCACCGCGCCGCCGAGGACGCGGCCGGCGGCTTCGACGAGATCGCCGCGATGCTCCGCGACCTGCTGCGCGAACATGCCCTGGACGAGGAGCAGGAGGAGCCGGAGCCGTACCCGGGCAGCCTGGAGGAGGCCCGGCAGTCCGCCGCGGAGGCCCGCCGCTCCCTGCGCGGCTGCGCCGCCGACCTGTCGGCCGCCGAGGCCGCCGTACGCGAGGCGAGCGATGTGCTCGTGCGGCACGCCAACTCCACCCGCTACGAGCAGGTCCGCACCCCGGCGCGACAGCAGATCCGTGAGCTGCCCGCCTCGGCGCTGCCCGAGCACGCCCAGAAGTGGGCGGACGCGTTCGCGCCCCGACTGCGCGTCCTGACCGACGAGTTGGCGCAGCTGGAGCGGAACCGGGACTCGATCGTGGACCGGCTGCGGGGACTCGTGGAGTCGGCGCTGGCGACACTGCGGTCCGCCCAGCGGCTGTCCAGGCTGCCGGAGGGCCTGGGGGAGTGGTCCGGGCAGGAGTTCCTGCGGATCCGCTTCGAGGAGCCCGACCAGGCCACGCTCACCGAGCGGCTCGGCGAGGTCATCGACGAGGCCACCCGGGCGGCCGTGAAGAAGAACTCCGACCTGCGACGCGACGGCATGTCCCTGCTGCTGCGGGGCGTGAGCGCGGCGCTCCAGCCCAAGGGCGTCGCCGTCGAGATCCTCAAGCCGGACGCGGTGCTGCGCGCCGAGCGGGTGCCCGTCGGACAGATGGGCGACGTGTTCTCCGGAGGTCAGCTGCTCACCGCGGCCATCGCCCTGTACTGCACGATGGCCGCGCTGCGCTCGAACGACCGGGGCCGCGACAAGCACCGCCACGCGGGCACACTGTTCCTGGACAACCCCATCGGCCGTGCCAACGCGACCTATCTGCTGGAGCTGCAGCGGGCCGTGTCGGACGCGCTGGGTGTCCAACTCCTCTACACCACCGGCCTGTTCGACACGACGGCGCTGGCGGAGTTCCCGCTGGTGATCCGGCTGCGCAACGATGCCGACCTGCGCGCCGGCCTGAAGTACATCAGCGTGGAGGAACACCTCCGCCCCGGACTGCCGCAGCAGCCCCAAGGGGAGGAGGCGGTGCACAGCGAGATCACCGCGACCCGGATGTTCAAACGCCCCGCACCTGCGAACCCGTAGCGGCGGGCGCCCGCGTCACCACTCGGCTCGCTCAGGGGTGCGACAACCGCCCTGCCCCACCCCGCCGCTGTATTCGCTGCTGGGCCCGCTCCGCGGCCCGTGCCTGTCGGCGTGCCCTGCGCCGCTCGCGCCGCAGGGCACGGGCGGTGCTGCTCGGGACCGACACCACGCCATTGCGCTGGTTCCACACCTGACGGGTCACCCAGACGTCGAGCGCAGCCCATGTCGCCGCCACGGTGCTCGCCACACTGCTGAGGACCATGGGGAAGGCCAGCCATGATCCGGCCAGAGTGCACAGGAACGCGACCATCGCCTGGATCAGCGTCACGGCGATGATCAGCACCGCCCGCACCGCGGCCGTACGCACCGGATCGGGCATACGGCGCCGCCGCGCCGGCTCCTCGATCCACAAGGGGCGGTAGTGCGGCTGCTCTTCAGCCGTGCGCCCGGCGGGACCGGTCCCGCCGCCACGCGCCGGAATGTCGTGATCCAGCGCCTCGGGGCTCCGCTGCACCGCCTGGTGCTCCGCATCGCCCGCCGTGGGCGCCTCGTACCGCTCCGCCGTGCCCATCAACGTGTCACTCCCCACCGCCAGCAGACCCCCGTCCGTGTCCGAACACACGGCTCCCCTGTGGCTGCCCGGCTTGCGCTGTTTTACGCCGCCCGGTTGCGGGATGCGGCTCGTGTGGCCGATTCCGCCCCCATTTCCCGAAGAGAAGGACGAACGACGTGCTCCGAAGATTCCCGGGAAACGAAAAATTCTGGCCAACTGACCGCCCACACCGACCGGTTCCGTACGGGCGGTCCCCACGCGAACCCGGGCGGCAATCTCCCGCAATGCCCGGACAACTCCCCATCTCACCGAGCCAGTGCGGAAGTTCAGCCTCCGGACGGGTCTTCGAGTTATCTGTGCGTCGGTAGTAGGCTCGCGCCGTTTGTTGACGCACATGTGTACCCCCGGCCGGAGGGGGTCGAGCTGGGGGAGGCCATGCGCTTTCGCGGGAAGTCGATCCGCCGGAAGATCGTGGCGCTGCTTCTCGTGCCGCTGGTGTCCCTCACCGCGATCTGGGGATTCGCCACGGTACTCACGGGACGGGCGGTCACTCAGCTTTTCCAGGTGTCCACGGCCGTCAAGGACATGGGCTATCCCATCGAGGACACCGTCCGCGTACTCCAGCAGGAACGCCGACAGACCCTCGTCTATCTCGCCGACCCGCGGGCTTCCGACGCGCTCGCCGCGCTTCGCACCACCCGCCGCGCCTCCGACGAGGCCATCGCCAAGGTCCGCAAGAATGCAAACGACCCCGACGTCCGCGACGGACTGAACGCGGGCGACGACGAACGCCTCACCGCCGTCCTGGACGCCTTCAACGGCCTCGACTCCCTGCGCAGCAGCGCCGAGCAGGGCACGGTGACCCGCGCCGAGGCCCTCCACCTCTACAACCGCCTTGTGGACCCCTGCTACGCCTTCCTGGCCGCCCTCGACGCGGTCGACAACGTGGAGATCGACCGGCAGGCCCGCGCGCTGGTCAACATCTCCCGCGCCCGCGAACTCCTCTCCAGGGAGGACGCCCTGCTCGGCTCCTCCCTGGTCGTCGGCACGCTCACCCGGGAGGAGGTCCGCGAGGTCTCCGACCTCGTCGCGCAGCGCACCCAGTTGTACGACATCAGTCTGCCGGTGCTGCCGTCGGCCGAGCGTGCACGCTACGACCGGTTCTGGAAGAACGCAGCCACCGCCCCCCTGCGCTCGGCCGAGCGGTCCGTCATCGACTCCGGCGCCGGTACGCCCCGTTCGGTCAGCGCCAAGAGCTGGGACGCCGACGCGGACAGCGCCCTGAACGCACTCGCCACCCTCGACGACCAGGCCGGCGACCGACTGCAGGACCGGGTGAAACCGGTCGCGATGAACGTCATCCTCAAGGCGGCCGTCGCCGGCGTCCTGGGCCTGGTTGCCGTGGTCCTCTCGCTGGTGGTCTCGGCGCGCATCGGCCGCACTCTCATCCGCGACCTCCGTCAACTGCGCCTGGAGGCCCACGAGGCGTCCGGTGTGCGGCTGCCGAGCGTCATGCGTCGCCTGTCCGCGGGCGAACAGGTCGACGTGGAGACCGAGGTTCCCCGCCTGGAGTACGACAAGAACGAGATCGGCGAGGTCGGTCAGGCCCTCAACACCCTGCAGCGTGCCGCCGTCGAGGCCGCCGTCAAACAGGCCGAACTGCGCGCCGGCGTCTCCGAGGTGTTCGTCAACCTCGCTCGCCGCAGCCAGGTTCTGCTGCACAAGCAGCTCACCCTGCTGGACACCATGGAACGCCGGACCGAGGACACCGACGAGCTCGCCGACCTGTTCCGCCTCGACCATCTGACCACCCGTATGCGACGGCACGCCGAGGGCCTCGTGATCCTCTCCGGCGCCGCCCCCTCCCGGCAGTGGCGCAAGCCCGTCCAGCTCATGGACGTCGTCCGGGCCGCCGTCGCCGAGGTCGAGGACTACGAACGCATCGAGGTCCGCCGCCTGCCGCGGATCGCCGTCACCGGTCCGGCCGTCGCCGACCTCACCCATCTCGTGGCGGAACTCCTGGAGAACGCCACGGTGTTCTCTCCACCGCACACGGCCGTGCAGGTCCTGGGCGAACGGGTCGCCAACGGCTTCACCCTGGAGATCCACGACCGCGGCCTCGGCATGACGGCCGACGCCCTTCTGGACGCCAACCTCCGGCTCGCCGAGACACCGGAGTTCGAACTGTCCGACACCGACCGCCTCGGACTGTTCGTGGTCAGCCGGCTCGCCCAGCGGCAGAACGTCCGAGTCTCCCTGCAGCCGTCCCCGTACGGCGGCACCACCGCGGTGCTGTTCGTCCCCGACGCGCTGCTGACGGACGACGTCCCGGACACCAACGGCATCGGCTTCCGTCTCGACCGGCCCCACCACTCGAAGGAGGCCGAGCTGGAGGACCGGCCGGGCAACGCGCTCTCCCGGACGTCGGCACAGCTTCCCGGTCTGCCCGCCGGGCTCCTTGACGGCCCGGTCGAACTGGAGGCACCGGTCGACCTCGACGCCATCGAGGACTTCCCCGGCGCGCTCGACGACGAGGACAGCGAACGCGGCGGGCTCTTCCGCCCGCGCCGCTCCCTCGGGCTCGCACAGGACGAGACCACCGGCGGCTCGCTCCACGGCGAGCCCGAGCCCCGCGAACCGGCCCGCGGCGACGCCGACGACGACATGGGTGCGCCCGTCCCGCTGCCCCGCCGCCGCACGCCCAAGTTGGTCAGCTCGCACGGACGCCCGGTCACCGAGCAGCGGCCGTGGCGAGAGGACCCTGCCGACGAGCCGCCGACGGGTTCCGGACGCTCCGAGCCGGAAGCCCCCGCGCCATTGCCCTCCCGCCGCCGGGCCGAACAGCCGCCGACCGGGCGGGGCCCGGGCCGGTCCGGCGAGGAGTCCGCGCCTCCGCTGCCGACCCGCCGGCGCGGTGCCTCACCGCTGCGCCCGGGCACCGGTGGGGCCGACCGGCCTGCCGAGCGCCCCGCATCCGCGAAGTCCGAGCCAGGGGGCCGCGGCGGGAGCCCGCAGCCCCCCACCCTCCCCATGCACAGCCGCCCCAGAGCGATCACACCGGGCGGCCGGGACACCGTCGGCCCGCGCCCCGGCGCCGCACCGCAGGAGCCAGGCCCCGGCGCCGGCCCCCTGCCCCGGCGCGTACGGCAGGCCAACCTGGCTCCACAGCTCAAGCAGAGTGCCCAGCGGCGCACGGAGGACGGCCCGGAGCTCGTCGAGCGGGACGCCGACGAGGTACGCAGCCGTATGGCCTCGCTCCAGCGCGGCTGGCAGCGCGGCCGTGACGAGAACGCCGCGGGCGACGACGCCCACAGCGGCACAGCACCACAACGAACGACAAAGGGGGACGGTCGATGACCGCACCGAAGGCGAGCGGCCACACCGACACCGGCAAGACCGGGGAGCTCAACTGGCTCCTGGACGACCTGGTGGACCGGGTGGCGAGCATCCGCAAAGCCCTCGTGCTCTCCGGCGACGGCCTGCCGACCGGCGTGTCCAAGGACCTGACCCGGGAGGACAGCGAGCACCTCGCCGCCGTCGCCTCCGGATTCCACAGCCTGGCCAAGGGTGTGGGCCGGCACTTCGAGGCCGGCAACGTCCGGCAGACCGTCGTCGAGCTGGACGACGCCTTTCTCTTCGTGACGGCCGCCGGCGACGGCAGCTGCCTGGCCGTCCTCTCGGACGCCGACTCGGACGTCGGCCAGGTCGCCTATGAGATGACGCTCCTCGTCAAGAGGGTCGGTGTGCATCTGGGGGCCGCTCCGCGCACCGATCTGCCCGCAGGCGGGTAGTGGGATGTCATGAGCGCTGACGGTCAGGGAAGAAGCCACTGGTTCGACGACGAAGCCGGTCCGGTCGTCCGTCCGTACGCGATGACGCGCGGCCGCACGACCAGTGTGGGCCAGCACCGCCTCGACCTGATCGCGGTGGTCGTCACGGAGCCTCATGCGGACGATCCGGACGCCGACGCGACACTGTCCCCGGAACACGTGGACATCGTCGACCTGTGCCGTGACACCCCACAGTCGGTCGCCGAGCTCGCCGCCGGACTCGATCTGCCGATCGGAGTGGTGCGCGTCCTCGTCGGTGACCTCGTCGCCAGGGAATTCGTCCATGTGACGCGGCCGGTGCCCCCTGCCGAACTGCCCGACGAGAGTATTCTGCGCGACGTGATCAACGGCCTCCGGGCACTGTGAGCGGCGCGGAAGCGGGGTACTGACGTGACAGGCTGGCAGTTCTGGATCGACCGCGGCGGCACGTTCACCGACATCGTCGCGCGGCGCCCGGACGGCCGCCTGCTGACGCACAAGCTGCTGTCGGAGAACCCGGCGCGCTACTCCGACGCGGCGGTCGCGGGCGTACGCGAACTGCTGGGCGGCTCCCAGGACGCCATCGAGGCCGTCCGGATGGGGACGACGGTCGCCACCAACGCGCTGCTGGAACGCAAGGGCGAACGCACACTGCTCGTCGTCACCCGGGGCTTCCGTGACGCGCTGCGCATCGCCTACCAGAACCGTCCGCACATCTTCGCCCGCCGCATCGACCTCCCCGAACTGCTCCACGAGCGGGTCGTGGAGGTCGACGAGCGGATCGCCGCGGACGGCACCGTCCTGCGCGCCCCCGACCTGGACGCCCTCCGCGGCCCCCTCCAGGAGGCGTACGACGAGGGCATCCGCGCCGTGGCCGTCGTCTGCATGCACAGCCATCTGCACCCCGCCCACGAGCAGGCCGTGGGGGAGCTGGCCGCACGCGTCGGATTTCCGCAGATCTCGCTGTCCAGCGAGGTCAGCCCGCTGATGAAGCTCGTGCCGCGCGGGGACACCGCGGTCGTCGACGCCTACCTGTCGCCCGTCCTGCGCCGCTACGTCCAGCACGTCGCCGACGAACTCCACGGCGTACGGCTGATGTTCATGCAGTCCAACGGCGGGCTCGCCGAAGCCGGGCAGTTCCGCGGCAAGGACGCCATCCTCTCCGGACCGGCCGGAGGCATCGTCGGCATGGCCCGGATGTCGCAGCTGGCCGGCTTCGACCGCGTCATCGGCTTCGACATGGGTGGCACCTCCACCGATGTCTCGCACTACGCGGGCGAGTACGAGCGCGTCTTCACCACACAGATCGCCGGCGTCCGGTTGCGTGCGCCGATGCTGGACATCCACACCGTCGCAGCCGGTGGCGGTTCGATCCTCCACTTCGACGGCTCCCGCTACCGCGTAGGGCCGGACTCGGCGGGCGCGGACCCGGGGCCCGCCTGCTACCGCGGCGGCGGTCCGCTCGCCGTCACCGATGCCAACGTCATGCTGGGGCGGATCCAGCCCGCCCACTTTCCCAAGGTGTTCGGGCCGGACGGCGACCAGCCCCTCGACGCGGCGCTCGTCCGCGACCGCTTCACCGCCCTCGCCCGCGAGATCCGCACCAGGACCGGTGACGACCGCACCCCCGAGCAGGTCGCCGAGGGCTACCTGCAGATCGCCGTCGCCAACATCGCCAACGCCGTCAAGCGGATCTCCGTGCAGAAGGGCCACGACGTCACCCGCTACGCCCTCACCACCTTCGGCGGCGCGGGAGGTCAGCACGCGTGCAAGGTCGCCGACTCGCTCGGCATCCGCACCGTCCTCGTACCACCCATGGCGGGCGTCCTGTCCGCGCTCGGCATCGGACTCGCGGACACCACCGCCATGCGCGAACAGTCCGTCGAGGCACCCCTGGAGCCCGCCTCCATGCCCGCCGTCCTCAAGACGGCCGCCGACCTGGAGGGAGCGGCCCGCGCGGAACTCCTCGCCGAGGACGTCCCCGAGGACCGCATCCAGGTCACCCGTCGCGCACAGCTGCGCTACGACGGCACCGACACCACCCTCACCGTCGAGCTGAACGAGCCCGACACGATGCGTCACACCTTCGAAGAACGTCATCGCGCCACGTACTCCTTCACGCTCGACCGCCCGATCGTGGTCGAAGCCCTCTCCGTCGAAGCCACCGGCATCACAGAACCCCCCGATCTCTCCGCCCTCGCCCCGTACGAAGGCCGCAGCGCCGCCCCGGACACCGTGCGCCTGCACACCGGCGGCGCCTGGCGCGACGTCCCCCTCCACCGCCGCGAGGACCTCCCTCCCGGCGAAACCGTCTCCGGCCCCGCGATCATCACCGAGGCCAGTGCGACGACCGTCGTCGACGACGGCTGGCAGGCCGTGGCACGAGACGACGGGCATCTGGTCATGGAACGTGCGGTGATTACGGAGAGTTCCGAGCTCGACACAAAAGCTGATCCGGTTCTCCTTGAAGTCTTCAACAACCTCTTCATGTCGATCGCCGAACAGATGGGCGCCCGGCTGGAGTCCACCGCCCAGTCCGTCAACATCAAGGAGCGGCTCGACTTCTCCTGCGCCCTCTTCGATCCGGACGGAAACCTGGTGGCCAACGCGCCGCACATCCCCGTCCACCTGGGGTCCATGGGCACCAGCGTCAAGGAGGTCATCCGGCGCCGGAAAACCTCGATGCGGCCCGGCGACACCTACGCCGTCAACGACCCGTACCACGGCGGCACCCACCTGCCGGACGTCACGGTGATCACCCCCGTGTTCAGCACGCAGGGTGACCGAATCCTTTTCTACGTCGCCTCGCGCGGCCACCACGCCGAGATCGGCGGCATCGCCCCGGGCTCCATGCCGGCCAACAGCCGCACCATCGACGAAGAAGGCATCCTCTTCGACAACTGGCTCCTCGCCGAGAACGGCCGCTTCCGCGAGGAGGAGACCCTCGGCCTGCTCACGAGCGCGCCCTACCCCTCGCGAAACCCCAGGACCAACCTCGCCGACCTGCGCGCCCAGATCGCCGCCAACCAGAAAGGCGTCGACGAAGTCGCCCGCATGATCGAGAACTTCGGCCTCGACGTGGTGCAGGCCTACATGAAGCACGTCCAGGACAACGCCGAGGAGGCCGTACGACGGGTCGTCGACGCCCTGGACGACGGCGAGTACGCCTACGAGACCGACTCGGGGGCCGTCATCCGCGTACGCGTGCGCGTGGACCGCGAAAACCGCCGCGCGACCGTCGACTTCACCGGTACCTCCCCCCAGCTGGCGAGCAACTTCAACGCCCCCTTCGCCGTGGTCAACGCGGCCGTCCTTTACGTGTTCCGCACCCTTGTAGCCGACGACATCCCGCTCAACGACGGTTGTCTGCGCCCCCTCGACATCGTCGTCCCGGCCGGCTCCATGCTCGCGCCCGAGCCGCCGGCCGCAGTGGTCGCAGGCAACGTCGAGACCTCCCAGGCCATCACCGGCGCCCTCTACGCAGCCCTCGGCGTGCAGGCCGAGGGCTCCGGAACCATGAACAACGTCACCTTCGGGAACGAGCGGCACCAGTACTACGAGACCGTGGCCTCCGGCTCCGGCGCGGGCGAGGGCTTCCCCGGCGCGCCCGTCGTGCAGACCCACATGACCAACTCACGGCTCACCGACCCCGAGGTCCTGGAGTGGCGGCTGCCCGTGCAGCTCGACGAGTTCGCCGTCCGGTACGGCAGCGGCGGCTCCGGCCGGTGGCCCGGCGGGGACGGCGCGGTGCGCCGCATCCGCTTCCATGAGCCCATGACGGTCTCCACGCTGTCCCAGCACCGCAGGGTCCCGCCCTACGGCATGGCGGGCGGCAGGCCCGGTGCGCTGGGCGCCAACCGGGTGGAGCATGCGGACGGCACGGTCACCCAGCTCGGCGGAAGCGACTCGGCCGACGTCGGCCCCGGCGACGTGCTCGTCATCGAAACCCCCGGCGGCGGAGGCTACGGACCGCCGCCGTCCCACCCCCAGCAAGCAGGAGAAGAGATCGATGATCTTCGGGCGTTCTGAGCGCGGGAAGCCTCCGGTCGAGCCCGTCACGCTCAAGATCCTGGTGGCCGGCGGCTTCGGCGTGGGCAAGACCACCCTCGTCGGCGCGGTCAGCGAGATCAGGCCGCTGCGCACCGAGGAACTGCTCACCGAGGCCGGACGGCCCGTCGACGACACGAGCGGGGTGGAGGGCAAGCACACCACCACCGTGGCCATGGACTTCGGCCGCATCACCCTCCGTGAGGACCTGGTGCTGTACCTGTTCGGCACGCCCGGACAGGAACGGTTCTGGTTCATGTGGGACGAGCTCTCCGAGGGCGCCCTCGGAGCCGTCGTGCTCGCCGACACCCGCCGCCTGGAGGACTGCTTCGCCGCCGTCGACTACTTCGAGCGGCGCTCCATACCCTTCCTCGTCGGTGTCAACTGCTTCGAGGGCTCGGCACGATACCCCGCTGACGACGTCCGCCAGGCCCTCGACCTGGACGAGGACGTACCGCTCGTGCTGTGCGACGCCCGCGACCGCGAGTCCGTCAAGGAGGTCCTCATCGGCGTGGTCCAGCACGCCATGGCGTACGCGGCCGACCGCCGCCAGACCGTCACCACCTGAACCAGGAGCGCGGCCCGTACCCCCGCCGACCGGGGTACGGGCCGCAGCCGAAGGGCTCACGCACGCGCGCGTGGGCCTAGTTCTCGCCGTCCTCCTCCCAGGCGAAGCTCTTCTCCACGGCCTTGCGCCAGTTGTGGTACTGGCGGTCCCGTACGGAGGCCTCCATGGCGGGCGTCCACTCGACGTCCTTCTGCCAGTGGGACTTCAGCTCGTCGAGGTCGTTCCACACGCCGGTGGCGAGCCCGGCCGCGTACGCGGCGCCGAGACAGGTCGTCTCGGAGACCTTCGGGCGGACCACCGGGACGTCGAGGACGTCCGCCTGGTGCTGCATGAGCAGGTTGTTCTTGGTCATGCCGCCGTCCACCTTCAGGGTGGTGATGTGCACCCCGGAGTCCTGGTACATGGCGTCCACGACCTCGCGCGTCTGCCAGCTCGTCGCTTCGAGCACGGCCCGGGCGAGGTGGGCCTTGGTGACGTAGCGGGTCAGACCGGTGATGACACCGCGCGCGTCGGAGCGCCAGTACGGCGCGAACAGGCCGGAGAAGGCGGGCACGATGTACGCTCCGCCGTTGTCCTCGACACTCGCCGCCAGGGGCTCGATCTCGTCGGCGGTACGGATGATGCCCAGCTGGTCGCGGAACCATTGCACGAGGGCACCAGTGATGGCTATCGACCCCTCCAGGCAGTAGACCGGCGCCTCACTGCCGATCTTGTAGCCCATGGTCGTCAGCAGCCCGCTCTTCGACGCCACCGGCCGGTTGCCGGTGTTCAGCAGCAGGAAGCTGCCCGTGCCGTAGGTGTTCTTCGCCGTGCCCACGTCATAACAGGCCTGCCCGAACACGGCCGCCTGCTGGTCGCCGAGGGCCGAGGCGACCGGCACCCCGGCCAGCTGGCCGACGGCGGTGCCGTACACCTCGGCCGAGGACCTGATCTCGGGGAGGACGGCTTCGGGGATGTTCATCGCGGAGAGGATGGACGGGTCCCACTGGAGGGTTTCCAGGTTCATCAGCATGGTGCGCCCGGCGTTGGTGACGTCCGTGACGTGCTGACCACCCTCGGTGCCGCCCGTCAGGTTCCAGATGAGCCAGGAGTCGATGGTGCCGAAGGCGATCTCGCCGTTCTCGGCACGGGCCCTGAGCCCGGGCACGTTGTCCAGCAGCCAGGCGGCCTTGGGACCGGAGAAGTAGGTGGCCAGCGGCAGTCCGGTCTGCTCGCGGAAACGGTCCTGGCCGTCCGAGCCGCCGAGCTGGTTGGTCAGCGCCGCGGTGCGGGTGTCCTGCCACACGATGGCGTTGTGCACGGGCTTGCCCGTCGCGCGGTCCCACAGGACCGTGGTCTCGCGCTGGTTGGTGATGCCGAGTGCGCTGAGCTGGTCGGCGCGCAGCCCGGCTTTGGCGATCGCTCCGGCGACCACCGCCTGCACCTTGGACCAGATCTCCGTGGCGTCGTGCTCCACCCAGCCCGGCTTCGGGAAGATCTGGCGGTGTTCGCGCTGGTCGACAGCGACGATCGCACCGTCCTGGTTGAACACGATGCAGCGGCTGGAGGTGGTGCCCTGGTCGATAGCGGCGACGAACTTGTCCGTCATGACGTCCCCTTCGTCGTTCCTTCAGAAGGCTGCTTTGAGCAGAAGGCTGCTGTGAATCAGAGGGCTGCTGTGCCGATGAGCCCGGAAAGCACCCCGCCGATCAGCGGTTCCGACCACCGGGTTCCACGTGCTGCGGCCTTCGCCGTGGGTGTCTGCGTTGCTCATGGCGGCTCCTAGGCCCTGTCCCGGGGTGATCGACCCCGGTCCTCGGTGCAGGGTGCGTTTTCCCGTGGCGACTTCAGCCGAAGGCAGGAAAGCTCCCGCGCCCCGCCCGGCGTCCGTGACGAGCGTGCCGTCGCAGCCGAATCGCCCGTGGGGGAACGGGCCTGTCTTCAGGCGGGGCCCGCGCGGCGCGTGCCTGGATACACCGTGTATGTACGGCGATGTCGACTGACACCGGAAGTGTTCACCGGCGCCCACAGAGCGTCAAGGTCGCCGACGGCAACGGTGACAGCCGCCGTTGTGCCCGAGCGAAGGAGAGACGGTCGGTCGGTATGTACGACGATCAGCCTAGGCCGGGTTCCGCCACCGCGCACCCGGCCTGGGCGGGCGCGGTCCCCGAGCCGCGCCGGATCTCGTGGCCCGGCAGGCCCGCCCGGCCCAGCACCCAACTCGCTCCGTGCAGCGATTTCGCAGCCTTCTTCAGCGGCGCCAGACACGCGGCGGCCTGCCGGTGGTCCGTCACACTGCCCGGCGGGCACACGACCGTGGCCAGGGACAACGTGACGGGACGCCCACCGGCCGACCAGGGCGCGTCCAGCACCGAGGCGGCCAGCGGATCCAGCCACTCCGGTTCGGCGAGCACCAGGAAGTCGTCCCCGCCGATGTGGCCGACGCGAGTGCTCCCGGACGCCGCGTGTTGCAGCGCCCGCCCCACCGAGCGGATCAGCTCGTTCCCTGCCGCGAACCCGGCCCCGTCGTTGACCTGCTTGAAGTGGTCCACATCCAGCCAGCTCAAAGCGAACGGCCGGCCGTCCGCGATGCAACGGTCCACCTCGCCCGTGATCGCGTCCGAGCCGGGCAGCCGGGTGAGCGGATTGAGGCCGACCGCCTCCTCGACCCGGCTCTCGGCCAGTGCCCGCACGAGGTCCGCGAGCCGTACGACACCCACGCACCGCCCGGTCCGGTCCACCACCGCCACATCGTCCGAGGTGCGGCCGCGGTCGCCGACGGCCACCACGTCCAGGACCTCCCAGGCGGTGGCGTCGACGCCCACCGTCCGCGGCACGTCCCCGAGCTTTGCGGCCGGCCGGTCGGCGTACAGCGCATGTCCGTAGCGCCCCGACATCGACAGCAGGAAGCGTGAGCGGTGCACCGACCGGACGGGCCTCCCGTGCGCGTCCACGAGCAGCACGCCCGACACCTCGGGAGACCCGGTCAGCAGTGCCCGTACCTGACCGGCCGACGCGGTGGCCGGCAGCAGCGCGGCGGGCCGTAGGAATTCCAGCACCGAAGGCGGCCCCGACCTCGGGACCGTCAAGGCGCCGGGGGAGCGGGGCGGAACGTATACGTCCGCCGCGGGTAGCCGGGCCGGCGGTGCGAACAGCTCGCCCTGCGCCAGCTGGGCCCCGGCCGAGACCGCTGCCGCGCACTGCAGTTCCGTCTCGACCCCCTCGACGGACAGGAGCGCTCCCAACTGCTCGCACAGTGTCCGCATCGCCCTGACCGCCGCCGGTCGCGCCAGCAGCGACGCATCCAGCTTCACCAGGTCGGGCCCCATGTCGGTGAGCAGCCGCAGCGGTACGTCCCCGTCCCCGATGCCGTCGGCACTGATCCGGAAGCCCTGCACCCGCAGCGCGCCCACCGCCTCCAGCAGCGCCTGCTGCGGGACGTGCGTGTACGGCGGCCCGATGTCGATCGTCACCTCCCACGGCAGCCGTCCAGCCTCCCGCACGGCGGTGTGCAGCGGGGTGAGGCCGCCGAGGTCGGCCAGGGTGCCCGCGAACACGTTGACGTGCAGCGGCAGCAGCGTCTCCTTGCCGGCCGCCGCCCGGACCGCCAACACCGCCAGCCGACCGTCCAGTTCGGGGTCTCGACGGGCCTCGGCCAGGATGTCGCCGGTCTCCGGGCGGGCGAGTATCTCCAGCCCTGCGACCCCTCCGGTGGTCAGGTTGACCACGGGCTGGAAGGCGAAGCGGAGAGTATCCGTCCAGGAGTGCACGGGAGCATGATGGCTCCACCGGCGCACGCCCTGGCCCAGTTCATGAGACGTTCACGCAGCATTCCTGGACGATCACGCAGCGTAGGAGAAAGGGCTTGCCCGGCAGTCGCCTACCGCAGCGCGACGACCGCCGACCCGTGTCCGAACAACCCCTGGTTCGCCGTGATGCCCACCCGCGCCCCCGCGACCTGCCGCTCACCCGCCTGCTGCCTCAACTGCCAGGTCAACTCGCACACCTGGGCAATCGCCTGAGCGGGAACCGCCTCTCCGAAGGAGGCCAGCCCGCCGCTCACGTTCACCGGTATTCGCCCGCCCAGGGCCGTCGCCCCCTCCCGCAGCAGCTTTGCGCCTTCGCCCTGGTCGCACAGCCCCAGATCCTCGTACCACTGCAGCTCCAGGGCCGTGGACAGGTCGTAGACCTCCGCGAGGGAGAGGTCCTCGGGTCCGAGGCCCGCCTCCTCGTAGGCCGCCCCCGCGATCGACGCGCGGAACGAGTCGGCGGCCGGCTCCACCGCCAGCGCGGAGTCCGTCGCGATGTCCGGCAGATCCAGGACCGTGTTGGGGTAGCGCGGCGTCACCGTGGACACGGCCCGTATCCGCACCGGCCGGCTCACTCCGCGCCGATGTGCGAAGTCCATGCTCGACAGCACCAGAGCCGCGCCTCCGTCCGACGTCGCGCAGATGTCGAGCAGCCGCAGTGGATCGGCGACCACCGCCGAGGCGGCGACCTCCTCGGCGGTGACCCGCTTGCGGTAGCGCGCATTGGGATTGAGCGCACCCAGGGCCGAGTTCTTCACCTTGACCTGGGCGAAGTCCTCCACGGTGTCGCCGTGCACGGCCATGCGGCGGCGCGCGTACAACCCGAAGTACGTCGGATTCGTCGCCCCCAGCACCCGGAAGCGCAGCCAGTCCGGATCGTCGGGCCGGTCGCCTCCCGCCGGCCGGAAGAACCCCTTGGGCGCCGCGTCGGCGCCCACCACGAGGACCACGTCCGCGAGACCCGAAAGGATCTGCGCCCGGGCGGTGCTGACGGCCTGCGCCCCGGACGCGCACGCCGCGTACACACTCGTCACTCTGGCCCCCTGCCAGCCCAGAGCCTTCGCGAAGGTCGCACCGGCCACATAGCCCGGATATCCGCCCCGCACGGTGTCGGCGCCGACCACCGAGCCGATGTCCCGCCAGTCCAGTCCGGCGTCGGCCAGCGCCGCACGGGCCGCCGCAGTCCCGTACTCGACGAAGCTGCGCCCCCACTTGCCCCACGGGTGCATGCCCGCGCCGAGCACCGCCACCTCACCTGTCATGCCCTCACCCCCGTCGGCCGCCAGTGCCAGGTCGTCCAGACCGTCTCCGCGTCCTCATGGAGCACCCCCGGGACGACCTCCACCTCCATGCCCACCGTCAGATCGGCGACGGTGACCCCGGGAGCCGCCTGCCCCAGCACCACGATCCGCTCGGACTCCAGCTCCACAGCGATCAACGCGTACGGTTCCCACGGAAGTTCCGGATTGGTCACATAGGGTGACGGTGGCCGATATCGGCTGTCGGTGTACGACCAGACGCGCCCGCGCCGGGACAGCGGCACCTCCTCAAGAGCTCCGCCCGCGCATCCCGGATTCCGGCAGTGAGTGTCTTCGCGGGGGAAGAACACCGAACCGCACGATGCGCAGCGGGTGCCGAGGAGCCTGAAGCCGTCCCCGTCCCCGTCGCCGGTGAACCAGCCGTCGACCACGGGCATGCGTGTACGAGACAAAGCCCCTCCCTGGCGTACGATCTGACGGAACGTCAGAAGTGTGTCACGGGCATCCGGAATTGGGCAGGGCAGGAGACATGACACGTCTCTCCCGTGCAGTACGCGGTCTGGTCACCGCACTCGCCGCCGCGCTGGCCGTTACCGTCGCCTCCGCCCCCACCCGGGCCGCGACGGAGCCCAAGGCGCCGAAGGACTTCGTGGCCCTGAGAACCGTGGACCCGACGATCATCCAGGAGATGCGCTACTTCACCCCGCACAACTTCGTCGGCGAGCGCATCGACGGCTACCGGCAGCCGATCTGCCTCCTCACCCGGCCGGCCGCCGAGGCACTCCACAAGGCCCAGATCAGGCTGCTGCGCAAGGGCTACACCCTCAAGGTCTACGACTGCTACCGGCCGCAGCGCGCCGTGAACCACTTCGTGCGCTGGGCCGAGGACCTCGACGACCAGGCGATGAAGAGCGAGTTCTATCCGAACGTCGACAAGACCCGTCTGTTCGAGGACGGTTACATTGCGAAGAAATCCGGCCACAGCCGGGGATCGACCATGGACCTCACCCTCGTGAAGCTCCCTGCCGAACCGACCCGGCCGTACCACCCAGGACAACCCCTGGTGCCCTGCTACGCCCCCAAGGACGAGCGCTTCCCCGACAACTCCGTCGACATGGGCACCGGCTTCGACTGCTTCGACACCCTCGCCCACACCCTCGACCCGCGTGTCCAGGGCGAACAGCGCGCCAACCGGCTGCTCCTCAAGACCACCCTGGAGGGGCTCGGATTCGTGAACCTCGCCGAGGAGTGGTGGCACTACACGTACAAGCCCGAGCCCTACCCGGACACCTACTTCGACTTCCCCGTCTCCTGGAAGTCGCTCACCAGCGGCAACTGAGCCGCCCCCCGAAGACGTTCGTCAGTTGATCGGATACATTCCGCTTCGTGTCCGAAACTCATGCCTCCACCCCCAACTCCGCGCCCGACTCCCACTGTTCGAGCTGCGGAGCGCCCTATGGAGAGGGCGTCTCCGGCTGGCCCCGCACCTGCCCGACCTGCCACGCGGTGGCCTACCGCAACCCCCTGCCGGTGGCCATCGCGCTCCAGCCCGTGTACGACACGAAGGGCACCGCCCTGGTCGTCATCACCCGAACCGTCGCCCCCGCGCGCGGAGGCATCGCGTTGCCCGGCGGCTACATCGACGACCGCGAGGACTGGCGGCAGGCCGTCGTCCGCGAGCTCAAGGAAGAGACCGGCATCGACGCAGCCGGGCGCGATGTGCGGCTCGTCGACGCCATGAGCTCACCCGACGGGCACCTGCTGCTGTTCGGGCTCCTTCCGGAGCGCCCGGCCGAAGGCCTCCCGCAGTCCACGGCCACCGACGAGACGGAGGGCTGGCACCTCCTGCGCAGGCCGGAGGAGCTCGCCTTCCCCCTGCACACGCTCGCCGTACGGGCCTGGTTCGAGGGCCGGTACGTCTGAGTCAGCCCTCCTTCAGGCCTCGCACACGCACCGGGTAGGGCGGCTCGCTCGTGCCGCCCTCGCCCTGGCGCTCGACGATGAGCCGCCGTCTCGTCCAACGGGCGACGTAGCGCTCCAGTTCCGGCTCGTCCCATCCGTCACCCGCGTCCTGCACCACCAGCCCGCCCCCGCTCCGTCCCCGGGCGGGCGCCCAGACCTCCAGCTCCAGCCCGCCGTCGTCCCCGCGCACGGGGACGACCGCACCCGCGCGCGCGAGCACCGGAATCCGCGACAAGGGGGCGTCGAGGAGCGCCTGCCCCGGCCCCTCGTACACCTGCTCCGTCACCGTGTCGTACCAGCGCCCCCGGGGCAGGTGCACCGCCCGCCGGTCCGCTCCGGGGTCGAGCACCGGCGCCACCAGCAGACAGTCGCCCAGCAGGAACGCGTCCTCGCAGTCGCGCAGCGCACGGTCCTCGGGCGCCGCCCACCACAGCGGCCGTACATAGGGTGCTCCGGTGCGCCGGGCCAGATGCGCGAGCGTCATGAAGTACGGCAGCAGCCGCCGGCGTTCGACGAGCGCCACGCGCGCGTGCTCCAGCACTTCGGCACCGAACTCCCAGGGCTCCCGGCGCCCCGCCCGCAGGCTCGCGTGCGTGCGGAACAGCGGCAGGTACGCGCCCAGCTGGAGCCAGCGCAGATACAGCTCCGGCGACGGGCTCCCGTCGAAACCGCCCACGTCCGGCCCCGAATACGGCACTCCGCACAGCCCCAGCCCCATGACCAGCGACAGTGAGGCCCGCAGCCCGGGCCAGCCCGTGGCCACGTCACCGGACCACGTTCCCCCGTAGCGCTGCAGGCCGGCCCAACCGGAACGCGAGAAGATGAACGGCCGTTCCGCGGGAGCCAGTTCGCGCAGCCCCTCATAGGCAGCCCGGGCCATGCACAACGCGTAGACGTTGTGCGCCTCCCGATGGTCTCCGCCGCGCCCTTCCAGCGAGTGCCTGGCCGAACGCGGCAGCGTCGACTCCCCGAAGGCGGCGAACGAAGTGGGCTCGTTCATGTCGTGCCAGAAACCCGAGAACCCCTGGGCGAGCCGCTCCTCGTACAGACCGCCCCACCACTCACGCACGCGCGCGTGCGTGAAATCCGGGAAGACCGCCTCTCCGGGCCACACGACGCCGCGCACGATCCGCCCCGAAGCGTCCCGCACAAAGGCGTCCACGGCGACCCCGCTGTCGTACACCGCGTTGTCCTCCGCGGCCTTGACCGCAGCGTCGACGATCGACACCAGCCGGATCCCGTCCCGGCGCAGCTCCTCGGCCAGCACCGGCAGCTTCGGAAAGTTCTCGTGGTCGACCGTGAACACCTGGTGCTCGTCGTAGTGGTCGATGTCCAGATGGACGGCGTCGAGCGGCAGCCCGCGCTCCTGGTAACCGGAGACGATCCGCCGCACCTCCTGCTCACTGCCGAAGCCCCAGCGCGCGTGGTGATGACCCAGCGCCCACGCCGGCGGAAGCGCAGGCGCGCCCGTCAGCGACGCCCAGGTGAGCAACACGCGCGCGGGGGTGCCCACGACCACCCAGCAGCGCAGCGGGCCGCCGTCCATCCGCAGCTCGCACGTCCCCGCCCGGTCGTGCCCGGACCCGGCACCCTCCTCGCCCTCGCGCAGCGTCACCGTGCCGTCCCACGAGGTGTCGTGGAACACCAGATGCGTCGCCGCGTCGGCCACCACCAGCTGAACCGGCATCGTGAGGTACAGCGGATCCTCTTCGGGGCCGAACGCGCGCCCCGGGTCCGTGTTCCACAGGCGGTACGTTCCTTCGCGCAGCCGCGGGCCCGACGCCCGCCCGCCGAGTCCGAAGAACCGCGCGTCCGCGGCCACCTCCGAACGCTGCATCCAGCGTGCGGTACCGCCACCGACCGGCTCCCACCAACGGGGCGGCAGATCACGGCGCAGGGGCACGCCTCCGGGCGTGAGCACCTCGATCGCGCCGTGCCGCGAGACGACCACCGTCACCCGCTCGGCCACGACCCGCCAGCCGCCGTCCTTGTCCGGCTCCAGGACCGCCCGCGGATCCGGCTCCGGACAGCGGCCCGCGAGCGCGTACGACGGCTCGGGAGAGGCCCCGTCCCAGCCCCAGAAGACCGCTCCGTTCACCGCGACGAAGATGCGCAGCTCGGACCGGCTGAACCGGACGATGCCACCGCCCGGACCGGGCTCCACCTCCTGCACGGGCCCGGGCACCCGCGCGCGCTGGGCACCTCGCGACGGCAGCGCGGAGGCGTCGGCACGCCTCCTGCGCCACGCCGCCCTCACGGTACGCAACCCCTGGGCCGACCTCACCGAACCGACCACCCTTATCGAACGCACCAGGTCACGACCGTCCATGCTGCTCACCCTGCCATTGACCGCCCCACGCGCGCGTGTCGTTCAACTGCCGTTCACCCGTGCCGGGACCACATCTTCACGACGCCGACTATGTGGGGCGCGCCCTGGTGCAGAAGTCGATCACATGGCATCGTCCGTGTCAGCCGCGTCACGCGCACACCCCAGCCCGTGCGCGACCGACGCATACGACGCGCACAGTCCGGGAGCCGCCCATGTCGACCGTGAACCCACAGCCGCTCTGGCAGCCAGATCCTGAGCGCATCGCCCAGGCGCAGGTCACAAAGTTCCAGGCCTGGGCGGCCGAGCAGCACGGCGCTCCCGCCGAGGGCGGCTACGCGGCACTGCACCGCTGGTCCGTCGACGAACTGGACACGTTCTGGAAAGCCGTCACCCAGTGGTTCGACGTACGGTTTTCGACACCCTACGCGCGCGTACTCGGTGACCGCTCGATGCCGGGCGCCCAGTGGTTCCCCGGGGCGACTCTCAACTACGCCGAGCACGCCCTGCGCGCGGCCGCCACCCGCGCGGACGAACCGGCCCTCCTGCATGTCGACGAGACACACGAGCCGCGCCCGGTGACCTGGTCCGAGCTGCGCCGCCAGGTCGGTTCCCTGGCCGCCGAACTGCGCGCCCTCGGCGTACGCCCCGGAGACCGCGTCAGCGGCTACCTCCCGAACATCCCGCAGGCCGTCGTCGCCCTGCTCGCCACCGCCGCCGTGGGCGGCGTCTGGACCTCCTGCGCCCCCGACTTCGGCGCCCGCAGCGTCCTGGACCGCTTCCAGCAGGTCGAACCGGTCGTCCTGTTCACCGTCGACGGCTACCGCTACGGCGGCAAGGAGCACGACCGCCGCGACATCGTCGCCGAGCTGCGCCACGAACTGCCCACGCTGCGTGCCGTCGTCCACATCCCCCTTCTCGGGACGGAGCCTCCCGCAGGTGCCCTGGACTGGTCCGCCCTGACCGGCGCGGACGTGGAGCCGGTCTTCGAGCAGGTGCCCTTCGACCACCCCCTCTGGGTGCTTTATTCCTCGGGCACCACCGGCCTGCCCAAGGCGATCGTCCAGTCCCAGGGCGGCATCCTGATCGAGCACCTCAAACAGCTCGGCCTGCACTGCGACCTGGGCCCGGAGGACCGTTTCTTCTGGTACACCTCGACCGGCTGGATGATGTGGAACTTCCTCGTCTCCGGCCTCCTCACCGGAACGACGATCGTGCTCTACGACGGCAGCCCCGGCTTCCCGGACACGGGCGCCCAATGGCGCATCGCCGAACGGACCGGAGCCACCCTCTACGGCACCTCGGCGGCGTACGTCATGGCCTGCCGCAAGGCCGGCGTCCACCCGGCCCGCGACTTCGACCTCTCTAAGGTGCAGTGCGTCGCCACCACCGGATCCCCACTGCCGCCCGACGGATTCCGCTGGCTGCACGACGAGGTGCGCGACGATCTGTGGATCGCATCCGTCAGCGGCGGCACGGACGTGTGCTCCTGCTTCGCAGGAGCTGTACCGACCCTCCCGGTGTACATCGGAGAGCTTCAGGCACCCGGCCTCGGCACCGATCTGCAGTCCTGGGATCCGGCCGGCAAGCCCGTGATCGACGAGGTCGGCGAGCTCGTGGTCACCAACCCCATGCCGTCGATGCCGATCCGCTTCTGGAACGACCCCGACGGCAGCCGCTACCACGACAGCTACTTCGACACCTACCCCGGTGTATGGCGCCACGGCGACTGGATCACCGTCACCTCCCGTGGCTCGGTCGTCATCCACGGCCGCTCCGACTCCACCCTGAACCGCCAGGGCGTGCGCATGGGGTCGGCCGACATCTACGAAGCCGTCGAGCGCATTCCCGAGATCAGGGAATCCCTCGTCATCGGCATCGAACAGCCCGACGGCGGCTACTGGATGCCCCTCTTCGTGCACCTCGTTCCCGGCGCCACCCTGGACGATGCCCTGCTGGCCCGCATCAAGCAGACCATCCGCGAACAGCTCTCACCGCGCCATGTCCCCGACGAGATCATCGAGGTCCCCGGCATTCCGCACACCCTCACCGGAAAGCGCATCGAGGTCCCCGTCAAGCGCCTCCTCCAGGGCACCCCGCTGGAAAAGGCCGTCAACCCGGGCTCCATCGACAACCTGGATCTGCTGCACTTCTACGAGGACCTCGCCCGCAAACGCGCCTGACACGGGCGGCTCAACCGCCGTAGGTGGCCTCGGACTCGCCGAGCACGGCAGCGAAGTCCGAGGCCAGCCGCGCCGCGTCGGCCGGCTCCAGGTCGGCCACGGAGATCCGCACCCCCGGGGGTGACGACGACCGGAACCGGGCCCCGGCGGCAACCCACCAACCGTACGAGCGCAGCCCGTTCACCACGGCCGACTCGTCCTGCACGGGCACCCACAGGTTCATCCCGCTGGCCCCGCACGCCGGAATGCCACGATCGTCCAGCTCTCGCAGGAGGGCGCCACGGCGCTCTTCGTACATCTCCTCGGCACGCGCCACCAACGCGCGCGTGGCCGCGTCGGTCAGCAACCCGTGCACGGTCTCCTGGAGGAGGTGACTGACCCAGCCGGAGGTCAGCAGCAATCGCCCGTCGTGGCGGGCCAGGGTGGTCGCGTCACACGCAGCTGCCGCCCACCGCAGATCGGTCCCGAGGAACTTGCTCACCGTGCGCACATGCACCCAGCGCGTCAATCCGCCTCCGGTCAGCGAGTGGAGGGGCGCGCCGGCGACGGAGGACGCGTGGTCGTTCTCGACGACCAGTACGTCCGGCTCGTCCTGGAGCACGTCCACGAGCGCGTCCCGGCGTGCCACGGAGAAGCAGCCGCCGTACGGATTCTGCGCCCGAGGACTGCACACCACAGCCCGCACACCCGCCCGCAGCGCCACCCGCAGGGCCTCGGGCCGCACACCCTCGTCGTCCACGGCCACCGGCACGATGCGCAGCCCCAACGCGGTGATCAGGTCCAGCAGATGGTGATACCCCGGGTCCTCCATCGCCACGGCGTCGCCGGGCCGCAACTCCACGGACAGCAGCCGGCCGATCAGATCCAACGCCCCATGCGCGAAGGTCACATGCTCCACGGGGACCCCATCGGCCCCCATCCAGTCACGCGCGGCGTCCTCCAGCCGCGCCAGCCTCGGCGTCGAACGGTGCGACCGGGCACCGGGCGACAGCCGTGACGGCGGTACGAGAGCGGGCAAGAGGGCGGGATCCGGATGTCCGCCGGACAAGTCCCGCAGCCCCTGCGGGACCTTGGGCGGCCGGCGTGACGCCACCGCGGGAGCCGGAGCCACCACGGTCCCGCCCCGCCCGCGTGTGACGACGATGCCTCGCCGGCGCAGCTCCTTGTAGGCGGTGGCGACGGTGCCGGGGCTGACCCCGAGGTCGTCCGCGAGCCGTCGCACGGGAGGCAGCGTGGCCTCGGGCCGCAACGACCCCTCCGCCACGGCCCGTTCGACGGACGCCGCAATTCCCTTGGCCGTCGTACCAGAGATCCCATATTGTGTTGCCACGTTGGAAATTATGTACCAGTACATAACTGAAGGCAAGGGGGAGCAGTGCATCCGATGCGCCGCGCAGTCGCATGGTCGAGCCGCATACCCGGAGGGCGTGACGGACGCAGAATGCTCACCATCGCCCTCGTCGACCGCATCGGCAGCGGGTTGTGGGCGTCCGTCTCCGTCCTGTACTTCACCTACGTCTCGGGTCTCTCCGTCACCCAGGTCGGCACGCTCGCCGCAACCGCCGGAGCCATCGGCATCGCCGGAGCGCCCCTCGGGGGCCGCATCGCCGACCGATTCCCGCTCACCCGCGTTCTGCTCGCCGTCCAACTCCTGCGCGCACTGGCCTCCCTGGCGCTCCTGACCACGCACGACTACGCCCTGCTCCTCGCCTTTTCCGCGGTCGGCAGCCTCGGAGACCGCGCGGCAAGCGTCCTCACCAGGCTCTATGCCACGCGCGTGGCGGGCCCCGGACGCGTCCGCTACCAGGCCGTCCACCGCACCATCGCCAACGCGGGCTGGGCCCTGGGCGGCCTCGCCGCCGCGGCCGCCCTGGCCCTCGGCACCACCTCTGCCTACCAGTGGCTCCTTTCCGGCGACGCACTCTCCTTCCTCGCCTCCGCCCTCCTCACCCTGCGCTGCGGTGAACCCCCGTCCGCATCCCGCATCGTCGCCACCTCGAAGACCGGGGCGCCCGCGACGAAGCCGGCCGGCACAAATCCCTGGCGCGACCGCACCTACCTCGCCTACGTCGCCACCGAAACCGTTCTCTTCCTCGACGACGCCGTCTTCAAGGTCGGCCTGCCCCTGTGGATCGCCCACGCGGGCAACGCACCGCACGGGCTCGCGCCCCTGCTGCTGGTCCTCAACAACGTGATGGTGGTGGCCCTCCAGGTCCCCCTGGCCCGCTTCGGGGCCACCACTGCGGCCGCCCGCGCGCTTCTCCTCCCGCTGTCAGCAGTCTTCGCTCTCGGCGGCGTTGCCATGGCTCTCTCGGCCACCGGGAGAGCCGTCACCGCGACCCTGCTCCTCGCGGCCTCGGCCGCCGCGTTCACCCTGGCCGAGATGCTCCACGCCACCATCTCCTGGGAACTCTCCGTGGCGCTCGCTCCCCGCACCGCGCAGGGCGCCTACCTCGGCGTGCACGGCCTGGCCCTCCGCCCAACGCAGCGTCGGGCCACTGGCCGTCACCGCGGCCATCACCACCGGCCCGGCCGGCTGGTTGACCTTCGGCGCGATCATCGGCCTGACCAGCCTGATTCAGCACCGCCTGATCCGCGATCGCCTCGCTGCGACGCCATTGTCAGTGCCGACGGTTACTGTGAGTGAGCATTGATCGACCGTGCACAGGGGGAAACATGGCGCACACCAACGACCAGAGCATGCGACGCGACCTGCGCCGCGAAATCGCAGGCACCATCGGCCTGCTGACCGACGAGCACGACTTCCGCGCCATGCGGCGCTACCGCAGCTTCACCTTCGACAACCACACGAGCTACCTCCAACAGGTCGAGGCGCTCCTCAAGACACGCGCCTCCCAAGGCAGCCACACCACGGTGGCCCTCTTCGACCCGCAGGAGTACGCGGAGTTCTGCCGGAACACAGGCCTCGACCCCGACGTCCAGTCCAGCCGCACACGCTTCACCGCTGAACTGGCCACCACAGGACCGGTGCTTCCCTACGAGGGCCAGCCCCTGGCCGACCTCGTCCCCGCCCTTGTCGATGAAGCCGTCCGACAGGCCACCTGGGAGTACGCGTCCACGCTCCTCGCCCGCCTCGGCGCCTGCGCCTCCTGCGGCGAGGACATCGGCCGCGCCGCCTTCACACGCGCCTCCCATCTCCTCGTCCGCATCCTCGACACAGCAGGGCCAGGCAACCGCCACCTCGTCTGCAGTGTCACGGCAACACCCGAGACACTCGTCTCCGTCCTCCACACAGACGAGGACGGCCAAGGCGGCATCCAACTCGACGAAGCCGAAGCACTCGAATTCACCACAGTCCTGGCCCTCGGCATCGCCACCCAGAGCCCGGGCGGACTTGTCATCCGCACCAGCGCCCCCGGCACCACCGACCGCGTCTACGGCTGGCGTCTGCGCGGAGAAGGCCTCGAACCCCTCACGGCCGGCGAGGTGTTCGACGCCTACTGCACCGACATCGAATCCGGAGACATCATCTCCCCGGAATCGGACGTCGACTACTGCGTACCGCCGGACCTCGGAGAGGAAGGACAGACACCGGGTCACCGCCACTGAAAGCAGAGGGGCGCTCCACCCGCAGGTGGAGCGCCCCTCAAGAACAGCCGGCGAAACAACAACCGACGGTCGCTCGGCTACTCGCCGGACAGCACCGCCTGAGCCGCGTTGCGCGCATCCTCAGCGCTCTCCGCGGCCCGCGCCGCCGCGGCCGCACGCTCGCACTGGGCCAGCGTGTACTTGCCGAGAGTGGCCCGCACATAGGGAATGGACGCCGCACCCATGGAGAGGGAGGTGACACCGAGACCGGTCAGCACACACGCGAGCAGCGGGTCCGACGCCGCCTCACCACAGACACCACAGCTCTTGCCCTCGGCCCTCGCCGCCTCCGCGGACAGCGCCACCAGGTCGAGGAGCGCGGGCTGCCACGGATCCTGCAGACGGGACACCGCCCCCACCTGACGGTCGGCCGCGAACGTGTACTGCGCGAGGTCGTTGGTGCCCAGCGACAGAAACTCGACCTCCTGCAGAATCGACCGAGCCCGCAGTGCGGCTGAAGGAATCTCGACCATGGCGCCGAACTTCGCCCGCAGTCCCGCTTCACGGCACGCGTCCGCGAACGCCTTGGCGTCGGCACGGTCCGCGACCATCGGGGCCATGACCTCGAGGTAGACCGGCAGCCCCTCAGCTGCCTTGGCGAGTGCCGTCAGCTGGGTGCGCAGAACCTCGGGGTGATCGAGCAGCGTCCGAAGACCACGTACGCCCAGCGCCGGATTGGGCTCGTCGGCCGGCGTGAGGAACTCAAGCGGCTTGTCCGCGCCGGCGTCGAGCACACGGACAACCACACGGCCCTCGGGGAACGCCTCGAGCACCTGTCGGTACGCCTCGACCTGCTTCGCCTCCGACGGGGCGTTCTTGCTGTCGTCCAGGAAGAGGAACTCAGTGCGAAACAGACCCACACCCTCTGCCCCGGCCTCGACTGCGGCCGGCACATCCGCAGGCCCGCCGACGTTGGCCAGCAGCGGCACCTTGTGACCGTCGGAGGTGGTGCCCGGGCCGGTAGAGGCGGCAAGCGCTGCCTTGCGCTCGGCGGCCGCGGCCTCCAGCTGTCCCTTCTTCTCCTCGCTCGGGTTCACAAAGATCTCGCCGGTACTGCCGTCGACAGCGATCACCGTGCCCTCGGCCAGCTCACCGGCACCCGGCAGCGCCACCACGGCCGGAACACCGAGCGCCCGCGCAAGAATCGCGCTGTGGCTGGTCGGCCCACCCTCCTCGGTGACGAAGCCGAGGACCAGGGCGGGGTCGAGCAGCGCCGTGTCAGCAGGCGCAAGGTCACGTGCAATAAGAACGTACGGCTCGTCGCTGTCCGGAACACCCGGCATCGGCACTCCGAGCAGCCGGGCGACGATACGATTCCGCACGTCATCCAGGTCGGCCACACGACCCGCCAGGTACTCGCCTGCACCGGCCAGCAAGGCCCGGTACGCGGCGAAAGCGTCGTACACGGCACGCTCGGCCGTGCTCCCGACGGTGATACGCCGTTCGACGTCCGCCATCAGCTCGGGGTCCTGCGCCATCATGGCCTGCGCCTCGAGCACCGCCTGGGCCTCACCCCCGGCCAGATTGCCGCGCGCCATCAGATCGGCCGCCACGGCATCCACGGCCTGGCGGGCGCGCCCCTGTTCACGCTCCGCGTCCTCCGCCGGAATCTGCTTGGCAGGCGGCTCCAGCACCGCTGTTCCCATGTGCCGAACCTCGCCGATCGCCACACCGTGACTCACACCGACGCCTCGCAGCGTTGTCTCCATCTCACCGTCTCCGATAGTGCGGCGGGTCCCGCCGCCGCTGTGGTTGTCCTGCTTGCCGTCATAGGACGGCACTGACGTCACTTCCAGAGGAAGAGACTGTCGCCCGCCTTCACGTCACCATCGTCACGAAGATCGGAGAGAGCCTCGGCAGTGGCCTCGAGCGCCACGATGGGGCACACCGCCGACTTGCCGGCGGCTTCCACGGCGGCCGGGTTCCAGCGCACCACGCCCTGTCCCCGCGTCACGGTGTCGCCCTTGTTCACGAGCAGTTCGAAGCCGTCACCGTTGAGCTGCACGGTGTCGATACCCAGGTGTGTGAGGACACCGTGCCCGTGCTCGTCGACAACGACGAAGGCGTGCGGATGGAGAGAGACGATGACTCCGGCCACGGGAGCAACGGCCTCGGACGGCTCGCGCACGGGGTCGATGGCCGTACCCGGGCCCACCATGGCCCCGGAGAAGACTGGATCCGGCACTGCTGCCAGGCCGATGGCGCGTCCTGCAATAGGGGACGTCACGGTGGTCATGGGAAGCCTCCCAGAGATGGAGATCCATAGGGCCGTCACTGCCTGTGCCGGACGGCGCACTGTGGAGCAGGGTATGTCAGATGAACTGCCGGTTCCGCATGGAAGATACCGGATAGTGGTCTAGACCACCAGCTCCATCGATTTGCCCCTGCTTCCCGGCCGCGTGTACAGTCGTACTCCTGCTTGAGGCCGAGCGGCGCGACTGAGCGTCCTGGCTTCAGCGGCACCCACACTTGTCAGATCCTATCTCGGGGTCACCTTCTGCATGCCTGCAGGGAGGTGGTCAGGGGGTACGGAAAAACACTGATAGAGTTTGGAACACCGAAGGGAAGCGCCCGGAGGAAAGCCCGAGAGGGTGAGTACAAAGGAAGCGTCCGTTCCTTGAGAACTCAACAGCGTGCCAAAAATCAACGCC
>NZ_JBIAUY010000003.1:191329-807563 GCF_042893475.1 Streptomyces sp. NPDC001604 | reverse complement strand
GCCCGCGCGGCTCCGCCTCTCCCCCCGGGGGGGCCGGGGGGGGGGCCGGGGGGGGGGACCCCCCCTCCCCCGCGGGGGTCTGTACCCACTCCCTTCACGGGAGTGGAACCACCGGGCCTTCGCCGTACCAGCATCAGCGAACTCCTGACGGCGCCCTGAAACCAAGATCCGGGCCGTGCATAGGATCGCCGTCGTGGCAGGCAAAGTAATCGGCAAAGGACCACTGCGCGGCCACCTCCTGGAGGAGGTGCTGGCCTGGTTGTTGCGGTCCAGCGGCTTCGAAGTCCTCACGGCTAACGACGACAAGGACAAAGAGCCATGGAAGGTGTTGAAGGAGGACAAGAACGGTCTGCTGGTCCGTGGACGCGGGGCATGGCACCAGGTCGACGCGCTCGGACAGTTCCGGTACGTCCCGCCGTTCTCACTGCCTGTCCGCCTGTTCGTGGAGGCAAAGTACCTGACCACAACGCCAGTTGGTTTGCCCACTGTACGCAACGGCCACGGTGTGATCCACGACGTGAACGAGGGCGAGACCACAACGCTCACCGCCCCAGGGACCGGCCGGCCGCGGACGCGATACCGCTATAGCTACGCGATCTTCTCTACGTCCGGCTTCAGCCCGGAGGCACAGGACTACGCTCTGGCCCACCAGATATCCCTGATTGACCTCTCCGCACCGGACTTCGCTGTACTGCGGAATCTCGTCAAGGCCACCGCCGACACGATTCACGCAGCACTCGAAGTGACTCCCGCGGCCGAGCGGCCGAAGGTGCGCGAGATACGGGCATACCTTCGCGGCCCGCTGCTGGATATGTACGACGCCGTGGACCTGACCGATACATTCCGCGTACCACTCGATTACCTGGCGCAGGCCCTGCACAGCCGGTCGCAGCTGGGGCTTGTCCTGGCCTTTCCTGCAGCGCCGTTCGTCTTGGGACTGGCCTCGGATGATCTATACGCCTTCGTCGATTACGCGAAAGCGCACCCCACGCACGCAGTGCGCCTGCGTCGCATCAATCAGACAGCCTCACACCCGGTTTGGGAACTGCGCTCAGCGGAGCACCCAGAGGCATACGCGTTGAGGTTCGGTCTGCCGGAGCGGGTGGAAGCCTGGATCGTCGAACAGGACGAAGGAATGCCCGCGCGGACCCGATATATCAAGCGCAGCATGCTGTCGACCATGACCCTGTACTGGATGGACGGGGAGCACGCGCAGACATTCCAACTCCGCTACGAGCCCGGCGAACTCCGCTTCGCCAGCTGATCGCCTCACACGCCGAAACCCCGGTGTCCGGGCCTGTCGGACGGACAGGCCCGGACACCGGGGCAGATGGAGGAGCAGGTCAGTGTGCGGTACGCGCCTTGGCGAGCGCCTTGTCCAGGTGAGCGTCCACGAGGCCCGGCGAGCCGGAGACGATGACCAGGATGGTGCCGGTGCGGATCGCTGTCTGCTTGACGACGCTGCGCTGTCCGTCGGCGGAGTAGGTAAGCAGCTGGCTCCACTGCTCGTCGCCGAGGTCCGGCGCGGACGTCTTCGCGGTGCCCATGTCGACGACCGTGCTGCCCGACGTCACCTGGTAGGAGGGGCAGGAGAGCATCGCGTCGAAGATCTTCCCGATGCCCTTGGACAACTTCGCGGCGTTGTCGCTGTACAGCTCCTCGCTGACCTCGGAGCTGCTGCTGCCGGAGTAGGTGAAGGACGCCTTCGCCTTGCGGCTGAAGTCGAGGCCGGAGCCGGTAGCCGCGTCGCTGCCGAGCTTCTCCAGCGCCGGGCAGCCGATGACGGTGACGTCGTCGTTGCTGCGAGCGGGCTCGGGCTTGCGGGTGTAGCCCTCGCCCAGGTCGCTTTCGTTCAGCAGCCGCTGGTTCAGCTGCGTCGAGGACAGCGGCGCGGATGCCGAGCTGCCGCCCCGGTGCGCGGGTGCGGAGGATGCGTCCGAGGCGTCGGCGGGCTCGGTGTGGCTGGAGCAGCCGGTCAGGGCGAGGAAGCTGAAGACGGTGCCGAGGCCGAGGGCGGTCGTGGTGGAACGGCGCATGCGGAAACCCCTTGGTGATGCGAGACGGATGGTCTGACCGGGTCGGCCCTCCGGGCGCCGACGAACGCAGGGGTGAGGGAAGGGGTTTCGGGGCTTCAGCGGCCGAGGTGGCGCAGTCCGTCTTCGAGAGTGGGGTGGCAGTGGTCGACCGGACCTGAGTTGCGGTTGTACCAGGCGGTGTCCAGTCGGGTCTCCTCCGCTTCGTGGCCGACCGGGCAGCGGAGCCACACCGAGTCGTCGCGCATGTTGAAGACGATCCAGTTTCGGTACGCACCGCAGTGGCACGCGTGGACCTCGCCGTCGATGACGAGCGGCAGGTCCCAGCGCATCATGAACCCCGAGACGTCCTGGCGGGACGGCGCCCGGAAGTCCGGCGGCAGGAAGTCGGGCACCACCGTGGCCGCCGGCGCAGCCGAGGCAGGGACCGGGCTGGGTGCGTCCGGCAGCGGCATCTCGGTGTGCATCGCCAGCACCGCCTGGCCGGCACGTTGGGCTTCACGGAAGTCTCGGTCCGCACGATTGCGTCGGAACATGCCGTCTCCATCTCTGTCGTCTCGCCTGCACGAGGAGAGTGCCGCAAGTCCCTGACCTGCTGCAACTCTAAGAATGTTGAATTCAGCGGGACTTGGCGGGACGGTCGGTGCGATGCGTCGCGCGCTGCGCAGCACCGCGGGCGGCGGTGGGCGCGGTGGCCGTGTGCTCGGGCATGGCGGAAGGGTCGGCGGGCAGATCGGCCATGCGCCGCAGCCGCCACACGAGCACGTCGCTGATCGAGTCTGCGGTGTCCAACTCCCGTCGCTCGGCGGCCTCGGCTAGGAGCGCGGCCGGGTCGTGCCCAGCGTGCTCGACATCGGCGAGCGTGGCGGCAAGGGCGTACCAGCCCTGCTCGGTGAGGACCTGCTCGGCCAGCTCCGGGACGGCCTGGCGCAGGTAGGCGGCCTGCTTGCGCTGCAGGGGCTGGGACAGACGCCGACCGCGCTGGTGCATGACGGACAGGTACATCGGCGCGGCGGCCTGGTAAGCGGCGCGTAGGTGCTCGGCGGCCTGGCGGGCAGCAGCGGCCTGCTGGGCGTGCTCCTTCTTCCCGTGCCAGTGGGCGGCGGCTGTGACTAGGAAGAACACCATGTCGATCAACATGGCGGTGGTGGCGCCGTCCTCCCCACGGCCGAGCGCCGGCCCGCCGTAGACGAGGTCACGGGCAGCCTGCCGCAGACCACGGTCGTGGCCCCGTTCGGCCCGGATGTGGGAGCGGGAGGCCCGCTCGAACGCCCAGGCGGCATCTCGCAGTTCGCGCCGGGTGTGCGCGGCCGAGGTCTTGGCGAGCGCGTCGAGGACCTCGCCGGCCGCGGCGATCTGCGCGGCGATCTGCCCGTCGTCGCTCTGGTCGACGACGAGTACGGCCTGCCAGACCGCCGTCGTCGCCTGGCGCCGCGCGGTCGACGGGTTGACACGCGCCGAGCCGGAGGAGCGGTCCGCGGCGGCTTTGGGGTCGGGTCCGGAGCCGTTGCCGGCCCATCGCTCGCGGATGCGCGGTAGGGAGAGGTCGGGTGCGAGGGTGGAGCCCGAATAGTAGATCGGCTCCTGGTCCTCGTTGCGGTCGTCGGGCAGCGCGACCTTGTAGCCGAGCAGATCGCCGGAGGGTGCGACGCGCTGGCTGACCAGGAGGCCGGCGGCGGCCAGGCGGTCGAAGAACTCCTGCTCGCTGGCAACGCCGGCGGCGGCGCGGCGCACCGTCTCCCGCAGTTCCTCGCGTGGCGTTCGTTCCTTGCCCTGGCGGTTCGCCTTATGGCGTTCGGCGCTGGTGGGGCGCTTGGCGGCGGTTCCGTCGCCGGTGTTCAACCGGCGTAGCCCGTAGTCGACTTCGATCTTCCGAGCCTCCGCCTGGGAGCGGGCGCCATCGTGGCGGATGCGGGCTTGGCGGCCGTCATGGCGGACGACGGTGGCGATGATGTGGATGTGGTCGTCGGCGTGGCGGACGGCTGCCCAGCGGCAGGCGGCGTCGTCGCCTTCGGGGGCGATGCCGGTGGCGGCGACCATGCGGCGGGCAATGTCCGCCCACTGCTCATCGGTGAGGATCGGGTCTTCGGGGGCAGCGCGTACGGACAGGTGCCAGACGTGCTCGGCGGGCCTGGCGCTTTCGGGCAGGGCCATGATGGGCTGGTCGAGCAGGCGCTGCAGGTCGCCGTATGTCGCTTTGGGGTCGCGGCCGGGGTCGGGGGCCAGGCGGTCCCACGCCGCAACGAGGTGTGGGTCGATGTGTTCCTCGGCCTTGCCGGGGCCGTACAGGTAGGCCACCAGGCCGCGGGTGTCCGTGCCCATGTCGTGGACTTTGGGGATCATGCAGCCGGACGCCCGCCGTCCAGGTAGCGCTGGACGAGTACGTCCACATCCAAGGAGACCCGGTCGACACGAGCGAGGACTGCCCTGGCCTGCGGCGCGGGCTCGTCCGAATTGAGGGCTGCCGCAACCTGGTTGAGGTTGTTGCCGATCCGGTTCAGTGCGGTACGCAGGTCGAACAGCCCCTTCAGCATGTCGCGTTCGCCGGCGATTTCTGCGGCGGTGAGGTCGAGGTTGCGGGCGGCCTTGAGCGCGGCGCGGGCGAGGTAATTGGCGACGCTCATGTTGCAGGCGGCAGCGGCACGCACGAGGAGCTGGTACTCGTCGTCGTTCATGCGGCAGCTCGGCTGGTGCATGCGCTTTTTCTCGTCGCGCAGGCGCTCACGCTGCTGGACGTGGGGCTTGGGCGGTATGGCGTGGGTGCAGTCGTCGCTGTGGCAGGAGTGGCTTTCCCCTTCTTCAGGATGCGAGCCGCCCTCGGTCGCATCCTGACGGATCGGCGCCCCCTGGTGCCGATCCGCTCCCGCCACCCCCGGGGCGGGAGACGCAAGAGCATTGCTCCCACCGGGAGCAATGCTCTTGCACCAACTTGCTCGCGACGAGGTCGAGTTGGTTTCCGGCTCACCTGGCGCGGGAGTGGGGGTTGTCGTCGGGTTCGTCATCGGGTGCGGTTCCTCGTGGTGCGGATGCGGTACTGGATTTCGGCGGCCAGATCGACCATGGCTCTCGGGCCGTGGAGGACGTGGACAAGGGATTCGGCGCGGTGCTGGACGAGCCACTGGCCGGCCGGGGTCAGCACGGCTGCGTACAGGAGCTGGTGGCCTACGAGCACCTCCGCCCAGGCGGCGGCCTCGGCGGTGGACGGTGGGTGCATACGCGGGTGGTGACGGGCAGGAATAGCGGGTCCCTTCAGTGCGGGGGCGGTGGCCCGGCCGAGGCCGGGCCACCGGACGGATAGGCGGAAGTAGGCTCCTGACCTGCTTGTTTGTGGCCGTCAGCCGCACTCGGGGCAGCGGTCGAGGTGCCGGTTCAAGGCCCGCGCCATGTTCCGCTTCACCGACATGGCGTTCTTCGCGCTGGTCTTCGCCGGCGCGGATCCCTGGTGACGCTCGGCGTGAGCGTGCAGGAAGCGGATGTCCTGCTCGAAGCCGGCCTTGATGTGTGCGAAACGCTGGCAGGTCTTCATCGAGCCGTACTCCGTGCCGCGGTGGTGCCCGCCTCGTCGCGGAGCCGCTGCAGAACCGGCGTCAGATGCTCGTTCCGCCCTCCCCGGATCTGCTGTGAACGGAGGATCTCCCGCAGCTGAACCCGGGTCAGCGACTCGTTGCCGTCCCGCTCCAGCAGCGCGGGCACATGGGGACGGACCCGCTCGACCATCTCCTCCACGCTCAGTTTCGGCTGCTTCCGGGACCATTGGGATTGACCGCCGCGCGGCCGGTTCCGGGACGCCCTCGCTTTCGGCGTCCGCCGTACGGGGACGGTGTGGGGACGGTCCCCGTTGGGTTCGGTCCCCGTTTCGGTGTCGGGGTGTTCGCGGTCCCCGTCGTCGTTGGGGACGGTGTGGGGACGGTCCCCGTGGGGCTCGGTTCCCGTTTCGGCGTCCGGGTTCTCCCGGCCCTCGTCCCCGATGGTGATGGCCGCCGGGGACGGGCCTGTGCCCTCCTGAGCAGCAGCTTCGTGCACATTTTCGGCACTGCCGCTCGCGCCGTCGTCGGGCTCCTCGGTCCCGGCGGGCACGGTGTCTTGGTCCCGGACTGCCGCCTCTTGGCCCTCGCGCAGCAGGCTCGAGCCGGACTCGGCGGCTCGGTCCCCGTTGCCGACGGAGTCCGGGTGGGGACGGTCCCCGTCGGGCTCACGTCCCGTCCCCGGCTCCGGACGGTCCCCCTCTGTACGGTCCCCGATCGATGCGGTGCTTCGGGGACCGCCGCCGGGGACCGCGCTCACCCACGCACTTACCTGCGTCCCGTTCGCCGACGGAGTCGCGATCGACGTGGGGAGAGGGGACCGGTCCCCGCGATCGGCGTCCTGGTCCCGCGCGGGCTGAATCCAGGGCGACGGCAGGACCACGGTGGCGAGCGCTGTGGCGTGCCGACGGGCGGCCAGCTGCTCCAGAAGCGCGCGACGCTGCTGCGGGTCGGTGCCGACACCGGATCGTGCGAGAGCCGACTGGAGTCGCCGCGTGATTCGGCTGCCACGGCCGTTCTCACGCTCCTTCTCTGGTATCCCGGCCAGCCGGGAGGCCAGGGCCACGGCCCGCCGGGTCGCGCGGTCCTTGGTGATCTGCGCGGCATCGCGGTTGCGGGTGGCGACGCCCAGGCGCGAGAGGAGACGCTCCCTCACTTCACGTCCGAGCGTGGCCAGGAGCCCTTGGGAGGCGGCGTTCGGCTTGTGCAGTCGCAGCTCGATGCCCATGGCCAGGTGCCAGAGCACGGCCGCCATGACCGGGCCGACGAAGGCCCGCACGGTGCCGCCCACCGTGCCTGACTCGGCGTACGCCGGGATGACCTGCACCCCGGAAATCACCCAGACCAGGCCACCCGGCAGGCCGGGCGCTCCTTGGGTCTTCAGGTTCTGCCGGGCCATCAGCGCCGTCGCGAACAGCGCCAGCTCGGCCGCGCTGAACATCATGGCCTGCTCTACCGTGCCGGCTATGTCGAGGTAGTCGGCGGCGAACCGCCAGCTGGTGTCGGCGCTGTAGGCGGTGCAGTTGAGGGCGGCGAGGCCCGCGACCCAGACCGCGGGGGTGGCGGCGCGCGGGCCGCTCGCCCGGGTCCGGTTACGCCGGATCGACCATCCGCCGAGCACCAGGGCGAGCACGCCGACGGCTGCGGCGAGGTGGACGGGCTCGATGCCAGAGAGGAGGGAGGGCATGGCGATCAGGTGAGTCATGCGGCCTTTCGGAGAGCGGCGATCAGGGCGTGGGTCTGCGCCTGGCGGGGCACCTGCACCGGGGAGGCGGCGTCCTCGGCGGCTTCGTCCTCGACGTACTCGTCGTCGGCTGCCTCGGCCGGGTCGACTTGCCCCCAGTAGCGGTCGCGGTCGGCGACGGCGTGTGCGGCGTTGCGCATCAGGTCGCGCGCCCAGTCGAGGTCGAGCCGCAGTGCGTAGGCGAGGCGCTCGGGGCTCCAGCCGCGTACGTAGGCGTGGCGGGTGACGGCTTCGCGCTCGGCGTCGCTGAGGTGGACGTCGCGGCCTTCGAATGCGGCCTTGACGCGGCTGTAGTCCAGGCGCTTGTTGACTCGGGCGTGCCAGGGGCGCCGCTCGTCCTCGGTGAGCCCGCCCCACATGCCCTGGCGGATCTCGTTGTCGAGGGCGTAGTCGAAGCACGCCTTCTTCACCGGGCAGTTGCCGCAGATCGCCTTGGCCGCGTCGATGGCCGCGCGGTCGCGGGCCGCGTGGAAGAACAGCTCGTCGATCTCCTTGGCCGGCAGGCCGTGGCACAAGCCTCGTTCCTGCCAGCTGTGGTCGGCGATGCCCCGGATCGTCGGGGGCGGGGTGTCGTTGGTGGTGATGTGGCGCATGACGGTCTCCGGAAGTCGCCTCGGTGGGTGCGGGTCGCTCGGCACCGGTGGCGGGACGCGGTGCGGCGGACGCTGCGAGGCGGGCTCGGGGTACGGCGTGGGGCCGTACCGCAGGCGGAACGTTTTGGTGGAGAAGGGGGCTGCGGTCAGGCGGCGGATGCCTGCTGGGCCTGCGCAGCCAGGGCGCGGTCGATGCGGCCGGGGTGGGCCGTGACGCGCGGCGCGTTGCCCCGGGCACTTCCGTCGAGGCTGATGCGACGGCGGCGGCAGGGCTCGCCCTTGTCGGCGTGGCACCAGTCGCACGGCACGCTCAGGACGTCGGGTCCTCCGGCGGCGATGGCGGCTTCGCGGGCGGCGCGGGCCGGGCGGTACGGGGCCAGCTCGGCGCGCACGGCCGGCGGGATGTAGGAGCCGACGGCGGCCAGCTGGTCCTTGAGCCCCGGCCGGTGTCGCCCCGCGGTGATCCCGCGGTGAGCCGAGGGTGCGGCCACTCCGGCAGCCACGGCATCTCGCGCCGCGAGCAGCTCCGCCCGCCAGGCTTCCTGATTGTCCGGGTCGGCCATGGGGGTCGGGTCGGTGTGCCGGGCCAGACGGTCGCGGCGGTGCGCCTGCCATTCGCGGGCCACATCGGCCGGCAGGATCGGGTACGGCGAACTCACGATGCGCTTGCGGACGATCTCGCGGACGTCCCAGCCCTGGCCGGTGGCCATCGGGACGTCGCCGAGCAGCTCGTGCCACATGGCGAGCTGGTCGCGGGCCTCGCCCGCGTCGGTGCGGATGGTGCGGGGGTCCAGGCGGCCGACATAGGTAAGCACGGCAGCAACTTCGCGGCGGTCCAAGGCAGTTACTCCGTTCCAGTCGGTTCATCGACGGCAGCGAGCAGGGCGGCCATGTGCGCGTCGGCGCGGGTCATGCCGGCCTGCGGCGCGGGAGTGCCGCCGGGCAGGGCGTAGAGGTTCGGGCGCTGAGGGGCGGGGCTGTGCTCTCGGGCGATCCAGGACCGCCAGTCGGCAGCCCAGGCGGCGGCGGAGCGAGGGCTCCAGGTGCTGCGGTGGTGGCGCCACTTCGCGTCAGCGGCCTGTACGCCGTGCTCGCCGAGACGGGCGAGATGCCCCTGCTGCTGAGCCCAGGACAGGCTCGCGTCGTCGACCTGCCAGTCCGCGGCGGAGGTGAGGTCAGCAGCACCACTGCTGCTGTACTTACGGTTCACCTTCGGTTCACTACGGTTCTGGGGGTCAGGTTCAGACCCGGAGGGGGGTTGGATTCTGACCCGGGGAGGGGTCAGGTTCTGACGAGGGGGTGCAGATTCTGACCCGGTCAGATCCTGACGACGGGGGTCGGATTCGGACCCCGTCTTCGGCCAGATGCCGTGCTTGCGCAGCCGCTCGTCGTCCAGGTCGGGTACCGGGTCGGCGTCCGTCAGGGGCTCGACGTACGCGCCGGGGTCGTTCTCCTGGGCCGCCGCGACCTTGGCCAGCCATGCAGCGGCGCGCGGGAGCCGATAGACCGTGCTGTGCTGCGGGCCGCCGAGGTCGTCGAGCACCTCGAGTTCGCCGCTCTCAGCCAGCGCGACCAGGGCGCCGCGCACGGCGTTGCGGCTCGCGTTCGTACGCTTCATCAGCGAGGTGAGGGACGCCCAGGCGACGCACTGCTCGTCGGGGATCCGGTCGGCGATCGACAGCAGAACCAGGCGCGCGTTTCCGCGGCTGGCGCTGTACTCCCACGCCCATTCGCGGGTGTCCCGGCTCATCGGGGTACCACCGAAACGGGGCGGATGCTGGGCAACCCGTGCGTGGTCAGGGCGCCAGGCGGTGAAGCGAGGACGGCTGCCGCGCGAGCCGGGGACACCGGCCCTTTGCGCAGGGCAGGCGGCATGTAAGACTCTCCTCTGTAGTGAAACCCGCGCCGGTGTGCCTCGTAGGAAAGGACCGGTGCGGTGAAGGTGGGTAAATCTCCGCCCTTGCCGGGGCAGGAGTACCGTTGGCGTTCGGCGTCCGGGAGTTACCGCTCCCTGGGCGCCGTCGCTGTGTCCGGGGCTATCTCACCCGGCTGGATCGCGCGTTCCGCACATCGCTCCTAGCGTCGTCTGCCCGGGCGGAGAGCCCGGTGAGGGACGACGAACATATGCAGGACCGGCGGCAAGATCCAGATCTTGCTAAAGGACTCTCTACAAGTTGCAACGGAGGGCGGGGGCACGTGCGCCTAGGGGCGGAGCCAGCGGACCGCG
The DNA here is from genome assembly GCF_042893475.1 of Streptomyces sp. NPDC001604. Taxonomy (NCBI): domain Bacteria; kingdom Bacillati; phylum Actinomycetota; class Actinomycetes; order Kitasatosporales; family Streptomycetaceae; genus Streptomyces; species Streptomyces sp. NPDC001604. The sequence goes on along the minus strand of NZ_JBIAUY010000003.1, from coordinate 797,442 downwards.
ACACAGGCAGCAGGCTGATCGCCCCGACGCACTCGGAGATGACCCTCACAGCACCCCCTCGTGTCTTGTGCCACAACGCGGCGCAGCGGCGAACCGTGCGAGTGCGGCGGCTCCGACCATGACGGCGCGCTTGGCGCTACTCGCCATGCCGGGGCAGTCTGCGGCGAACCGCCGTATGGTGTCGGGAATGCGGGCGATGGCGGCGAGGGCGACCCGCACCGCCGGTGCAGACGAGTGTGCCGTTCCGGGGCGGGCCCGGCCGCGCAGAGTCAGCCGTCCGTCAATGAGCAAGGCGAGAACTGGCCGCGCACTACAGTGCCCGAATGACCCGACGGAATTACCCGCGCGGGCATCGCGAAGGGGATCGAGCCTTCCCACTGTTGCCTCTGCGCCTTCCACTCGAAGATCAAATTCGTCCTGTAATTACAGGAGCAACTAATGGCGACTGGATAAGAGTGACGTGTATCACGCATGCCATACGCGCTTATCGGTAGAAACGGACAGACCCTCCCGAAGGGTGGACGCGCAAACACAGGTAGCGTTTGCGAGGTAGAACTTTTCATATGCAAGATCGGTGCGTCAACTGTCGTTAATCGCGGAGTACAGTGGCTGAACCCCTGTTGAGCCACACGCCTTGGAAGGATCATGAAAGAGCCAGCAGACGAGCCGACGAGTCTTCACACGAAGAAGCTCAGTGACCGGCTCAACCGCCTGTACGAAGTGGTGCACCCGCCTGGCCGCGGCCCCTACAGCAACTCTGAAGTGGCCGAGCTGATGGCCGAGCGGGGGCTCGAAACCGTGACGTCCACCTACCTGTGGATGCTGCGCACCGGCCGCCGAGATAATCCGACGAAGCGTCATCTTGAAGCCCTGGCAAGCTTTTTCGGCGTTCCTGCCGCCTATTGGTTCGATGATGAGGTCGCCGAAAAGACCGCGGAGGAACTGAAGTTGCTGGAATTGCTCCGCGATTCCAAGATCAAAAACGTACTCCTTCGGCTGTCCGACGTGTCAGCGGACGGAAAGCAAGCGGTACTCGGTCTCGTGGACGGCGTACGAAAGATGGAGGGGCTGCCGCCCCCCAACTAGCCGCATTCCGGCTACAGTTTAAGAAATGATCAAGGAATGACAATGTGGTCCACGGGTAGGCGGCGCCAGGGTGACCCCCTGGCCACGCTGGAGCTCCCCGACGTCACGAATATCCGCGACCTCCGCGACGAGGTCTCCCGCCGTACGGGGCGCGAGGTGATCCTGCAGCCCCAAGAGCAGGCGCCGTCGGTCTGCGGGGCATGTGCGGTCTTGGATGCCGTCATCTACGTGTTCTACGACCCGCGGACCAGCTGCCTGCATCAAGATCAGATCATCGCTCACGAGTTCATGCACCTGTTCCTCGGGCACCACGAGGCCCGCCCGCTGTCCGCCCTGGCGCCGACGCTCATCACGTCCATGGACCCGGCCATCGTGCAGATGATGCTGGGGCGGACCAAGTACGACGACGCAGAGGAGCACGAGACCGAGCTCCTCGCCTCCCTCCTCCAGCGCCGGATCATCGACCGGTGGCTGCGCAGCGACGAGTCCTCCGGCGACGAGGTCCAGGACCGTGTCGCGTACACCCTGCTGCGCAGGCGGGAGACCCGACCGTGAAAGACCTGCTCCACCCGATCAGCCTTGTGGTCGCCATCCTCGGATTCCTCTGCCTCCTGAGGGATATCCCCGCCCGTCGCCGCGACCCAGCCACCACGGCCCTGGCCTCCGTCTTCCTGCTGTCGGGCCTGTCGTTTCTGTTCTCCATCACCCCGATGTGGAACTACCTCGACCGCGTCCTGGGCACCGTGAACCTCTCCGTTCCGCTGGCCCAGGGCTGCGTGATCGCGCTGATCGCCTGCCAGCAGGTGGTACTCACCCACTGGGGATCGCCCCCGAACATCGCCCGCAGGAGAGCGCGGGCCTGGCTAGGCGCCGGCCTCGCGGTGTTCGCGGGGCTGCTGGTGCTCTTCGCCCTGCTGACGCCCAGCGCACCGAGGCCGATCGATTTCACGTTGTACTACGCGCACGACAACATGTACGCCGCGTACCTGACCCTGTACGTCACCGCGTACACGATCGGCGAGGTACTCCTCGCCCGCGGCTGCTGGCGCCTGGCCCGGCGCAGTAAGCGCACCTCCGTCCGCGTTGGCCTGCGGGTCGTCGCCCTGGGCGCCATCGTGACCTTCGGATACAGCGGCGTGCGGACCGGCAACGTCATCGCGGGCGCCTTCGGCATCTCCCTCGCCGGCTGGGAGAACTTCGCCTGGACGTGCGGCGACGTCGGCGCCATGCTCACCCTGATCGGGTGGCTGGTGCCCACGATCACCGACCAGGTCAAGAGCGTCCAGTACCGGTTCAGGCAGTACCTCAGCTACTACCGCCTGCGTCGCCTGTGGCTGGTCTTCTACAGCGAAGCCCCCGAGATTCGCCTGCCGGTCGACCAAGGCGACCCTGCCCAGAGTCGCCGCTTCCGCAGCATCGGGTTCAAGCTCTACCGACGGGCGGTCGAGATCCGCGACGGCCGCTTCGTGATCCGTCAGTACCTCGAAGCGGGCGTCCGTGAAAGCAGCGAAGCCCACCACAGGGCGCGGGGGCTCTCGGGCGAGGAACTGAACGCCGCTGTCTCTGCCGACCAAATACTCGCGGGCATCGCCGCCCGCAAGACGGGCGAGCGTCCCCATCCGGACCGGCTCACCGACTTCGCCGATACCGACCCCGAGACCAGCCAGCCGATGGACGACATCGATGCCCTCCTCGCCGTCGCCCGCCACCTTCCCCGTCAACGTGCCCACACCTCCCACTCCGAGCGGGTATTCGCATGACCGACCTGACCTGCCAGCCCGCGCACGTCCAACTGCGCGCCTTGGAACGCCGCGAGATCTCCAGCCGCGAGCTGCTCGACCTCCACCTCGATCGGATCGATGCCAGCACCCTCAACGCCGTCATCAGCCGAGACGACGAAGCGGCACGGCAAGCCGCTCACACCTCCGACGAGCGCCGAGCCCGCGGCGAGGCCAGCGGGGTCCTCGAAGGCCTCCCGATCACCATCAAAGACAGCTTCGAAACGGCTGGCCTTCGCACAACCAGCGGAGCCCAGGAACTGGCGGACCACATTCCCGACCAGGACGCCGACGCTGTCGCGCGGCTCCGCCACCAAGGCGCGGTGATCATGGGCAAGACCAACACCCCCGCCTACTGCCAGGACCTCCACACCGACAACGCCCTCTTCGGCTCCACGCTCAACCCGCACGACCCAGCGCGGACGGTCGGCGGCTCCTCCGGTGGATCTGCCGCGGCGGTCGCCGCCCACCTCACCCCCGCCGACCTCGGCAGCGACCTTGCCGGCTCGCTGCGTCTGCCGGCCCACTACTGTGGGGTGTATGGACTGCGGCCGACACACGGACTTGTCCCGGCCCGCGGCCATGTTCCCCGGCCGCCGGGCTGGCTCACCAGCAGCGACATGGTCACTCCGGGCCCGCTGGCTCGCCACCCCCGAGACCTCGACCTGCTGCTCACCGCGCTCACCACACCGGCACCGGCCGAGGGGACGCCCTGGCACGTAGACCTGCCGACGGGCGGTAAGGGCATCGACGAACTGCGCATTGCGATCTGGGCCGAGGACCCGAACTGCCCCGTCGACCACGAGACCGCACAGGCCCTCGTCACCTTTGAGAAGGCCCTGATCGCAGCCGGAGTCCCGGTCCGACACACCCACGGACCTGTTGGCTTCGCCGACTCCACGCGTCTGTTCGAACAGCTTCTGCACGCCACCGCGACGGCCGCCACCAGCGACGAAGTCGCTGACACTGAGCTCGCCGCCGCACGAGAGTTGCAGGACGACGACTCCAGCCCTCGCGCGACTTTCCTCCGCCACCGGACCCAAACCCACCGTTCCTGGCTGCGTGCGAACGAAGAACGCGCCCGACTCCGATCGGACTGGCAGCGGTTCTTCACGGAACACGACATCCTCGTCACACCAGCCGCCCCCACAGCCGCGATACCGGCAGGCAGCCGCACCCTCGTGGTCGGCGACCAAGAGCGAAGCTTCTTCGATCAGACCGGCTGGGCCAACCTCACCAGCCACATCGGCCTCCCCAGCCTGGTCGTACCAGTGACCAAGACCGCCCAGGGGCCGCCCATTGGCATCCAGATGATCGGTCGGCCGTACGCTGAGCGCATTCTGCTTGGACTGGCGGACGGGCTGGCATCCCTGCCTTGTATCTCCGGGTGAGGACGCAACCGTCGTACCTGTGCTGGATGAATCCTCGGCCCGCCGATGACCTTCGGGAAGAGTGCTGGCTTGGCTGATGACCCACTTCCGGGGGTGGACAGTGAATGTATTCGAGCCAGGCGCCGGGCGGCTGTGGGCTCAATGAGCCCACCGGGCTGCCTGTCGGGAGTGTCCCGGGGCTGGCGACACCTCCGAACAAGCCGATCTGGACGACTTGCTGGCTGGAGCCGTACCAACATCGGTGCCATGACCGAAGCCAACAGCTGCCAGGAGCGACCTCGGAGGTCTCGGAAGATCGAGAACCATCTGGCCGCCGACAGGTGACAGCACCAGAGGGCAGGGAGCCAATGACCCGAGCCCACCGCCTCCTGATATTGGCTGGTGTGCTGCGGGCAGGCATTTGTCTGCGCACAGAACCTGATGGCCAACGCCGGTGCGGCCGATGCCGAGCTCAGCGCCGAGGACCTCTCGTGTTGGACGCCCTGCCCACGCCGACCGGCGGCCGTTACTACTGATCACCCTTCTGGAGTTAGTCACGTGCGAGCAACACTGAACTACGGCGCGGGCGACATCCGCGTCGAAGATGTTCCCGACCCGAAGATCCAGCAGCCTACCGATGCCGTCGTGCGGGTCGTGCGCTCCTGCATCTGCGGCAGCGATCTGTGGCCGTACGGGTCCGCGCCCGCCTCCGAGCACGGCGGGCGCATCGGACACGAGTTCCTCGGCGTTGTCGAGGAGACCGGCTCGGACGTGTCCGGCCTCAAGCGCGGCGACCTGGTGGTCGCACCGTTTGTCTGGGCCAACAACACCTGCGACTTTTGCCGCGAGGGCCTGCACACCTCCTGCCGCCACGGCGGGCAGTAAGGGGGGAACGGCGTCGACGGCGACCAGGGCGAGGCGGTACGCGTTCCGCAGGCCCAGGGCACTCTGGTCAAGTTTCCCGTCGCCGAGGACTCGGCCCTCCTGCTCTCCCTGCTTACCTTGTCCGACGTCTTCTGCACCGGCCACGACTGCGCGGTCACCGCCGGGGCGACCCCCGTACGACTGTCCCGGTCTTCGGCGACGGCGCGGTCGGCCTGTCCGCCGTACTGGCCGCCAGGCGGCTCGGCGCCGAGCGGATCATCCTGATGGGCCGGCACAAGGAGCGCACCGACCTGGGCCGGGACTTCGGAGCCACCGACGTCGTCGCCGAGCGCGGGGAGGAAGGCATCGAACGTGTCCGTGAACTGACCGCCGACGACGGCACCCACACCTTGCTGGAGTGCGTCGGCACCCTGCCCGCCCTCCAGATGTCGATCGGCGCTGTCCGCGCGGGCGGCACCATCAGCCGCGTCGGAGCCCTGCAGTACGGCGAAGTCCCGCTCGGCTTCCGGGAGTTCATGAACAACATCCCCCTCACCGGCGGCATCGCCCCGGCCCGCGCCTACATCGAGGACCTCCTCCCCGACATCCTGGAAGGCCGCGTCGAGCCGGGCCGAAACAGCGGCGTCGAGATGCCCGCCCACGGGCTCGGCGTCTACCAGAGCCTTCCGGAGGAGACCGCCGCCGCGGTCGAGCCGTCCTGAGGGACGGCTGCCGCCTGACTGCCGACGGTCGTGGTGCGCTGGGCCCGCCTGCCCCGCGACACCTCGGTGGAGAAGGAACGCTTCTTCGCCGAGACGACCCTAACCGAGGAGGTGCTTAAGGCACACCCGGAGGTCGCCGACGACCTGGGCACCGATCCTGAGGTCGCCGAACGCCTGCGTCAGGAGTACGGGACCCACGTCCTTCCCGTCCGCGCGGGCGGCGGCGAGACCGAGGAAGCCCTGTGGCACGACCGCCACTGCACCTTCCTGCGCCTGGCCCTCCGCGCCCGCAAACGCGCCACCGTGGGTACGCATGCGCGATGACAACGGGATCGGCGACACCGTGTTCTGATGTCCGCCTGCTCGCTCACGGCCTCGCCGCCCCTTCTGCCGTCCCGGGTGTCACCGTACCGATCATGCCCGGGCGGCGGGGTGCCTGGTGCGGAGAGGGGGTGCCTCCGTCCCGCGTCTATGCCCCTGGATGCAGTCCCAGCACGCCGGGCGTCGGGTCACCCTTGACCTCGCCGAAGTAGAGGGCGAAGGTCTGCTTCCACCGCTCGACCGCGGCGCGGTCGGCCATGAAGCGGGGGAAGCCGTCCACGTGGGCGTTCGGGTACTCCCAGATCGGCTTCAGGCCGGCCGGGGGAGTGATGTCGGTGCGGACGGACCAGCCGTTGAACGAACCGTTCTGCATCTCGGTCGACAGCTGCCAGTTGAGGAAGAGCTTGGCGGACGTGGAGTTCTTGGCCTGCTTGAGGATCGCGGTGCGCTGACCCCAGGCCATGAAGGGGTGTCCGGCGCCGATGGCGAACGTCACGGGAGAGGTACTGACCGCGGATCCGGCGGTGCCGACGCCGATCGTCTTCTGGCCGCCGAAGACGGCGTCGCCCGGGGAGTTGCTGCCCCGTCCGAACTGCACGTCCTGCGCGGCGAACTTGGCCACCCAGTCCCAGCCGTACTTCTGGGCGTACAGCGAGAAGAGGTAGAGGGCCGCGTCGTCGTCGTGCGGGTAGGCGGAGGCGATCTTCCCCTTCCACTTCGGGTCGACCATGTCGCGCGGGGTGAGCGGCGTCGTCCCGCCGACTGTCGCCGTGTCGTACATGAAGCTGAAGGCGAGCGCCGAGGTGGCCACCCAGGCGCCCTGCGGGTCCTTGAACTTGTCGTAGACCTTGGAGAATCCGGCGGGCTTGTAGTGCAGGAGGCGGCCCTGCTGCTTCCAGCGGGTGAAGTCCTGGAGGGTCTGGAGTTGGACGAGGTCCGGGACGAGGGTGTCGGTGGCGAACTGGTTGTCGACCCGGACGTCGTGGTACTTGCTGTAGTCGACGATCAGCGTGAGGTCTATTTCTGGGAAGCGGGCCTTGAAGGCCGCCTTGGTGCCGTCCTGCTGGGTGGGGGTGTCGCCGCCGGCGTAGACGACGAGCTTCCCGCCCTCCGCGAGCGCGGCCCGGTAGAGCTCGTCGAGCGTTCGCGTCTCCTCGCGCTTGCCCGCACCGCGGTAGCCCGCCGGGGCGGCCGCGGCTGGAGTCGCGGTGGCGCCGAGGGCTCCGACGCCGAGGGCGGCACCGGTGGCCAGGACATGTCGTCTGCTGAAGGTGGTCACGCTGAAGAGGCCTCTCCCATGGGGGGTGGAGGGGTGAAGCCCCGGCGCCTGGGCACGGCCGTGGTCGTCGGGCGCCCTTCATCCTTGCCTCATCCCACCCGGATGGGCAACGTTTTCCAAAGGTCGAATTCAACCTTCAATCGAACGATTGAACGCCCGCTGCACAACTCGGAGCTGACGCCCTACTCCGCCGGCCGCGCCGTGGACCGGCGCGGCACGAGCGTGGGGGAGAGGGTGATCTGGGCTGATCGGCGGCCGCGGTCGGCGATCCGTTCCAGGAGGAGGCGTACGGCGTTCCGGCCCATCTCGCGACCGCCCTGGTCGACGCTGGTGAGGGAGATCGGGCCGAACGCGGCGAACGTGGTGTTGTCGTAGCCGGCCACCGAGAGGTCGCCGGGCACGGACAGACCGGCTTCGGCGACCGCTTCGAGCACGCCCATGGCGACGATGTCCGCTCCGGCGAAGATGGCCGTGGGCCGGACGGGTCGGGTCAGCAGTTCCTTCGTGCCCCGGTAACCGCCGTCCTGGGTGTAGCTGGTGGAGACGACGTCGATCCACTCCTCCAGCCCGTTCTGCCGCATGGCCTGGCGATAGCCGTCGGCGCGGCGGGCGTTGGGCATCTCTGTGAGGCGCGTCGGGTCGGTCTCGTGATGCTCGATGTGGGCGATCCGGCGATGTCCGAGGCCGGCCAGGTGGCCGACGACCAGCGCGGCGCCCTCGATGTCGTCGTCGGCTACCGTGTCGTACGCGGGGGATGAGCCGTGGCGGCCGATGACGACGGTCGGCACCGCGCTGCCGACGCGCTCCATATGGGCGCGTGAAGAGATCGGTGCAACCAGGATGATGCCGTCCATGCCGCGGTCGATCATTGCCTCGGTGACGCGGGCCTCCTCCTTCTCCCCGTTGCAGCCCGGGCCAAGGAGCACCTGGTACTCGGTGTCCGCGAGCGAGGCGGTGACGCCGTCGAGGATCTCGGGGAAGAAGGGGTTGCGGATGTCGGGCAGCATGACACCGATGGTGTAGGTCTGTCCGCGCAGGCCCCTGGCGCCGGCGTTCGGCCGGTAGCCCAGCTCGTCGATCGCGCGGCGCACCTTCGTGCGCATCTCGGGGCTGGCTCCGTAGGCGTTGCGCAGCACCTTGGAGACGGCTGTCGTGGATACCTGCGCGTGACGGGCGACGTCGACGATGGTGACGCGTCGAGGCCGGGCCTGCGGCTCCATCCGATTCCTGTCCTTTCGGGAAACGTTGTCGGCGAGTGTAGGGCGGAATCGTGACTCAGTGGGCCCGTCGCAAGGGCTGAGCTGCGTCGCAGCCGTAACAATCACGCAGCTTGCGCGGCATCTTGACGTCACGCGGGGCGCTCTCTAGGGTCTGGCAACACCTTTGGGGAACGTTACCCATCCCACCCCGGGCCATCCGGCCTTGCATCGGACCATCCGACCCCCGGACCGCATCACCCACGACGACAACCGGTCGGTGCCCCCGCACGACAGCCCGCAGTGCCGGAGCCTCGATTCAACGCTTTGTTTGAAACGTTTCATGAGAGGAGGTCCGTCGATGACCCTCGCCCCGCACGAGCAGCTTCCGGACCATGACCGGCCTCCGGATGCAGAGCCGGCACCGAAGGTCCGGCGAGCGCGCACCACCCCGCCCTGGTGGTTCGCGCTGCCCGCGCTGCTGCTGTTCGCCTTCGTGGTCCTGGTGCCGAGTGCTCGCGGTGTCTACTACGCCTTCACCGACTGGGACGGTCTCGATCCCGACTTCTCCTTCATCGGCCTGGACAACTTCTCCGACATACTCGACGACCCCGACGCAATGCAGGCCATCTGGCACACCCTGCTGATCGCCGTGTCGATCACGGTCGTCCAGAACGCCGTGGGTCTGCTGCTGGCCCTCGGCGTCAACTCGGCCATCAAGTCCCGGAACCTGCTCCGCGTGTTCCTGTTCGCCCCGGCCGTGATCACCCCGATCGTCACCGCCTACCTCTGGCGCAACCTGCTCGGCCCGGACGGCGCGGTCAACAGCGTGCTGGGCGCGGTCGGACTCGACGGCTCGCAGATGGACTGGCTCGGCAGTCCGCAGCTCGCCCTGTGGTCGGTCATCGGGGTGATCGTCTGGCAGTACGCGGGCTACTCGATGGTCATCTTCCTGGCCGGCCTCCAGTCGGTGCCCAAGGAGATCCACGAGGCGGCGGCCATCGACGGGGCGGGCCCGATGCGTCGCTTCTGGTCGGTCACACGGCCGCTGCTGGCCCCGGCCCTCACCATCAACCTGATGCTGTCGATCATCGGCGGCATCAAACTCTTCGACCAGGTCTACGCGTTGACGGGCGGCGGCCCCGGCCACGCCACCGACACCCTCTCCACCCTCATCTACAAGGACGCCTTCACGCTCGGCGAGTTCGGCTACAGCATCGCGCTCGCGGTCGTCCTCACGATCATCGTGGCGGTCGTCTCGACCGGTCAGTACCTCGTGCTGGCCCGCAACGAGAGGACCATGTCGTGATCCGCTACCGCCGCCGCACCCTCGCACTGGAACTGGTGATGATCGCCGCCGCCCTGGTCGTGGGCTTCCCGGTGTACGTCCTGGTCAACCTGGCCGTACGGCCGGCATCGGACACCTCCTCGCCCATCAGCCCGACCACCTCGCCCACCCTGGACAACTTCTCCCAGGCCTGGCAACAGGGCGCTCTCGGCGGGGCATTGGCCAACAGCCTGCTGGTGACGGCGTGCAGCGTCGCCGTCGTGCTGGCCGTCTCGTCGCTCGCCGCCTACCCGCTGGCCCGCGTGATGGCCCGCTGGTCCCGGAGCACGTATCTGCTGTTCCTCCTGGGCCTGGTCCTGCCTTTCCAACTGGCCGCGCTGCCGCTCTACCAGACCATGCGCGACATGGGACTCCTCGGCACCCCCTGGGCCCTGGTCCTCTTCTACTCCGGGCTCCAGGTGCCGTTCACCGTCTTCCTCTACGTCGGCTTCCTGCGCGCCCTGCCCCGGGACTTCGAGGACGCGGCACTGATCGACGGCTGCACACCGCTGCAGGGCTTCCGCCACGTCGTCCTGCCGATGCTCAAGCCGATCACGGTGACCGCCCTGGTACTGAACACGGTCGCCATCTGGAACGACTTCTTCACCCCGCTGCTGTACCTCAGCGGCAGCGCCCAGCAGACCCTGCCGGTCGCGATCGCGGGGTTCGTCGGCCAGTACGTCACCGACTGGAACCTCATCTTCGCGGCACTGGTGATCAGCATCCTGCCCGTCCTGCTCGTCTACTTCCTGCTCCAGCGCAGCATCATCAACGGCTTCGCGGGAGGGCTGCGCGGATGACACATGCCGCCCACCCTTCCCTCATGTCCGGTGGCTCTTCCCCGAGGGAGACTTCATGAAGACACGCAAACTGCCGGTCCTGATCGCCGCGGTGACGGCTGGCGCTCTGCTGGCCGCATGCAGTGGCGGAACCAAGGCGGGAGACTCCGGCGGGGGCTCCAAGACCCTGACGCTCGCCTCCGTCGACCAGGGTTCCGTAGAGGACGTCGTCAAGGCGTTCGAGAAGGCCAACCCGGGCGTCAAGGTCCGCTACACCACCAGCGGCGCCGACCAGTACCAGCAGCAGATCCGCACCCAGCTGTCCTCGGGCACCGCCCCCGACGTGATGTCGGTCTGGCCCGGCAACGGCAACCCCGGCGCCACGGTCGTCCTGGCCAAGCCCGGCTATCTGCGCGACCTCTCGGACCAGCCGTGGGCCGCCAAGATGCCCGACGCGATCAAGTCCGTCGCGCAGTACGAGGGCAAGACGTACAACGCGATCTTCGGCCAGAACGGCATCGGCGCCGTGTACAACGAGCAGGCCATGCAGAAGGCCGGGCTCACTGCGCCGGACACCTGGACGGAACTGCTGGGCTTCTGCAAGGCCGCGAAGGCCAAGGGAACCCCCGCCTTCGCGCTCGGCAACCAGGACAACTGGGTGACCCAGCTCGTCCTGTACGCGTTGGTCGCCACCACGGTCTATGGCCCGGACCGCGGCTTCGACCAGAAGATGCAGGCGGGCCAGGCGACCTTCGCCAAGTCGCAGTGGACCACGGCCCTGGACAAGTACCTGACGATGGAGAAGACGGGCTGCTTCCAGAAGAACCCGCTGGGCACCAACTACGAAGCCAGCCAAGCCCTCGCCGCCACCGGCAAGACGCTCGGCGTCATCCAGGGCAACTGGGTGATCGCCCTCCTGAAGGGCAAGAACCCGCAGGGCACGTTCACGCTCAAGGCGCTGCCCGCCACCGACGACCCGTCCCAGACCCTCATTCCGGCGGCTGCGGGCGCCGGCTACGGCGTCAATGCCAAGGCGAAGAACAAGGAACTCGCCCTGAAGTTCGTGAACTTCGTGATGTCGCCCGAGGGCATGAACCTGTTCGTCAAGAAGCAGGGCGGTCTGCCCTCGCTGCCGGACACGGGGTATGTGGCGGACCCGTCCCTGGCCGAACTGTCCAAGTTCATCACGTCGGACCGCACGGTGCCGTTCATGGACCAGCTGTGGCCCAACGCCAAGGTCCAGCAGACCATGCTCAGCGGCCTTCAGGAGATCTTCAGCGGCCAGTCCACGCCCGAAAAGCTCCTCGCCGAGATGGACACCGACTACAAGGCCGGCAGCTGACCCATGAGCGACATCGTGAGGGGCGCGTTGAGCCGTAGACAGGTCGTCGGCACCATGGCCGTCTCCACGGCGGGACTGGCCGTCGGGCTCCCCGCACAGGACGCCTACGCCGATGAGGAGGGCGCCAGACAGGGAACCAGGGTCGTCGGACTCGCCGTCGACGGCCGTGAGGACGAACCGCTCGGTGCCGACGACCCCGCCCCGAGACTGAGCTGGCGGGTGACGGGCGCCGGAGCGGGATGGACCCAGTCCGCCTACCGGATCCGCGCGGCTCGTACGGAAGAGGAGCTCGACCGGGGCCGGCTGCTGTGGGACAGCGGCAAGGTCCGCTCCTCGGCTCAGACCGACATCGCCTGGCACGGCCCCGTACTGGCCTCGCGCGACCGGGTGATCTGGCAGGTGAGGGTGTGGAGCAGCGGCGGCGACGCGACACCGTGGAGCCGACCCGCGTCATGGGAGATGGGACTCCTCAAGCGCTCCGACTGGGGCGAGGCCCGCTGGATCGAGTACCCCGGCCGCACGGTCGACCAGCCACTGCCCGTCTTCGCCCGCGCCTTCCAAACAGGCGGAAGAGTTGTCAAGGCGAGGCTGTACCTGTCCGGCGTAGGACTGCACGTGGCCCGGCTCAACGACCGGCCCGTCACCGACGAGGTGCTCGCCCCGGGCAACTCCAACTACCAGCTCTCCACCGAATACCGGGTCTACGACGTCACGCGCCTCGTCCGCCCCGGCGACAACACCCTGGGTGTCGAACTCGGCCATGGCACAGCACTCGTGACCCGGGCCGTGACCAACGCCGCGACCGGCCGCACTGCCCCGTACAGCTGGTGGCAGAGCCAGTTCAAGGGCAGCGGCACCCTGACTGCGGCGGCCCAACCGGGCGCTACGACCGTGCAGGTGAGCAGCGTGGCGAACTACCACGTCGGCGGCACCGTCAACATCGACACCGGTGACGGCGGCGCGCGCCTGGAGTCCCGCACCATCACCGCGATCGGCACCACCGACATCAGCTTCCACCCCGGCCTCTCCTCGGGGCACGAGAGCGGGGCCGCCGTCTCCGCCTCCGGTAACTCGCTTGCGAGCACCGACCCGAGTGCGGGCGCCGCAGTCTCCCCGCGGCTGATCGCCCGCCTTGAGCTGACCAAGGCCGACGGGACGGTCCAGACTGTCGTCAGCGACCACTCGTGGAGGACGGCGCTGGGCTCGACCGTCCTCGCCAATTGGTACTCCGGCTCCGACTACGACGCCCGCCGCGAGCAGCCCGCCTGGACCGCCCCCGGCGCGGACCTCGGCGAGTCGGCGAAACGGCGCGACGGTACGCCCATGGGCTGGACCGACGCCGGCATCGCCCCGGCGCCCAATCTCACCACCGAACTGGTCTGGCGGGTCGCCGAGCCCCTCAGGATCGTCGACAGACTCCGCCCGGTCGCCGTCACCCAGCCCCAACCGGGCGTGTGGGTCTTCGACTTCGGCCAGAACTTCGCCGGCTGGCCGCTGCTCCAGCTCGACGGCCCGCTCCCGGCCGGGGTCACGGTCAAGATGCAGCCCGCCGAGTCGCTGAACGCCGACGGCACCGTCAACCAGGCGTCGATCATGGGCGGCGGCGCCGCTCGCGGCACCAACGTCTTCGCCTCCTACACGACGTACGGCGACCGGCGAGGCGAGCGGTGGCACCCGGAGTTCCACTACTTCGGCATGCAGTGGCTCCAGGTCACCGGCCTGCCCGAGGGATACATACCGACCCAGGAGACGGTGACCGGCCTGCAGATCCACGCGGACGTGCCGAACGCGGGCGCGGTCCGCACCTCCGACGACCGGATCAACCGCGTTCACCGCATGGCCCGTTACTCGATCATGAGCAACACCATGTCCACGTTCACGGACTGCCCCGGCCGCGAGAAGCTCGCCTACCCGGCCGACTACGTACAGCCCTTCGGCTCGATACACCGCTCGTTCGGATACGCCGCCTATCTGCGCACCATGCAACGGCACCTGGTCGAGGGCCAGTCCAGGGCGGGCGACAACATCGGCAACGTGGCGCTCAAGGCCCCGGTGTACGACTGGGGCTACACGGGCCGGTTCGGCGACGAGATCAACTGGGGCAATGGCATCGTCCTGGTGCCGTGGCTGCTGTACGAGACGTACGGCGACACCTCGACGATGAGCCGCACCTACCCGCAGATGCAGGCCTTCCTGAACTACATCAGGACGAAGAAGGCCGGCACCGGCGCGGATGCCTACCTCGTGAACGCGGCCCTCGCGGACTGGATCGCCAGTGAGAACACCTCGGGCCGGATCACCGGGACCTGGGGCTACCACCAGATCGCCGACCGGATGGCCCGCATGGCGGCACTGATCGGACGTACCGCCGACGCGGCCGAGTACCGCAACCTCGCGACCAACATCAAGGACGCGTTCAACGACGCCTTCTACAACCGGGAGTTGGGCCGCTACACCGCAGAAGGCCCCGCCGGAGCGACGGCGACCCAGGCCATGCAGGCGCTCGCGCTCGACGAGGGCCTGGTACCCGATGGGGAGCGCGGGAGGGTCCTCGACGCGCTGATCGAACTCGTCCACGCCCACCAGCCGTTCGGCGGCGGACCGCACCTCAGCGGCGGCACCATCGGCCTCGCCCCGATCGTCCGCGCCCTGCACGAAGGCGGCCGTGACGACGTCCTGTGGGACGTCCTCCAGGAGAACACCCGCCCCAGCTACGGCTACTTCATGGCGCCCACCACCGCCAATCCAGGCGGCCTGACGACCGTCCCCGAGCAGTGGGACATGGGCAACTCCAAGAACCACATGATCCTGCTCCAGATCGAGGAGTGGTTCCACAGCGGAGTCGTCGGCATCCGCCGGGCCCCTGGAAAGCCCGGCTACCGCGAACTCGTCATCGACCCCCGCCCGGTCGGCGACCTCACCCATGCCGAGGGCAGCTACCGCACCCCGTACGGCGTGGTGTCCGCGCGCTGGAGGCGTGCGAACGGCCGGTTCCGCCTCGACGTGGAGCTCCCGCCGAACACCACGGCGGAGATCCGGCTGCCCGACGGCGAAGGCCGCGTCGTCGGCTCGGGGCGGCACACCTTCGCCGCCCGTGACTTGGAAAGGACCCAGGCGTGAGTCATGTACGTCGTCGAACCGTGCTCGCCGCAACGGCCGGCGCCCTCTCGACAGGACCCGGTCTCATGGCAGGCGGAACGAGCGTTGCTGCGGAAGCATCCCCCGGTTCGCAGGGCGGCCCGGTGTGGGGCCTGACTGTGGAACACCGCACGGACCCCCTCGGCGTGGATGCGAACCGGCCGCGCTTCGGCTGGCGCACCCGGTCCGCCACCCGGGGATGGAGTCAGGGCGCCTACCAGATCCTCGTCGCGAGCTCCCCGGACAAGCTGACCCCTTCCCGTGCCGACCTCTGGAACAGCGGCCGCGTGAGCTCCTCCGACTCCGTCGCCGTCCTCTACAAGGGCAAGCCGCTGCGCGCCTCGACCCGCTACCACTGGACCGTCACCGTCTGGGACTCCGAGGGCCGCAAGACGGGCAGCGCACCCCCGGCCGTCTTCGAGACGGGCCTGCTGAGCACCGACGGCGTCACCGGCTGGGACGCGGCGCAGTGGGTCGGCATGAAGGGGAAGACCCCCAACTCGTCCGGCGCACCGATGCTTCGGAGGCAAGTGGCTCTGAAGAAGCGGGTCCGCGAGGCCCGGCTGTACGTCTCGGCCCTCGGCGTGTACGAGGCCTACGTCAACGGACGCCATGTGACCGTCCCGCAGGACGGCGGCACCACGATCGAACTGCTGCCTCCGGGCTCGACGAACTACGACGCGCGCGTCAACTACATGACGTATGACGTCACGGACCTCGTGAGGCGCGAGCACGCGGACGTCACCCTCGGGTTCGTCCTGGGCAACGGCTGGTACAACGGCCGTATATCCGACGGCAGTACGTACTACTCGGCGGACGGCAACGCCCTGGCCGTCAAGGCCAAGCTGCTGATCCGGTACGCCGACGGGACGTCGCAGACGGTCGTCACCGGGCCGGACAGTGGCTGGAAGGCGACGGACACCGGCCCCTACCGGGCCGACGACATCTACGACGGCCAGACCTACGACGCCCGCAAGGAACTGCCGGGCTGGACGGCGCACGGATTCGACGACGCCGCCTGGTCGGACGTGGAACGGGTCGCCTTCGACGACAAGTTCCCGGACGCGCAGCTCCTCGCCTACCCGGGCGAGACCGCGCGCTTCATGCACCGCTGGGACCGGCGACCGCAGTCGATCACCGTCGCCACGGGGGTGACCGGGCAGGACGGCAGCCCCAACGGCAGGGGCCGCATCGTCGTGGATCCCGACCGTACGGTGACCGATCCCGCGAAGGCGGCCTCCGCCTCGGTCACGATCGCCGGCGGAGAGACCGCGATGTTCGACCTCGGCCAGAACATGGTCGGCGTGGCCCGCTACAGCCTGCGCGGCCCGGCCGGAGCCAAGGCCGAGTTCAAGTTCGGCGAGATGCTCAACGACGACAGCGCCGGCGCGGACGGCCCCGAGGGCTCCCTCTACCGGGCCAACCTCCGCAGTGCCAAGGCCACCAGCACCTACATCCTCAAAGGCGACCGGCACGGCGAGACCCACCAGGACTCCCTGACCTTCTACGGCTTCCGCTATGTCTCCGTCACCGCGACGGACACCGTCACGATCACCGGCCTGACCGGCAAGGTCGCCACCTCCGCGATCCGCGAGATCGGCACCGTCACCACCGACGATCCCGACATCAACCAGCTGGCGAGCAACATCCGTTGGGGCCAGCGCGGCAACTACCTCTGGGTGCCCACCGACTGCCCGCAACGCGACGAACGCCTCGGCTGGACCGGCGACACCCAGGTCTTCTCCACGACCGGCCTCTACAACGTGGACGCCGGGGTCTTCCTCAGCCACTTCCAGGACACGGTCGTCGACTCCCAGTCCATCTACGGCATGGACAAGGCCCAGTACACCGGCCTCGCCCCCACCGGACGCTTCAACTTCCCGGCAGGCGGCAGCGGTTGGGCGGACTGCGGGGTCATCCTCCCGTGGACCCTGTGGCAGATGACCGGCGACGCGACCGTCATCGATCGCAACTGGCCGTCGATGACCCGCTACCTCGACTGGATCCAGGAGCAGACCGGCGACACCTACGCCGGACAGGGCTCCATCACCGGCGACTGGCTGGCCCCGCAGAAGACCAGCGCCCAGCTCATGAGCGACGTCTACTACGGCTACAGCACCCGGCTGATGGCACAGATGGCTCGCGCGATCGGCAGAACGGCGGAGGGTGAAGCGTACGACCGGCTGTTTGGGCGCATCAGGCAGGCGTTCATCACCAAGTATCTGAGCACCGAGGACGGCACGGTCACGGTCAAGTCCAGCCTCGGCGACGCCTCCCCGATCGAACCGGGCTCCGACCCCGACCAGAAGACCGAGGACAACAGCCAGACGGCCCTGCTCTGGGTCCTCAAGCTCGGCTTCTATGAGACGGAGGCCCAGCGCCGCACGCTCGTGGGCCATCTCGCCGACAACATCGGCAACGACGCGGCCTACAAGGCCGCGCACCCGAACAGCATCCGGGTCAGGTACGCCGAGAACACGCTGTCCGTCGGCTTCCTCGGCGTCAACGTCCTTGCCCCCGTCCTCACCGACGAGGGCCGCGCGGACCTGGCGTACAAACTGCTCTACCAGGACGAGCTGCCGTCGTGGCTGTTCTCCGTGAAGAACGGCGCCACCACCGTCTGGGAACGCTGGAACTCCTACTCCAAGGAAGACGGATTCGGGCCGGTCGGCATGAACTCCTTCAACCATTACGCCTACGGCGCGATCATGGAGTGGATGTACGCCTACATGGCCGGCATCGCCCGCGACCCGGACAGCCCCGGCTTCAAGCACTTCGTCCTGCAACCCCGCATCGATCCCACCGGCAGGATCACTCAGGTGTCGGGCTCGTACGAGTCGCCGTACGGCGAGATCAGAAGCGAATGGAAGGTGGAGGACGGCGGCAGGGTCCTGGCGTATGACGCGGTCGTGCCCGCCAACAGCGAGGCGACGCTGCGCCTTTCAGCCGTCTCCGCCGATGCCGTCCGCGAAGGACGGACTCCGCTGACCCGAGTGGACGGGGTGCGTCTCCTCGGTCACAAGGACGGCATGGCCTCCTACCGGCTGCCCTCGGGCCGATACCACCTGACCGCCCGGCTCCGCTGATCGGCGGACGACCACATCACGCGGCGGCCGTGTCCGCGGGGCCGAGGGGGCGTCGCGGACACGGCCATCGACAGCCCGTTCTCGGCTCAGGCTCGGGCCTGTTCGTCGTAGCGGATGCCCCCGGCAGGCGAGTACGCGCTCACCGCTGTCGGCCATGACTTGCAGCGCCCGAGTGGTGGGGAAGACTCAGCGCGACACGATCCCGTCGCGCTCCAGTGCCCGGAGCGTTGATGCCCCTGGAGGCGCTTACGCCGAATACCTCGTCTTGGATGCGCGCCAAGTCGTCCGTGCGCCAGCGGGCAGCCGCCATACGGAAGCCGCGATGCTTCCCGTGAACGGGATGACGGCACAGCAGGGCCTCGACCTTCTAGCCCTGGAATCCGGGGACTGGCTGGCCGTCACAGGCGCCGCCGGCGCGGTGGGCGGCTATGCCGTTCAGCTGGCCAAAGCCATCGACCTGCCGGTGGTGGGGCGATCGCGTCGTTGCCCGCGGAACGGGGGTTGCCGAGCGTATCCGCGAAGCCGTCCCCGGCGGCGTGTCCGGCCTGTTCGACGCCCGCTCTCATCGGCGCCGAGGTTCTGCCGGCCATCCGCCCGGGTGGACAACTGGTCGTTGCCAGGAGGTCCGACCTGCACGGAGCCCCCTCTCTCGGGGACACCAGGGACATCACGCTGGATACCCCTTGCTTTTCAGGCGTACGCAGGTCTGTTCGACTCTGGTGAGGGCTTCGCAGCCGTCTACAAGACCTCGGCGGGTTTGCGCTACCGGTCCCCGCAGTTCGACTCCGTGGCCGTCCGCTACGCGGGCAGATGCTCCGCCTCCGGCATGTGGGTCTTCGCCCACTGCGCGAGTTCCTGGAGCGCGGGCTCCAGCGCCGTGCCCGCTTCGGTCAGTTGGTAGGAGACCCGCAGGGGCGGCCCCTTGTCCACCTCGCGCACGATGAGTTCCGCGGCGGCGAGCTCGGTGAGGCGGCTGGAGAGCATTCGCTCGCTGATGCCGGGGATCGCCCGGCGCAGGTCGGCGAAGTAGGTCGGCCCCGTGGTCAGTACGGACAGGATCGGGCCGTTCCAGCGCTTTCCGAGGAGTTGGAAGACGCGCGTGATGCCCTCGTCGACCTGCATGCCGTTCCCCGCGTCGTGAGGGGGCGCACTGTGCGGGGCGGCCGGGTGCGTCAGCCGCTTCATACGCCGAGGCCACGGCGCAGCGCCGCGATCATGTCGGCGAGGACGCGCCTGCCCAGCGCCGACTCGGGGATGAGTCCTCCGTGCAGTACGCCGGGGTAGAGGACGAGTTCGGTGGGGACGTCGGCGTGGGCGAGGCGCTGGGCGTAGTCGATGTCCTCGTCGCGGAAGGGGTCGTACTGGCAGGCCGTGATGAATGCAGGAGGCAGCCCGGACAGGTCCTCGGCGCGTGCGGGCGCGGCGTAAGGGGATACATGGGTCGTGCCACGGCGGCCCTCACCGAGATAGCAGTCCCAGCTGACCCGGGTGGCAAAGCTGTTCCACAGCGGGACGTCGTCGTAGGCACGCATGGACGGTGTCTGGAGGCGGTCGTCGAGTTCGGGGACGCCCAGGTACTGGAAGCACAATGCGGGGCCGCCGCGGTCGCGGGCGAGCAGGGTCACCGCGGCGGCGAGGCCGCCTCCTGCGCTCTCCCCTGCGAGGCCGAGGCGGGCGGGGTCGATGCCCAGTTCACTCGCCGACTTCGCGGTCCACGCCAAGGCCGTGTAGCAGTCCTCCAGCCCAGCGGGGAAGGGGTGTTCCGGCGCGAGCCGGTACTCGACGGAGAGCACGACCGTGCCGGCCTTGTCGGCGATGCGGGTGGCCGTGGCGTCGAACTGCTCGATGCTGCCCATGATGAATCCGCCGCCGTGGATGTAGAGAAGTCCGGGCAGCAGGCCGTCTCGTTCGGCGGGCGCGTAGATGCGGATCGTGACGTCCGGCGATCCGTAGGGCCCCGGTACGGTGACGTCGCGTGTGCTGATGGCGATGTCCGGTTCGTAGGACGGCAGCCCGCCTCGCACCGCTTCCTCGCTCCGGGCGCGCAGCTCCTGGAAGCCGGTGACCGGTCCGCTCGGAAGCATCGACAGCCACGGCGTGATCTCGGGGTCGTATGCGTAGGTCATGGCGCCTCCTCGGTGGGCGGATGAGGGGACAGCGCTGATCAGCCGGTGTGGCGTCACGCCCTGAAGATTCGCTCGGCCTGGTCGCGCTGAGAGGTGTGCAGTTCCCAGTAGACGGGGGAGATCTGGCCACCAGCGACCCGCGGCTGTCCGTAGAAGGTGGGGGTGCCGATCACCGCGTCGATGCCGACGTGGGCGGCCTGGATGCCGGTGTCGGCCAGCTCCTTGTGCAGGTTGACGGCCCAGTTGCGCAGGGCCGCGGCGGCGGCGCTGACGTTGGCGGTCGGCGGCTGGGGGTTGACGGAGCGGGCGCTGGTGGTGAACAGCAGGGTGCCGGTGCCGGTCTCGCGCATGGCCGGCAGCACGGCGTTGGTGGCGGCGATGGCGCCGTAGAACTGGAACTCGATCTCGTGCTGCACGTGCCAGGGTTCGGTTTCGGCCGGGGTGGTCAGGACGGTGGTGCTGTCGGCCGGGGAGTACTCCAGGACGTCCATCCCACCGAAGTGGGTGGCGGCGTCTTTGAGTGCCTGAGTGAGGGCGTCGCGGTCGAGTACGTCGGCGGGGAAGGCGGCGGCGGTGATGCCCTCGGCGGTGAGTGTGCCGGCGAGATCGTAGAGCTTGGTGCGGTTACGGGCGATCAGGGCGACGTCGAAGCCCTGGGAGCCGAAGGTGCGGGCGATGGCCAGGCCCAGCTGGGGGCCGGCGCCGACGATGGCGATGCTGGTCACAGTGATCCTCGGCAAGAAAGGTGGGGTGTGTGGGGTGAGGGTGATCTCGCCGACCTCGGCGCGATCACTTTGCCTTTTGGATAGGCTTATCCATTTCTTGGCCCGGATGGCGTGATCCGGACCGCCTGGTCAGCGTAGCACTAGAATTGGATAGAGCTATCCGATTGATGGGCCGACTGCTGCGCCCGGAGGTCTGTGTCGTCACCCGCCGCTTCAGGTGGCGTCGAGGCGAGACAGTTCCTCACGGCGCCGCACTCTTGGCGACTGGCGGGGCCGCGTCCTTCGGGGTCGCGACCTGCTGTGCCGTGGCGTCCTGGCTCGCGTTCGACTGGAGAATTCTCATGGTCCTGCGCTGGAACAGCCAGGGGGTGGCCGCGCGTCCGCGCATTTTGTTGACGCCCAAGACTGCCGTGCCCCTCACTGCCATTTGGGTCCCGGGTTCGTCAGAACGCATCGGCCCGCTTGCTGAGGGGCAACCGCGTATGTCTCAGCCCCGCCAGTTCGCCGGCCAATTGGCTGGCGGCGGTGCCCAATACCGTCGTTGTAGAGCCCGGTTCGGGTTCGTGGACTTCGGGGGCCGGTATGACTCTCTGCCCCTGTCCTTGAGGGAGTTCCTTCGGAGTCCTGGTCGAATCGTGGCGCCACGACGTCGGGGAGCGCCTGCCGTTGAGCAGCGCTCCCCGGGTCATCAGTGAGGGGTCGGGGTGAGGATCTGGTCGGCTCTGCGTTGGGTGATCTTCCAGCGGCCGTTGTCGAACCGGTAGTGGTCCGACAGTTCGAAGATGTGTCCGCCGGTTGCCACCGTGTAGGGGGCGGGCCCTGGTTCGGTGGGGGTGAGTCCGCCGTACCCGAGCACGGTGATGGTTCCCTGGGCGGTGGTCTCACCGATGGTGTGGAAGTGCGTGGCGCCCATGATGTGGCGGATGGTCTGCTCCGGACCGGGGCGGGCGTTGAGCGCGTCCAGGATCTCGGCGAGGCCGCGCAGGCTCCGTCCGTGAACCTCATACAGGGCGTCGGGGGTGAAGAATCCGAGCACCGCGTCGTGTTCGCGGCGGTCGTAGTGGTGGTAGAAGGCGGTGTTGAGCCGGGACAGCGACCAGGCGGTCGTGTCCTCGGGGCTCATGCCGTCGTCCCCTTCGGGGTGATGGTGTCGGGGCTGGTGCGGGTCTTGAGGGCGAAGTCGAACTCCATGGTCCGGTAGGGGCCCTGGAAGCCGGCTGCGGCGATGTCCTCGGGGTCCTCGTGCAGGACGGTGTCGGCCTGCAGGGACAGCGGGGTCTTCGACCCGCCGACGAAGTCGACGGGGATGACGGGGTCTCCCTTGAAGTAGATCTCGCCCGCCCAGGGAGTGATGAGGTCGGGGTGGTGGACCTCGTAGTGGATGTGGGCGGGGCGGTAGAGGCTGCGTCCGAGGGCCGCGCAGGCCTCGGCCACTCCGTCGACCGCCGCGAGGTGGGGTTCGGCGTAGGCCGACGGGGTGATGGTGGTGAAGGCGTAGCGGCCCTCCGCGTCGGTGAACTGGTGCCCGCGCAGGTTGTACTTGGGCACGCCGTCGTCGTAGAGCCCGGAGTAGTTGCCGTTGTCGGCGGCGTGGAAGATCTCCAGCCTGGCGCCCTCGATCGGCCGGCCGTGGCCGTCCAGGATGCGACCGGAGACGGACAGCGGGGTGCCGGGCTCGTCAGGGCGCATCGGCAGGGTGCCGGGGTTGCCGATGTGCGGGGTGCCGGAGAGGACCGTGAAGGCGTCGACGCCCGCGGCGGGGGTGTAGCCGTCCCGGCCGTCCATGAAGACCTCGCTGTACAGCGGGCCGAAGACCATCGCCAGGGGGGCGCCGGTGCTCTGCTGGGCCCTTTGCAGGAGATCGGCGGCCACGCTGAAGTCCTCGAAGGTCAGTCCCTCCTCGTCGCGCATGCGGGCCAGGAAGTCCTTGAACGCCTCGATGAGACGTACGGCGCGGGGGTTGATCAGCGCGGGGTCGACGTAGGACGGGTCAGTCGTGGTGGTCATATCGGTGCACTCCTCGAAACAGTGGGGGGATTGGTTGACGGCCGGCATCAGCAGGCGTGGGTGTCAGGGATGAAGTGCTTGCCGGGCTCGGCAGCCCTCATGACGCTCGAGGCTCCCAGCGTCGAGGTCGGCAATGCCCATCGCAGCGACGCCCTTCTCCTCGATCGCGCCGCGGCCCGGAACTCCGCGGCGCGATCGAGGTTCGGCGAGGGCGATCACGAGAGGGGGCCTGGCGTCAGCGGCTGAAGACGAGTTCGGCCTGGTCACGCTTGGTGGTGTGCAGGTCCCAGTAGACGGGGGAGATCTCCTCGGGCTGGGCCGTCGGGAAGTCGGGGATGACCGACATGCCGATCGAGACGTCGATGCCGACGTGGGCGGCCTGGATGCCGGTGCCGTCCAGCTCCTTGTGCAGGTTGATGGCCCAGTTGCGCAGGGCCGCGGCGGCGGCGTTGACGTTGCCGACCTGCGGCACGGGATCGATGGAGCCGGCGCCCGTGGTGTAGAGCAGGGTGCCCGCGCCGGCCTCACGCATCGCGGGCAGCACCGCCTTGGTGGCGGCGATGGCTCCGTACAGCTGGAACTCCATCTCGTGCTGCACGTGGGACGGCTCGGTGTCGGTCGGAGTGGTCAGCGCGGTCGAGCCGAACGTCCCCACCGGGGAGTACTCCAGCACGTCGATGCCGCCGAAGCGGGTGGCGGCATTCTTGAGTGCCTGGGTGAGCGCGTCGCGGTCGAGCACGTCCGCGGGGAACGCGGCGGCGGTGATGCCCTCAGCAGTCAGTGTGGCGACGAGACCGTCGAGCTTCTCCCGGTTGCGGGAAATCAGGGCGACGTCGAAACCCTGGGAGCCGAAGGTGCGGGCGATGGCGAGCCCCAGCTGGGGGCCGGCTCCGACGATGGCGATGCTGGTCATGATGGGTCCTTCCGGTGAAGCGTCGGGGAAGCAGCGGGACTGGATAGATCTATCCATTTCCGATTCGGATAGCCAGCTCCGGTTCGCTGATCTCAGCGTACCATGAGAAGTGGATAAGGCAATCCGGTTGACTGGTGGGCGGGCGTGGCGCCTGGCCGCCGTCGTGTGCGCCTACCCCACAGCCTCAGCCAGGCGTTCGATCTCGTCGGGGTCGTCAGAGGAGGAGTTGAACAGCAGCTCGTCGACGCCCAGGTCCTCGTACTGCTCGATGACGTCGCGCACAGCGCCGGTGCTGCCGGCCATGGCGCTCGTGGTGAGTTCGGCGACCTCCTCGCCCAGAATGCTGTAGTAGTCGTAGACGTTGGTCCGCCCCTTCTCGAAGTCGCCCAACGCGAAGTAGACGGTACCGACGAGGTACGGCTTGCCCTCCCGGCCGGCTTCCGTCCATGCCCGGCGGGCGTCCTCGAACCAGGAGGCGGCCATCGGCACGGGCACCGTGCCGGCCATATATCCCTTGCCCCACTTGGCCATCCGCTTGAGCGCGGTCGGCGCCGTACCGCCGAACAGCATCGGGATCTCGATCCGGCCACCGGGCACGCCGGCGGACTCGCTGCCCGGAACGGGCCTGCCCGCCCAGAAATCCCGGAAGACCTCAAGGGCGTCGTCCATCCGCTTGCCCACACCGCGTGGTCCTGCGCCGTCGACCACGAAGTCGTCCTGCCGCCCGCCGATGCCGAGTCCCAGGGTGAGCCGTCCGCCCGAGACACCCTGGATGCCGGCGACCTCCTTGGCCAGCAGAACCGGCGGCCAGGCCGGCGCCACCAGGACGTTGCTGATGAGGCCGATCGAGTTGGTCGCACCGGCAGCCGCGGCGAGCGTCACGGTGTCCATGACGCCCGGGAAGGCGATTCGGCCGCCCGTGCCCAACGAGGAGAATCCAGCTGCCTCCGCGCGTTTCGCCCACTCTGGGAGAACCTCGGGCCGGACATCGCGCACCAGGTTGGGAAGGCCGACACCAATCTTCATGCTGCTCCTTTCATGCTGCTCCTTGGAGAGTGGGGTGGTGGGTCCGCGAGATGACCGAATGCGGCAAGCGGGCAGTCCTGTCGTGACGTCGGCGGTCGGCCAACGGGTGATCGAGCACGCGAACGGAGTGGTGCGTTGCTTGCTCCGCGCCTGCCTGCCTGCCTCGTCGAGCCCGGCCGCGACAGGCGAATTGTCGACTCCAGGGGTGTACATGGTGCCCGGTGACAGCGCGCTGACCGGTTCTTCCACTGTTTGACCTCGTTCGCTTATCCCCGGGGAATGAGCGGACCGCGGCTTTCGAGGCGTCGTAGACGCTGTAGCTGCAGCGTGGCTTTGACGTTGCTGTTGAAGATCTTGTCGAAGTGCCCGTCGGTTACGTCCTTGAGCCTGGCGACTTCGGCGGTCCCGGCGTTCTCCACCAGCATGTCGGTCCGGCGGCTGGTGCCCCGCACTGTGCCGTAGAGCCGGTCGAGGTACGCAGGGGTTCGATGCGTCACCCTGGACGGCGATCGCGCCCACCTTCGCCGCGGCGGCTTCCAGTTCCTTCTGCCTGCGCCCGGTCGCGTAGACCACCGCGCCGTCTTCGATGAATCGCTGCGCCATGGCGAGGCCGATACCTGAACCGCCGCCGGTGATGACCGCGACCTTGTCGTCGAGTGGGTCCCATGGTGTCGAGTCCAACATCACTGCGGTCGTGCGTGGCGGCGTGTCGTTATCGACGTGATCGTGCAGGGCCATTTCCGCCGCGACAGCCTCCTCGACGAGACGCACCTGTTCCAACGGTGGAATGACAGCTGCTCCGATACGGCCATCCTGTACACGGAACTGCGCGAGCCGGACTTCCGGTGGTGGTCTCAAGGCGCTGCGCTACTTCAGCAAAACGAGCCAGATGCTCAAGCGCCAGATGTACGGCCGCGCCGTATTCACGCCGGCAAGGCCCGCCGCCTCGTGCTGATCTGATGGAGGCGGCGGCTGCACCACACGCAGTGCGTGACCGCTCAGCCGACGAGGTGGCCGACTACCTTGGGGGAGGGGCCGTACTGGTTGGTGCCCGGGGTGCCGTCCACCGTCATACCCACGAGGTACATGATCGGGCCGACGACCGGGATCAGAGCGATGAGCATTCTCCGGCCGGACTTGCCGGTGTCGTGCAACCGGCGGACCGAGACGGACAACATAGGTACGAGGAACGGCAGCAGGAGGACGCTCGGCAGCGGATTCTCGATCACCCAACTGATCCCGACGAACGCGACGGCAGCGATCACATACACCACCGAGAACCACCAGTACTCCGCACGCCGGGCGCGGCCGGAGAACGTGGCGTACTTGGCGGTGAGGCACGTGCGTGCCGCGTCGGCGAACGACATGCTGGTCATGGCGGTCCTACCCTTCGCGAATGAGTCATCAGGAAACGGGGAAGCGTCGGTGAGGGCGCGGCGGCCCGTACTTCGGCAGCGCGGGCCGTTCGGCCGAACCTAACCAGATAGAGTTATCCATTTCATGATCCGGATAAGGTGCTCCAGTTTTCTGTAGCCAGCATAGCATCATAAATGGATAGGGCAATCCGATTGCTGGTGTGAGGATCACGCCCTCTCCCTGCCTCCCCGTCCAGGATGAGGTTGGTCTCGCCGACTTCGCCGACGTGCTGACCAACGCCGGTGCATCACCGTTTTCGGCGGCCTGCCGGGGCGTTCCTCCGGCTCGTCCCCTCGCTGGCCACGACGGCGGACTCGATCCGGTCGGTCGCGCTCGCCGCCACGGTCACGATCGGTTCGCCCATCGCGGCCTTGTCGAGGATCTCCTCGAGCGGGCCCTCCAGCCAATGCGGCCGGAAGAGCTCGTCCCGTGCGATGTCGGCATCCATCAGCAACTGACCCGCCCCGACAACGGAACGCCCGGGTCCGTCGACTGTGACGGTCCGGGCGTCTGCTTGGGCATGAGCGCCGAGGTGGGCGTGTTCGTTGGTACAGCGTGGGGCGCGGTACCGCGCGCGCGTCACGTCAACGCTGCTGTGGTGTTTACTTCATCGGCCCTCCCGCACCTCCCGCACCTCCCGCGCGTACGGTGCGGCGGTGATCCGGTCGATCAGTGGTGCGCAAGTGGGAGCGGAGCGGTGCGTCGGGGAAGGTGTCCGAGACGTAGGTGGTGCCGCGAAGTTCGGAGGTTCCTCGGAGCGGAAGGCGATCGTGTTCTGTCCCTTCTTCAGGTGGACGGGAATGGTCGGCCCCCAGAAGACGCACTCCGAGGCAGCCCCTGACCGGTGAGCATTGTGAAGTTGCTGGTCACGGAACCGGTGTGCGTGATGTCCGGGATGCTCGTGCTGGTCGCGGGCGGATGACTTCGGTGAAGATCGTCCGTCAGCGGGAGACTTCACGGTTCGTCAGGACCAGCAGGGCCCTTGCCGGCGCGGTCGCCGACGTCAGGTGGGTGCGTACCCTGCCGAGGACCCGCCAGTTCTTCGGGTGTATATAAATCGCCAAGTGCCTGTGAATCTGGGTGGAAAGAGGAATCGTATGAGTGGTCCCGCCGATGTCGTTGCCTCCTACTTCGCGGAAGTCACCGCGGGTGATGCCGCCGCCGTGGCCGCCCTCTTCGCGGCGGATGCGGTACTGCACAACGCTGCGGGAACCCTGACGGGGGCGGACGCGATCAGGCGGATGTATGAGGAGGCCCTGCCGTCCGCTGGGATGAAGCCCAGCCCCAGGCGGTTGATCGTAGACGGTGAAGACGTCGCCGTGGAGATCGACCTGATCGCGTTCGGGAAGACAGTCACCCTTGCAGATTTCTTCACGATCCAGGACGGCAAGATCCAACGACTCGCGATGTACAGCCTGACCCCGACGGATGGTCAGCTCTTCGACAAGGTCGGGATGGACCCGGCGCAGTAAGTGACTCTGTAGGGAATCTTGAGATCCAAGGCCGTTTGCCTCGCCACCACAGAGGCCGGGGCAATCCTCGTGCGTCGAGGTACTGCTGGAACGCGGTGGGAGGGCGGGCCGGTTGGAGTGGCGGGCGGGCTCTTGGAGCCTCGGCCGCTCGACGTTGATCGCGAGTGCGGTAAGGGCGTGCTGCACATGAGTCTTGGCCAGGCCGCGGCAGCGGCACCAGCGTCCTGGGTGGCCGTCCGCGAAATCTTCGTGCGAAGACGCCGTCGGCGACGTTGATGGACGACGTGAGCGTGACGTTGGAACACTGAGTGGGCAACGGGGCTCGTTCGAGCGGGAAGACCTTGGTCGGCTTCTTCGCTCTACCAGGAGCCCCGTTGCCATGACCTGGGCTTCCCCGAAAACCCTCGATCGGATCTTGGTCGATCGTCTGTCCTACCGGGAGCCCCGTTGCCGTGTCCCGAGACCATCCGCCGCATCATCAGATCGAGGCGAACCGGCGCATGCAACCCCGAGTCTTCTTCACCCGAATCAGTCACCAGCACCCGCTCTACCTGCAGCTAGGCACTAAATCACCGGCATTGCAGCTCAGAGGGCACTTTCGCTTTTCTGATCAAGATCCAGACACCATCAACCGAAACGCGCAGGCTAGTAGACGCACCTCACCTCGGCCCAGTACCACGTGGCACCACCGTTCAGGTACGTACCAATAAGCGTCACGGTGGCCGATGCATTGGGGTGAGAGCGGTAGCAGTTGTTCCGGGCCTGATCGGCCGCCCCCCCTGGATAATTCGCGTTACCGTACGTGTATTCAGTGGCTGCCGCCGCAGGCAGGGCCATGACCGTTGTCAGGGCCACCGTCGCAATCCCGAGCGCCGCAGACGACCTTGTCACCCAGCGCCGTGCATGTCCGTTTGTCGCCTTCATGGTTGATCCCTCCTGTAGAGCGCGTCCGCACATTGACACGTCACGACGCCCCGGCCGCATGAGTGACTCCCATGGCGGCGAGCAGGGCATCAGCGATCACATGCAGACGGATAGGCCTTTCCGGTTTCCTGGATCAGCTTAACATGAAAATTGGATAGGGTGATCCGGTTGTGGGTCGGGGTGACGTGACTCCTGGCGCCCAGCGATCGGACGCTTACGCCGCTACGCCGAGCGGAACAGAGAGCGGATCATCGCCGCCGCAAGGAAGGTGTTGGGTGCGGCGGCTCTGTTTGAGGGGGCGGTGATCAGCGGGGGTTTCGCGTGCGCTGAACGGCACCTTCAAGGCCGAACTGATCGAGATGCAAGGTGGCGTCGCGCCAGGTGGTGTAGCGGATCAAGGCGCCGGAATCCGCAGGTCATCGCCGCATCGGCGCCGTTTGGGGCCGCGCATGGCGCTGACGGCAGGTCAGTCGCTGCGCGACACGGGAGCCGTGCCTGTGGCGAGGCCGCCGCGCGGCGTACCGGAACGCGTCGAGCAAGGTCGCTTGCACCACGTGGCGGGACACGACCTGAGGTGCCCTCAACCATTGCAGGCTGAGGGAAAATCACCCATGCTTCTGACGCTGCATCAGATACGCCCCGCCGGCCCCCTGACGCAAGTGAAGAGAGGCCCCGCATGTCTGTGACTCAGCGCAGTAGCCGAAAGATCATGATGACGCCGGACGAAGTGGACGAGTTCCTCGCCACCCAGCGCACGTGCCGAATCGCTACCGTCTCAAACGACGGCGCCCCGCATGTCAGTGCCCTTTGGTTCGCCTGGGACGGCACCTCGCTGTGGCTGTACTCCATCGTGCGCAGCAAGCGATGGGCCGACATCCGTCACGACGCGCGCATAGCTGTCGTCGTCGACTCCGGTGAGGGGTACGGGGAACTGCGCGGAGTCGAACTGTCAGGCACAGCGGAGTTCGTGGGCGAGATCCCCCGCACCGGAGAACCGTGTACCGAACTCGACGCACTGGAACCGCTGTTCGCCCGCAAGAACTTCGGCCTCGAGGCGATGCCGCACGACGGTCGGCATGCGTGGATCCGCCTGACCCCGTCGAAGACAGTCTCCTGGGACTTCCGCAAGCTGTGACAACCAGGGCGTACCCAGCGGTGACCAGCTCGGCCACCACGCGTCTCATCAGAACCCGTGGCCTCCAGGTGAGGCTCGGCCATCGGCCAAGCGCAGCAGCAGACCGGCCAGTTGCCCGATCGGAGGCGATTCATGTCACATCAGCGTCCACGTCCCGAACAACGTCCACGTCCCGAACAACGTCCACGTCCCAAGCAACTGGACTCCCCGCTACTGCCGCGCCTCTTCAAGTACATGGCCAAGACTCAGGTGTGGGCCTACCGCCGTACCCGCGGCCGGCTCGGTGGGACGTGGCGTGTAGCCGCCGGCTTCCGTAAGCCCGTGCCCGTCCTGCTCCTCGAGCATCGCGGTCGAAAGTCCGGCAGGCTCCACACCACGCCACTGCTTTACATGACCGACGGCCCGGACACGGTAGTCGTGGCCTCCCAGGGAGGGCTCCCCAAAAACCCTCAGTGGTATCTCAACCTGCGCACCCACCCGGACACCCACATCCAGATCCGCGCCGAGAGGAGACCTGTTCGCGCCCACACCGCGGATCCGCAGGAACGCTCTCGTCTCTGGCCCCTGCTGTTAGAGGTCTACGCCGACTTCGAGCTGTACCAGACATGGACCGAACGCGAGATCCCCGTCGTGGTGCTCCGACCCCGAACCGACGGGTGAGTCCCCCAGAGCAACGCGTTGCACAGAGCCCGGTCGCTCAGTCAGCGACTCTGTCGGGGAATCTTGAGGACAGGCAGTAAACGATCGTGACTTTGTGTCAGGTTCGTCAGATCGTTCCGCCCCTGTACCGCAGCAGCTCGATGTGTCCCTCCAGCCTCATCCCGGAGCCAAGACCCCGCCGCTGACCGTGCGGGTCGCCCGAGCCAGCAACCCCACGGCACCACCACGATGTGGATCCGCGACCACCCCGAAGGCCTGCGGAACGACGGGGACTTCACCGCCTGGTACCCGCGCGACGGCCGCCCCGGGCTCTCGCCCGCACAGCTGGCCACCGTCTGTGTGCTGCAAGGTGATGAACCTTTCGGACCGCCAGCCGCCGATGCAGTGCGCTGCCGCATCGACTTGAAATACGCCCTCGGGCTGGAACTGGAAGACCCCGGCTTCCAAGAGAGCGTTCTGTCCGACTTCCGCGACCGCCTCGCCGAAGGCGACCGCTCCGACCGGCTGCTGGGCCTCGCTCTGACGGCAGGTCAGCCGCTGCGCGACACGGGAGCCGTGCCCATGGCGAGGCCGCCGCGCGGCGTACCGGAACGCGTCAAGCGAGGCCGCTTGCGCCACCTGGCGGGACGCCACCGCACCTCTCAGGCTTCCGAATCCGATCGCCGTGGCTGGAGAGGTCAGGAGGTGCTGAACGGATAACGGACATAGGCCAAGTGCCGGGAGTCAGGCGCCCAGCATGGAACGTTGATGCTTCCCTGGCCGCCCGGGAGTGTGACCAGGTCACGTGGTGGACCATCCGGGAGGTCGATCAGGCGCAGGACGACGGGAAGGTCGGCCGGGTGCCCGACGGTTCCCGGGGGGTAACTGAGATAGACCAGTCGCTGTCCGTCGGGCGAGGGGTGCGGGAACCAGTTCACGCGGTCGTCGAACGTGAGTTGCCGCACGGCCCCATCGACAAGGTCGTGCCGGAAGAGCTGTGCGTGACCGGGCACGCTGGACGCGACCTCCGAGTTGAAGAACACGCTCGCGCCGTCGGGGGAGAAGTCCGGCCCGTCCGCGGGGGAGTACCCGTCACCGATGAGTCGCTCCTCGCCGCTCACAAGGTCGAGGGACCACAGCGCGCGTCTGCCCCACTCGTCTCCGTCGAGGGCCTCCGTGCCGACGTAGACGAGGGTGCTGCCGTCGGGCGAGACGCCGTGCAAGAAGTGGCGGAATCGCCGCTCCGGGTCCTTGGGCGCCGTGATGCGCTCGGGCCGGCCCCCCTCCCAAGGCACCCGGTACAGGTGCCAGTCGTTGGCCGACACAAGGTGCCAACGGCCGTCCGGTGACACGAGGTGGTCGTTGTTCAGCTCGGGCAGCCCGGGGGCGTGAATCGGTTGGAGGCCCGAGGGTGCGCGGCTGTCCACCCGGAACAGGGCGCCGTCGGCGTTGACGACGATCCAGCGTCCGTCCGGGTGCCAGTTCGGCGACTCGAACAGCTGGTCCTGTGACGACGCCACCAGTCGGGAGGAGCCGGAGTCCACGTCCAGGACGCACAGTTCCGCGCGCTGGCCGGGAAGAAGCGTGCGGGCGTATCGCACCGGCTGCTCGGTCTCTTCGGTTTCCGCGGTCTCCTTGGAGTCGAGCTGGTCCTTGTCGTGCACGGTTGCATCCGCCTTCGTGTCCGATTGCATCGTCGTTTCCGTCAACGTCCGGTTTGTGATGGGCCGTTTTACTCGCCGGCGAGGGCAAGCTCCTCGGCGCAGCGGTAGGCCAGCGCGAGGATGGTCAGTACCGGGTTCACGCCACCGTTGGTGACGTGCAGGGACGCGTCCATGACCCAGAGGCCGGTATGCCCGTGCACCCGCCCGAACGAGTCGGTCACCGAGGTCGCCGGGTCTGTGCCCATGCGAGCGGTGCCCGCCTGGTGCTGGCCCGCGGACAGTCCCGTTCCCACGGGCAGCGTCCACACTCGGCGCGCGCCGGATGCGTGCATCCAGCGTTGGGCACGCTCGCGCAGCGCCTTCGCGGCCCGGACGCTCTCCGGGTGCTGCACCCCGGAGAGCCGTGCCACGGCGTCACCGCCGGAATCCAGCACCCCGGAGGCAAGGGTCACCCGCGCCTCCGGATTCGGAATCTCCTGGATCGGGCCCATGATGTGCGAGGTGCGCAGGTAGGAGTCCCGCATCCAGCGCTTCGCCTCATGCCCCCAGCGCGGTACGTCCGTTGGCATCGCCCAGTCATGGAACAACACAGGCATCTTCACCACCTCATTGGCCAGTACCCCACCGCCGATCGCCTCGCTACCCAGATCGTGGGTGTAGTCGGCGGTCGCTATCGACACCCCCGGCCCCTGGAGATCCTGGACGCGTTCGTCGAACAACCCGAACGCGCCGACGTAGTTGTGTCCCTGGAGGTGTCGCCCGACCTGGTCCGTACGGTTTCCCAAGCCGGCGGGATGTTCGTCGGTGGCGCTCGCCAGCAACAGCCGGGCGGTCTCGATCGCCCCGGCGGCCAGGACAACGGACCCGGCGCGCACTTCGGCGTGGGTTCCGGTGGTCATGTCGCGTACGACGACACCGGTGGCGCGTCCGGTGCCGTCCACCAGCACCCGCTGGACCCGCTGCCCGGTGACGAGCCGGCACAGTCCGGTGCGCAGTGCCAGCGGGATGACAGTGTTGTGGGAGCCTGCGCGGGCGTCGACCGGGCAGCCGAAGCCGATGCACTCACCGCAGCGCACACAGGCCGCGCGTCCGTCGCGGGGCTGGGAGTTGATCAGCAACGGCACCGGTCCGGTGCTCAGGCCGAGCGCTTCGGCGCCCTTGCGCAGCACTTCGGCCTCGCGCGTAGGCGACTGGGCGGGCATCGGGTACTCGCGGCTGCGGAAGCCCTGGCACCGGTGTGCCCGCCCGTCGCCGCAGACCCCGAACTCCTGCTCCACCCGCGTGTAATGGGGTTCGAGGTCGTCGTAAGTCAGCGGCCAGTCCGCGAGGGAGCTGCCGTCCGGCACGCCGTACCGTGACGCCATACGGAAGTCGTCGGGCTGGAAGCGCCAGGCCATGCCCTGGTAGACGCGGGTGCCGCCGCCGACGGTCATGGCGTTGTTGTGCCAGTCCCGGTGGTAGGGCTGGTCGACCCGACGGTCCGCTTGGCCGGGTTCGGCCACCACACGCGGGTTGCCGGTGTACTCGGGTCCGGTCGTGTGGCCGTAGGCAGGGAACCGGTGGTTGGCGAGATGGTCGTGGCCGATCTCCTCGTACGTGAGGAACCGGCCGCGTTCCAGCAACAGCACCCGGGCTCCGGCCTCGGTCAGGACGCGGGCGGCCACTCCGCCTCCGGCGCCGGCCCCGACCACCACCACGTCCCACGCCTGCCGCAGGGCCTCGGGCCCTGAGGCGAGCGGACGGGCACGATGGACCGGTGCCTCTGCAGGCTGCTTCGGTGAGGGATCGTAGCCGAGTCCCTCCCAGGAGCCGCTCTCCTTGCGCCCGTAGTACCCGTGGGCGGCCACGGCGGCCATCGTCGCGACGAACTCAGCAGGTGAGACCGGCCATCCTGAGCGCGTCCGGTCCGCCTGCAACTCGGCGACCAACTCGGTTCCCAGAACGGCTCCCGCTGCGAGCTCGACGGACAGTGCGTCCAGCCCAGGCGCGAACAGCTGTGCCCAATACGTCGCGTGGTCGCGATCGGCGAGGCTGTCCATCCAGTCCAACAGCCCGGCCTCGGTCGCGCCGGGCTGGGAATCGGCCGGGACGAGAACGTCGAGCAACTCGGCGACGAGCGCTCGATTGGAGTACGGGATCACTGTGTGTCGTCCTGCCTTCCGATCGTGCGGCCTTCCGAACGGGCCCGAGCGCGCGAGCCTCCCACCGGGTCAGGTCAGGTCTGGTTGCTGAACGCGGCGTCGAAGGACTGCTTGCCGGGGGCGAAGTCGAACTGCTTCAGAGTCCGCAGGGCTTCGGGGGCCCCTGTGAGGCGGTCCATTCCCGCGTCTTCCCATTCGACGGAGATGGGGCCCTCGTAGCCGATGGCACTGAGGGCGCGGAAGCAGTCCTCCCAGGGGACGTCGCCGCGGCCGGCGGAGACGAAGTCCCAGCCGCGATGCGGGTCGCCCCAGGGCAGGTGGGAGGAGAGGATCCCGGCGCGCCCGTTACCCATGCGCATGCGCGTGTCCTTGCAGTCCACGTGGTAGATCCGGTCCGCGAAGTCCGTGATGAACCCGACCGGGTCGATCCCCTGCCAGAGCATGTGGGAGGGGTCCCAGTTGAGGCCGAAGGCCTCGCGGTGCCCGATGGCTTCGAGGGCGCGCCGGGTGGACCAGTAGTCGTAGGCGATCTCGGAGGGGTGGACCTCGTGGGCGAAGCGGACCCCGCATTCGTCGAAGACGTCCAGGATGGGGTTCCACCGGTCGGCGAAGTCCTGGTACCCGGCGTCGATGACGTGGGCCGGTACGGGCGGGAACATCGCCACGTACTGCCAGATCCTGGAGCCGGTGAATCCGACCACGGTCCTGACGCCCAGGGCCCGGGCGAGGCGGGCGGTGTTCTTCAGTTCCTCGGCGGCGCGCCGGCGTACGCCCTCGGGTTCGCCGTCGCCCCAGACGCGGGAGCCGACGATCGCCTGGTGGCGGAAGTCGATGGGGTCGTCGCACACGGCTTGGCCCTTGAGGTGGTTGGAGATGGCCCACACCTTGAGCCCGTGGCGTTCGAGGATGCCGAGCCGGTCGGCGACGTAGTCGTCGTCGTCCCACCGCCAGGCGTCCAGGTGCTCGCCGGAGACGGCGATCTCCAGCCCGTCGTAGCCCCACTCGGACGCGTGGCGGGCCACTTCCTCAAGCGTCAGGTCGGCCCACTGGCCGGTGAACAGAGTGAAGGGACGGGGCATGGATTTCCTCTTCTCGGATGATGCTCGGATGGCTCGCGGATGACTCTCGGTCGGACCCGGCCGGTTCCCGGTTCACAGTTGGATGGCCTTGGCGGTGGTGGCGGACTCCTCGATCGCGGCCAGGACCCGCTGGACCCGCAGGCCTTCCTCGAAGGAGGGGCTCGGAGAGG
Organism: Streptomyces sp. NPDC001604; assembly: GCF_042893475.1. Lineage (NCBI taxonomy): Bacteria > Bacillati > Actinomycetota > Actinomycetes > Kitasatosporales > Streptomycetaceae > Streptomyces > Streptomyces sp. NPDC001604. Next base: position 761,717 of record NZ_JBIAUY010000003.1, on the reverse strand, counting down.
CGCCGTCGCGGATGGCGACGAGGAAGTCCCGGATCTGGTGGGTGAAGGTGTGCTCCCATCCGATGACATGGCCCGGGGGCCACCACGCGCCCACATAGGGGTGATCGGGCTCGGTGACGACGATCCGCCGGAAGCCCTGCTCGGCGCCCGGAGCGGTGCCGTCGAGGAACTCGAGCTCGTTGAGCCGCTCGAGGTCGAACGCGAGCGCCCCGTGAGAGCCGTAGACCTCGATCCGGAGCGAGTTCTTCCGGCCGAGTGCGACCCGGGAGACCTCCACTGAGGCCAGCGCGCCGCCGGCCAGGGACAGCGTGGCCCAGGCCGCGTCGTCGACCGTGACGTCCTCCGGGCCCCCGGGACCCGGGCGCCGCTCGACGAAGGTGTGCAGGCGCCCGGAGACGTCGGTGACGGTGTCGCCGAGGAGGAACTGGACCTGGTCGATCACGTGGCTCGCGATGTCGCCCAGGGCCCCGGATCCGGCCGTCTCCTTCCGCAACCGCCAGGTCATGGGCGCGGACTCGTCCGCGAGCCAGTCCTGCAGGTAGGAGGCTCTGACCTGCCGGACGGTGCCGAGCCGGCCGTCGGCGATGAGTCGGCGCGCGTACGCGAGGGCGGGCACTCGCCGGTAGTTGAAGCCGACCATCGACTGCACCCCGCGTGCCCGCGCCGCCTGCGCGGCCGCGACCATGTGTTCCGATTCCGTGAGCGAGTTCGCGAGCGGTTTCTCGACCAGGACGTGTTTGCCGGCTTCAAGGGCCGCGATGGCGATCTCCGCATGCAGCCACCCCGGTGCGCAGATGTCCACGATGTGCACATCGTCTCGGGCGATGACGTCGCGCCAGTCCGTTGCAGCCTCCGCCCATCCGAACCGGGCCGCCGCCTGGGCGACCTGCTCGGCGTCCCGGCCGGCGAGCACGCGCTGCTCGACCGTCGGCACATCGAAGTAGGCGGCCACGTTCCGCCAGGCCTGCGAATGGGCCTTGCCCATGAAGGCGTACCCGATCATCGCGACGCCGAGCGGCGCGGACCCGCTCGGGCCTGCGGCGGCCGTCATGCGGAAGCTCCTTCGAACGTCACCTCGGTGGGCGCCCAGTCCTCGCCCAGTGGCGCGGAGGCCGGCGCCGAGCTGGTGACGTCGACGAAGGCGCCCGTCTCGATCGCCTCCGCGATCGAGACCATCGTGTCCACCACGTGGTGGGCGAGCTCACCCGTAGCACGGTGCGGCTCGTCGGCACGGATGGAGCGTGCCATGTCGAGTACGCCCATACCGCGCCCGTTGGCCGGTCCCGCGGTCGGGAGCGGCGTCCACTCCTTCTCGCCCGTGCGGCAGATCCGCAACTCGCCGTCGAAGTAGTTCGGGTCCGGCAGACGGAGCGTCGCCTCGGTGCCCGTGATCTCCACGAAGCCCTGGCGTTCATGCGGTGACTCGAAGCTGAACAGGCTGTGCGCGGACGCGCCGCCCTCGAACTGGATCAGAGCGCTCACGTGCGTGGGCACCTCGACCTCGAACGTCTCGCCCGCCTTGGGACCCGAACCGATGACCCGTGTGGCCTGGGCCTTCGACCCGACGGCGGCGACCCGGCGCACGCTGCCGAACGTCTGTATGAGCGTGGTGAAGTAGTAGGGACCCTGGTCGAAGAGCGGGCCCGCGCCGTACTGGTAGAGGAACGCGGGATTGGGATGCCACGACTCCGGACCGGGTGTCTGAAAGACGGTCTGAGCCGTGAGCGGTACGCCGATGTCGCCGCGCTCGATCACCCGGCGCGCCGACTGAAGGCCCGCGCCCAGGAAGGTGTCCGGCGCGCATCCGAGCCGCAGTCCGGCGTCGTTGGCTTCCTTCAGCAGCCCCAGGCCGCTCTCGCGGTCGAGCGCGAAGGGCTTCTCGCTCCAGACGTGCTTGCCCGCGCGGACCGCGGCGGTGGCGACCTCGACGTGCGCGGCCGGGACGGTGAGATTGACGACGATCTCCACGTCCGGGTGCCGCAGCGCGACTTCAGGGGTTCCGTGCTCGGCGATCCCGAACTGCTCGGCCCGTGCTCTGGCGGCTTCGGGGCGGATGTCGGCGACCGCGTGGACCTTGAGATCCGGAAACGAGGTGAGATGGTCGAGATAGTGCGCGCTGATGACGCCCGCCCCGATGACGGCGACGCCGACCGGTCCGCGGCTCATCGGGCGTCCGCCTCTGCGGCCGGCCGAGCCGGGGAGCCCGCCTGGAGGTAGCGCAGCGATGCGGTTACGCCGTCGAAGATGTCGTGGGCGTAGTCGTCGAACTCGAGAACCGTGAGCTCGAGTGAGTTCGCCGCGTCGAGGATGCCCCGGACGTCCATCGTCCCCTGGCCAGCCGGAACTTGGGCATGGGTGTCCTCGGTCCCTGGGCCGTCCTTGATGTGGACGGCGACGACGCGCTCCCCCAGACGCTGGAGCAGCGCCGCCGGGTCCTCGCCGCCCACAGCCGCCCAGTAGGTGTCGACTTCGAGGACGAGTTCGGGATCGAGCAGGCCGGCGAAGAACTCCAGCGGCGTGACACCCTCGATCTTCGGGGAGAACTCCCACCAGTGGTTGTGGTAGCCGACCCGGATGCCGTACTCGGCGCCCTTCCTGGCCGCCGCGTTGAAGCGGGCCGCGACACCGCGAATCGCCTCGGCGTCCTGCCAGTGCTCGGCGGGGAGATACGGGTCGATCACGATGCCCATGCCGAGACGCTTCGCGGCGGCGAAGATCTCGTCCTGGTCGCCGGAGAGCAGCGGTGCGTGGCCCGACGGGGCCGTGACCCCGGCATCCGCGAGCGCGGTGGCGAGTTCCTCGGCCTGCGCCACGAAGTTGTACGGCTCCACCTGGGTGAATCCGATCCCGGCCAGACGCCGGATCGTGCCGGCCAGGTCGGTCTGCAGCGCGTCCCGGACGGTGTACAGCTGGACGGAGCAGTTCATGGAGAACGATGTCCTCTCGGAAACGTGAGCGATGAAGTGGGCTGTGCGAGTCGTTGGTGATGCCGTCAGCGGCCCGCGAGGGAGCCGCCGATGCCACCGACGCTGAAGTACCTGTTGAGGGCCACGAAGATGGCGACGGGCGGGAGCATCATGACGACGGCGACAGCCATGACGGACCCCCAGTCGGTCATGTTCTGCTGGAAGAAGGACTGCACGCCCACGGGAAGGGTGAAGATCTCCTGCGAGCGCAGGAACACGACGGCCACGAGGTAGTCGTTCCACGCGAGGAGGAACGCGAAGATGGCGGTCGAGAGCACTCCGGGGAGGCTGTTGCGCAGCACGACCTTGGTGAACGAGCCGAACACCGAGCAACCGTCGATCCAGGCCGCTTCCTCCAGGCTGACCGGGATCGAGTCGAAGTAGGCGGCCATCATCCACGTCGCGACACTCATGGTCGAACCGACGTAGACGATCGTCAGTCCCCACAGGTTGTCGACCAGGCCCATCTTCGCGAAGAGAATGAACAGCGGCACGACCGCGGTGATGATCGGCAGGGACTGCACGACGAACAGCAGCAGCGAATAGCCCGCCACCGCGCGACTTCGCCCCCGCGAAAGCACGTATCCGGCGGGTGCGGCGACGGCCACCGACACGACAACCGTGGCGAGGGTGGTTGCCAGGCTGTTCCCGAGCCAGGTCAGCACGAGGGTGTCGGAGAAGACATGGCTGAAGTTCTCGACCGTGAAGCTGCTCGAGGTGCTCTGCGCGCCGGGGGTGAAGGCGAGGAAGAGTACGACGAAGACCGGTACGAGGACGACGGCCGTGATGACCAGTATCAGGGCGAAGCGCCACCATCGTCCGCGCAAGTCGGCCTCGGAGACCGTGCGGGACCTGGGTCGGCTGCTCGTCGCACCGGCGGAGGAGGTATGCGTGGGCAGGACGGTGGTCATGCGACGCTCGACTTTCGGATCTGGCGGTAGAGGATCACCGAGACGGCCACGAGGGTCATCGTCATGAGGAAGGCGACCGCGACGCCGGGGCCGGTCTGGAAGTTCTGGAAGACCATCCGGTACGCGTAGACGACCAGGGAGCTGGTGGAGTCCACCGGGCCACCGCCGGTGAGGAGGTAGATGGCCGGGAAGTCGTTGACGCAGAAGATCGTCATGAGGATCCAGCTGATGTACGTGGACCGCGCGATGAGGGGCAACGTGATCTGCGTGAACTGCTGTCGGCGGCTTGCCCCGTCCAGGCTCGCGGCCTCGTACACCGTCCCGTCCACCGAGGCCAGTGCTGCCGACGACATCAGCATCATGAACGGGAAACTCACCCAGACCTTGAAGACGCAGACGGTGACGACGGCGAGGGTCGGGTCGGCCAGGAACAGGGGCGTGCCCAGTCCCAGAGCGCGGCACAGTGCCGGGATGGGGCTGCTCGGGGTGGAGACCAGCCAGTTCCACGCCGTCGAGGAGACCACGACCGGCACGACCCACGGCAGCAGCAGGAGCACCTTGAACAGACCTCGCGCCGGGATCCTGGCGCGAAGCAGCAGGGCGAGTGCCAGACCCACCGCCCACGAGCCGAACACGCCGACGACCGTGAACACCAGGGTGAACTGAGCGGCCTTCCAGAACGCCCGCGAGCCAAGGACGTCGATGAAGTTGTCCAGTCCCACGAAGCTGCCGGAGTCGGTGAGAGAGCCGTTGTGGGTCGCCTGGATGGCGGCGTACACGAGCGGATAGCCCTGGATGAGGACGAGCAGGAGCACCGACGGCAGGACCAGCCAGAAGAACGTCCTCGTCGTCTGCGCCCCGAGCCGGCCCCTGCGGTTCGCCTTGCCGGGAGCCCGTCCGGTTCCGCCGGGAGCGACACCCCGGCGCGCTTTCACGAGCCCGGACATCCTGACGGTGGAGCTTCCGGCTTCAACGGTCACCTCGCTGCGGCGGAGCCGGGCATGGTTGAACGTCGTAGTCTTCATGACACGCCTACTTCATGACGGATTGCAGGCCGGACTGGAAGGTTTTGAGTGCGGTCTTGGCGTTGGTCCTGCCTGTGATGACCGTCTGGGCGAACTGCGTCAGCGCCTGGCCGCCGTCGAGGACCGCGAGGTCCGCGTTGAGCGTGGTGCTCCGCGCCGCGAACGTCTTCCCGATCGGGACGTACTCCTTGATGATCTTGACGTTGTTCGGGTCGTCGGCGAACTCCGGCATCTCGGTGATGGACTTGAACACCGGGAGCAGGGACACCAGTTTCTGCTGCCAGAGCTGCTTGAGCTGGCCCAGGTAGTAGACGAGGAAGGCATCGGAGGACGCCTGCGACGGCGTGTTCTTGTACATCATGATGTTGTTCAGGAACATGAGGACGGCCTTGTCGCCGTGCGGGCCGGCGAGCGGACTGGCCACCAGCGTGTCGTCGGCCGTCACGCCCGCACGCTCGGGAAGCGCGGCGAAGTAGAGGCCGTAGGCGGACTTCTTCTTCTTCCACTGGCCCAGCATGTCGTCGACCGTGTAGCTCACGGCGGCCCGGTCGATGACGCCGTTCGAGACGAGTTCCAGCATGAACTCGGTGGCCTCGACGTTCCGGTTGTTCATGACGTCGAGTTGCCCGTCGGGGGAGAAGACGCCGCCACCATTGTTGATCATCATGGCGAGGACCAGGTGGTTGGCGGCGTAGTTGCCCGAGCCCGAGCCCGTTCCGAAGCCGCTGACGCCGATCTTCCTGAGCGCCTTGCCGGCGGTGAGCAGCGAGGGCCAGTCGGTCGGGACGTCCACGCCGGCCTTGTCGAAGAGCGACTTGCGGTACCACAGGACACGCATGTCGATCCCCCAGGGGATGGCCACGTAGCCCTTGTCCGACTTGAACGGTTCGAGGAGGCCGGGGAGGAAGTCGCTGTAGCGGCCGTTCTTCTTGAGCGCGTCGATGACGCCGTCCGCGTAGGCGATCTGGCCCTGCTGCTCGAACTGGAAGGCCTGGAAGCCGCCGCCGGTGGACACCGCCGGGCCGGTCTTCGACGCGATGGCCGAGGCGAAGGTCTGGTAGAAGTTGCTCCACTGGATGGTCTGGTAGCTCGCCTTGAGGTTGCCGGACGCCGGCTTGTACGCCTGGACCACCTTCTTCGCGGCGTCGTTGTAGGCGGGGACGCCCCACGGCATGTCCCAGAACTTGATGGTGTTGCCACCCCCGGCGGAGCCGGAGCCGCTGCCGCACGCGGCGAGTGCGGGGCTCGCCGCGGCGGCGGCCGCGAGGCTCAGGAAACCGCGGCGCGTAAAGGTGGTGCCGGTTGATCTCATGGCTGTTCCTTCTTCGTTGAAGGGGCTGGAGACGGAATGCGGTGCTTCGGCCGGGGAGGGCGGGAGCCGCGGAGAAGACGTGGTGACGGCAGGGCGAGGCCGTTGAAGACGAGTCCCTGAGGGCGATCACGACGGCCCTCGTCGGTTGGCGCGGGCAACGTTTCCCAGTCCGGCCAACTCGGTTTCACCGGGACCCTAGGGCGACTTTTGACGGGAAGCAAGACAAAGTTCGAAGAATTCTGTCCGACTTTTACTCGGTAACAGCGAAAGTAGCTGTGGAATACTCCGTTGCATGGCAGAACACCGACACAAGAGACACCGTGTGTACGACCCCGTCACCCAGGGTGAGCAGCCTGCTGCCGCCGGAACCTTCCGCGTCGGTGATCTGTTCCAACTCCTCCGCGACGGACGTCCCTGGACGCGCACCGAGCTCGCCACGACCACAGGTCTCGCCCGCTCCACCGTGGCCGGCAAGGTCGACCCGCTGCTGCGCTCGGGGCTTGTCGTCCCGGTCGGCGACGCCCGGTCGAGCGGTGGCCGGCCGGCGTCCCGCTTCGCCTTCGATCCCCAGGCACGCACGGTGCTCGCGGCCGACGTCGGCGCCAGCCATGTGCGCGTGGCCCTCACCGACCTCAAGGGCCAGGTGCTCGCGGAGGAACGTGCGGACCTGCCGGTGGCGGCGGGACCCGACGCACTGCTCGGGTACGTCACCGACTCCGGCAAGCGCCTGCTCGCCGAAAGCCGGCGACCGGACAACCTTGCGGGAGTCGGCATCGGCCTCCCGGGCCCTGTCCAGCACTCGACGGGGCGGCCCGTCAAGCCTCCGATCATGCCCGGCTGGGACGGGTTCGACGTCGTCGGCTTCGTCCAGAGAACCCTGCCCTCGCCTGTCCTCGTGGACAACGACGTCAACATCATGGCGCTCGGGGAGCGGGCGGGTTTCTGGCCCGACGTCGACGACCTTCTGTTCGTCAAGGTCGCCACCGGCATCGGTTCGGGAGTCATCAGCAGCGGTCAGCTCCAGCGCGGATCCGAGGGCACCGCAGGCGACCTCGGACACGTCCGTGCCGCCCGGGGCTTGGACATCGTGTGCCGCTGCGGCAATACGGGGTGCCTCGAGGCGATCGCGTCCGGAGACGCTGTCGCCCGGTCCCTCGCCGCCCAGGGACTGGATGCCGCGAGCGGCGCCGACGTCGTCACGCTCGCCGAGAAAGGCAACGTCGTCGCGATCCACGCCTTGCGGCAGGCCGGGCGCGACATCGGCGAAGTCCTCGCGACGTGCGTCAATCTGCTCAACCCGAGCGTGATCGTGATCGGCGGTTCCATGGCCGCGGCCGGTGAGCACCTCATGGCAGGGGTACGCGAAGTGGTGTATCACCGCTCGCCTCCGCTCGCGACCACCAACCTCCGGATCGTCCTCTCCCGCGCCGGCGACCGGGCGGCCAGCATGGGCGCGAGTCAGCTCGTCTGCCAGCACATCCTCTCCCCGGAGGGGATCGAGGCCGAACTCGCGAGCAGGGCTGGCACCGGATGACCTCTCCTCGGGCCACCGTCAACGACCGGAACGGTGTGTCCGAAGAGTGCCTTCGGCACTTCCACGCGAGCCAGGCCCCGGCGCAGCGCGTCGCTCGGAAGTCGTCCTGAGCCATCGGTCCACCCGATGGTGGCGGACCGACAACTCGCCGCAGAAGGAACGCTCTGAGGGCGGAGGGGCACCGGCGGCCGGGAGCTCCTGTACCGAGCAGCCCACTCATCGGCGGAGAGTGACTTCGGGGATTTCGACGGGTGGCAGTCCGACGTACTCGCGGTAGGTGCTGATGGTGCGGTAGAGCCCGTCCTCCATGCTGAAATGCGGGGCGACGCCCAGTACCTCTCTCGCCTTGGAGGCGTCGAAGCGGAGAGCCCAGTTGGTCTCCGCACCGGCCTTGAGACCGGCCGCTTCGCCACCGTCGACCAGTTCCATGTCGGCATCCGGGAGTACCTTGCGAACGAACTCGAACGCCTCGCGGATGGGCCGGTAGTCGCCGGATGTCACGAAGCTCTCGCCGCTGCCGGCACGGGACGCAAGCGCGGTGAGGAAGGAACGCGCGACGTCCTCGATGTAGTGGAAGCCGAGGCTCCGGTCGCCGAATGGCACGACCGACGGGCCGATCCCGCGTGCCGGGTTCTCGACGAGGTTCACGAACCAGGTGTTTCCGCCGCCGCGGCCGGTCTTGACGTGCTCTCCGAAGCCGTAGACCTTGCCGAGCCGGAGCCCGACGACACTGAGGCCGGAGTTCACGTGGTAGCGGCGAGCGATCTGCTCCACGAATGCCTTTGTGCTGCCGTAGGTGGATTGCGGGTCGAGCATGCTGGTGTCGTCGATCGCCCCTGAGGTGGTGATCGAACGGGACCCGTAGACGTTGATGGAGCTGGCCCAGACCACACGTTCCACGCGGTTCTCGAGCGCTGCCTCGAAGACGTTGACACTGCCGCCGACGTTCACCTCGATCGCGCGCGGAATGTTCAGCTCGGAAGCCGCCGCCACCAGCGAGGCCAGGTGGATGATGCCGGACACCCCGTGCGTCTCGATCGTGCGGCTGAGGAGCGCACGATCGCGGATGTCGCCGACCACGACGGTGACCCGGTCCCATCCGCCGTCCCCGACGATGTAGCGGGCGTTGTCGATGTCGGGGTACTCGCCGGTGCCGTCTGGGCTTCCGCCGAAGAGCCCGTACAGGACGACGTCTTCGCCGGCCTCGACGAGGTCACGCACGATGTAGCCGCCGACGAAACCGATACCGGTCACGAGAACTGCCATGAAGATCCTCCTGTGCGATGCGCGGGCCGTTCGATGCATCGGTCGGGCGCCGGGACAGGGCCGACGAGCGTCACGCCGACGTCGAGCCCGGCTGGAAGTGGAACGGCTCCGTCGCCGCGCGGTCGTAGGCGAAGTCGCCCGGGACCTCCGGCCGGGGCGAGTCGGCGGATTCGATCGCGGGAACGGTGACGAAGTCCGTAAGGTCCGCCTCACGCGTCAGGTTCCAGTAGTCGAGGAGCCGCCACGGGCTGTTGGTGACGATGCGGCCGCGGGAGTTGCGGAAGTAGGTGGACATACCCGGGTGGCTCCAGATCATCTTCTGGTGCATCGCCTGGATCTTTGCGTTGTACGCGTCGTACACGTCGCTCCGGCACTCGATCTCGCGCAGAGAGTGCCGAGCCATCTGGCGCAGGGAGGACAGCACGTAGTCGATCTGGCACTCCACCGTGAAGATGAAGCTGCCGCCGTGCCCGAGCGCGGTGTTCGGACCGTAGAGCATGAAGAAGTTGGGGAACTGCGGAACGACGGTGCCCAGGTACGCGCGGGAATCGTCGTCGTCCCAGGCCTCGCGGATCGTCGTGCCGCCCCGCCCTGTCACCTGTACCGGAGCGAGGAACCGGGTCACGTCGTATCCGGTGGCGACGATGAGGACGTCGACCTCGTGTTCCTCGCCGCTCGCGCTCCTGACCTTCTTGCCGTCCACGGCGGCCACGCCCTCGTCGACCAGCTTCACATGCGGCTTCTTCAGCGCGTCGTACCAGCCGTTGTCGAGCAGCATGCGCTTCCCGAACGGGGGGAACGTCGGGGTGACCTTCTCGATCAGGTCCGGACGATCGGCCAGCCGGTCCTTGATGTAGCGCGTGAAGACCTCGCGGTGGCCCTCGTTGGCCGCGTTGATCGAACGCTCGGGGTGCTCCCATTCCGGGTCCTTCTGGAGCGCCTCGTGCACCTGGCTGTCGAAGATCCAACTCAGCCGCAACCGGTACAGCCACTGGTAGTGCGGCACTTCTCGCAGCAGGAACCGTACCGCTTCGGGCACCGGCTTCCTGAACTTCGGGAACGGCGCCGCCCATTGGCGTGATCGCTGGAAGACGGTCAGGGAGCCGACGGTGTCGGCGATGGCCGGCACGAGCTGCATGGCGCTCGCGCCGTTGCCGATGACGGCGACACGCTTGCCCGCAAGGTCGATTCCCCGGGACCACTGGGAGGTGTGCACGACCGGCCCGTCGAATTCGTGCAGGCCCGGGATGTCCGGCCACTTGGGCGTGGTGAAGCCACCCACTGCCGACACCACCGCGTTGGTGACCAGTGCCTCCTGGCTTCCGTCGGAGCGCCGTAGAAGGGAATGCCAGGTGTGGGTCTCTTCGTCGTAGCGCGTACTGACGCACTCGGTGCCGAACCGGACCTCGCCCAGGACACCGGTCTCCTTGGCGACCCGCTGGAAGTAGCCTTCGACCTCGCCCTGGAGCGGGAAGAACGTGGTCCAGTCGCCGTCGGCGAAACTGTACGAGTACAGATGACCGGGGGTGTCCACGCCGCACCCCGGGTAGTGGTGCGAGTGCCAGACGCCACCGGCGTGATCCTGCTTCTCGATGATCGTGTACTCGACCCCGGCCTGCCGGAGCCGGAACGCCGCGGCGATGCCGGACATGCCGGCGCCGATGATCAGCACCTTGAAGCCTTCGGGCAGGCCGATGGGGGCCGGTGCCTGCCCGGAGTATCTCTCCAACTTGTGGAGCATCAGCTGGGCGTAGTCGGCCGGGATGGGCTGAGCCTCCGACACGGTCATCATCCGTATGAGCTCGTCCGCTGTCGGCCGGGGCTTCGCGATCCGGCCGCTCCGCTTCCACGCGACGATCGCCTCGAGAGCAGAGGAGCGGACCTCTTCCTGCATGGCGGGCAGGAGGCCGCCCGAATCGTTGTCGTCCCAGCGGCTGGCCTCGGGAGTGAAGGGCGGAAGGAGCCAGCGCTCCTCACCGGTGAACTGGTAGAGCAGGAGAAGCAGCGTGGGGATGTTCGCGGACGGAAGCGCCTCGGCCAGCTCCTTCCGAAAGAGCTCGATTTCGTCGTGTTCGCGGGGCATCAGGTCCTCTTCCATTCCTCAATACCATGCATCATCGATAAAATATTTGACTCGCTGACGCACTGGTACCGCTCGTTGTCCGAAGCTGTTCGTTCTAGGCCAGCGAGTCGGCGATCGCCGGCGGGACGCCGATGGACTTCAGCTCGACGAAGGGGTCGAGGCCCTCGCGGCCGAACTCGCGTCCCACACCGCTGTACTTGACGCCACCCATCGGCGCCTGGAATCCGGCCGGGCTGCCGTTCAACTCGACCGTCCCCGTCTCCATGCGCCGGGCCACGCCGAGGCCGCGTTCGAGGTCGGTGGTGAACACGGCGCCGTTGAGCCCGTAGGTCGAGTTGTTGGCGATCGCGATCGCCTCCTCCTCGTGCGCGTAGGGGATGACCGCGACGACGGGTCCGAAGATCTCCCGCTGAGCGATGGTCGCGTCCGGGTCCACGTCCGCGAACACCGTCGGCTCGACGAACCAGCCCCGGTCGATGTCCGGCCGGCCGCCACCGCGGACCAGTCGGCCGCCTTCGGCCAGCCCGGCCTCGATATAGCCCTCGACCTGAGTGCGCTGCCGCTCGCTCACGAGCGGGCCGATCTGCGTCGACGTGTCGCGCGGGTCGCCGATGACCATCGTGTCGAGCATGCCGCCCAGCCGGTCGATGAACTCGTCCTGCAGACCGGCAGGGACGACGAGGCGCGTCTTGAGGGTGCAGATCTGTCCGTTGTTGCGGAAGCTGCCGAGCCGGAGCGCCTCGACGGTGAGATCAAGGTCCGCGTCCGGGAGCACGACGGCCGCCGACTTCCCGCCGAGCTCGAGAGTCACCCGCCTCAGGTCCTGGCCGCACAGTTCCGCGATGCGCCGACCCGCGGCGCTGGACCCGGTGAACGTCACCTTGGCGACCCCGGGGTGGCTGATCAGGTACTCGCTGACGTCCCGATCCGCGGGAACGATGTTGACGACTCCCGGCGGACATCCGGCCTCTTCGAGGAGCCGGGCCACGACGTACGCGTCGAGCGGCGTCTCTGGTGAGGGCTTGAGCACGATGGTGCATCCCGTGAGCAGGGCCGGGACGAGCTTCTGCATCGTGAGCGAGAGGGGGACGTTCCATGGCACCACTCCGGCCACCACGCCGACCGGCTCGCGTAGAACGAGCGCCTGGCCGTGCTCGGAACGCCGGACCGACCGGAACGGGTACTGGCGCGCGGCCTCGATGTAGCCCTCGAGGATCCGAACGGGATTCACCACCTGAATCGCACGCGACTGTGAGATCGGGCAGCCCATCTCCTCGGTGATGACCTGGGCCAGCTCGTCGGAGTGCTTCACGAGAAGGTCGCGAAGCCGCTCCAGGAGAGCGATCCGGTCCTCGAGAGTCGTGGATGCCCAGGGGTTCGAGATCAGTGCCGCGTGAGCGGCCGCGACCGCGCGGTCGATGTCCATGCGAGACCCGGCCGGAACCGTCGCGATGACCTCTTCCGTGACGGGAGAGACGACCTCGATGCGATCGTCCCCGGCGGGCGCCGCCCAGTCGCCTCCGATGTAGAGCCGGTCGTGGCTGCTCACTGCGCCCTCGGTCATCGTGAACCCTCTCGATGCGTGTGTGCCGGCCCCATGGATCGACACATGTCGACGGCAACGCGAAGCCGCCAGGCTGTGATCCCTGGCCACGGGCAACCGCCCATCTCGGAGAGACATGACGTTGCATCGCTAGGCGTTGACCCTGAAACCAACCGCATATTATATTTTATTTGCCCTGCCCACAAGACCCGAAACAGGGCGCGCCCACCGAGGAGCGGTTCGCATGCAGGCGATTGTGTTCTACGGCGAGCGGGAGTTGAAGGTCGAGACGGTCGACGATCCGGCACCCGCTCCAGATGAAGTCGTCATCGAGATCAAGGCCTCCGGCATGTGCGGTTCGGATCTGCACACCTTCCGCGGACCCAGGCTTGAGGCGCCGACGATCGCGGGCCACGAGCCGGCGGGCATCGTGGTGGGGCGTGGCTCGCAGGTCCCCCAGGAATGGGTGGGCCGTTCGGTCATGGTGCACCACTACTTCGGCTGCGGACGATGTGATCAATGCCGGTTGGGGTGGACCCAGATGTGTCGCGAGGGCGCTACGGCCATGGGGGCCACCGCACCGGGATCCCATGCCGAGTACATCAGTGTTCCGACGAGAACCGTTCTACCCGTGCCGGAAGGGCTGAGTCATCTCGCTGCGGCAGCGATCAGCTGCGGGACCGGGACGGCATGGGGAGCGTTGAAACGCCTGGACCTTCACGGCGACGACACCATCGCTGTCTTCGGTCAGGGACCCGTCGGGCTGGCGGCCACCCAGCTCGCGTCCGCGCTCGGGGCTCGCGTGATCGCGCTCGACATCTCACCGAGTCGACTCGAGCGAGCGCATGACTTCGGGGCCTGGGAAACTCTGAACCCTGCCGAGACCGACTCGGTTCCCGACGTCGTGCGAGAGCTGACCGGCGGGCGCGGGGTGTCGAAGAGCCTCGAGACCTCGGGAGCTTCCTCGGCTGCCCAGGAAGCCCTCCACGTGCTCGACCTGTGGGGCGTGGCGTGCTGGGTCGGTGTCGGATCGACCATTCACTTCGACCTGACAGAGCACCTGTACAAGCAGATCACCGGCGTGCCCTCGTGGACGCTGTCGGTTCCCGCCATGGAGGACTGTGCGAACTTCGTGGTCCAGAGGAACGTCGATGTCGACGCCTTGTTCACCGATCGCTGGCGTCTCGACGAAGCCGCCGCGGCGTACGAGCTGTCCGAGCGGCGGACGGCGGGGAAGGGCGTCTTCGTCCCCTGACAGGTGAGCCGGGAAGGTTCACCGGCACTCCTCGACCCCCGCTCCGCCATTCGACGGGCCTCGCCGCCCCCAACCAGAAACGGAAGCCTCGATGTCCCACCCCGAACACACCCGAGTCATCGTGACGTCCACTCATCCCGACGGTGAGTCCGATTTCCAGGTGCAGGTGCACGCATCGCACACCGAGCACGACGAGGCCGGGAACCCGGTCTTCAGCGTTACCCAGCTGTGGGGGACCGCCGACGGCACGGGCACGGTCGGTCCCGGTCAGAACTCGGAGCAGGTCAGCGATCCGTGGTTCCCTGGGCCCGGCGGGACGCGGTTCCGGTTCTTCACCTTCATGCCGAACGCTTCCGGGGGAGGCGAAGGTGAAACCACCCCCCAGCTTCAGGACGCACAGATCGACGCCGGCTCCGGCTTCGTCGACAGCTTCGATCCGGACCGACCGGGCATGCACATCTCCGACTCGGTCGACTACGTCCATGTGCTCTCGGGCGAAGTGGTCATGGAGCTCGAACGCGGAGAGATCACGGTCAGGGCCGGTGATGTGATCATCATGCGGGGAGGCTGGCACAACTGGCGGAACGAGACCGACCAGCCGTGCACCGTTGCCTCGGTCATGCTGGGGACGCACCGCAAGAGCTGATGGGGTCACGCAGCGGGCACTCTTCCCGCTGAATCATGCATAATATATAATCCTTGATGGCTGACATCCGGTTCTCGGTGTCTGAAGGGACATGCATGCAAGCGCCCATTGCGGAGCAGATAGCCCAGTTCGTTTCGGAGACCGATCTCGCGGAGATTCCTGAGGATGTCCTGGCCGAGTCGAAGAGGCTCGTCCTCGACTCGATTGGATGCGCGGTCGCGGCGGTCGGCGAGACCAAAGGCCAGATCGGCATCCAGTACGCCCAGGCGCTCGGCGGAGACAAGGACGTCGCGACGATCTTCGGCGCGAAGCAGCGATCCTCGATCTTCGGCGCGGCCTTCGCGAACGGCGAGTTGATCAACGCTCTCGACTTCGACGCGGTTCTGCCTCCGGGCCACGTTTCGCCGTACGTGCTGCCCGGCGCGCTCGCTGTCGCCGAGGCCGACCAGGCGTCGGGGCGTGATCTGCTCCTCGCCGTCGCCATCTCGCACGAGCTGTCCAACCGCTTCGGCAAGGCGATGGACTACATCCGCGACACCGTCGACGGCGCCCTCTCGATGCCCCCCATCCTGGGATACACGAGCACGGTCTTCGGCGCGGTCGCAGCGATCACACGTCTTCGCGGAGCGTCGGCCGACATGACGGCACAGGCACTGGCCATAGCGGCGAGCACCACGCCGGTGAACTCACATCGTTCCTGGCTCGAGCACATTCCGGTGTCGACGATCAAGTACACGATGGCCGGGCCGGTGGTCCAAGCCGCACTGACGGCCTCGTTCATGGCGTTCTACGGGCATCGAGGCGATCCCGCCGTCTTCGACGACCGCGAGTTCGGCTACCCCAGGTTCATCGGTACGAAGCGGTGGGAGCCCGAGCGTCTCACCGCCGGACTGGGAACCGAATGGAACTTCCATCGCGAGAACTCGTTCAAGCACTACCCGCACTGCCGTGCCCTGCACGGATTGCTCGATCTCCTCACCGACACCCTCGATGAGCACCAGCTTCGTCCCTCGGAGATCGACGCGATCCGCGCCTGGGGTGAAGGCCACGTCGACCGGGCCTCATGGCTCAGCAACGCGATCAGTCACCCCGTCGACGGACAGTTCAGCATCGCTCACGGCCTCGCGGTCGGCGCCCAGCGGATCCCGCCCGGCAGGACGTGGCAGTCACCCGAGGTGGTGTTCGACCCCGAGGTCCTTTCGCTGATGGACAAGGTCACGTACGAGGTGCATCCCGACTGGGTCACGATGATTTCGACCGATCCGGCCGCACGGCCGTCGCGGATCGAGATCGATGCCCGGGGACGGACGTTCTCGGCCGAGCTCCGCTACCCGCGGGGCACACCGGGTGCGGCCGGCGGCGTAGGGATGTCCGACGACGAGCTGGTGGCCAAGTTCCGACGGAACGTCGAGGGCGTGCTCGCCGACGGGGCTGCAGACCGGGTTGTCGACGGGATCACGCATCTCGAGTCGGTGGACGACGTCGCGACTGTCATCCGGTTTCTCGGAGCCGGGTAGCGGGTGCTGCGGCGCAGTGCCGCAGGGTGCGTCGGCGAGGGTGGGGCGGTCGGCTGTGGCGGACCGCCCTACGGTCGGATCAGTCTTCGTTGTCGGCCCAGAGCCCGCGTTCGGCCAGGATGTCGATGAGGCGGGATCCCTGGGACGAGATGTGATCGGTCATCAGCCGGCGCACGAGCTCGGGGTCACGCTTCCGGAGTGCCTTCAGCAGCTCAGGATGTTCCGCACCCGTCTGCTTCGGGTTGCCGGCGGCGTAGTAACGGCCGGGGAGGTTCGCCGTGATCGTGTCCAGGATCAGGACGAGCCGGTGCGACTGAGCGGCTCGGTTGACCTCGCGGTGGAACTCGAGCCCGAGTTCGGGGATGAGCTCCCAGTCTCCGGCCTTCACCGCGGTCGCATACTGCTTGACATTCTCCTTGAGGAGCTCGATCTGTGCGTCGGTGATCTTCTCGGCGGCTCTGGCGGCGAGTTCGCCGGCCAGCTGGGCCTGCGCCCAGAACAGGTCCGTGATGTCCTGAGGGGTGATCGGCGCGACCACGAACCCTCGGCGGGGGAGGAGGTTGACCAGACCTTCGCTCTTGAGGGCGAGGAGTCCCTCTCGCACCGGCGTCTGACTGACACCGACCGCCTCGGCGATGCGCTCGATCCGAAGGAACTCGCCGGGCCGGGCCTCGCCCGAGATGATCAGGTCCCGGACATAGGCGGCGACCTCTTCCGGCAGTTGGGTCCGCGCAGAGGATCTGCGGCGAGGTGACGGCGTGCTGTTCGGCGCGGCGTCCACGTTGATCGTCCTCCATGCCCGCGTGGAATGTTTCATATATTGCGTGCCGTCACCCTATAGTCCCGGCCCCGCCCTTGTGGCCGGCGAGTGAGCCTCAGGACCCATGAGCCGCACGACCGTAGACGTAAATCAAATATAATGTATAGAGTTGTGTGTGGCCGCACTCACCATTGACCGTGGTGCGGATCGTGACCTGACGCTTCGGCTGGAAGTCCTCGCTGCCTTCCGCGACCGGCCTCAGATGCGGTGGTTCGGGACGTGGGCACGCGAGTGAGGCCGACAGTCGTCGACCAGACCGTCCGACGCAGCGAACGAAAAGGAAGACCATTGAATCCCACGTACGACTTTTCGGGGCAGGTCGCCCTTGTGACGGGTGCGGCTTCGGGCCTGGGGCGGGCGACGGCCGAGCAGTTCGCCGTCTCGGGTGCGGCCGTCGTGATCGCGGACGTGAACCCGGAGGCGGTCGCCGAAACCGAGCAGACCTTCAAGGCCGCCGGCCACGAGGCGCTCGGCGTCGTCTGCGACGTCTCGGACGAGGCGCAGGTCGAGGCGATGGTCCAGAAGACCGTGCGGACCTTCGGCCGGCTGGACGTGGCCTTCAACTGCGCGGGAATCATCAGTCCGTCGATCGACACCGCGGACGAACGGGCAGAGGACTACGACCGCGTCAACGGGGTCAACGCGCGCGGTGTATGGGCATGCATGAAGCACGAGCTCAGGCAGATGCGCCAACAGGGCAGTGGTGCGATCGTGAACTGCTCGTCGCTGAGCGGTCTCGTCGGTGCTCCCCGGCGTACTACCTACCATGCGGCGAAGCACGCCGTGGTCGGCCTCACCACGAGTGCGGCTGTCGAGTACGCGCCCCAGGGCATCCGGGTGAACGCGGTCTGCCCCGGCACTTTTGACACCCCGATGGTCGACGACCTGGTCGCGAAGGGAGACCTCGTCCTGGCTGAGGCCCTGGCCAAAGCGCCGATCGGCCGGGTTGGCCGGCCCGAGGAGATCGCCTCGGCCGTCCTGTGGCTGTGCAGCCCCGGGGCCAGCTACGTCGTCGGGGTCGCTCTCCCGGTCGACGGCGGATACGTCGCTCAGTAGGGGACCGATGCACCAGCTCATCCAGAGGAGGCTCGCGTGAGGTTGGACGGGCTGACGCCGGACCGGCTCGATGCGGCACAGCGGGACCTCTACGAGCGGATCGTCGCGGGCCCCAGATCGGCCGGTCCTCAGCACTTCCCGTTGGTCGACGGCTCGGGTGCACTGACAGGGCCGTTCGGCATCATGCTGCATGCTCCTGACATCGGACGCTCACTCCAGGATCTCGGCGCTGCGATCCGGTACAGGACCTCACTGAGCGCGCGGGTCCGTGAGATCGCGATCCTGAGCGTCGCCGCGGCGACCTCGTGCGCCTTCGAGGCCTACGCTCACGAGCGGGTCGGCCGCGCGGCAGGCCTGACCGAGCTCGAACTCGAGAGCCTTGCGCGGGGCGAGTTCGCAGGGGCCGATCCGGTCGAGGTCGCGGCGTACCGGCTGTGTGAGCTGCTGCATCAGGACCGATTCCCGGTGGAGGAGGCCGAGTTCCTCGAACTGCGAACCGCACTCGGTGAGTCGACACTGATCGAGCTGGTCGTACTTGTCGGCTACTACCGAACCCTGGCCCAGCTTCTCCACCTCTTCGACATCGGGGTGCCCACGGGGGACTGAGCCACCAGGGTGTGGTCCTCCTCCCGTTCCGGCGTTCGCACAATGAACGCACCTCCGTAAGCTGCTCCCATGGACGGCGCGATTGATGTTGTCGGTCGAGTGGGCGGGCTGCTTCGTGCCCTCTCGGCTCATGAACCGGCCGGGGCGAGCACGACGGTCATCGCACGCGATGCGGGGCTGGCTCGGCCGACGGCGCACCGGCTGCTCAGCTCGATGAGATCGGAGGGCCTCACCGACCGCGACGACGCATCGGGGAACTGGCATCTGGGGCCGGAGATCTATCTGCTGGGTCTCGTCGCGAGTGGCCGCCATGACGCGACCGAGACGGCACGTTCAACAGTGAGGCGACTGGCGCACGAGACAGGGGAGAGCGCCTTCTTCTCGGCTCGCCGGGGCGACGAGACCGTGTGCCTGCTGCGCGAGGACGGGAGTTTCCCCATCCGGTCCCACGTTCTTCACGAGGGCATCAGATTCCCTCTCGGCGTCGCCTCGGCCGGGCTGGCGATCCTGTCGTTCCTGGACCGGCGCGAGCAGAGCCGGTACCTGCGCGATGCCGATCTGACGACGGCCTACGGCGACGCACACCACCGCGACCGGCTGACGGACCGGATCGAGCGGACCAGACGCAACGGATACGCCGTCAACCCCGGCCTCATCGTGCCCGGAAGCTGGGGAATCGGAGCCGCTGTCTTCGACCGGCAAGGCTCGCCGCGCTGGGCGCTCAGCCTCACCGGTATCGAGGCTCGCCTGGCGCCGCCGCGGCAACAGCAACTGGGGAAACTGCTGCTGAGCGAGGCCCACGCACTGTCGCAGCGCATCAACGAGCACGGACGGGAGTAGGGGGCGCTGCGACGGCTGTCGCGTCCATTGACGGGCACAGGGCATCGAAGTAGCGTTTCAAATATCATATATGTTTCGTCGGCTCGGGGCTGCCCGAACGGTCTTGAGGCGTTCTGCAAAGGAGACGACAGTTGTCCTTCTCGCTGGATCCGGAGATCGCTGAAGGCGTCGAGACCCTGTTCGAGGGTTTCGGTGAGGTGGAGCCCATGGCCGTCGGTGACGTCGCCTCTCGTCGCGCCGTTTTCGACAAGATGCAGCTGATGATGTTCGGACAGTTGCCCATGCCCGGCGACGTCACCATCAAGGACTACGAAACCACCGCACAGGACGGCGCCCGAATTGTTCTGCGTTGGTACACCAAGGGCGAAGCGAACCCGGGATCGGCCGTGCTGTACGCCCACGGCAGCGGGATGATCGCCAGCAGGATGGAGTTGTACGACGGCCCCGTCGCCCGGTACGTCTCGGCCACGGGTGTGCCCTTCCTGTCGGTCGCCTACCGCAAGGCCCCCGAGTTTCCGGCACCGATTCCGGTGACGGACTGCTACGCCGGACTTCAGTGGCTCGCCGCGAACGCGCCCGAGTTGGGGGTCGACCCCGACCGCATCGCGGTCATGGGGGACAGCGGAGGCGGCGGCATCGCCGCCAGCCTGGCCATCTACTCACGCGACCACGACGGCCCTTCCATCGCCAGGCAGATCCTGATCTACCCCATGCTCGACGATCGCAACACCACACCCGACCCTGGTTTCACGACCTGGATCCCGTGGGGTTACGACGACAACATGACGGGCTGGGGTGCATTGCTGGGTTCCACTGTCGGTGGTCCGGACGTCTCCCCCTACGGTGCCGCCGCCCGGTTGAAGGACTTCTCCGGACTTCCGGCCGCCTATATAGAGGTCGGCGAACTCGACATCTTCAGGGACGAGAGCATCGCCTACGCTCAGCAGCTCTACTCCGCGGGGGCCAGCACCGAGTTGCACGTTCTCCCACGTGTCCCTCACGCGTTCGAGGCTTTCGTACCGACGGCCGAGATCTCCCTGCGGGCGGGTGCGAGTCGGCATCGCGTCCTGAAATCGATCTGACGTCACGGGCCGATGCGGAGACTCACCCGACGCCAGGGCGTTGCCCTGTCCGTCGCGGTTCAGAGGTGTTCAAGTTGGTGGCCGCTGGGAACCGCGGCCACCAGCCGGACTGCGTGTCAGCGAATCGGGCGCGGCCGGCGGCGCTGCGTTGCGCACGTCGCGTGATCGTGAAAGAGGTCTTCCGTGGCGGGGACCCCGCACAGGATCCTCGCCACGGACGACGGTGGAAGCCACGCCTGTCGCGTGCGGCGTGAAGTCGCCGTGCTACCTCAGCGACTGGCGACGAGTGAAGTAGCCGTCGATACCCACGGCGAGCACGAGGATGAGCGCCTTGACGATGTTCTCCGCGTAGGTGGAGACGCCCAGGAGGCTCATTCCGTTGTCGATGGTGGAGAGCAGGAACGCTCCGAGGACGGCTCCCTGGATGGAGCCCATCCCGCCGCGGAGCGAGTTTCCGCCGATCACCGCGGCTGCGATGGCGACCATCTCGATGTTCACACCGGAATCCGCTGTCGACGTGCCGACGCGAGCAAGCAGCATGACGCCGCCGATGCCGTAGATCGCCCCCATCAGCAGGAAGCCGATCATGACGGTGCGCGGCGCGTTGATGCCCGCGTACACCGCCGCGTCGCGGCTGGACCCCAGCATGAACGCGCGGCGTCCGAACTTCGCCGCGTTCAGAACCAGACCCAGGATCAGCATGACAGCGGCGATCCACAGGATCGCGTTCGGCAGGCCCGCGTCACCGAAGGCGACCCAGAGCAGGATCAGCGCCGCCAGCACCGCTCCGGCCACCGGCGCGGCGACCGCGACCATCCGCGCCTGGCCGGTGACCGCCGAGTGAGAAGTCTTGACCACCGCACGCCAGGCCACGATCGCAACGAGCGTCACCGCGAGCACCACAGCGATCGCGTTCGGCGTCCTTCCCTCCGTCATGGAGCTGAAGTTGGGCTGGACCGGCCCGATCGAGGCCGCGTCGGTCCAGATGAGGCCGACGCCGCGCCACAGGAGCAATCCGCCCAACGTGACGACGAACGCAGGCACTGCGAGAGCTGTGACGACGATGCCCTGGACCAACCCCAGGCCGAGCCCGACCGCGAGCGCGGTCAAGATGCTCGGAATCAGTCCCCACCCCGCGACCTGGCACTTCGCGGCGACGAGTCCCGTCAGAAAGACGGCGCTTCCGACCGAGAGATCGATCTCTCCCATGATGATCAGGATCGCCACCCCGGACGCCACCACCGCGACCACGGCGGTCTGACGCAGCAGCAGGGAGGCGTTCGTCGACGTGATGAACAGCCCTCCGGACGCCTCGTCGAAATACAGGATGAGCACGAACGCAGCGACGGCGAGCACTGTCGAGCGGGCGGTGAGGATGCGCAGGACGCTGCTCTTCGCTCCGCGTGCCCGCTCCGCAGCGGGGCTTTTCCGAGAGGAGGGCGCGGTGGCAATTGCAGGGGTGTTCGTCATGAGGAGGCTCCCGTCGCGGCCGACAGCAGATCATGGGCACTGGCTTCCCGCGAGAACTCGCCTTGCAGCCGGCCCTTGTACATGACGAGGACGCGATCCGACTCGGTCAGGATCTCGTCCACGTCGCTGGAGATGAGCAGCACACCCACCCGTGACTGGTGCGCGATGGTCCTGACCAGCTGGTAGATGTCCCGCCGAGCGCCGATGTCGACGCCCAGCGTGGGCTCGTCCAGGATGAGAACCCTCAGATCGTCGACGAGACACCTCCCGAGGAGCACTTTCTGCTGGTTGCCGCCGCTCAGGGCTTCGATCGGCAGGGCAGGGCGCGGAGGCCGCACCCCGAGCTTCTCGATGAGGTCGTCGACCCGTCGACGCTCCTTGCGCTTGTCGACGAACCAGCGCATCCGGGTGACGTCGCCCAGCATCGAGGCCGTCATGTTGTCGGCCACCGACTGTCCCGGAAGAATCCCCTGCGACTTCCGGTCTTCAGCGAGCAGCGACAGGCCGCGACGAACCGCCTCGTGCGATCGCGCGGGCAAGCCCGCCGATCCAGCGATTTCGCACTCGCCGGTGACCTTGCCGGGCCAGACACCGTACAGCGCACGCGCCAGCTCGGTCCGGCCGGCGCCGACGAGCCCGTAGAGACCGACGATCTCACCCGGGTGGACGTCGAGGTCGACGCCGGCCACTCGAGCGCGCTTGCTGCCGTCGGCGGTGAAGACCTTCAACTGACGCACACGGAGCACGGGTTCGTCGTTGAGTACGCCCGCCGGACGTTCGGCGAGGGCTTGGCGAGACTCCAATGTCTCTCCGAGCATCGCGCTCACGAGCTCCGCCCGGGACGGGATCTCGTCGAACCGCGCTGCCAGCGTGCCGTTGCGGAGGACCATCGCGCGGTCCGCGATGCGGTCCAGCTCGTCGAGCCTGTGCGTGATGTAGCAGATCCCGAGCCCTGCCTGGCGGCACTGCCACAGCCGCTCCAGGAGGACATCGGTCTCCGCGTCCGTCAGCGCCGCCGTGGGCTCGTCGAGGATCAGGACTTTCGCCGAGCGGTGGAGTGCGGCGGCCAGGACGATCAGCCTGCGCTCCGAGGGGGTCAGCACGGATGCTGGGTTGCGCGGGTCGACCTCCAGGTCGAAGAGAGCGAGCGCAGCTCGCGCCTGCGCGACGGCCTCGCGCTTGTCGTAGAAGCCGAAGCGACCCGGCAGATGAGCCGAGAACATGTTCTCCACGATCGACAGGTGCGGCACGACGTGCAGCTCCTGCGGAACCAGCACGACGCCGGCTTCCTCACCTGCTCGCAGCGACGTGAACTCGCAGCGATCGCCGGCGAGATCGACGGTGCCCTCGTAGTCACCGTGGCCGATGACCCCGGCGAGGATCTTCATCAGCGTCGACTTCCCGGCACCGTTCTCGCCGACGACGGCCAGGACCTCGCCCTCGTTCACGGTGAAGTCGACCGCCCTGAGCACGGTCGTACCGCCGTACGCCTTCTGGAGGCCGCGTCCGATCAGGAGCGGCGCCCCGCCGGACGCCACGCACCGGCCTGCCGGGGGAGCGCTCGTGTCAGCCACAGTTGCCCCTTCCAGAGGGGAAGACTTCCTGCTCGGTGACCCATCCCTTGGGGGCGACCCGATTGACGAAGTCGCACAGGTTGCCCTTCGTGATGCTGGTCAGCCGCACGTAGTCGGTCTTCACACCGTCCACCACGGCGTCCGGCTTCGGGAGCTTCTTGCCCGTGGCGAGGTCATGTGCCAGGTCGGCAGCCTTCCGAGCCATCTCGTCGACCGGAGTCCAGACGGTCTCTCCCTGCCAGCCCTGCGCGATGAACGTCAGGCTGGGCTTGGAGGCATCCGTCCCCGTCACCCAGACGCTGCCCGGCTTCTTGCCGGCCGACTTGATCGCCTGGGCTACTGCCTGTGCGCCGTTGTCCCACATCACGACGAACGCGACGATGTCCGGGTCCTTCTGCAGCGCCGCCTCGGCAGCCTTCTGAGCGGCCGCCGAGTCCCAGCCGACGATGTTCTTGTCGTAGACGACCCGGATCTTCGGGTTGTGCAGCAGAAGTTTGTCGTACGCCTTGGACATGTCGTTCTCGGCAATCGTCGCCTTGTCGCCACGGATGATGGCGTACTTGCCGGACGGCTTCGCGGCGAGAGCCGACTCGACGTGCAGCTTGCCGTTCTCGTAGTTGTTGCGCTCGATGTGGTAGCTGACGGGAGCTCCGACGACACGACGGTCGTAGGTGATCACCTTCACGCCAAGGCCCTCGGCCTTCCGCACGAGCGGCGCGGCCGCTTCGGCCTCGACCGGCATGAGCACGAGGACCTTGATGCCCCGCTGCAGCATGCTTTCGACCTGGCTGGTCTGTGTGGCCATGTTCTCCTGGGCGAAGTTGAATATGACCTTGTCGCCGTTCTTCTCCGCTTCCTCCTTGAGGATCCTTGTCTCGAAGCCCACGCGCTCCTGAGCCTGCGACGGGAAGGCGACACCGATCAGAACGCCCTTGCCGGAAGTACCGGCAGCGCTCCCGCCACAGGCGGTGAGCAGCAGAGAGGCGACGGCCAGCATGGCCCCCATCAACAAGCTGGACCTGCGTAGTTGTGTCCTGCGCGAAGCGATCATGCGGCCCGACCTCCTGCACATCGTGCATAATATTTAATACGGGCGAAACGCATTGTGAGCGGGGCTAAGAGGGGTGTCAAGGGTTTCGGTACCGGGGCCCACTGCTGGGCCCACCGCACAGATCGGGCTCGTCCGGTTGCGTCCACTGAGTGGACGGTGGGCGTCGTAGGTGATCGGGGTGCGACCAGTTCTGCGTCGAAGTCCCCGATCCGATTGAGCCGCCGACCGGAGTCATGGCTTCATGGCGCCACTTGGACCGAGAGGAGCGGACAGTCATGGACAAGGTGCGGTCGAGCGCCGCGGCAGCCGTCGAAGACATTCCGAGCGGCGCCACGCTGGCCGTCGGCGGATTCGGCCTGTGCGGCATCCCTTCGGTTCTCATCGAGGCGTTGCTGGCAGTCGGCACCGCCGACTTGGAAGTCGTGTCCAACAACTGCGGTGTCGACGACTGGGGACTCGGCCGGCTCTTGGCGGCCCGGCGTATCCGCCGCACGGTCTCGTCGTACGTCGGCGAGAACAAGGAATTCGCCCGCCAGTACCTCTCGGGCGAGCTGGAAGTGGAGCTGACGCCCCAGGGAACCCTCGCTGAGCGCATGCGTGCAGGCGGGGTGGGGATCCCCGCGTTCTACACGGCGACCGGCGTCGGCACCCAGGTGGCCAACGGCGGACTTCCCTGGCAGTACGGGTCAGAGGGGCAGGTGGTCAAGGCTTCCCCGGTGAAGCCGACCAAGGTCTTCGAGACCCACGAAGGCGAGCGCGAGTTCGTTCTCGAGGAGGCGATTGTCGCGGACTTCGGCCTGGTGCGGGCCTGGAGAGGCGACCGGCACGGCAACCTCGTCTACAGGGACTCCGCACAGAATTTCAATCCGCTGGCGGCCATGTGCGGGCGGGTGACCATCGCTGAGGTCGAGGAGCTCGTCGAACCCGGCGAACTGAATCCGAACCACGTGCACACGCCAGGCGTGTTCGTGCAGCGCGTCGTGGCGCTCACCCCGGAACAGGCGTCGGACAAGCGGATCGAGAAGAGGACGGTGCGTACGGCATGAGCTGGAGTCGTGAAGAGATGGCGGCGCGAGCTGCGAGCGAGTTGTCCGACGGCGCGTATGTCAATCTCGGGATCGGGCTGCCCACCCTCGTTCCCAACTACGTCAGCGCCGATGTCGAGCTCGTGCTGCAGTCCGAGAACGGAATCCTCGGCGTCGGGGCATATCCGCTCGACGGCGAGGAAGACGCCGACTTGATCAACGCAGGCAAGGAGACCGTGACGGTGCGCCGAGGTGCGAGCTACTTCGACTCGGCCACCAGTTTCGGGATGATTCGCGGAGGCAAGATCGACGCCGCGATCCTTGGAGCGATGCAGGTGTCGAGGTACGGCGACATCGCCAACTGGATGATTCCCGGGAAGATGGTCAAGGGGATGGGCGGCGCGATGGATCTTGTCCACGGCGCCAAGAAGGTGACCGTCCTCATGGAGCACGTCGCGAAGGACGGCAGCTACAAGATCGTCAACGAGTGCTCACTGCCTTACACCGGTCTTCGCGTGGTTCAACGCGTCATCACGGACCTCGCGGTGATCGACGTACAACCCGACGGCCTCCACCTCGTCGAACTTGCTCCTGGCGTGACTGTCGACGAAGTCCGTGAGAAGACGGAGCCGGTTCTCACCGTCGACACCCTGTGAGCCTCCACTCGCTTTGGTTATCCAGGTACTGCGCACCTTGGCTGCCAAGGACCGAGTCACTGAAGTCGGCGAGGCGCCGGCACCAAACGCTGCCACCCCCCGGTCGGCGACCTCACTCCGGCCTGGGAATCCCTGGCCCTGGCCGCGGAGCCCGGCCACACCCTCACCCTCTACAGCGCTGAACCCGGCTCCGTCGCATGGCTTCTCTCAGGCGGCTGACCGTCCCTCCCGCGCAACCCGCCCTGGACCGCTTCGACCACCACGGCACGCCGCCCCATGGCGCCCGGGTGCCGACAGCGACGGGATGCGCGATCTCCTCGATCGGATGGTTGCCGATCGCAGGTCCCCAAAGCGGTACGGCGGAGGGTTTCAGACGTCCAGTCTCCGGTGCGCTATGACATCGCGGTACCACGCGTACGAGGCTTTGGGTTTGCGTTCGAGGGTGTCGGGCTCGACGTGGACGATGCCGAAGCGCTTGCTGAAGCCGGCGGACCACTCGTAGTTGTCCAGGAGTGACCAGAGGTAGTAGCCGCGTACGTCGGCGCCCTCGTCGATCGCGCGGGCGGTCCACTCCAGGAAGCCGCGGACGTAACGGATGCGCTCCTGGTCGTCGAAGGGGTCGGCGCCGTCGGCGTCGACCGTGCCGTTCTCGGTGATGTATATCGGCCCCGTCCAGCCGTATTCGTCGTGGACCAGGTTGACGGCGTCGTAGACGGCCTTGGGGTAGAACTCCATGCCGTTGTCCAGGAAGTTGCCGCCGGGGTGGGTTTCGCGGTTGACCTCCCACCACTTCTTGTCCGCGTCCTTGGCGCTGGCGACGACCCTGGAGTAGACGTTCAGGCCGAGGAAGTCGACCGGGGTGGCGATCAGGTCCAGGTCTCCGTCGCGGATCTCGGGCAGGGTGCCCTCGCGGGTGAGCCGTTCGATGTTGCGCTCGCTGTACTTCTTCTTCAGGAGCGGGTCGAGGAAGAACCGGAAGGAGTCGTCCTCGTTCCGCGTCGCGAACGCCGCGTCGGCGGGATCGTCCGTGGCGGGGTGCTGCTTCCAGATGTCCACGACGATCCCGATCTCCGAGTCGGGTGCGCCGAGTTCTCTGAAGGCGCGGACCGCCTCGCCGTGTGCGAGCAGTGCGTGGTGCATGGCCTGTTTGCCCAACCGGGCGTCCGCGTGGCCGGGCGCGAACATGCCCATGCCGTACCCGACCCAGATCGCGATGGGCTCGTTGAGCGTCGCCCAGCGGGGCACCCGCTCGCCGAACTCCTCGAACGCCAGGGCGGCGTAGTCGCGGAACCACCGCACGACATCGCGGTTGGCCCAGCCGCCGCGGTCCTCCAGTGCCTGGGGCAGATCCCAGTGGTACAGCGTGACGTTGGGGGAGATCCCGGCCTCGTCCAGTTCGTCGAGGAGGCGGTGGTAGAAGTCGACGCCGGCGCGGTTCACGGTGCCGGTCCCCTCGGGGAGCAGCCGGGGCCAGCTCAGCGAGAAGCGGTAGGAGTCGATTCCGAGGTCGCGCATCAGGGCGACGTCCTCGCGGAACCGGTGATAGTGGTCGACGGTGACGTCGCCCGGGATGTCCAGGTGGACCTTGCCCGGGGTGTGGCCGAAGGTGTCCCAGATCGAGGGGCCTTTCCCGTCCTCGTTCCATGCACCCTCGATCTGGAAGGCGCTGGTGGCCGCGCCGAACACGAAGTCCCTGGGGAACACGATCCGGCCTTCCGTGGGGGAGTTCTTCATCGCGGTGGTCTCCTGGCGTGGGCTTTGGTCGGCGTCAGGTCGCGCCGCGGGCGAGGTCATGAGGTTGCTTGCAGCTCGAGTCGCTTCTGCCGGCGGCTGCGTTGCAGAACCGGGTCCGGAACCGGGGCGGCCGCCACCAGTCGCTGCGTGTACTCGTGCCGGGGCCGGTCGCACACGTCGGTGCTGCGTCCCTCCTCGACGATCCGTCCGTGCTGGAGCACCAGGGTGCGTGCCGCGAACTCCTTGACGACGGCGAGGTCGTGGGTGATGAACAGGTAGGCGCACCCGAGTGACTCCTGGAGCTCGCCCAGGAGGTCCAGGGCGGCGGCCTGGGTGGTCACGTCGAGGGCGCTGGTCGGTTCGTCGCAGATGATGAGCTTGGGTTGCCTGGCCACCGCCCGGGCGATGGCGATGCGCTGGCGCTGTCCTCCGCTGAACTGGGCTGGGTACCGGTCGGCCGCGTCCTCGGGCAGGCCCACGCGGCGCAGCAGGTCGGCGATGTGGTCGCGGACTTCGGCGCGGGAGCGGGGCGAACCGGTGAGCAGGGGCTCGGCCAGGGTCCTTCCCACCGGCAGGGCGGGGTTGAGCGAACCGTAGGGGTTCTGGAAGATCGCCTGAAGGTCGGTGGACAGCGCGCGGCGGGCTCGGCCGGTGAGGTGTGTGATGTCCCGCCCGTCGAGCAATACGCGCCCGCCGCTGACCGGGGTCAGTCCCAGGACGGCTCTGCCGATGGTGGTTTTGCCCGAGCCGGACTCGCCCACGAGCGCGACCGTCTCGGCCTGGCCGACCTCGAACGACACGTTCTCGATGACGGTGGTCGGGGGCTTGCGCAGGCCCCGGGAGGGGTAGCGGACCGCGAGGCGGTCGACCTGGAGTATGGGTGTGCCGGTCACGCGATCCTGCCCTCGCTCGTCGCGATGCTGGGGGTGCTTTCGATGAGTTTCTTCGTGTACGGATGGCGGGGCCTGTAGAAGATGTCCTCGACCGGGCCTTCCTCCACGATCCGGCCCTTCTCCATCACGATGGCTCGGTCGCAGGTGTCCGCCACCACGCCCAGGTCGTGCGTGATCAGGATGATCGCCATTCCGCGCTCGTCGCGCAGCGACCGGAGCAGGTCGAGGATGCCGGCCTGCACGGTGACGTCGAGTGCCGTGGTGGGTTCGTCGGCGATCAGCACCTTCGGCGACCCGGCCAGTGCCATGGCGATGACGACCCGCTGCACCATGCCCCCGGACAGCTCGTGCGGGTGCCGACGCGCGATGTCGTCAGGATCGCGCAGGTGGACGCTGGTCAGCAGCTCGCGGATCCGCTGCCGCACGGCGTCCTTCCCGCCCTTCACGTCACCGGTGCGGCGGATGACCTCCGAGAGCTGCGAGCCGATGGTGAAGTTCGGGTCGAGGGCCACCATGGGTTCCTGGGACACCAGGGCTATCTCGCTGCCGCGGATGCGCTGCAGGGCACGCTCCGGCAGGCCGGTGATCCGGGTCCCGGCCAGCCAGGCCGAACCGCCGGTCACCGCCCCGCCCGGGGCGAGCAGCCCCAGCAGCGACAGACCCGTCACCGTCTTGCCGCTGCCGGATTCGCCCACGAGGCCGAAGATCTCACCGGCGTTCACGGTGAAGCCGACCGAGTCGACGACGGTACGCGGGCCCTGCGGGGTGGCGAAGGCGATCGAGTAGTCCCGCACGACGAGCACACCGGCGTCCGGTGGTGTGTCGGTCGCTTCGGCAGCGCCCTGGGGGGCGGTCGCGGGCAGCGGCCGCCGAAGTCGGCCGCCGGTCCCACGCCTCCGGTCGTCCTGGAGGTCGCGCAGCCCGTCGCCGAGCAGCCCGAACGCCACGGACATCAGGCCGATCAGGCCGCCGGAGACGAACAGCAGGTAGGGGTCCTGCTGCATGACCTGCGAGGCCTCCCCGACCATGCCGCCCCAACTCGGGGCGGGCGGTGGGGTGGCCAGGCCGAGGAAGCCGAGGCCGGTCTGGACGGCGAGGGCGATGCCCGAGAAGAGGCACACCTGGACCAGCAACTGCCCGATCAGGCCGGGGAAGATGTGCCGTGCCATGATCCGTGCCGGTCCGAGTCCGGACACCTTGGCGGCGTCCACGAACAGTTCCTCGCGCAGGGCGATGCACGAGCTGCGGATGATCCGGGCGAGGCCCGCGGAGGCGAGGAAGCCGAGCGTGAGCATGGCGGCCGTGTTGCTCTGGCTGAAGATCGCCAGGACGGCGAGCATGAGGATGATCGCCGGGACCGACAGCATCACGTCGAGTACGGCGACGATGACCCGGTCGGTCCAGCCGCGCAGATAGCCCGCCAGCACACCGAGGGACATGCCCAGGACCGCGTAGACGAGCACGGCCATGGCCACGCCCGTCAGGGCCGGCCGCCCGCCGAAGAGCAGGCGGCTCAGCACGTCGCGCCCGAGGTCGTCGGTGCCCAGCGGGTGGCTTGCCGACGGACCGGAGCGGGCGTGGAGCAGGTCCTGTGCCAGCGGCGGGTGCGGTGCCAGGAGCGGGGCGAGGATCACGGCGACGGTGATCGCCAGGACCAGGGCGAGCGCCGCCGCGGTGAGGGGGCGGCGCCAGATGCCGGTGAAGGGGTTGGCGCGCGTCCGTGATCGCACGGGCACGGGCGGATCTGCAGCGGTCATGCCACACGCACCTTCGGATTCAGGAGGCTGTAGACGACGTCGACGAGCAGGTTCACGGCGATCACGAGCACGGTGAAGGTGACGGCCACTCCCTGTACGACCGGCAGATCGTGCTGGTTGGTCGCGTCGGTGACCGTCGTCCCCAGACCGGGCAGGGTGAAGACGTTCTCGACGAAGATCGAGCCGGGGATGAACGCGATCGCCGACAGGCCGACCGCGGTCGCCACCGGCAGTCCGCACCCGCGCAGGGCGTGCTTCCAGACGATGGACGCGGGCCGGACGCCCGAGGCGCGCAGGGTTCTGATGTAGTCGAGGCTCAGGGTGGACAGCATCGCGTCGCGGGTGACCTTGGAGATCATGGCGACGCCCCCGATCGACAGAGCGATCACGGGCAGCACGAGGCCGGCCGCCCACTGCCCCGGTGACTGGGCGAAGGGGGTGTACCCGGTGGCGGGGAAGACCGGGAACCGGACGGCGAACAGGGAGACGAGCATCAGCGCGAGCCAGAAGTTGGGCAGGGCGCCGCCCAACAGGGACACCACGTCGATCACCCGGCGGCTGAACCGTCCGCGCGTCGCGCTGTACACCCCGAACAGGACACCGACCAGGGCCGACAGCGCGGTGGCCCCGATCACCAGCGCCAGCGTGACCGGCAAACGCTGCCCGATCGTGCCGGTGACGGACTCGCCGCTGAACAGCGAGGCGCCGAAGTCGCCGTGCAGGATGTCGCGCAGGTACAGCCAGTACTGCTCGGCGAACGGCTTGTCGAGATGGAGCGAGGCCCTGAGCGCCTCGTACTGCTCCTTGGTGGCGTTGACGCCCAGGACCGTTCGCGCCGGGTCACCCGGCACGAACGACTCCAGGAGCGAGGTGATCGCCGAGACGACCACCAGGAGCGGCACGGACAGCGCCAGCCTGCGGAGAATGATGGAGAGCATCGGTCCTCGTCAGCCAGTTGTCCACGTGGTGTTCGGGGTGAGCTGGGCGGTGCCCTTCCCGAACTGGACCCCGTGCAGCTTGGTGTTGTACATGGCGATCGTGTCGGTTGCCGACACCGGCAGTGCGAGCGCCTTCCGCACGATCACATCGGTGAGATCCTTCGCCGCCGCGCCGGCGGCCTGGGCGTCCGACTTGGCGAGCCGGTCGTACGCGGCGGTGACGTCCGGTTCGTCCACACCGAAGACGTTCATGATCCCCGTCTTGGTGAACCCCGGCTGCTGTGCGTAGAAGTTGGCACCCCCACCCTGGCCGGGCGACAGCACGGTGGCCGCGTACTTCTTCGTCAGCAAGTCGTTGATCCAGCCGCCGAAGTTGGCGGCGGCCCTCAGCTTCAGGGTGACGCCCACCTTGGAGAGCTGGTCCTGAACGGCCTGGACCATCTTGGTCGTCGAGGGGTCGAACGAACCGTAATTCACCGGGATCGTCAGCCCGTCCGCGTATCCCGCAGCCTTCAGCAACTGCTTCGCCTTGGCCGGGTCGTAGGGGTACATCTTCTCGGCTTCGGGGCTGTAGCCGTCGTAGCCGGGCATCGCAGGCTGGGAGACCGGCGCGCCGAAGTCGCCGTAGACCGCCTTCGTGATCGCGGCCCGGTCGACGGCAAAGTTCAGCGCCTGGCGGACCCGCACATCGCTCAGTCCCTTGACGACGGTGCCGTCGCGGTCCAGGAGGAACAGGCCGGCCCAGGTGGTGGGGGTCTTGATCACGGTGAGCGACTTGTTGCCGGCGATGGTCGGCGCCACGTCCGGACTGCCGTACATGACGTCGATCTGCCCCGACTTCAGGGCCTGTGCCTGCGAGTTGACGTTCGGCATCACCCGGACGGTGATCTTCTTGAAGTGGACGGCGGCCTTGTCGTAGAAGTTCTTGTTCGGAAGGTAGACGTAGTGGTCGCCGGAGACCGACTGCTGGGCGCTGAGCACGTACGGCCCGGCGCCGAAGGTCGCGGAGGCCAGCTTCTTCGGAGCCTTCAGTCCCGCCGGGCTGATGATCGCGCCGCCCATGAAGGCGGGGGTGAACAGTGTTCCCATGTCGGGGTTCGGTGTCGGGCTGGTGATCACCACGGTCGAACCGTCCGGCGCCGAGAAGGTCAGGGGACGGAAGTAGGAGGCGGTGGGTCCGCTGCCCTTCTGGAAGTACTTGAACGAGTTGACGACGTCGGCGGCGGTGATCGGCGTGCCGTCGGCGAACTTCACCCCCTTGCGCAGGGTGAGCTGGAACTTGGTGTTCCCGCTGCCCACGTAGCCCCACTTGTCGGCCAGCCCGGCCACCAGGGTGCCGTCCGCCTTGCGGGTCAGCAGCGAGGCGTAGGCCGGGTCCATGTAGTTCAGGAAGGGCCCGACGGCCACCTGCGCGGGGTCCAGGCTGTTCGGTGCCGAGGACAGGGCGATGGTCAGGTTCACCGGGCCGGCACTGCCACCGCTGGTGTTCCCACCGCCGCAGGCGGCGAGCGCGAGCGTCGCCACCACGCCGATCGAGGCCTGGAGTGCGGTTCTTCTCTTCATCGAGGGTCTCCGTTGTATGAGGTGCCGGGGGACTGGGGAGGGTAGGGCGGGCTCGTGAGGAGGCTGCTGACGCGGATGGTCCGGTGCGGGCGAGCGGGTCCTCAAGCGGGGGATTACCTGTGCGACGGGCGGCCGAAGTGGGATGTCGCTGCTGTTGTGGTGGTGGCCGGGTGGGAGCGCGTGAGCGGTCACGCGGAGGCCGGACCGTTGCTTGGGCCTGGCCGGCCGTCGAGCTCGGAGGATCACTCCGTCTGCTGCACGGCACAGGCCGTCTGCTTCAATGTCGGCGACTGGATGAACCGGCGGGGCCGCCCCATCGCACCACCTCGCATCGTGGCTGCTGAGAGTAGCTATAACGTGTCGTTAACACGTTATAGTGAGTGCCCGTAAATTAACCGTGTCTCCTGCGTTGCGCAAGAGGTTCGTGGAAGGTGGTCGTCGATGGCACCGCGAAGCAGCAGGGTGACGAGTGCGGACGTGGCCCGTGAGGCCGGTGTGTCCAGGGCGACGGTGAGCTTCGTCCTCAACAACACGCAACATCAGAAGATCACCGAGGGCACACGGCAGAGAGTGCTGGCGGCCGCGGAGAAGCTCGGCTATGCCCCCTCGCCCGCGGCGCGGACCCTGCGCTACGGGCGTACCGATGTGGTGCTGGGTCTGCTGCCCGACTGGCCCCTCGGCCATGCGGTCGGGAACCTCATCCAGGAGCTGACGCTCGCTTTCGCGAAGCGCAATCTCACCTTCGTCGTCCACTCCAGCGTCCGGGGCGCGCGTTCGCTCGGCGAGATCTGGAAGGCGCTCACGCCGGCCGCCGTGCTGGCCTTTGAGCCGTTCTCGGACTCCGACGCGTCGGCGATGCGGTCCGCCGGCATCGAGGTGATCGTCGCCCTGTACGACTCCAGCGGGCTCGGGTCTGAAGTGAGCGTCACGAGTGCGAACGCGATCGGCGCTGCGCAGGCTCGCCATCTGGCCGCTTCCCATCGGCGCCTCGGCTACGCGTACCCGGACGACGAGCGGGTCGCAGTCTTCGCCCGACCGCGCCTGGACGGCGTCCGAGCCGTTTGCGCCGAACTCGGCCTGCCCGACCCCGACGTCCGGACCATCCCGCTCACACCGAGTGCGGCCGCGGACGCCATCCGGACCTGGCTCGCCGCCGATTCCCCCGTCACCGGCATCTGCGCGTTCAACGACGAGGTGGCCATGACCGTGCTTGCCGGCCTGCGACAGCTGGGCCTGGAAGCGCCCAGGGACATGGCCGTGATCGGTGTCGACGACAGCCCCGCCGCGGCGCTGGCCAACCCGCCGTTGACCACCGTCGTCGAAGACCTTCCCGCCGTCGCCGAGCTGTACGCGGACACCGTGATGGCCGCGCTCGATGGAACACTGTCCTCGGGAAGCCCATACGAGCCGCAGGTTCGGCTCGAGGCCCGCGAGTCGGCTTGACCGCCTGTGCGGGCCCCGGCAGGGCCTGCACAGGCGGTTGCCGGCCACCGCGCTCTCGCCGTTCCCGCGGCCCCTTCGGCAGTCCCCACCTCCAGACCTCGTCACGGAAAGCGGCCGCCATGCCCCTCGACCCCTATCTCGCGGAGAGGCTGCACCTCCTCGCCGGAATGACGTTCGCCGATCTCGCCGACCCGGACGCTCTGGCGCGGTTCGTCGAGTTCGCGCAGGACCCGACGGAGTGGACACAGCCCGACATCGCGATCGACAACCGTGAGATCGCCGGCCCCCACGGCCCGGTTCCGCTACGGACGTACACGCCTCGACGAGCCGCGACCTCGGCCATGCTGTGGGTGCACGGCGGTGGTTTCCTCGGCGGCGACCTCGACATGCCGGAGGCGCACGTCGTCGCGTCCGAACTGGCGGCGCGGGCCGGGGCGTTGGTGGTCTGCGTCGACTACCGGCTGGCGACGGACGGCGTCCGCTACCCGGTTCCGTTGGACGACGTGTGCGCCGCGTGGCGGTGGCTCAGGACGGGTCCGGCCGCCGACGCCGGACGGGTGGCCCTCGGCGGGGCGAGCGCGGGCGCGGCGCTGGCGCTGTCCACGGCCCTGCGGGACCGCGAGGAGGCACTGCGACCGGCTGATCTCCTCCTGCTCGCCTACCCGTTCGCGCACTTTCCCGTGCCGGCCCTGGACGGTGCCACGGCCACCGAGATGACGGCTCTGCCTCCGACGATGCGCTTCTCCGCGACCGACATCGAGTTCATGGTGCACAACTACGTGGGCCGCGTCACCGATCTGCCGCGCGACGCCCTGCCCGGCGCGGCTCCCCTGCACGGCCTGCCGCCCGTTCACCTGCTGGTCTCCGAGTACGACGACCTACGGCCGTCCGCCGAGCTCCTGAACCGGCAGCTGACCGCGTCCGACGTCACGGTCACGACCTACCTGTCCGCCGGGATGCCGCACGGCCACCTCAACCGGACGCCCGCTCTCGCCGAGGTCGACCGCTCACTCGACTTCTTCGCCGCCGCGCTGCGATAGAGCGGCCCGCTGTGTGTCAGGGCACAGCGGGCCGCCGCAGGTGGGGCCGGTGACCGGCCCGGCGCCGGGATCAGGTCGCGGCGGGCTCCAGGTCCGCCTCGCTCATCCTCATCAGCCGTTCCAGCACCCCGTCCGGCATCGGCCGGGGCAGGAACCCGGCGAACTGGCGCATCGCCATGGACGACAGCAGGACCAGCGCGTCGGCGTCGCCCTCGGTGTCGCCGGTCGGCTCCTCGGTCGTTCCGGACGTCATCGCCGCCCTCAGGGCAGGGCCGACGGTCGGGTGGCCGAACCACTCGCTGACGGTGGAGTCGAGGGTGAGCGGCCGCGACAGGTGGTCGCCCGCCAGGTCGAGGGTGGCGGTGGCGACGACGTCGTGTGCGTTGTCGGCGAGCTGCACCCGGTACCGCCCGGCGGCGACGGTCCAGTCGCCGCGGGTGATGTCCCAGTAGGCGAAGGCGCGGCGGTCGAGGTCGATCTCGACCGTGGTGCTCTCACCCGGGGCGAGCGCCACCTTGGTGAAACCGCGCAGCTCCCGGGCCGGGCTGCTGACGGGGCGCTTGGGGGCGGTGACGTAGATCTGCACCACGTGCTTTCCCGAGCGCTCGCCGGTGTTGGTGACAATGACGCTGACCGTGGCGGTGTCCGGGCCGGTGGGCGTGACCCGGAAGCCGCTCTGCTCGAAGGAGGTGTAGCTCAGGCCGTGGCCGAAGGGGTAGCGGACGGCGACGTCGGCGGTCTCGTAGTAGCGGTAGCCGACCATGACGCCCTCGCCGTAGCGGACGTGGCCCTGTTCGCCGGGGAAGTTGAGGAAGGCGGGGGTGTCGCCCAGCCGGAGCGGGATGGTCTCGGCGAGGCGCCCTGAGGGGTTGACCCGGCCGGTCAGTACATCGGCGATCGCGCCGCCGCCCGCCTGGCCGGGCAGCCACGCTTCCACCACCGCGTCCACGTCGTCGTGCCAGCCCGCCAGGCTCACCACGCCACCGTTGAGAAGCACGACGACAGTACGCCTGGCCACCTGAGCAACGGATCGGATCAACTTCACTTGATCGGTGGGGAGTTGGAGATGCACCCGATCAAACCCTTCGGACTCGTCGGCCTCACGCAGGCCGACCACCAGGACGACGGTGTCCACTCGGCCGGCGACTGCGACGGCCTCCTCGCGGAGGTGTCCGGGGTCTGCTTGCCCCTTGGTGTCATAGCCCTGCGCGAAGTCGACCCGGGCCTGCGGCAGCAGGGCGCGCAGCTCCTCCAGCGGGCTGTCGACGCGGGTGGCGTTGACGTGGGAGCTGCCGCCGCCCTGGTAGCGCGGGGCCGTGGCGAACTCGCCGATGACGGCGATGCGGCCGGTGGCGGAGAGGGGCAGGGTCCGGTCCTGGTTCTTCAGCAGCACCAGGCAGTCGGCGGCTCCCTCGCGTGCCAGCCGGTGGTGCGCGTCGAAGTCCACCGTGTCGTAGTCGGCCTTCGCTCGGACTCGCTCGGCCAGACCGCGCAGCCGATCCAGGGCGGTGTCGACGACGGTCTCGTCCAGCTCGCCGGAGCGGACCGCGTCGGCGACCTCGACATCGGTGCGGCGGTGAGTACCGGGCATTTCGAGGTCGGTGCCGGCGAGAAGAGCGGCGACGCGATCGTTGACGGCACCCCAGTCGGAGACGACCAGGCCGTCGAAGCCCCATTCCTCGCGGAGCACCTGGGTGAGCAGCCACTGGTTCTCGGCGGCGTAGGTGCCGTTGACCTTGTTGTAGGCGCACATGACGGTCGCCGGGCGAGCCTGTACCACGATCCGCTCGAATGCCGGGAGGTAGATCTCGCGCAGGGTGCGCTCGTCGACGTCGGCGCTGACCCGCATCCGGTCGGTCTCCTGGTTGTTGGCGGCGAAGTGCTTGACCGAGGAGCCGACGCCCCGACTCTGCACTCCGGCCACATGTGCCGCACCCAGGACGCCGCTGAGCAAGGGGTCCTCGGAGAGGTACTCGAAGTTGCGGCCGCACAGCGGTGAGCGCTTGATGTTGACTCCGGGGCCCAAGAGGATGTCCACGCCGAGTGCCCGGGCCTCGTGGCCGAGTGCCTCTCCGACCCGGCCGACCAGTTCGGCGTCCCAGCTGGAGGCCAGTGCGACCGCGGGCGGGAAACAGGTCGCCGGATGGCTGTCGTAGAGGCCGAGGCCGGAGTCCATCCGTTGGCGCCGGACGCCGTGCGGTCCGTCGCTCAGCACGAGTGCGGGAACTCCCGCCCGTTCGGCGGGCTTGGTCGTCCACATGTCCCGGCCTGAGAGCAGTGCGGTCTTCTCGTCGAGGCTCAGCTCGGCTGCGCCGTGATGGTGGCTGGTCGCCATGTGCGAAGTCCTTGGGAGAGAGGGTGGTTCAGGGACTGGAGCGGGGGTGCAGGACCAGGTGGTGGCTTCCGGACCCCAGTCGGCCGGCGGCCTGTGCGGAGTGCCAGCCCTCGGGCGGGAGGAACCGTCCTGTCGTGCCGGGCGGCAGTACGGCGTCCACCGTGAGGGTGCTGTCGCTGATCGCCCAGGCGACGGACGCCGTGCCGTACGGCGTATCGACGGAGGCTTCGGCGGAGGTGAGCGCGCCGCCCGGGTGGGGCGCGATCTCGAGGGTGCGGTAGCCGGGGGCAGTAGGCCGTAGCCCGGCGACGGAACGGTAGAGCCAGGCGGCGACCGCGCCGTAGGCGTAGTGGTTGAAGGACAGCATCATGCCGGCGTTCTCGACGTCGATGGTGCCGTCGGGACGGATGGCGTCCCACCGCTCCCACATGGTGGTGGCGCCGCGCTCGACCTGGTAGAGCCAGCCCGGGCATTCGGTGTTGAGCAGGAGTTGGTAGGCCTCGGCCACATGGCCGGTGCCGGTGAGGGCGGGCAGGACGAACGGTGTGCCCAGGAAGCCGGTGGCGATACGCCCGTCGCGGGCGCGTACCAGGGCGGCGAGGGCCTCGCCCACCGCGGCGCGCCCGGCGGCGGGTGCGATGCCGAACTCGAGGGCGAGCGCGCAGCCGGTCTGGGTGCTGCGGGCGTGGTCGCCCCATTTCCGCCAGGCGGCCTCGGCGGTACGCCGGTGCAGGGCCGCGTACCGTTCGGCGTCGTCGCCATGGCCCAGTTCCCGGGCCGCGTCGGCGAGAAGACGGGCGCTGTGCGCGACAAAGGCGGTGGCGACATAACCGGAGTCGGTGGTGGCCCGCGCCGGGTCCTCCGGAGGGGCGGCCGGGTCGAGCCAGTCACCGAGTTGGGCGTTGCCGCTCCAGGTGCCGTCCTCGTCCAGGTGGTCGACGGTGAACTCGACCCACGCGCGCATCGCCGCGTAGTGACGGGCCAGTCGGCTCTGCCGCCCGTAGGCCTCGTACAGGGCGGTGGGTACGACGGTCGCGGCGTCACCCCAGCCCGCGGAGCCGCCGGCCTTCGGCAGCTCGGTCGGGGGCAGTTCTCCGAGGTCCACGTCGGGGATCACCAACGGGACCGCGCCGTCGTCCCGCTGCTCGATGCGCAGGTCGGTGAGCCAGCTGTCCAGGAAGGCGCCGCTGTCGAACGTGGCGCACGCCGTCGGGGCGAAGGCCATGATGTCCCCGGTCCAGCCGAGGCGTTCGTCGCGTTGTGGACAGTCCGTGGGCACGGCGAGGAAGTTGCCGCGCTGGGACCGTACGACGTTGGCGTACAGGGTGTTGACTCGTTCGTCGGAGCAGCGGAAGTCGCCGATGCGGCGCAGGTCGCTGGCCACGACGAGGACGTCGACCGCCTCGACGGTGACCCCGGGGGAGGCGTCGATCTCGGCGTACCGGAAGCCGTGGAAGGTGAACTCGGGCTCCAGCTCGACACTGCCGCCTGCCAAGGTGTACCGGTCGGTGGCGCGGGCGCCGCGCAGGATGCTGGTCAGCAGACGGCCGTCGCCGTCGAGGACCTCGGCGTGCCGGACGGTCACCGTGCCTCCCGGCGGGCCGTCGGCACGGATCCTGAGCCAGCCGGTGTTGTTCTCGCCCGCGTCCACGGCGATGGTGCCGTCGGGCAGGGCTCGTCGCTCCGGCCGGATGACCTGGACGACACGTACGGGTGGGTGGGCCCGCTGGGTCAGCCCGGTGGGCAGGGGGAGCGCGGCGGCCCGTTCCCAGCTGCCGTCGTCGAAGCCGGGCAGTCGCCAGCCGTCGGGTTCGCGGCGCAGGTCGCGCTCGCAGCCGTCGTACAGGTCCGCCTCCAGCAGGTCGCCGTAGCCGCCCCGCCAGTGGTCGTCGGTGGCGACGGTGACGGTGGTGCCGTCGGCGAGGGTGACCTCGAGCTGGGCGAGCAGTGCCGTCGTGTCGCCGTAGACGTTGCGGTTCTTGTGCCAGGTGAGGTGGCCGCGGTACCAGCCGTCGCCGACCGCGGCGGTGAGGGCGTTGCGGCCGGGGGCGAGCAGGTCGGTGACGTCGTAGGTGGCGTAGAGCAGCCGGTTCGGGTAGCTGGTCCAGCCCGGTTCCAGCAGTTCGTCGGAGACCGGCCGGCCGTTGACCGTGGTGCGGTGGACGCCCAGGGCGGTCACGTGGAGGCGGGCGGATACCGGCTCCGCCGGGAGGTCGAACTCCCGGCGGAGCAACGGCACCGGGCCGGGGGAGGAGCGGCCCGGGTCACTGTGGACATGGACGGGGCGGGCCGTCCAGTCCGTCTCGTCGAGCAGCGCCGCCTCCACCCGGGCGGCACCGCTCCACTCGGTCCAGCCGAGGTCGGTGCGGACACGAGCGCGCCAGAAGCGGACCTCGCGACTGCGCAGGGGAGGGGCAGGCCAGGGGTGGTCGGTCACCAGGTCGGACTCGATCCGGCCGCTGGATGCGGGGTCACCGAAGGACGGGTCGGATGACACCTGGATCTCGTAGGCGTGCTGCAGGACGTTCGGCCGGTCGCTCGCCAGCGACCAGGACAGGCGGGGTTCTCGGTGCGAGGTGGCCACGAGACCGGAGTCGTCCGAGGTGTGCAGGCCGATGACCGACGTAGTGGTGTCGGTCGCGTGGGGTGCCTCGATGCTCGGTGGTTTCATCGCTGGAGGTGCCTCCGGAGGAATCGCAGCGTGGACTGATGCAGCGCGGTGCGGTGCGGCACGGTTCCCCAGGCATGGTCCGCGCCCTCGACGATCTCCAGGTGCGCGTTGCCGTCGTAGTGGTCCAGGTAGCGGCGTACGTATGCGAGGGGAGCGATGTGGTCCTTGTCGCCGTGCAGGATGTGGACCGGGCCCGCGTACGCGCCCGACCGACCGTAGACGTCGAGACCGGCGAGGTCCTTGACGAAAGCGGGGCTCACCCGGTGCCCGTCGGCGTCGAAGTAGCCGTGCTCCGCGATCTCCGGCGCGACTTCGCGGCCCTTGAGGTAACCGCTGCCGACCTCGAAAGGGGCAACGGCGGCCGGGGACCACAGGCACAGTGCGCCTGTGCCGGGCTCCTCGGCGGCTGCGATGCCGGCGACCACGCCGCCCATGCTCATACCGACCAGGCCGATGCGGTCCGGGTCGACGAAGTCGAGGGTCCTGACGCTACGGAGGATCGCGCGGGTCTCGGCGATCTCGCCGGTGACGGTGACGTCGAAGAAGTCGCCGTCGCTCTCGCCGTGCCCGGAGAGGTCGAAGCGGACCGAGGCGATTCCGTGGGCCTCCAGCAGCCGGGACATGGCGACGAAGTTCGGCAGCTCGAGCCGGTTGGAGGTGAAGCCGTGGACGAACACCACGGTCGGGTGGCGGGTTTCGCTCGGCCCCTCGGGGATGTGCAGGGTGGCACGCAGCGTCAGGCCGTCGTGCTGGAAGTCGTGAGGGCGGATCACAGGGAGACCTTTCGGGTCATCGCAGGGGCAGTGGTGGCGTCGCTCGACGCTGCATGTGCCTGGGGCTGTTCGAGAGGGGAGGCCTTGGGCAGTCGCGGAATCCAGACCAGGCCGATGAGCGCCGCCACCAGCACGCAGCCGAAGAGCAGGCCGAAGAACAGCCGGGTGTGGCCCACGGCGAAGGCGGGAGTGCCCAGTGCGGCCAGGCCCGCGAGCGCCCGGGCGAAGGCCATCGTCATACCGCCGGCGGTGGCCCGCAGCAGGGTGGGGAACAGTTCCTGGGACCAGACCTTGTAGACGGACTCGCCGGCGAAGGCGTTGCCGAGCCCGGAGATGAGCATGACGGCGACCAGGGCGAACCTGGTGGGGCCGAGCAGCGCGGGCAGGGCCCAGGCGAGGACGATCAGGGCCGAGCCGGCGGCGAACCAGACATGCCTGGCCGGCCGGTCGACCACCCGCATGAAGACCAGGCCCGCGACGAAGCCGACCGGCAGTCCGAGAAGGGTCAGCTGCGAGAACTGCGCGACCTCGCCCTTGGCCAGAGCGGTCCACAGGAATGTGCCGAACTGGCCGAGCGTGTTCGCGCCGAGGTTCCAGGTGGCGTAGTACAGCCCGGTCGCGAGCAGGGCGTAGACGGTCGGTGCCCGGAAGAGGTCCCGGGCACGGGTGAACTCGATGCTCTCCGCGCCCGTGGCCGCGCGCGCTTCGGAGGCCCGACGCGCTGCCGTCCATTCCGCCGACTCCCTGAGAGTGAGGCGCAGGAGAAGCACGACGGCCGCCACGACCAGCAGGTGGCCGAAGAGGACCCGGCCGCCGAGCACGCCCTGCACTCCCATGAAGGAGCTCAGCACCAGCACGGAGACGATACCGGCGAGCCAGAGCATTCCGGAGAAGACCACCATGGTGCCCTTCTTGTCCGGCGGCGCCTCCTCGTTGGCGAGCGCGAGCGACACCGGCAGGTCCGCACCGATGGCCAGACCCGTGGCCATGACGCCGCTGTACAACAGAGAGGGGCTCGCCGCTACGAGGAGCAGCAGGGCCCCGATCGCATAGAGGACGAGCGAGTAGGT
Source organism: Streptomyces sp. NPDC001604 (assembly GCF_042893475.1). Lineage (NCBI taxonomy): Bacteria > Bacillati > Actinomycetota > Actinomycetes > Kitasatosporales > Streptomycetaceae > Streptomyces > Streptomyces sp. NPDC001604. The sequence goes on along the minus strand of NZ_JBIAUY010000003.1, from coordinate 719,262 downwards.
GAAGACCGTCCGGCGGCCGAAACGGTCGCCCAGCCGGCCCCCGAACAGCGCGCCGACCGCGAACGCCAACGTCTGCAGCCCCAACAGCGAGCCGATGGCCCCGGTGCTGAGCTGGAGCGGGGCCGCGTAATAGCCGCCGATCGCGATTCCCGACGTCACCAGAGCCGCGGCGTCGAGGTAGGAGGCCATGCCGGCGAGGATCGCGGTCTTCCAGGAACCGCTCAGGGTGGTTTTCGGATCAGGCATGGGTCCTCTTCGTCGAGTACCGGGGAGGGGACGGCGGGGCGCCTGAGATGGGGCGGGGGACCTGTTGCACGAGGCGCCGGCCGGGGGCTCAGAGTCTTGCCGCGAGGTTGCTTACTCGGGCTACTTAAACGTGTAGGTAAGCTGTACGGGTAAGCTAACCGCAGCCTTGGGCTTTGGCAAGAGGTGTCTCGGAGGGTGGGGTGCATGGCTGGGAGCTCCAACGGCAGGAGGGTGACCAGCGGGGACGTCGCGCGGGAAGCGGGTGTCTCGCGTGCGACCGTGAGCTACGTCCTCAATGACGACCCGCGCCAGACCATCTCCGAGGCGACGCGCCGTCGGGTGTGGGAGGCGGCCGCCAAGCTCGGCTACGCGCCCTCGGCCGCGGCACGCACCCTGCGGACGGGACGCTCGTCCATCGTGCTCGGCCTCCTGCCGAACTGGCCGATCGAGCATGTCCTCGGACGCTTCATCCAGCAGCTGACCAGCGCCTTCGCCGAACACGAACTCACCTTCCTGGTGCATTCGTCGGCGCCCCCCGCCCGGCCCCTGCGGGAGATCTGGAAGGCCCTGACGCCCGCGGCGGTGCTCGCCCTGGACGAGTTCCCCGAGTCCGAGGCCGACGCCATGCGCACGGCGGGAATCGAGGTGGTCATGGCGGTCCACGGCGCGGTACAGGGGAAGCTTCGGCCGCCCCTGGTGTCCGAGGAGCCGATCGGTGCTGCACAGGCCCGCCACCTCGCCGGCCGGCACCAGCGCCTCGGCTACGCCTACCCCGACCTGGCGGGACTCGATGTCCTGGCCCGGCCGCGACTGGACGGGGTCCGCGAGGTCTGCGCAGAACTCGGCGTGCCGGAGCCGGATGTCCGCACCGTGCCGCTGGAGCCGGACGGTGCCGGGGCAGCGGTGAAGGCGTGGCTCGCCGCCGACCCGCCGGTGACGGGCATCTGCGCGTTCAACGACGACATCGCCATGGCCGTGCTGGTAGCCCTGCGGTCCCTCGGGCGGCGCGCCCCGCACGACCTTGCCGTGATCGGAGTCGACGACGTCCCCGGCGCGGCTCTTGCGCAGCCGCCGCTGACCACGGTCGTCCGGGACACCGACGCCATCGCTCGGGCTGTGGCCCGTCGTGTCGTCGACACACTGCACGGCAGGGACGTCCCCACCGACCCCATCTCGGACCGGCTTCAGGTCCAGGTCCGCGAGTCCGCCTGACGGGCGCGTCCGCCATGTGCGCGGGGTGCGTCTCTGGACGTCTGTCGCCGGATCCTCCCTCGAGGGATGTGTGAGAACCCTCTCCGGCGACCACCGAACAGGCCGCCCCGCCCCGTGGCAGCGACACGGGGCGGGGCGGGGTTGCGTACGGGCATGCGCGTCAGAGGGTGAGGAGCACCTTGGTGGCGCGTCGCTCGTCCATCGCCTTGTAGCCCTCGGGGGCCTGGTCGAGGGGCAGGGTGAGGTCGAAGACCTTGCCGGGGTCGATCTTGCGGTCCCAGATGAGCTGGATCAGCTCGGGCAGGAAGCGGCGCACGGGGGCGGGGCCGCCGAGGGTGTGGATGCCGGCGAAGAACAGCTCGATGCCGGGGATGGACACGTCGTAGTTCACGCCCACGTAGCCCAGGTGCCCGCCGCCGCGGGTGGCGCCGACGGCCTGCATGAACGATTCCTGGGTGCCGACCGCCTCGACGACCGAGTGCGCGCCGAGGCCTCCGGTGAGTTCCTTGATCTTCGCGACGCCCTCGTCGCCGCGCTCCTCGACGATGTCGGTCGCGCCGTAGTGGCGGGCCAGCTTCTGCCGCTCGGGGTGGCGGGACATGGCGATGATCCGCTCGGCGCCGAGCTGCTTGGCGGCCAGGACGGCCATCAGGCCGACGGCGCCGTCGCCCACCACCGCGACGGTCTTGCCGGGGCCGGCCTCGGCGGCGACGGCCGCGTACCAGCCGGTGCCGAGCACGTCGGAGGCGGCGAGGAGGTCGGGGATCAGCTCCGGATCGGGCTGTCCGGGGGTGGCGACCAGGGTGCCGTCGGCATGCGGGATACGGGCCTTCTCGGCCTGGGTGCCGATCCCGGCGTGGACGAACTCGGCGTGCACGCACTTGGACTGGAAGCCGGCCTGACAGATCTCGCAGGTGTTGTCGGAGATGACGAACGATCCGACGACGAAGTCCCCGGGCTTGACGGTCCTCACGTCGGAGCCGACCTCCTCGACCACACCCACGTACTCATGCCCCATGAGCGTGTGGTCGGCGGGCTCGACGCCGCGGTACGGCCACAGGTCCGACCCGCAGATGCAGGTCGCCGACAGCTTCACGATCGCGTCGGTGGGCTCGATGATCTTCGGGTCGTCACGGTCCTCGACCCGGACGTCGCCGGCCTTGTGCATGATGACGCCGCGCATACCTGAATCTCCTAGCTTTCCTTGCTTCTGCTTGCTGTGCGTGTACCGGGCAGAACTGCCTGGGGGAGCACCTCCACGCACCACCGGTGAGGGCAGGGCGAAGAACACCACGTCATCCATGTAAGCCCCATCCCGCCCGTGCAGCGAGTTACTGATGAGGGGTGTACTGGCAGTACACCCCAACCCGGCGGACTCGGCCGTACCGTCGTGTCGTGGACAACCGTGATGAAGTCCGCGAGTTCCTGACCTCGCGGCGAGCCAAGATCACCCCGGAGCAGGCGGGGCTGCCGGCCGGCACCCGGCGTCGTGTCACCGGTCTGCGCAGGAGCGAGGTCGCGGCGCTGGCCGACGTCAGCGTCGAGTACTACGCCAAGCTGGAACGCGGCAACCTCGCCGGTGTCTCACCGGCCGTGCTCGAAGCCGTAGCCCGCGCCCTCCAGCTGGATGACGCCGAACGGGCTCACCTGCTCCATCTGGCGCAGGCTCAGGCGGGCTCCGACACCCTCGCCCGTCCCCGGCGGCGCTCCGACAGGCAGCGGACCCTGCACAAGAGCCTGCAGTGGACCCTGGACGCCGTCACCGCCGGGCCGGCGTTCGTCGTCAACGGCCGCCTGGACGTGCTGGCCGCCAACCAGCTCGCCCGCGCCTTCTTCAGCGACCTCTACGACGGCGGCGCGCAGCCGCCGAACCTGGCCCGCTACCAGTTCCTCGAACCCGCGGCCCGCCGCTTCTACCCGGACTGGGACCGCGCCGCCGGCATGACCGTGGACCTGCTGCGTACCGAGGCCGGCAGCAACCCGCACGACAAGGACCTGCACGACCTCATCGGAGAGCTATCCACCCGCAGCGACGGATTCCGCACCCGCTGGAGCACCCACAACGTGACCCACCACGGCACCGGCTCCAAACGCTTCCACCACCCCGTCGTCGGCGACCTCACCCTCTCCTGGGAGTCCCTGGTCATGGCCGCCGAACCCGGCCTCAGCCTCATCATCTACACCGCCGAACCCGGCTCACCTTCCCAGGAAGCCCTGCACCTGCTCACTTCCTGGGCCGCCACTCAGCAAACCGCAACCGCCCCTTCTCTACGGCCTCCAGCCGCTCCGCCGAAGTGATCGCCGAAAAGGGAAAACTGTTTGCCGGGTCCGGCGTCAGGATCGCAAAAGGCTGCTTCGGCACTTCCCGAAACCCGCTCCGGGATCTACCAACTCTGCTGATCCCGGAGCGGGGCACCGCTCCCGCGGCCGTCAATTTTCTCCCGGACGACAGACCACTGAGCCGATATGGCGTCCGGTCACTGAGCCGATATGGCGTCCAGATCGCTTTCCAGGAGCTCACTCAGCTCCCGCAGCGCCTGGTCGGCCTCGGGTCCCTCGGTGCGCAGCAGTACCTCGTCTCCCTGGCCGGCTCCGAGGCGCATCACGCCCAGGATGCTGGCCGCGTCCACGGTCACGTCCCCCTTGGTGAGGGTCGCGCTCGCGCCGCTCTTCGCCGCCGCCTGGACGAACAGGGAGGCCGGGCGGGCGTGCAGGCCGGACGGGGATCCGATCGTGACACGGCGTTCAGGCATGTGTGGTCCTTCCATGAGTCCGTTGGACGGGACGCCGACACGTATACAAAAAAGACCCGGAGCCGCCGCCCGTCCGGGTGGGGTTCCGGGTCTTGCCTGATCGTGTCAGTGACAATCCCGCAGCCGGAGCATAACCCAGCTACCTGCGTGGCCGGAAGTATGGACAACGCCGGGATGCGGGGCTACAGTCCCCGGCCAAGGACCGAGTGTCCTGCGGATTTCGGGATTGTTACTCGATGGTTCACGCCACCGAGGCAAAACCCGGGTTCCGGCCGTGCAGCCTTTTCGGGCGCGGGCCGGAATCCGGGTTTTTTTGTGCCCGCGCAGGGCGCCGGTACCGCCATTCCGGCAGCTCGACGAGGAGTCGGCCATGCAATACCAGCAAGTAGCGAATGACGTCCTTCGGGGCGTCGGCGGCGAGTCCAACATCAGATCCGTCGAGAGCTGCGCGACCAGGCTGCGGTTCCACCTGGTCGACCGCTCGAAGGCGGACAAGGCCGCGGTGGAGACCGTTCCCGGAGTGATCGCCGTGGTGGAGAGCGGCGGCCAGTTCCAGGTGGTCATCGGCAACCGCGTCAAGGACGTGTACGCCGAACTCCAGCACGTCGCCCGGCCCGCCGCGGACGCCGACGGCGCACACCCCGGGCCCGCGGGCTTCGGCGCACGCATGGCCGAACTGATCACCAGCATCTTCACGCCGCTGATCTGGGTGCTCGCGGGCGCAGGACTGCTGAAGGCGCTGCTGGCGGTCGGCGTCAAGATCTCTCCGTCGTTCGGCGGTTCGACCACGTACGCGATCCTCTTCGCGGCTGGGGACGCGGTCTTCCAGTTCATGCCGATTCTGCTGGCCGTCACTGCCGCCCGGCGCTTCAAGGCCGACCAGATGACGTCCCTCGCCATCGCGGGGGCGCTCATCTACACCAGCACCATCGGAGTCGTGGCCGGGCCCAAGGGCACCACGGAAACCCTCAAGGCCTTCTACGACGGCGGCGGCCACGTCACCTTCCTCGGCGTGCCCGTCGTCATGATCACCTACCTGTTCGCGGTGATTCCCACCGTCGTTGCCGTCTACGCGCAGTCCCGCCTGGAACCGCTGCTGAAGCGCGTCATCCCGGATGTGCTGCGCAACCTCGGCGTACCGCTGCTCACGCTGGCGATCGTCGTGCCCGTGACCCTCCTCGCCATCGGTCCCGCCACCGACTACGCGGGCACCTGGCTGTCGGACGGCATCAACTGGCTGTGGGACCTCTCGCCGATCGCCGGAGGGGTCATCGTGGGTGCCCTCTACCAGGTCACCATCATCTTCGGCCTGCACTTCAGCTTCGCTCCCATCATCCTCCAGCAGCTCTCCACCAGTGGGGCGTCCCTGTTCTTCGGCGCGTTCTTCCCGCCGGTCCTCGCCCAGGGCGGTGCGACTCTCGCGGTGTTCCTGCGCACGCGTGACCGGCAGATCAAGGCCGTGGCCGGTACCGCCTCCATCTCGGCGTTGGTGGCCGGTGTCACCGAGCCGGCGGTGTACGGCGTGACCCTGCGCTACAAGAGGCCGTTCGTGATGGCGTGCATCGCGGGCGGCATCGGCGGCGGCATCATCGGCGCCAGCCACTCCGGCCCCACGGCCCTTGTCCTTCCCAGCGGTCTCACCATCGGCTCGTCCGTGGGGGTGGGCAACTACGGCCTGTTCCTGCTCGGTTCGGCGGTGGCGGCCGTCCTCGGTTTCGTCCTCACCCTCGTCTCGTTCAAGGAGAGGAACCTGTCCTCCCCGGCCGCGGCACCGGTCACCCTGAGCACGGTGGAGGAGCCCGAGCCGACCCCGAGCAGCGCCTCGGCACCCGTCGCCGTGGCCGTACGCACGAAGCTCCTGGAAGTACTCGCACCGGTCTCCGGCACAGTCGTCGCTCTCGCGGACGTGCCCGACAAGGTCTTCGCCTCCGGAGCGATCGGCGAGGGAGCGGGCCTGCTCCCGGCGACGGGCGAAGTCCGGGCGCCCTTCGGCGCGACGGTGATCACCGCGATGCCACACGCCTACGGGCTGCGGACGGACGACGGCGTGGAGGTCCTCGTCCACGTGGGCATCGACACCGTCAAGCTCGAAGGCCGCCACTTCCGCCCCGCCGTCACCGAGGGCACCCGGGTCCGCCCAGGCGACCTGCTCGTCGAGTTCGACCCGCAGGCCGTACGGGATGCCGGATACGACCCGGTCACCGTCGTCCTGGTGACGGCGAAGGCCGGCTACGCCGAGGTCGGAACGAAAACCGGCAACCTGCTGACCGGTGATCCGTTCCTGACCCTCCAGCCCTGATCACAGCCATTCGAGCACGGAGTGAACGACATGACTCACCTTCCCCCACTGCGCCCCGGCTTCTTGTGGGGCGCCTCCACCTCGGCCTACCAGGTGGAGGGTGGCTGGGACGCCGACGGCAAGGGTCCGTCGGTGCAGGACGCCCGCACCGGCCTGCCCGAGGGAACCACCGACTTCCGCGTGGCCAGCGACCACTACCACCGCTACCGCGAGGATGTCGCCCTCCTCGCCGAACTCGGCCTGAAGGCCTACCGGTTCTCGATCGCCTGGACGCGTGTCGTCCCGGACGGCGACGGCCCCGAGAACCCGGACGGCATCGCCTTCTACCACCGGCTCATCGACGAACTGCTCGCCCACGGCATCGAACCGATCGTCACCATGTACCACTTCGACCTGCCCCAGGCCCTCCAGGAGAAGGGCGGCTGGTCCTCGCGCGCCACCGTGGACGCGTTCGCGCGCTACGCCGGCATCCTCTTCAGGGAGTACGGCTCGAAGGTCCGGTACTGGCTGACCATCAACGAGCAGAACATGATGATCCTGCACGGCTCGGCCATGGGCGTCGCCGGGGAGGACACGATCGAGGCCAAGCGCGACCTGTACCAGCAGAACCACCACATGCTCCTTGCGCAGGCACGGGCGATGGCCCTGTGCCACGAGACGCTGCCCCACGCCAAGATCGGCCCCGCGCCGAACATCGTCTCCATCTACCCTGCGTCCAGCGCCCCCGAGGACGTCCTGGCCGCCGACGACTTCTCCGCCATCCGCAACTGGCTCTACCTGGACGTCGCCGTACACGGCCGCTACAACCCCACCGCCTGGGCCTACCTCACCAAGCGAGGGATCCAGCCGGTCTTCGCCGAAGGCGACCAGAGCGTGCTGGCCTCCGGGCGCCCGGACTTCATCGCCCTCAACTACTACGCCACCCACACGGTGGCGGCCCCCTCGGGCGGCAGCGAGGACGTGAACGACATGGGGGACGAGCTCTTCACCGTCGGTGAGGCCGGGGTGTACCGGGGTGTACCGAACCCCCACCTGAAGGCCACCGATTTCGGGGCGGAGATCGATCCCGCGGGGTTCCGCATCACCCTCCGCGAGGTCTACGGCCGCTACCGGCTGCCATTGCTGATCACGGAGAACGGGCTCGGTGCGTACGACGTCCTCGAGGCCGACGGCACGGTGCACGACGGCTACCGCATCGACTACCTGGCCGAACACATCCGGCACCTGCAGCTCGCGGCAGGAGACGGGGTCGACGTCCTGGGCTACTGCCCCTGGTCCGCCATCGACCTGGTCTCCACACACCAGGGCGCGTCCAAGCGCTACGGCTTCGTCTACGTCGACCGCGACGAGTTCGACCTCAAGGAGCTGGCCCGGGTACGGAAGGACAGCTTCTTCTGGTACCGGGACGTCATCGCCCGCAACGGAGTGCGGGTGCCGTAACGGCATCACCGCCAGCTGGCTCGCCGAAGGGCGACCGAGGAGCCGCGCGTGAGAGTAGTCAAGGTCTTCAACAACAACGTCGTCCTGGCCGCGAGGCACGACAGCGACGACGTGGTCGTGCTCATGGGGCGCGGTCTGGGCTTCGGCGTCCGGGCGGGTCAGGACATCGACGCCGGGCGCGCGGAGCGCACGTTCGCGCCGACGGCGGGCCAGCCGCCGGAGCGTATCGCCCGCTTCCTGGAGGAGATCCCGGCGGAGCACCTGGCGGTGGCCGGGGACGTCGTCCGCCTGGGGCGGTCCGAGCTGGGCGACCACATCGGGGACCACGTGGTCATCCCGCTCGCCGACCACCTGTCGTTCGCCCTGCGCCGCGCGCAGGACGGGCTGGAGATCGCCTACCCGCTACGGGGCGAGGTGCTCCACTTCTACCCCCGCGAGGTCGCCGTCAGCCGGCGCGCCATCGAACTGGTCACCGACCGGCTCGGCATCCGCCTGCCGGACATCGAGGCCATCCCGCTCGCCCTGCACTTCGTCAACGCCCAGTTCGAGGCGCCGGACCTGGGGAAGGTGGTGAAGCTGACTGAGACGTTCACCGTCGTGCTCGCCGAGACCAGCGCGTTCCTCGGCGTGACGGTGGACGGCGACTCTCTCGACGCCTCCCGGTTCGTCACCCACCTGCGCTACCTCGCGAGCCGCCAGGAGAGCGGCGCGACGGCCTCCGACACGTTCGACTCGCTGCACGACAGTCTGCGCGCGAGCCACGCACGCGAGGTCGCCTGCGCCGAACACGTCGGGCGGATCCTCGAAGAACGATTCCGGTGGACCCTCGGCCGCGACGAGGTGCTCTACCTCGCGCTCCACATCAGCCGACTCACCGCGAGGAGCAGAGCGACGTGACCGTGCCCAGCCCCGACTTCGCCCAGCGGGTGATCCGCCTCGTCGGCGGCGCCCGCAACATCGACACGCTCACCCACTGCCTGGTCCGGCTGAGGTTCGTCCTGCACGACGACTCCCTGGCGGACGACGAGGCACTCGAAGAACTTCCCGAGGTGGTCGTCGTCGTACGCCAGGGCGGGCAGCTCCAGCTCGCCCTGACCTTCCCCGTCCCCGCCGCCCACGCGGAGGTCGCACGACACCTCGGCGACGACGTACCAAAGGAAGGGAACGACACATGAGTCCCGCTGTCCTTGACGCACTCACCCGGCTCTTGGTGAGCTCGGGAGCCGGGGCCGGTCCTGCGGCGCACCTGGGACGTCCGCCACGGCCCCCGGCGCACGAGCAGCCGGTGGAGGACGTCGGGGCGGAGAGCCAACGGGTCGTCGAGACCTTGGAGGCGGTGGCCGGGGCGCCGGAGGAACGCGGTGAACCCCGCTGAACAACCGCGGCCACTTCACTCCCCCAGGAGCGGAACCAACGAACATGGACAACCCGACACACCGCACGCCTGTGCGCGTGGGACTGGTCGGCTTCGGCATGGCAGGAGCGGCCTTCCACGCGCCGCTCATCGCCTGTACCTCCGGGCTGGAACTGACCACCGTCGTCACCGGTCATGCCGCCCGCGCGGCCGCCGCCCGTGAGCAGTACCCGGGCGTCCCCGTCCTCCCCAGCCTGAAGGACGCCCTCGCGACCCAGGGACTGGACCTCGTCGTCGTCGCCTCGCCCAACCACGTCCACGTCGAGCAGGCGACCATGGCCCTTCAGGCCGGTGCGCACATCGTGATCGACAAGCCGGTCGCCCCGACCGCCGCACAGGTACGGCAGCTGGAACGCCTAGCCGAGCAGCGGGAGTTGGTGGCGGCGGCCTTCCACAACCGGCGCTGGGACTCGGACTTCCTCACGCTGCGCGCCCTGCTCGACTCCGGCCGCCTAGGTCGTGTCCAGCGGTTCGAGTCCCGCTTCGAGCGGTGGAGCCCGGTCCCGTCCAGGAATTGGCGTGAGTCGGGCGATCCGGCCAAGGCGCCGGGGCTTCTGTACGACCTGGGCACCCACCTGATCGATCAGGCGCTCCAGCTGTTCGGCCCGGTGGCGTCGGTGTACGCCGAGTCGGACGTACGGCGCGCTGGCGTACGAGCACCCGATGACGTCTTCGTTGCCCTGCGGCACCTCGGAGGCGAGGTGTCCCACCTGTGGATGAGCAAGACGGCGGCGGACACAGGACCCCGTATGCGCGTGCTCGGGTCTCAGGCCGCCTTCGTGGTGCTCGGCGTCGACCAGCAGGTCACCGACCCGAAGACTCCACGGCTCGGCACGGCCCAACGGGCGGTGCTCACCCGCGGCACCGAGGAGGAGCCCGTCGCCCTGCTCCCCGGCGGCTACCCGGACTTCTACCGAGGACTCGAGCGCGCGATCCGCGGTGAGGGCGCACCACCGGTGACCCTGAGCGAAGCCGCAGCCGTCCTGGACGTCATCGAGAGAGCGATCCACAGCAGCCGGACGGGAGCCGTCGTCGGCGTGTCTTCGTGAGCGGGCTGGACCTCGGTCGCGGCAGGCCGGCGTGGTACGCGACACGCTTTGTCAGCGAGTGTGTCGGGTGGCCTCTGTGTCCGGTGGCGGGGTGGCTGTCCAACTGGCGAGGAGTTTGAGCCGGTCTTCGGAGGTGGTGCCGGGCTCGGCGGTGTAGAAGGTCAGGTCGTGGACCGTCCGGTTCGGCATGGGCAGGTCCAGGGACCGGTAGGCCAGTTCCAGGCGCCCGACGTCGGGGTGGTCCAGTCGCTTTGTGCCGTCGTGGCGGATCCGGACGTCATGTGCCGCCCACATGCTGCGGAATTCGCGGCTGAGTGTGGACAGCTCGCCGATGAGTTCGCGCAGATCATGGTCGTAGGGGTCGCGCCCTGCCTCGGCCCGCAGCAGGGCCGTGGTGGAGACGGCGGCGGAGTCCCAGTCGACGAAGAAGTCCTGGGCGGCTTCGTCGAGGAAGATGAAGCGGCCGATGTTGGGGCGGCCGTGCTTGTCGGCGGTGGTGCTGTCGAACATCGGCGCGTGCACGGCCCGCGCCAGGGCGTTGCTCGCGATCACGTCCATACGGCCGTTGCGCACATGGGCCGACGACATCGTCATGGAGTCGAGCATCCACTGGACGGAGGGCGGGACCTGCACGTCCTTGCGGCGGCGCGGCGGGCGGGGCACCGGCCGGGATGCCCGGGCCAGGTCGAACAGATAGGTGCGCTCGTCGTCGTTCAGCCGCAGCGCCTGGGCGACCGCGTTGATGACGTCCTCGGAGACGCCGCTGATGTTGCCCTTCTCCAGGCGTGTGTACCACTCTGTGCTCACTCCGGCGAGGACGGCGACCTCTTCTCGCCGCAGGCCCGGCACCCGGCGTCGGCCGCTGGTGGGCAGCCCGACCTGTTCCGGGGTCAGCTTGGCGCGCCGACTGGCGAGGAAGTCCCGGATGTCGGTTCGGTTGTCCGCGGGCTCGGCGGAGCGGTGGGCGGGTCGGGGGTGGTCCATGAACTCCACGGTAGCGACGGACCAGTGCTGAGGGAGGTTGAAGTTATACCCCCTATAAACGCGACCTTCCTCCCGCGCGGCCAAGCCGGTTTGGTGGAAGCCGACCACTTGATCTCGACCCTTTGGGGAGTTGGAAACATGAGCCCGCGAGGCGGGGTGCTCAGCGCCCCCGGCCACGTACGCACCGAAGACCGCGAGCGTCCGCCCGCCCGGCTTCCGATGGTCATCTACGTGCTGGCCCTGGGCACGTTCCTGATGGGCACGACCGAGTTCGTGGTGGCGGGCCTGCTGCCGGAGATAGCCGGGGACCTGCGGGTGAGCGTGGGCCAGGCGGGCTTGCTGATCACCGTCTTCGCGGTCGGCATGGTCGTCGGTGCCCCGCTGATGGCGATGCTGACGTTGCGACTGCCGAGGCGGTGGACGCTCGTTCTGGCTCTGGCCGTGTTCGCGGTCGGGCATGTGATCGTCGCGCTGACCTCCAGCTTCCCGCTGTTGCTGGCGGCGCGGTTTCTGACGGCGATGGCGACCGGAGCGTTCTGGGCGGTGGCCAACGTCGTGGCCGCGCGTGCCGCAGGACCGGCCGCGAGTTCCCGCGCGCTCGGCGTGGTGGGCTCCGGCGCCATGCTCGCCAACGTCGTCGGCGTGCCGGCAGGTGCTTTCGCCGGGCAGCTGATGGGCTGGCGCGGACCGTTCTGGGCACTTGCCGCTCTAGCGGCCGCCGCCACGGTGCTGATCGCGCGCCATGTCCCGCAGGACGGTTCGGACCAGCAGGCGGTGTCGATCCGCTCCGAGATCTCCGCCCTGCGCTCCGGCCGCCTGTGGCTGGCGCTGGCAGCCTGCGCGACCACCACGGGTGGCGTGCTGTCGACGTACTCCTACATCTCGCCGCTGCTGACCGACCGGGCCCACATCGCGGCCGGACTGGTACCGCTTGTGCTGGTCGGCTTCGGGGCCGGCGCCCTGGTGGGGTTCCTGCTGGGAGGCCGCCTCGGCGACCACCGCCCCTACACGACGATCATCGTGGCGGCGGCGGTGACCACGAGCCTGCTGTTGGCGATCGTCCTGCTGTCCGGCTTCGCGGTTCCCACCGTCGCGCTGGTCGCCCTGCTCGGTCTGTTCGGACTCGGCGCCAACCCGGTGCTGATCTCCCTGGCCGTCCGCTTCGCGGGCCGGGCGCCCACCCTGGGCTCCGCCCTGACCGTCTCGGCGTTCAACCTGGGCACCGCCGCCGGCTCCTGGATCGCCGGGCTCACCCTCGATTCCTCACTGGGGGCGACCGGCCCCGCGGCGATCGGCACCGCAATTGCCGCGTTGACCCTGATTCCCACGGTCGCGATCGCGCACACCCAGCGTCGCCGCCCGGCGGGCTCCGTCATACGGGGCTCCGGGGACGCCGACGCAGCCAGCATCACGAACCCCTGAAGCTCCTTCAGCGATGACCCCCCATGCCGTGCGGCTGCGCGCGGCTCATCCGTCAGAGAGGCTAAGGCAGAGGTATGACAACCGATCTCCCTGAGTCCGTCCCGCCCCCCACCGGAGCAGGCGAGTCCTCCTCGGCGCCCAGTCGGCGCACGTTCATCGGCACGAGTACCGCCGTCGGTGGTGCCGTCCTGGCGAGCGGCGTGATCGGAGGAACGCTCCTCACCGACACGGAGGAAGCAGCCGCCGCGAGCGCGTCACCTTCCAGCAGGGTCTCCCTGACGGTCAACGGCACCCACCGAACCGTGACGGTCGACAACCGCACCTCCCTGCTGGACCTGTTGCGCGAGCATCTCGGGCTCACGGGGTCGAAGAAGGGCTGTAATGCCGGTGCGTGCGGTGCGTGCACCGTGTTGGTCGACGGGCGTCGCGTCAATGCCTGTCTGACGCTGGCCGTACGGCTGGAGGGCGCCCAGGTCACGACCATCGAGGGTCTGGCCGACGGTGACCAACTGCACCCGTTGCAGCAGGCGTTCATCGACGAGGACGCCTTCCAGTGCGGCTACTGCACTTCGGGCCAGATCGTTTCTGGTGTCGGCTGTATCCAGGAGGGCCACACCAACTCGCCGGAAGAGATACGGGAGTGGATGAGCGGCAACATCTGCCGCTGCGGCTGCTACGTCAAGATCGTGCGCGCGGTCGAGCAGACCGCCGCCCGGAAGTAAGGAGCGGCCACCATGCATCCCTTCGCCTACACCCGCGTCTCCGACACCCGCGAGGCCCTCGACGCCGGTCGCCGCGGCGGGCGTTACATCGCCGGCGGCACCACCCTGGTCGACCTGATGCGCGAGACCGTCGAGCGCCCCCAGACCCTGGTCGACATCTCCCGCCTGCCGCTGCGCGAGGTCAACGTCACCGAGCGCGGCGGACTGCGGATCGGCGCGCTGGTGACCATGTCCGAGGCCGCCGCCCACCCCAAGGTGCGCACCCTGTACCCCGTCATCTCCGAGGCGCTGGAGCTGAGTGCCTCGGCCCAGTTGCGGAACATGGCCACCATCGGCGGCAACATCATGCAGCGCACCCGCTGCACGTACTTCCGGGACGTGACCGCCGACTGCAACAAGCGCGAGCCCGGCTCGGGGTGCGCCGCGCTGCACGGCTTCAACCGCACCCACGCGATCCTCGGCACCTCCGACGCCTGCGTCGCCACTCACCCGTCCGACGTCGCTGTGGCATTCACGGCGCTGGAAGCGACCGTGCACCTGCTCGGCCCGGACGGGGAACGCCGAGTCCCCTTCGCCGACTTCCTGCTGCGCCCCGGGAAGTCACCCAACCGTGAACAGGCCATCAGACAGGGCGAATTGATCACGGCGGTGGAGATTCCCGCACTTCCGCGCCCCCTCAGGTCCGGCTATCTGAAGGTGCGCGACCGGCAGTCCTACGAGTTCGCCCTCACGTCGGCTGCGGTCGCGCTGCATGTCCGGGGCGGCGTGATCCGGGAGGCGAAGGTGGCGGCCGGGGGAGTGGGCACGGTGCCGTGGAAGCTGCCCGCCGTCGAGGAGCACCTCATCGGCGAACGCCCCTCACAGTCGCTGTGGGCATCCGCCGCCGCGCGCGCCGCTGACGGCGCCCGCCCGCTTCAGCACAACGGCTTCAAGGCCGAGCTGCTCAAGCGGACCGTCGAACGCCAGCTGCGTATCGTAGGAGGTACCAAATGAGCCCCCAGCCGCAGGCAGCCGTCGGCGCGCCTCTGTCCCGCGTGGACGGCCGGCTCAAGGTCACGGGGAAGGCGCAGTACGCCGCCGAACACGACATCGACGGGGCGGTACACGCGGTCATCGTCGACGCGAGCATCGGCCGTGGCCGTATCACCTCCATCGACACCCGAGCCGCCCTGGCACACGCGGGTGTGCTGCGGGTGATCCACCACAGCAACGCCCCGAAGCTGCCGTACCGCGACAACCCCGGTTCCAACAACCCACCCGGGCGCAGGCTGCGCGTGTTCCAGGACGACAAGGTCCTCTTCCATGGTCAGCCGGTCGCCGTCGTGATCGCCACCACCCTGGAGGCCGCCCAGCACGGCGCGAGCCTGGTCGAGGTCCGCTACGACGCCGAACAACCCTCGACCGACCTGTACGAGGCCAAGCCGGACAAGCCGACCACGTACGCGCGCGGTGACGCCGAGGCCGCCCTGCGCTCCGCGGCCGTACGGCTGGACCTTACCTACGAACTGGCACGCAACCACCACAACCCGATGGAACCGCACGCCACCATCGCCCGCTGGGACGGCGACAAGCTGACCGTGTGGGACAAGACGCAGTGGGTCGTGGGCACACGGGACGAACTCTCCACCGTGTTCGACGTGCCCAAGGACTCGGTACGCGTCATCAACCCGTTCGTCGGGGGTGCCTTCGGCAGCGGGCTGCGCTGCTGGCCGCACACGATCGTCGCCGCCCTGGCCGCGCGGGTCACGGGCCGTCCGGTCAAACTGGTGCTCAGCCGCCGGCAGATGTACTTCGGCACGGGCTATCGACCCTCCTACGCATACCGGTTGCGGCTGGGCAGCGACAGGCGGGGACGCCTGACGGCCATGGCCCACGAGATGGACTCCGAGACCTCGTCGTACGAGACGTTCACCGAGACGGTCATGCCGGCCGGGCAGATGCTCTACAGCATGCCCAACGTCAGCCAGGCATACCGGCCGGTGCCGCTGGACGTGAACACCCCGATCTGGATGCGCGGCCCCGGCTTCGCCTCCGCGGCGTTCGTGATCGAGTCCGCCATGGACGAACTCGCGCACAAGCTCGGCGTCGACCCGATCGAGCTGCGCCGACGCAACGAGCCGAACGAGGACGAGTCGAACGGTCTGCCGTTCTCCACCCGCCGGTTGCGGGACTGCTACACCGTCGGCGCCCGGCAGTTCGGCTGGCACCGCCGCAACCCGAAACCGCGGGCGCGACGGGAGGGTGACTGGCTGATCGGCATGGGGGTCGCGGTCGGCGTGTACGAGACGCAGCGCAACCAAGCCCAGGCCCGGGTCCATCTGGATGCCGACGGCACGGCGCTGGTGGAGACCGCGGCCAGTGACATGGGGCCAGGCACCTACACCTCCCAGACGCAGGTCGCCGCTGACGCCCTCGGGCTGACCCTGCGCACGGTCACCGTCCGGCTGGGGGATTCGCTGTTCCCGCCGACCCCGCCGCACGGCGGCTCCCAGACCATGGCCAGCGTCGGCTCCGCTGTCCTCGACGGTTGTAACCAAGTGCGGCGGCAGGCGATCGAACTGGCCGTCGGGGACCGCAAGTCGCCGCTGTACGGCGTACCGGCCGCCGACATCGTCGTACGGGGCGGGCGGCTGCACGTGAAGAACAACCCGGCGCGCGGTGAGACCTACCGGAGCCTGCTGGCCCGCAACGACCGCCCCCACCTGGAAGCCCTGGGTTCGTTCGCCGGGGCGCCCAGTCCGGAGCGGCACTCCTTCTACGCCTACAACGCCACCTTCGCCGAGGTCGCCGTCGACGCGACGCTGGGCCTGGTGCGAGTGCGGCGCATGCTCGGCGTGTACGACGCGGGCCGCATCATCAGCCCCAAGCTCGCCGAGAGCCAGGCGATCGGCGGCATCGTGGGCGGGATCGGTACGGCCCTGCTGGAGCACACGGTCACCGATCACAGGGACGGCCGGATCGTGAACGCCAACCTGGCCGACTACCTCGTCCCGGTCAACGCCGACGTCCCAGAGGTGAAGGCGATCTACCTGGACGGTGAGGACCGTGAGGCCGACCCGCTCGGGGTGAAGGGGCTCGGCGAGGTCGTCCACGTCGGCGTCGCGCCGGCCATCGCCAACGCGGTGTTCAACGCCACCGGCCGCCGGGCCCGCCAACTGCCCATCACCGCTGAGGCGTTGCTCTGACCTGAGCCGCCCCTCGACCGGTTCGGCAGCCTGCTCCCCGTCTGGCTCCCGGACCCCCAGGGCCGCCGCCGCGCATGCTCCCCGTCAGGCACGGCGGCGGCCCGCTTCGCACCCCACGGCGAAACCACGGAGAAAAGTTCATGCTCAACATCGCGGAGACACTGCACCGGTGGTGCGGCGAGGCACGCCCTTTCGCCCTGGCTACCGTCGTCGACGTCCGGGGCAGCGCACCGCTGCCCGTCGGTACGTCCGTCGCGGTGGACGAGGACGGCAACGCGGTCGGCAGCATCTCCGGCGGCTGTGTCGAGGGAGCGGTGTACGAACTGTGCCGGCAGGTGCTCCAAAACCGGGGCGAGGCCCAGCGGGCCTGGTTCGGCTACTCCGACGAGGACGCCTTCGCCGCGGGCCTGACCTGCGGCGGCGAACTCGACGTCGTCGTCCAGCGCATCGACCCCGCGCACCAGCGGCATCTGGGTGCGGCCCTCGCGGAGGCGGCCGGCGGCCTACCTGCTGCGGTGGCACAGGTCGTCGACGGTCCCGACGGACTGCTGGGCGCCACCTTGAGCGTGCTCGGTGACGGCCGGACGGTCGGCGGGACGCTGGACGACGGACCGGTGGCATCGGCGGTCGCGGACCGGGCCAGGGCGCTGTTGCGGGCCGGACGCACGGCCCGCGTCACGCTGGGCGGGGACGCGGACACCTGCCCCGAGCGGCTGTCCGTCCTCGTCCACGTGGCCGCCACCCGCCCCCGCATGCTCATCTTCGGCGCGGTCGACTTCGCCGCAGCCCTCAGCCAGGCCGCCCGCTTCCTCGGCTATCACGTCACCGTCTGCGACGCCCGGCCCGTCTTCGCCACGGCCGCCCGCTTCCCGCACGCCGACGAGGTGGTGGTCGACTGGCCCCACCGCTACCTGGAACGCGCCGAGGTGGACGCCCGTACCGCAGTGTGCGTCCTCACTCACGACGCCAAGTTCGACATCCCGCTGCTGCGCCTCGCCCTCGGCCTCCCTGCCGGCTACGTCGGCGCGATGGGCTCCCGACGCACCCACGACGAACGTCTGCGCCTCCTGCGCGAGGCCGGTCTCACCGAAGCCCAGCTGGTCGGGCTGCGTTCGCCGATCGGCCTGGACCTCGGCGCGCGTACCCCCGAGGAAACGGCGATCTCCATCACCGCGGAGATCATCGCTCATACCAACCGGGCAAGCTGCTTGCCGCTTTCTCAGGGCACTGGCCCGATTCACGGACCGACCGCTCCGGCGCACGGTGACAAGCAGGCCATCGGCGAAGCCTACGGGGCCGTGCCTATGTCTGCCGGGCAGGCTGCAGCGGTTCCGTGATTGCCCCTGGCCGACAGTGCACAGCAGGGGGCTGAAGGTCCAGAGCACGAAGGACACCGCGAACCGCGAGCGGCCGACTCCGCTGACACCCGTCCACCAGCTCAGGCGGGCACGACCGGGGCCGGCCGGGGCCCCGAAGCGCTCGGAGGATGTCCTGGCCGTACCGCCCGCTCGTGCTGGGCCGCCACTGCGGTCGTTCTGGGCGAGGGCCAGACCGTGGCGCGGCACTGAGGTCGGCACAGCCGGCCGCACGAGAACGCGTCGGCTTTCGGCGGCATGCGTGCGGATCTACGCGACTTTGTCTCAACGGCCCCTGCGGCAGCCTAAGTTCGCGGCGGTAGCCGCTCTCGTACCCAATGTTCCAGGAGGCCCGAATGCACCGCACGCTCAGTACCGCCCTGGCAGGGGCGGTGGCCGCCGCCCTTCTGGTGGGCGGTTCCGCCCATGCCACGCCCGCGGGACCGGGGGTGACCGGCCGTGTGATCAGTCGGACCACCGCGAACGGCACCGACTACATCCTTCGGGAGGTCACGATCCCGCCCGGCCAGGCCACCGGCTGGCACTACCACGACGGGCCGCTGTACGGCTTCGTCAAGCAGGGCACCCTCAGCCACTACGACTCCACGTGCGAGACCGACGGCGTCTACCGCACCGGCGACACCATCCAGGAACCGGCCGGACCCGCCCATGTCCACATCGGCCGCAACCTGGGCGACACCCCGCTCGTCCTGGTCGGCCTCTACGTCTTGCCCCACGGCTCCCCGTTCTCCGAGGACGCCCCGAACCCGGGCTGCTCCTTCGAGTGATCACCCGGCGGCCGATGACGGCGTAGGTGGCGTCGACGACGTGGAGGTCGCTCATGGCCGGGAACAATGGGTTTGGTCGCAGGGCTCAGGACCAGGAGACGGCCACCACCTCGATGGTGATGGCCGCGACGACCGGGCATACGGCGGGCTGCGGCTGCCGACGACCTGGACCGCTCCGTCGGTCCCAGGATGGTTCAGGGGCGAGGCGGATCGATCAGGTTCCGCCACGCCTCTTCTCCTATGGCGGAACGGACGTGGTCGCGCGCCGCCTCGGCCAGTCGGCGCGCCCGTGGGAGGTTGAGGCCGATCAGCTCGCCCCGGTGCTTGAGCACTCTGCCGTTCACGACGACGGTGTCGACGTCCCCGCGCCCGGCATGGAACACCAAGTGCCCGAAAGTGCTGTTCACCGGGGTCATGGAAGGGGTGTCCTGTCGGAGCAGCACGAGGTCGGCGAGCTTGCCCGGGGTGATGGAGCCGATCCGGTCGGCCATGCCGAGGGCCTCGGCGCCGCCGAGGGTCGCGTAGTGCACGACGTCGGCGGTGCGCAGGTCAAGGGTGGTCACCATTTCTCCACGCTCGTGTGCGCGCAGGTAAACCAACCCGCGTTCGGCGCTGAGGATGGCCCGCATATTGGAGAACATGCCGCCGCTCCACCCCAGCAGGCTGTCTACGGACAGGGAGATGGGGATGCCGAAGCGGCGTACCGCCCCCGCGGGCGGGTAGCCCTGTCCCATGTTCAGGTCGCTCTCCGCCGACAGCGACACGAAGGCACCACTGTCGGCGATCCGCCGGTAGGAGTCGTCCGACATCTCGGTGGCGTGGACGAGAGTCGTCCTCGGGCTCAGGAACCCGTTCTCCACCAGGCGTGTGACTTCCGAGTCCGAGGCCGAGCCGAAGACGCCGACGTGCGAGGACACCGGGAGGTCACGTTCCACCGCGTAACGCCATGCGGCGTCTCCTGCGGCGTCCGACGGCGGGTGCAGGGCAAGCTGCATGGTCACCAGCTGGTCGTCGCTGCTGAACCGGGCCTCCCTGATCCGGTCGACCTCGCCGCTGGTGACCCAGGAGGCGTCAAGGGGGAACCGGCCGTACGCCCAGCGTGCCCGGCCGGGTACGGCCATAAGGGCATCGACGGCGGCGTCGGCGTGGGCGGGGGTGACGGACCCATGAGACCAGTCCAGGACGGTGGTGACGCCGTCGGCCACCGCATCGACCATGCCGAGGTAGTTGCCGGCGTAGATGTCCTCCGGGCGGAAATGTGGGAGCAACTTCCCCATCGCGTCCAGGTAGTTGGTCAGTGTCCAGTCGGCGCCCATGCCGCGCAGCACGGACTGCCACATATGACGGTGGGTGTCGACGAAGCCCGGCATCAGCAGAGCGCCCTTGGCGTCGATGACCGCCGCACCGTGCGGCGCGGACAGCCGTCGGCCCACCGCCTTGATCCTCTCGCGCACGACGAGCACATCGGTGTCCGGCAAGATCCCATGCGCTCGGTCCATCGTGATGACGGTGGCCCCGCGGATGAGCAGCGGCCTCCCGGCGGGGAAGCGGTCGGGCTCGGTCACGCTCGTCGTGGCGGCCTGCGCGCGGGAAGCCGTCGTCATCGCGACACCTGCAGCAGCGACCGTCCCTGCCAGTAGCCCGCGGCGCTTCATGGGGAGAGGGCCGCTCTGTGTGTCCGTCCTGGCGTCCGAGTTCATGAGTCCCCTTACTCCTGATCAGTAAGGGGCGCGTCACCTCAAGGGACGCGCCCACCCTGTTCACTGATAAATCAAACGGACAGTACTCTCCGCTTATTTCGCTCTTTGTGTGTGGCGTACATCACTCGCCGGTGACCTCGGGCGCGGCCCCGTGGTGCCCGTGACGAGGTGTCGCCACGCGGGGCTGCCCTGCCGGTCGTCTTCGTGACGGCCCCTGGGTACTCCGGAACAGGAGGAGATTCTCCGGAACGAGGGCATCCCGGGCGACGCCCCTCCCGCACGGCGCGCGGGTGGCGAGCCACTGGTCATGGGTGTACTGGCAGTACATCCCAACCTGCAGGACTCCGTCGTACGGTCGTGGTGTGGACAGCCGTGATGAAGTCGGCGAGTTCCCGATCTCGCGGCGAGCCGACGCAAGCGTGGGGACTTCCGACCAGTTCACCGCGTTCCATCACCACATAGACAGGAGAGGACTGACATGGCACTGATCCTGGTGACCGGCGCAGCCGGCGGGCTCGGGCGCAACACGGCGAACGCCCTGGTCGACGAGGGACACGATGTGGTCGTCCACGTCCGAAACCCGGCCCGTCTCACCGGCGAGGAGGACACCGCCCGGTGGAAAGGTGTCGTCACGGGGGATCTCGCCGACCTCGACGAGATCCGAGAGGTCGCCCGGCAGGCCGGCGAGTTCGGCCGCTTCGATGCCGTCATTCACAACGCCGGCACTATGAACTCCCAGGATGCGGGCACCGTCAACACGGTCGCTCCCTACCTGCTGACGGCTCTGATGGACAAACCGGGCCGGCTCATCCACCTCAGCAGCTCCATGCACCGAACCGGCTCCACGGACCTTCGAAGGCTGGCCGCCGGCACCGCTTCCTACGACGACAGCAAGCTGTGGGTCACCACCCTCGTGTTCGCGTTCGCCTCCCGATGGGAGGGAACCACGAGTCATGCGGTCGACCCCGGGTGGGTGCCCACCCGGATGGGTGGGGCCGGCGCACCGGACGACCTGACCGCCGGGCACCAGACTCAGGTGTGGCTCGCCACGCACCACGACGTGACCCCGAGCACCGGCGGCTACTGGCACCACCGGCAGACGCAGACTCCACACCCCGCGGCACAGGACGAAGAGTTCCAGGCCCGCCTCGTTCACGTCTTGGAGAGCCACACAGGTGTCCCGCTCGGCTGACGCGACCTGCCCGCACTCAAGCGCGGCGTCCCTACGCGTTGCCGGGACGCGCTCTCACCACCAACGGGGTTCCGGGTTCTTCAGAACGCAGCGGTGGGGTGCCGGGTCGGATGTGGGCGGGAGCGCTGACTGTTCGGACGGAGTGGAGCCGTCCTGGCGCCCCTGGAACACCTCCGTGAACTGCGGCATGACCGCCGCAGCCAGGGTGGTGCCGCCGGGCGTCTGCACCATCTGCAGCAGATCGGTGGCCACGTCGAGGTCGTCGGCGGTCAGGTTCTCTCCGTCGCGCATACGGACCAGAGCGTCCCTGAACGCCTCGACGAGACGTGCCGCGTCGGTGTGCGACGGGTCGGGGGTTGTGGTCATGCCTGTCTGCTCCTTCTGAGTGGGGGATCTGGCGGCGGCGGGCGTGGAGCCGTTGGCGCCGGCTTTCACAGCGTCGGCAGGCCGAGTTCCTTGCGGATGGCGGGGGCGACCTCGGTGGCGAGGAGTTCGATGGACTCGTGGACCATCGAGGTGGGCATGCCGCCGAAGTCGACCTGGCCGAGGAACCGGTCGAGGCCCAACAGGTCGTGCTCGGTGAGGATCTTGTCGATGACCTCCTGCGGACTGCCGGCCACCAGTGCGCCGTACGGGCTCGATACGGCGTCGAAGTCGGCGCGGGAGACCTGCCAGCCGCGTCCGGTAGGCGGCTTGGGGCGCAGGTATTCGCGGTAGTACGGGAAGAGGTCGTCTCGTGCGCCCTGGGAGGTGGCGCCGACGTAGAAGTGGGTGGAGATGCCGAGCCTGAGCTGCTCGACGGGGTGCCCTGCCTCGGCGCCGACCGCCCGGTAGTGCTCGACGGCCGCGCGGGCGCGGCGGATGTCCCCGCCGATGTGGCCGAGGACCATGGGCAGGCCGAGCTGCCCGGCGCGTTCCACGCTGGAGGGGGTGCCGCCGACGCCGAGCCACAGCGGCAGTCGCGGCCGGCGGGGGAGCGGCGGGACGGGCAGGCCGTCCAGGGCCGGGCGGAAGCGCCCGTGCCAGGTGACGTGGTCGGGGTTCTTCCGGATGGCGAGCAGCAGGCGCAGCTTCTCGGTGAACACCTCGTCGTAGTCGTCCAGGTCGATACCGAAGAGACGGAACGCCTCGGTGAAGGCGCTGCGCCCGGCGATGATCTCGGCACGGCCGTCGCTGAGCAGGTCGAGGGAGGCGAAGTCCTGGTGCACCCGCACCGGGTCCGCGGTGGACAGCACGGACACCGCGCTGGTCAGGCGGATGCGGTCGGTGGCCTGCGCGATCGCGGCCAGCGGGACGGCGGGGTTGGCGACGGCGAAGTCCGGGCTGTGGTGCTCGCCGAGGCCGAAGACGTCCAGGCCCGCCTGGTCGGCGGCGACCGCGTAGGAGACGATCTCGCGTGTACGGCGCCCGGCGTCGTGCAGGGTTCCCGTGGCGGGGTCGGTCTGCAGGTCGGACAGGGACAGGATGCCGATCTCCACGGTCATCTCCTGAACGGGTAAGGGCAGTTGGGCTGGAAGCAGGCGACCCGTACCGCCGGGGTGTCGGGTCGCCGTGACAACGGAAGGGGCGGGGTCAGAAGGCGTGGGGCCCGAACCGCCCCCACATCACGAGGGCCGCGAGGATGAGCAGCAGCGCGTTGATCCCGATCGGCATGGACTCCTTGCGGCGGGCGTGGTAGCCCATGGCCAGGACCATGAGCACGGCGAGGCCGGTGGCGGCCAGCGGTGTGAGCACGGTCGCGAAGTCGAGGGCTGCCGGGAGGATCAGCGCGAGCGCGGCGGCGGCCTCGGCGGCACCGATCAGGCGCACCACCGGCAGGGGTATGTCCGGGCTCTGGGGCTTGGTGATCTTGACGATGCCGGAGGCGGCGAAGGCCGCGGCCAGGACGCCCTGCACGATCCAAAGGAACACGTTCATTCTGAGCGGAGACTTTCTTCAGGTTTTGCCGTGGCGCTGGTGCGGCGCGGCGTGATCGGGGTTCGACGAGGGAGCGGGTGCGGGGTCAGAGCCGGAAGACGCACTCGGCCTCGCCGATGCCGCCGAACTGTGTGGCGGCGTCTTTGAGCGCCTGAGTGAGTGCGGTCGCGGTCGAGGGCGTCCGCGCGGAACACGGGGGTGGTGATGCCCTCGGAGGCGAGCGTGCCGACGAGACCCACACGGGGTCACACAAGGACTGGAGACACCTATCCGTTTCTAGATTCGGATAGGATCCTCCGGTTCGCTGTGGCCAGCGTAGCACCAAAAATGGATAGGTCAATCCGATTGCTAGACTGGCTGGTATGAACCCTGGCGCCCAGCACTCCGACGGCCCCGCCGCTCAGCCTCTGCGCAGTGACGCCGAGCGCAACCGGGAGCGGATCATCGTCGCCGCCCGCACGGTGTTCGCGCGTGACGGCCTGAACGCCTCCATGGCCTCCGTGGCCCGCGAAGCGGGCGTGGGGATCGCGACCATGTTCCGCCGTTTTCCCACGAAGGAAGAACTGGTCGACGCTGTCTTCTCCGACCGCATGGGCGCCTACGCCGATGCGGTCACCGTCGCCCTGGAGGACCCCGACCCTTGGAACGGTTTCGTCGGCTACATCGAGGCCGCCTGCGCGATGCAGGCCGCCGACAGCGGCTTTGCCGACGTCCTGACCATGACCTTCCCCACGGCCAAGGTCCTGGAGCAACGCCGCAATGAGGCGTACGAGGCCATGCTCCGCCTCATCGACCGGGCCAAGGCCACCGGCCGCCTGCGTGAGGACTTCGACGCGTCGGACCTGGTGCTGATTCACATGGCCAACGCGGGCGTCGTCAACGCGACCGGCGATGCCGCCCCGGACGCCTGGCGACGCGTCGTCGCCCTGTTCATCCAGTCTCTGGAGGCTCCGGCACGCGGCGCTCTGCCCGACTCACCCGGGCACGAACCCCTGTACAAGGCAATGCTCCGCGCCGGCCAGGGGACCGCCCCGCCGCAGTCGGGCAAGAGCAGCTGACTTCAGGGCCGGATCGGATGTGGTTCCGGGGTGGTGTCGGGTGGGACCATGCGTCGTACCAGGTCTGCCCAGGTGGCTTGCAGACGGGCGACGGGGACACCGCAGTCGTGGCGCAGGTGGTCCACTGCGTCGATGTTCACGAAGGTGAGCAGGACGTGGGCGAGCATGTCGCGGTCGCCGTCCACCCCGGCTTCGTCCAAGAGCGATGACACGTGGCGGTGGTAGGCGCCCGCGGTCTTCGAGATGTATCGGCGCTCGCGTGGCAGTTGGCGTGCCAACGCCATACCCAGGTCGGTGTCGGTCGCGATGCGCTCGATGAGTGCACAGCCGAACGCCGTGAGCCGACGAGGCGCCGGTGCCCCGGGGCCGAGGGGCGGCGGCCCGGAACTGCACGCCTTCTGGAAATCGGCCTCGGCCTCGGCGAAGAGGGTCAGGAGAAGGCCGCCCCGGTCGCCGAACCGGCGGAAAAGGGTGGCCTTTCCCACCCCGGCTTCCGCTGCGATCGCCTCCATGGTGACGTGCTCGGCTCCGTGTTCGGCGACCAGGCGGCCGGCAGCTTCCAGCAGCCGGGCGCGGTTGCGGGCGGCATCGGAACGCTCGGCGACGGCAGCGGTCTCGTCCTGAACGTCCATCAATCCCTGCCTGTCACCCGTACGTACACTTTTCCTTCCTCGATCCGAACCGGATAGACGGGGACAGATCGTGTCGCCGGGGGCTCGAGAGGCTCGCCGGTCCGCAGGTCGAAACGCGAGGCGTGCAGCCAGCACTCTATCGTGCAGCCCTCGACCTCCCCTTCGGAGAGGGAGACGGCGCTGTGCGAACACGTGTCATGGATCGCGAAGACCTGCTCTTCAACGAGAACGAGACTCAGCTGAACACCGCCCACCTCGAATCGCCGAGGCGCGCCCTTCTTCAACGCACCGAGCGCGCACAGGTATGTGTAGTCGTTGTCGGGCATCGCGCTCCTTGAGACATCGGAAGGTAAGGGCGGTGATCGGGAGGGTGTCCGTGCTCGCGTCGAACGGAACGCGTGTGCTGATTCGATGACCCAAGCTAGCGACGAGGGTCGTCTCGAGGATCCGACACCGGTCTCATCCGTCTCTCGGTAGATGGGCCTAGGTCATGCATCGGAAGGGGATGGTGCTGGAGCCGCTGTGGCCGCCGAACGGGAGCGAGTCCGTGCGGTGGCGGGCATGGGCCCAACGACAGCTGACCGACGGCATACGGTTCCGCGTCCGCACCGAGATCCCGCGGCGGGACATGCCCGCCGGGGACGGGCCATGGCGGCGGATCTGTAGCGCCCTGCAGGCACGGCCGATGCGAAGGACCCCCTGTTGATCGTGAGCATGGCCGGGCGGCGGGGTGACTCCCCGCAGTTCGAGGTCGTCCCGGGCCGTGCCGGACGCCTTCCGCAAGAACCGCGCCTGCCTGCTGCGGCGTCGTAGCCGCTGGACCATCCCGGACAGCAGACCAGACGCGCAACCGCAGGCGGCGCGGCACCACGAGGAACCACCGGCTCGCAGTCCGCTACGAGGTAACGGTCCTCATAGCGGCCATCCAAGGAGTGGCCCGCACGTTCGATGCATGCCCTAGCCGAGGAGGGTGCCACCGCTGGTGTCGATGAACGCGCCGGTGATCCAGCGAGCTTCGTCAGTGGCGATGAAGGCCACCACGGTGGCGATGTCCTGCGGTGCGCCGAGGCGTTTGAACGCCGTCGTCCGGGACATCTGCTCCCGTACCTCGGGGATCTTCCAGAACTCCTGCCCGTTGTCCGTGACGCCGGGAGCCACGGTGTTGACCGTGATCTCCCGGGGGGCGAGGTGCCGCGCGAGGTGCAGCGTGAGCTGTTCGATCGCGCCCTTGCTCATCGAGTAGACGACCTGCGAGGGGTTGGCGACGCGGGTCAGGGCGGAGGACATGTTGATGATGCGTCCCCCGTCAGGGATGAGCCCGAGGGCGCGCTGGGTGACGAAGAAGGGCGCCTTGGCGTTGGCCGCGAACATCCTGTCGAACTCCTCGACGGAGACATCCTCCGGCGCAAGAGGGGAGCTTGTGCTCGCGGCGGCGTTGTTCACCAGGATGTCCAGGGTGGTCCGCCCGGTGTGCTGCTTCAGGCCGTCCTCCAGGCCGCGGAACAACTGGTCGATGTCGCCAGGCACGCCCAGTTCCGCGTGGACCGTCAAGGCTCGGCCGCCGTCCTTCTCGATGAGCTGGACGGTCTCCTTGGCGGCCTGCTCATTGCGTGCGTAGTGCACGGCGACCAGTGCCCCCTCGCGGGCCAGGGCGACGGCCGTGGCCCGGCCGATGCCTCGACTCGAACCGGTGACAAGAGCGGTCTTGCCGCTGAGTTTCCCCATGATCATGTCCCTTCGAAGGCCCGAACCGCGAGCTGCCGCCGGTGGCTGGACAGCTTCGCGGGCGCGGACGGATTTCCTTGGGCAGTGTCCAAGGCGTGTTGCGAGTATCATTGGGCGGTGTCCAAGACGTCAAACTCAGCAGACCAGCCCTGCCCAGCCGTTTCCCGGGCCCATGTCGGCCTGACCGAAGGGCAGATCGTTGCCGCCGCCCTGGCGGTGCTGGACGGCGACGGTTTCGACAGGTTGTCCCTGCGGGCCGTCGCCGGCCGGCTGGGGGTGCGGGTCAATGCGGTGGCCTGGCACGTGAAGGACAAGGTCGGTCTGCTCGGCGCGGTGGCCGACGCGATGATGGCCGGCTGTCTGCCCGCCCGCCTGCCCCGGCGTCCGGAAGACCGGGTCCGCAAGCTCCTCAAGTCGTTCCGTGCGACGCTGCGTTCCCATCGCGACGGTGCGCGTCTGATGCGGGAGGGCTTCTCGCTGACCCGCCCCCACCAGCTGGCGTTCGCCGAGGCGTTCAATTCTGCTCTGAGTGCCACCGGACGCAGCCCGAAGGAGGTGGCCTGGACGGCCTGGACCCTGATCTACTTCGTGATCAGCCTGGTCAACGAGGAGCAGGCATCGCCGGACCGTACCCCCGGTGTCGAGGCGGCGGCGGCCGATCCGGCGGCCTTCCCGTGCCTTGCGGAGACGATCGCGCACCTCACCGGGGGCAGTTTCGACGACCGCTTCGCCTACGGCGTCGACCTGATCCTCACCGGGCGTTCCACCGCGAACAAGGCCGGCTGAGGCGCTGCGGAGGGCCGCGAGTGGGCAGTCTGAGCCGGGCCCATCGAGGCGTAGGCTCACGCGGCGAAGGCGAGGTTGTGTACTCGGTGTCGATGTGGGTGCCATGCCCGTCGTGCGGTCGCGGACCGGGGATGAACGTGCCGCCCGCGATCCGCGGCCGCTCCACCGTCTCGATCGGCGCACGGACAAGAGTGCATTGACGTGTGCGCGCAGAGAAGGCTGGTCGGGGCCGTGGCTTTCACTCACGTCCATCGCCGCGGCGACGTGACCTTGATGCCTTGGACGATGCCTAATGAGGCTGTTGAGGCAACCTCGAACATCGTCCAAGGGGTCGAGTTCTCGTCGTCCGCATCACTGTCCACCCGGAGATCCCTGGGAGAACCGATGCCCACCCCCCAACCTCGGTGACCGAACTCAGCGGTTCTGTCGGCGGTTCCCGTCGGCCGCGCGACCATCTTGCCCGCGCGGGGGCGTCGGTGAGCTGCCGGGCGATCCCCACCTGGCGACCGTCGCCGGATGTACCTGGGAGGATCTCCTCCGGGGCTTCCGGCTCTCCGGCTACTTGACGGTGATACGTCCGATCTTGCTGACGGCTGCTTCGGCGAACCAGACCTGGCCGTCCGGGCCGGTCGTGATGCCGAATGGCAGGGCATTGGGAGTGAGGCCATCGGAGTACTCGGTGACCTTGCCCTTCAGCGTGATGCGCGCGATCCGATTCCCGTCGGTCGCGAAGGGCCCGCCGAACTCGGTGAACCATATGTTTCCGTCCGGTCCACTCGTGATGCCCCGGGGAAGGCTGCCCGGTGTGATGCCCGTGCTGAACTCGGTCACCTTGCCCTGCGGTGTGATGCGACCGATCCGGGCGCCGAAGGCCTCGGTGAACCACAGGTTGCCGTCCGCGCCGACCGTGATCTCGGCCGGCGAGCTGCCGGGCGTGATGCCCGTGCTGAACTCGGTCACCTTGCCCTGGGGGGTGATGCGGCCGATCCGGTCCTGCGCTACGGCGAACCACAGATTGCCGTCCGGACCTGCGGTGATGCCCTGGACCGAACTGCCCGGCGTGATTCCCTCACTGAACGTCGTGATCTTGCCGTTTGGCGTGATGCGGCCGACCAGGCCACCCCTGTCCTGGGCGAACCACACGTTGCCGTCCGGGCCCGCGGTGATGTAGCCGAGTCCGTCGGCGGGGTTCAGACCCTCGCTGAACTCCGTGACCTTGCCCTTCGGCGTGATACGGCCGATCTGCACCTTCTCGGGAGCGGGGCCGGTACCGTCCGTGGCGAATGCCTCGGTGAACCAGAAGTTGCCGTCGGGACCCGGGGTGATGAAGGCGGGAGCGGCGCCGGGGGTGATGCCCTCGCCGAACTCCGTGATCCTGCCGTCCGGCGTGATGCGCCCGATCTTGTTGGCCTTGGTCTCGGTGAACCACAGCCTGCCGTCACATCCCGGGACAATGTCCAGGGGCTGACTGTCCGCCGTCGGTGTGCTGAACTCCGTGATCCTGCCGGTCTGGGCTCCGGCTGAGGAAATGGCTGGCACGCTGAAGGCGAGCAGGGCGGCACCGAGCACCGCTGCCCTGCGGGTGACGGTCCGAAGAGTCTGGTTCACTAATGCTCTTGACATGGGGAATGTGCCTTTCCTGGGGGGAGAACGAGTTACGAAACGCGCCCGATTGGGCGCAGTGCTGCGCGTGGTGCCGGGGGGCAGCGCCAGGAAGTTGCCTGGCCCAGGCCCGAGTGGTTCATGGGTTCGCCAGTTCGGCGCGGATCTGGGGGAGCACCTTGGTGCCGAGCAGTTCGATGCCGTGCAGGAAGTCGCGCTGCGGCATGCCGCCGACGTCCATCTGCAGGATCTGGCGGGTGTGACCGAGCAGTTCGTGCAGGTGGAGGATGCGGTCGGCGATCTCGTCGGGGCTGCCGACGAAGACCATGCCGCCGGGTTCGAGGGCCGCGGCGCGATCAGCGCGTGACGGGGCCGGGCGGCCCACTTCGGCTGAGCCTTCAACCATCATGCGGTGCTCGTACTCCAGGTAGGCCGACCGGGCCTGGACGCCGGACTCGGCGACGAAACCGTGCATGGAGACCGCGATGTCGGCCCGCTCTGCGGGGTGGCCGGCCTGGTCCCAGGCCGCACGGTAGGCGTGGCCGTACCGCGCCCAGTACTCGGGAGTGCCGCCGAGGACACCGAGGAACATCGGCAGCCCCGACTCGACGGCACGGTAGACCGAGTCCGGGCTGCCGCCGGTGCCCAGCCAGATCTTCAGCGGCTGCTCGGGGCGGGGGAAGACGGTGGCCTCCTGCAGCGGCCGCCTGCGGTGCGGGCCGCTCCAAGTGACGTTCTCGCCGGCGTTGACGGCCATGAGCAGGGCGAGTTTGGAGGCGTACAGCATGTCGTAGTCGTGCTCGTCGTGGTCGAACAGCGGGAACGTGATCGTCGACGATCCCCGTCCGGCGACCGCTTCGATGCGTCCGGGAGCGAGGGATGCGGCAGTCGCGAGCTGCTGGAACACCCGGATCGGGTCGTCGGTCGACAGGACGGTGACCGTGGTGCCGAGCTTGATCCGGTGGGTGGTGGCCGCGGCGGCGTTGATCACGGAGGTGGGCGAGGACAGCGGCATCGCTCGCATGTGGTGCTCGCCCACTCCGAAGAAGTCCAGTCCCACCTCGTCGGCGAGTCTGATGGCCTCCAGCACATCGCGGATGGCTTGCGCGGTGGGGCCGCGGCTGCCGTCGGGCAGGCGCGGGGTGTTGCCGAAGGAGTAGACGCCGAGTTCGAAGGTCATGACGAGGTCCTGACTTCAGTTGCTGATGGCGGGCATGGCCCGCCGGTAGCGGGTGTCGGTGAGCTGGGCGACGAGGAACGCGGCGATGTCGG
This sequence comes from Streptomyces sp. NPDC001604, assembly GCF_042893475.1. Lineage (NCBI taxonomy): Bacteria > Bacillati > Actinomycetota > Actinomycetes > Kitasatosporales > Streptomycetaceae > Streptomyces > Streptomyces sp. NPDC001604. The sequence goes on along the minus strand of NZ_JBIAUY010000003.1, from coordinate 688,509 downwards.
CGCGGCTCATCGCGGAGCCGACCTTGTCGTGGCCGAGGAAACCGGAGCGGAAGCGGCCGGTGGCAGGCTTGTCGGTGGGGTTGGTGATGCGGGCGATGGTGTAGTCGAGACCGGAGCCGGTGACGGCCTCGGTCATGCCCCTCAGCTCGGCCAGCGCGTTGGGGAACATCAGCCCGGCCATGACGGGGAGCACCTTGTGCTTCCAGTGCGGCTCGTCCCGCGGATCCGCCAGCGAGGGAGTGGCCAGGCCGATGAAGCGGGCCACCTTCTGCGCCTCCATGGCCTGCACGATGGTGCGGGTCCCGTCGGTCAGCGGGGTGCCGGTCGCGGACCGCTTCAGGGACGGGCCGAGCGCACTGATCACCGCGTCGGAGCCGGTGACGGCCTGCTCGACAGCGTCCCGGTCGGACAACTGCCCGGTGACAACCGTGAGGTGGGGGTGGGTGAGGGTGAGCTTGGAAGGAGTGCGGACCAGGGCGGTGACCTGGTGGCCGTCGTCGAGGAGCCGCTGGACGACGAGGCGACCGATGGCGCCGGACGCGCCGAAGACGGTGACATGCATCAGGGGTGGGTCCTTCACGGTGGATGGAGGAGCAGACGGTCGGGCCCGCCGGCGACGAGCGTGTGGCCTTGTGACCCCGGGCTTCGGTGGCTTAGTCGCCGGTCCGCACACATGTGGTGTCCTGGCCGGTGGGCCCGACCGCTGGGTGCTGCACGCCCCTCATGTGGGCAGGAGCGCGCGAAGAAGTCAGAAGGCCTCGAAGAAGTCAGAAGCTGTAGGGGCCGAAGCGTCCCCAGGCCACCAGGGCGGCCAGGATCAGCAGGACGGCGTTGAAGGCGATCGCGGCGGGTTCCTTGCGGCGGGCGTGGGTGATCGCGGCCAGCACCATCACCACCGCCAGGCCGGTCGCAGCAAGCGGGGTCAGGACGGGCGCGATGTCGGTGGCCGCGGGCAGGATCAGCCCGAGGGCGGCGGCGAACTCCACGATGCCGATGAAGCGGACTGTGCCCTGGGAGAAGTCGGCCGTCCAGGGCAACTTCTCGACCAGCTTGTCCTTGGGCTGGGTGGACTTCATGACACCGGCCATGGCGAACATGGCGGCGAGCACGGCCTGCACGATCCACAAGAAGACGTTCACGGTAGGGGTTCCTTGAGAAGGGGGAGAAGGGGGACGGGGTGGGGAGGGGCGGGTCGCCCCTCCCCTGGTGACCGGCCACCGGTCAGCCGCTGAAGACGACCTCGGAGCGGTGGCTGTGTTCGTACAGGTCCCAGTACAGGGGGGCGATCTGCTCGGGTGTGGCCGTCGGGAAACCCGCTGGCCCGCCGTCGCCGATCCACACGTTGATCGCCACGTGCGCGGCGTGCAGGCCGGTGCCGGCCAGCTCGTTGTGCAGGTTGATGACCCAGTTGCGCAGTGCCGCCGCGGCGGCGTTGACGTTGCCGAGCGCCGGCACGGGGCTCACGGAGCCGCCGCCCGTGGTGAACAGCAGCGTCCCGGCACCCGCCTCGCGCATGGCGGGCAGTACCGCCTGGGCGGCGGCGACGGCGCCGTAGAGGGTGTACTCGATCTGCGGCCTCAGATTGTCGACCGTGACTTCCGAGGCGGCGGCCATGGTGAGGCCGGGCACCGGGGAGTGCGGGGCCGGGGAGTACTCCAGTACGTCGATTCCGCCGAAGTGGGCCTTGGCCGCGTCCAGGGCGTCGGTGAGCGAGGCGCGGTCCATGACGTCGGCGGGGAAGGCGGCGGCAGTGATGCCTTCCTGGCCGAGCTGGTCGACCAGCGTCTGCAGCTTGTCCTTGGTGCGGGCGATCAGGGCGATGTCGAAGCCGCAGCTGCCGAAGGTGCGGGCGATGGCCAGACCCATGCCGGGGCCGGCGCCGACGATGGCGAGAGTGGGCACGATCGGCTCTCTTTCGTGAATCGTTGACGCGGGGCGGGGGTCAGGAGCAGGTGACGGCGAGCTTGCCGAGCGTGCCGGCGCCGAAGGCAGCGAACGCCTGCGGGGCCTGCTCCAGCGGGTAGGTGGCCGTGACCGGCACCCGCAGCGCGCCGGCGGCGGCCTGCTCGGCCAGGGCGGTGAGGGTCTGGGCGTTGGGGTCCGCCATCACCGAGTGGACCGTGACGTCCTGGCCCTCGACGGCATCCTGGGTCAGACCGATGGTGGAGGCGATCCTGCCGCCGGGCCGCAGCAGGCCGGCGAGCTGGACACCGTCGCCCGCCAGGTGCAGTACGGCGTCGACGCCGTCGGGTGCGATCTCGCGGACCTGGGCCTCCAGGTCACCGGTGAAGTCGGCGACGTGAATCTCGGCGCCGGTCAGGCCGGTGACGAAGTCGGCTTCCTTGCCGGGGCGGGCGGTCGCGATCACCTTCGCGCCGCGGGCGGCGGCGAGTTGCACGGCCAGCGCGCCCACCCCGCCGGTGGCACCCGAGACCAGCACCGACTCGCCCTCGGCCGGGGACAGCGCGTTCAGGCTGTCCCAGGCAGCCGCCCCCGCCAGACCCAGCGCGCCCGCGTCCTCCACCTTCAGACCCGCAGGGATCTCGGCGACGCCGATCGCAGCGGGCACGGTGACGTACTGGGCCAGCGATCCGGTGCCCAGGAACGGCTTCGTCACGACGCCGAAGACCGCGTCACCGACGGCGAAGCCGTCCACGCCCTCGCCGACGGCCTCGACGGTGCCCGCGAAGTCCTTGCCCAGCACCAGCGGGTAGCGGTGCTCCATCATCCCCTGCAGATATCCGGCCGCCGTAGACGCGTCGAAGCCGTTCACGGAGGAGACGGCCACCTTCACCAGCAGCTCACCGGCCTCCGGGCGGGGTGCGTCGACTTCGGTCACGGCGGGGGTGGCGGGGACGGAGCTCAGGGTTACTGCGCGCATGACGATCACCTCTCGATAAGTGGACCGGCCTTCCCGGTTCCAGCATCGATAGCGTAACAGCAGAAGTGGGCCTCCTGTTCCACTTAGGTAGGGTGGGGGCATGATTCCTTCCGCCCCCGGCGAAACCCCCGAACAGCAGCCCGAAGCAAGACTGCGCGCCGACGCCGAACGCAACCGCGACCGCATCCTGGCCGCCGCCCGCCGCCTCTACGCCACCGAAGGGCTCGGCGTCTCCATGGCCTCGGTCGCCCGCGAGGCGGGCGTCGGCAAAGCCACCCTCTCCCGCCGCTTCGCCACTCGGGAGGAGCTGATCACCGCGGTCTTCGCCGACCGCATGGACGCCTACGCCGACGCGGTCGCCGAGGCCCTCGCCGACCCCGACCCCTGGCACGGCTTCACCGGCTACATCGAGGCCGTCTGTGCCATGCAGGCCGCCGACCGCGGCTTCGCCGACGTCCTGACCATGACCTTCCCCGCCGCCAAGGCGCTGGAGGCCCGCCGCGCCGAGGCGTACAACGGCTTCCTCGCACTCATCTCCCGCGCCCAGAAAAGCGGACACCTCCGCGACGACTTCAACTCAGCAGACCTCGTCATCCTCCTCATGGCCAACGCCGGCGTGATCGCCGCGACCGGCGACGCCGCCCCCGACACCTGGCGCCGCCTCGTCGGCCACATGCTCCGCTCCTACGCCGCCCCCGGCGCCCCGATCCCCGCGCTGCCCGAAGCCCCGGCGCCCACCGCTCTGTACCGCGCCATGGTCCGCCTCACACGAACCGGCAAGGGGATCTCCTGAAGTTCCCCACCCCTCAAACCGACGGCCTCGGGACCGGCGGAGAGGGCGCGCTGGAACCGCCGACGCCGATCGACTTCTGCCGACGGCGGCGCTCGGGGTTCAGGGGTCGCGGGCGAACTGCACGTCCTGGGCGGCGAATCGGGCCAGCCAGTCCCAGCCGTACTTCTGCACGTAGAGCTGGTGGAGGAGGATAGACGCGATGCCGTCGTGCGGGCAGGAGGAGCTGTCGTCCCCTTCCATATGGCGTCTACGAGGTCGCGCGGGCTGGTGGATGGGGGCGCCCGAACAGACCTCCACCGGGCTGTGGACAAAAACCGAAGACGAAACGCCTGGATGGTGACCCAGGCGCTGTGTGGTTCCTTGAACGCTGGGTGGAGCCTGGAGACGCCGACACCGACGTGTAGGCGCCCCGACGATCTGGTCCAGCGGCCACGGTCGTGGACACGTCCATCGCGGCGACCGAATTCGCCGCCGAGAGCCTGGATGTTGCCCTGAGCCCGGAACGCTTTGCCCGCGGTGCGGTCCGCAGCGGACGGTTCGCGCTGCCCACGAGCGGCTCGTCCCGATGCGTCGGGCGCATTACCTCCTGCGCGGCGGGGACACCCCACAACTGTCCCCGGAGGCGCGGTCGTTCACGCAATGGCTGATGAGGAAAGGCATCGAGGACGGCCCGCTCGGCTCCCCCTGACGCCCGCTCAGGCCGTTGCCAGGGGCTGTGCGCGGCGACGAGGATCCGCGTCCGGATTTCGGCCTCGCTCGGCGCAGTGGCTGCGGGATCGTAGGGGCGGCGGACACCAGGACTCACTCCGCCCGCCAAGCTCGGCACAGTCAACGCAGCAGAAGACCTTGCTCAACGCGAGGGGCCGGTTGCTCCACGTCGGCATTCGGAGAGAGGGGCTGTCCGCGGAACTGGGCTTCGGCTCGGGCGTGACCTGCTGGCGTCGGCTGCCGGTCCGCAATAACAGGGTCCGGTAGCGACGGGACGAAGTAGCGTTGCCGGAGCTCCGGGTCGCGGACCGGCTGGGCTGGTCCCCGTGTTCGACAAGCTGACGCTCACTGAGGGGCTGCCGCCGAGGGCTGCGTGGAAGGTCGAGTGAGGTTCTCGGGCTGGAGGATCGTGTCCAACTCCTCGGTGGTGAGCAGACCGGTGTCCGTTGCGAGGTCCTTGATGGTGCGGCCTGTGGCGAGGGCTTGGCGGGCGAGGGTGGTGGAGGCGGCGTAGCCGATGTGCGGGGCGAGTGCGGTGACCAGTCCGATGGAGTGGTGGACCGTGTCGTGGAGGTGTTCGCGGTTGGCGGTGATGCCGGGGATGCAGCGGGTGGCGAGGGTGTCGCAGGCTGCGCGCAGGTGGGTCAGGGAGCGCAGCAGGCTGTAGGCGATGACCGGTTCGAAGGCGTTGAGCTGGAGCTGCCCGGCTTCGGCGGCCATGGTCACGGTCAGGTCGTTGCCGATGACCTCGAAGGCGACCTGGTTGACGACCTCGGGGATCACCGGGTTGACCTTCCCGGGCATGATCGACGAACCAGCCTGTACCGGCGGCAGGTTGATCTCGCCGAGTCCGGCGGTGGGGCCTGAGGAGGTCAGGCGCAGGTCGTTGCAGGTCTTGGAGAGTTTCACGGCCACGCGCTTGAGGACACCGGAGAGCTGGACGAAGGCGCCGCAGTCCTGGGTGGCTTCGATGAAGTCGCTCGCGGGCCGGACGGGTTCGCCGCTGATCTCGGCGAGGTGGGCGCAGGCGAGTTCGGCGTAGCGGGGGTGGCCGTTGATGCCGGTGCCGATGGCCGTGCCGCCGAGGTGGGACTCCAGCAGCAGTGTGGCGGCCTCGTTCAGGCGCTGGCGGTCCTCCTCGATCATGACGGCGTAAGTGGTGAACTCCTGGCCCAGCGTCATGGGGACGGCGTCCTGTAGCTGCGTGCGGCCCATCTTCAGTACGTCGCTGAACTCCGCCGCCTTCGCGGTGAAGGCCGTGGCCAGTGCTTGTAGCGAGTCGCCGAGCCGGCGCAGCGAGATGACCAGGGCCAGACGTACGGCGGTGGGGTAGACGTCGTTGGTGCTCTGCCCGAGGTTGACATGGTCCAGCGGGTGGATCACGTCGTAGAAGCCGCGGGGGTGGCCGAGGAGTTCGAGGGCGCGGTTGGCGATGACCTCGTTGGCGTTCATGTTCGTCGAGGTGCCCGCCCCGCCTTGGACGGGATCGAGGACGAACTGCTCGTGCAGGCGTCCGGCGCGGATCTCCTCGCATGCGCTGATGATCGCTTCGGCGATGTCCGGCGCCAGCAGGCCGAGGTCACGGTTTGCTCGCGCGGCCGCCTGCTTGACCGCCGCCAGCGACCTGATCAGGTCGGGGAACTGGGCAATGGTCGACCCGGTGATGGCGAAGTTCTCCACGGCCCGCATGGTGTGCACGCCGTAGTAGGCGTCGCCGGGGACCTCCTTGTCTCCGACCAGGTCGTGCTCCATGCGTGTGGTCAGCGCCATCCGATGCTCCTCGTCCATGCGGGCCCCTTGACAGGTCACCGCTTGCGGGCCCAGTGTATCCGCCAACATGCAGAACGCAATATATTGCGTATGCCAGGAGGTCTCGTGAACACTGCTCAATCCGATCCCACCAGCACAGACACCCGGCCGGCCCGGCCCTCAGGGTTCTGGCGACGATGTCTGCGGATGCCGATCGGGATCCAGTCGATCATCGCCGTCGGCCTCGGAGCCCTCATCGGATCCCTTGCCCCGTCCGCGGGCGAGCAGATGAAGATTCTCGGAGACGTGTTCCTGAACCTGGTGCAGGTCGTCGTGCTGCCCCTGGTCTTCCCGCTCATCGTGCTGGGCATCGCCCGCATGGAGTCGGTCAAGAAGGTCGGCCGGATCGCTGGCAAGGCGATCCTTTACTTCGAGCTCGTCACCACGGTCGTCCTGCTGATCGCGGTGGGACTGGCCAAGGTCACCGGCATCGGCAAGGGCGCCCCCGTGCACGGTGCCGACGCCAAGGACCTGGACGGCCTGAGCCAGGGCATCGACTTCCACGAGCTGATCCTGCACGCCGTGCCGAAGAACATCTTCGCCGCGTTCGGCGAGGGCAACCTGCTCGGCGCCATCACCTTCGCGCTGCTGGTGGGCGTGGCCATGGCCGCGATCGGGGAGAAGGCGGCACCCTTCGCCTCGGTGCTGGAGTCCGTCTCCGCGGTAATGTTCAAGGTCGTCGGCTACGTCATCCGCGTCGCCCCGCTGGGCGTGCTCGGTTTTATCTCCTACGACGTCGCCTACTACGGCTTCGGCAATCTGCGCAGCCTCGCGGGCTTCATCGCCGTCGTCTACGCGGGCCTCGCCATCGTCCTCGGCGTGCTCTTTCCGCTCATCGCCGCGCTCTACCGCATCCGTTACGTCGAACTGCTCAGGTCGATCGCCGGACTTGCGGGCATCGCCTTCGTCACCCGCAGCTCCGAATCCGTACTGGCCCCGCTCATGGGCAAGTTGGAGGCGTTCGGGGTCAGCCGTTCCACGACCTCCTTCGTCGTCCCCCTCGGCTACTCGTTCAACACCGACGGCTCCGTCCTCTACCAGGCCGCCGCCCTGGTCTTCCTCGCCAACGCCTACGGCGCCGACACCTCCGTGCCCGCCCTGCTGCTCATGGTCGGGGTGCTGGTGATCCTTTCCAAGGGCATGGCAGGCGTCGCCTCCGCGTCCATCGTCGTCCTGATCGCCGCCGGCAACTCCGTCGGACTGCCGGCCGAGGGCATCGCCCTGCTCCTCGGCGTCGACTTCATCGTCGACATGGCCCGCACCGGCGTGAACGTCATCGGCAACTCCCTGGCCGCCGCAGTCGTCGACAGCTCCGAGAACCGGCGCGCAGCCAAACACGGCAGTCGCGAACACCCCCACACCCCGGCCGAGCCCGGGGCCACGGTCCTCCAGAAGGAACCCGCACAGTGACCACCTCCACCCGTACGGAGATCATCGGCATCCTCGGCGGCATGGGACCGGCGGCCACTGCCGACTTCTACGCCAAGCTCGTTGCGACCACCCCCGGCACCAGCGACCAGGACCACCTCCGAACGGTCATCTGGTCCGACCCCACCATCCCCGACCGCACCGAGGCGCTGCTGGGCGGCGGTCCCGACCCCACCCCCTGGCTTCTCGACGGGAGCCGTGTCCTGCGCGAGGCCGGGGCCACTGTCATCGCCATCCCCTGCAACACCGCGCACGCCTTTGTCCCGCGCATCGCCGACCAAGTCGGCCTGCCCATCGTCCACATGATCGGTGAGGTCGCCCGGCACCTCACCGCCCTGAGTCCGCGCATCCGCACCGCAGGACTGCTTGCCACCACCGGCACCGTGCGCGCGGAGCTGTACCAGGAGTGGTTGGACCGTTCCGGCATCCGGCTCGTGCTGCCCGACGCCGACAGCCAGGACCACGAGGTCATGGCCGCCATCCACGCGGTGAAGGCGGGCATCCGCGACGACAGGACGACCGAGCTTCTGACCCGCGCCGCCCGGCGCCTCACCGAACAGGGTGCGCAGGCGGTCGTCGCCGGCTGCACCGAGATCCCGCTCGGCCTGCCCGCCGACGCCGTCGATGTCCCCCTCGTCGACCCGGCGCTCGTCTTGGCTCAGGCACTGGTCCGCCGGGCCACGGCCGCAGCCGCATAGTGCGGGGGAGTGCGATGTACTGTACGCAATATGTCACTTGACCAGCCTGTCTCCCGCCGTCTCCTCAGTGACGAGGTGTTCTATCGCCTGCGCGACTCCATCGTGCGTGGGGAGCTCGTCCCCGGTGAGAAGGTCAGGGACGGTGAGCTCGCCGAGCGCCTCGGTCTCAGCCGCACCCCGGTGCGCGAGGCGCTCGCTCGGCTCGCCGATATCGGCCTGGTCGAAGCGAAGCCCGGCGTCTACACCCGCATCACCACCCTCAACCGCCGTGACGTCGAAAAGACCCTCGCCGTGTTGCGCTCCCTCGACCAGCTCGCGATCGAGACGGCCGTGCCGGTCATGACGAAGCAGGACCTTGAGCGCATGCGCGAGGCCAACCGCGACTTCGAACGGGCCGTCGCCGCCAACGACACCACCGCAGCGCTCGCCGCCGACGACCGCTTCCACGCCATCCCCATCACGGCCGCGGACAACCCCGTACTCAGCCGGATCGTCGAGCAGCTCCACCCGCAGATCCACCGCATCCTCTACCGCAAGTTCTCCACCCTCCTCGGCGGCCGCAACACCATCGAACACCACGACGAACTCATCGCCGTCTGCGCGGGCGGCGACGCCAGGGCCGCCGCCGACCTCTCCGGACGGCACTGGTCCGAACTCGGCGGCCACATCAACCAGCTCTTCGACACCAACCAGTTCGCCGAGGCGCCCGCCGGTTAGGACACGGGTCTCTGTGCCGGGCCGCAGGTCACCCATCTCACCCGGATCGTGGAACGGGCCGTCAAGCGGGGCGAGTTGGCGGCGTGGCCGGTTGCCGCGACTTTCCTGCCGACGCTGCTCCTCGGAGTAACGACCACCCGCCCGATCCTCGACGGGACGTACGCCGACGCCGACTACATGACCCGTTTCATCGATGGCGTCCTGCTGCCTGCCCTGACGCACTCATGAGTGCCCGGACTTCTCGACTCCTGATCGACCACCCGGATTTCCTCCCATTCCCCCCATACCGAGCTACGCCGCGCCATCACAAGCGCTCACGGATGCAACGATGGTCATCAGCGCGCTGCTCTACCGGCGCGGCAAGCCCGCGATCGACGAGAACGCCGATGCTGCGTCGACCGTACACGTGCGACCTGCAGGTGGCGGGCCCTCTGTCCGCCACCCGCGGGAGAGCGTCAAGACGATCCCAGCAGTACACGACCACGCATAGCCGGCGCCTCCCTGGTGGGACGCGCCCTGATCGGCCAGGAGGCTGCCGTGACCCAGCCCGTATCGCTTCGGAAGGGCGCGCACCCTACGCAGAGCACGGCGAAGCAGAAGACCGAACGCGTCGTGCCGCTGTGGGAAACGGCCAGGACGCAGCGCCTGAGTGGCGCGGCGCCCCTTGCTGGAGTCTCCCGGTGAGCTGCGTCGTCACCTGCGTCCCTCGTAGTCGCGGTACGCGGCACCTGCCCGTGGCGGGCCGGACTGCGCCGCGGGAGATCCGCATCCCGCTCTGTGTGGCGGGGGACGTGACGACGGCGCTGGGTGTATAAGTCGTCCCTCCTCACCGTGTCCGGCGGTTCGGAGTCCTTCGTCGAGGCCGCCTGGATGTCGTCTGCCGCTGGACGTCTCCGCCCCTACGGGGCCGATGTCGCGGAGAAGGGGAGTGGCGTTCGAGCACGCTGCGGCCCAGGCACTTGCCTGGATCGGTGCCTCTGCCCCAGTACCCTTGGCGGTGCTGAGCCTGCTCTGGCCGGCCAGGCGCAACCAGAGGCTCCACGTGCGCCTTGCTACCGCGTTGCTGCTGTCCGGCGCGGCCGGTCTCGGCGTGGTCGTCGCGGCGGGGGACGGCCGGTGGGTGAAACGTCCCTGATTCGCGACTACTTGGCGCTGCCCGGTATGGGGGGCTGGAACATGCTGATGGCGCTGGAGGTGGTTGCAACCACGGCGAAGATCTAGCGCTAGAGCCCGATGAGCTCCTTGGCCACCCCCCGGTCGACCTCCTCGATCGTTAGGGGCTTGTTGGCGGCGTAGCAGAACTCGCCGGTCATGTACCGGTTCTCCTCGTCGAACGGGCTGTAGGTCGTGGCGTACCAGCTGACGAGGTACCACTTGTCCGGGTCGACCTGCTCCGCCAGCCCTGGCAGGCCGCTGCCCGGAATGACCGCGTACTGGAGGCACTCCTGGCTGATGCCTTCGGAGCCGAACGTCAGCTTCAGTTCCTTCATGGGGCCGATCGTCATGCCGGAGTCACGTGTGCTCTCGTACATCGCCTGCGCCGCCTCGCGTGACTCGACGCGCAGGCCGTCCATGCCCAGGAACGCTCCGCCCTGGAAGCGGTAGAGGACCGGCGCGATCGGCGCGAGCGTCGCGACGATCGCCGGGACGTCCCACACCACCTCCGCCCAGTAGTGGTCCCGCGCCGTCTCGACCATGTGACGGTGGACCGGGTTGTCGAGACGCTCGATCACCGCATTGATCTCGGTGAGAGTGTCGGTCGCCTTCGGAAGCGCTCGCGTCGCCATGGGACTCCTCCTGCCGTCGGCGCTGGATCGCCGGGAAGTGGAAGCATTCTGCCAAACGGTTGGTAGATAAACAATCGGACATGCGTTCACTCCGTGCCGGCCCCCGGCAGCGCACCGATGATGCGCACGGCGTCACGCATGATCCGGTCCACCAGCTCCGCGCACGACGGCAGGTCGTCGATCGCCCCGGCGACCTGCCCTGACGCCATCACCCCGAGGTCCGTCCGCCCTTCCACCATGGCCGCCCTCAGCAGCATCGGCGTGTTTGCGGCAAGCAGCACCTGGCCCCAGGTCAGGTGCCGCTTGCCGTGCCTGAGCGCGAGGCCGTCGCGGATCATCTGCGGCCAGGTGAGGCCGGAAAGTCTCCGGAAGCTGGACGCCCGGCCAGCCGACCGCAGCAGCGCCCGTATCGGCCCCGCGCGCTCCACCGATTCGACGAACGGGGTGCGCAGCATGCGGTGTGGCAACCCGTCCACGGCTCTGGTGACCGTGACGTCCTCCACGGTCGCCGCCAGGTATGCGGCCTTCACCGCATCGGGCACTGTCGAGTCCGAGGTGAGCAGGAACCGTGTCCCCATCGCCATGCCCGCTGCCCCGTACGCCAGCGCCGCGACCAGTCCCCGCCCGTCGAAGAAGCCGCCTGCCGCCACCACCGGGATGTCCACCGCGTCCACGACCCGCGGCAGAAGCACGCTCGTCGCCACCGCGCCGGTGTGCCCGCCCCCTTCGCAACCCTGCACGATCACCGCGTCCGCGCCCCAGGCGGCCACCTTCTCGGCATGCCGGCTGGCGCCCACGGAGGGTATGACGACCGTTCCCGCCGCCTTGAGGTCGGCGATCAGCTCGCGTGAGGGGGCCAGCGCGAAGGACGCAACCCGTACACCCTCGTCAACGATGATCCGCACCCGGTCGCCCGCATCCCCGGCGTCCGCGCGCAGATTCACTCCGAATGGAGCGTCTGTACGGGATTTCACCTCCCGTATCGCGTCCCGCAGCTGGTCCAGGGTCATGGTCGCGGAGGCCAGGATGCCCAGCGCCCCTGCGTTCGCGGCGGCCGAGACCAGCCGAGGACCCGCCACCCACCCCATACCGGCCTGCACAACCGGATGCCGGACGCCGACGAGACGGGTGAACGCGGTCTCCATCAGCTCCCGACCTCCCGTGCGCGGGCGTTGCCCGGATCGATCACCTCGCGAATCAGGCGCAGCTCCTCGGTGGTCGGTTCGCGGGTGAACGGCACCTCGTCCGGGACGGTCAGGCCGAAGGAGGTCGCCTGCGTGAGCTGTTCCACGGTGACACCCGGGTGCAGTGAGACAAGCCGCATCGAGTGGTCCGGCGTGGCGAAGTCGAAGACGCCCAGGTTGGAGACGACACGCGCGATGCGATGGAAGCGGGCAGTGCCACGGTGGCCCGCCGCCCGGTCGTATCCCAACCCGCACACCATGTCGACCTTCTCCACGAAGACCCGCCGTGAGTGCTTCGGTATCCAGTAACTGGTCGGATGGTTGAGGGTGTTGGCCGACGCGCCCCGCACACCCAGGAGTTGCCGCTCGGGCCGCTCCCATGCGCCGATGCAAGAGATGTTCTGGTTGCCGAAGCGATCGATCTGACTCGCGCCCATCATCACGTGCCGCCGTCCGGCGGTGACCAGTGCCAGATGCTGTCGGTAGGGCAGCCAGCCCTCGACAGTGCCATCCAGGCCCACCAGCAGTGCCTCACCGTCGGTCAGCAGCAGGTCCGGTGAGAAGGTCCGTTTCGCCAGCCGCGCACCGGCGGAGGGGATGAGACCCATGGGGCTGGCCAGGATCTCCCCGGCGTCCCGCCAGGCCTCGGCGCAGGCGACCACGCAGTACTCGGCGCGCGTGACCGCCTCGGCGGGGCTCATCGCCGCTCCTGGTGCCAGGCTTGGACGGCCGACCGGTAGGCCCGCTCGTCGCCGCCGAGGAACCGCTCGGCGAACTCCGGCCAGGGCCTGCTCGCGTAGTGCTTCTGGAAGGCCTCGTCCCGGACATGGTCGGGGGCGCAGGACGTGAAGTGGCTGCCGCCCGGCGCCTCGACCACACCGGTCACCGCGTGCCGTTTGACGAGCAGCGTCTGCGGCGAGGCCTCCTTCGTCAGCTCCGCTGTGTCGACGATCCGCTCGCAGGAGACGTACGCGGTGTCGGCCGCCTCGCAGAACAGGTCGTCGAAGTAGGGGTCCGGACCCAGGTACTGGCCGTTGCCCAGCCGGTCGGCGCGGTTGACGTGCACCAACGCCGCGTCCAGCCGCAGCGCGGGCATCGCGACGAACTCCTCCGCACCCAGGCCTTTCTCACCGAACGGCCACTCGTCCTCGTAGGGCGACGTCACGGTCCGCAGGCCGGGGTTGACCCGCATCACATCGGAACCGAGCCCGGCCCGCACCGGCAGGAAGGGCAGGCGGTTCGCCGCCGCGTGCAGGCCCCACATGAACATCGCCTCGTCGACCTCCATCAGCTCGAACGCCCCGCTCTCGCGCGCCGCCCGGTAGTGCGGTTCGAGCGGGATGGAGTCGAGGGTGACAAAGGCGGTGACCAGTCTCCGGATCCGCCCTGCGGCGGCCAGCATGCCGACGTCCGGGCCGCCGTACGAGACGACCGTGAGGTCTCTGACATCGGACCGCAGCAGAGCCCGCACCAGAGTCATGGGCTTGCGGCGTGAGCCCCAGCCGCCGATGCCGAGGGTCATTCCGTTGTGCAGCCGGGCGACCACATCTTCGGCGGTCATCGTCTTGTCACCCACCTACGCCCTCCCTCCCGAACGTGTCACGAATCCGGTCGGCGATCCCGGTGAGGTTCGCCTCGAAGGTGAAGCCCTGCTCGAAGCGGTAGCTGCGGCGCACGTCCACCGGGTCGATGCCGTTGATAGCGGCCTTGGCGAGCCGGAGCAGCTCACCGTCCTTCGCGGCGATCTCGCCCGCCAACTCCAGTGCGGCCTTGTGTAGTTCGCTCCGCGGTACGACCCGCCACACCGAGCCATGCGCGTGCAGCTCGGCCGCGGTCACCGTACGCGAGGTGTAGTACAAAACGCGCATCAGATGCCCGGGGACCAGCCGTGCCAGATGCGTGGCGGCGCCCAAGGCCCCACGGTCCAGCTCGGGCAGGCCGAACGTGGCGTCCTCGCTTGCGACGATCGCGTCGGCGTTTCCCACCAGCCCGATCCCGCCCCCGAGGCAGAATCCCTGCACCGCTGCCACCACGGGCACTTCGCACTCGTACACCGCGGCGAAGGCCTCGGCGCAGCCGCGGTTGGCGCCGATCAGCGCGCTTGAGCCCTGCGCCTGTAGCTCCTTGATGTCCACGCCCGCGTTGAACCCCCGTCCTGCCGCGGTCAGTACCACGCATCGGACCTCGCGGTGGCGGCCCGCCTCCCGCACGGCGTCGGCCAGGGCGAACCAGCCGCCTACTGGCAACGCGTTCACCGGCGGGAAGTCCACCGTCACGACGGCGACACCCTTCGATGGTTCCCCTGGCCGCGGGTTCTCGGGGAACGAGGTGGAGACACCCATCAGTGCATCAGCTGCCTTCCCGTCCCGCTGAATTCCACCAAACATTTGTTAGGTGTAGTCTTCGAAGCTACCAGCAGGCGAATCCGAACGACAGTCTCCGTCGAGAACCAAGCGGGAGGACCTGTGGACAACGCCCACCAAGCTCAGGCCGGCCGGACCGTCGTCGTCACCGGCGGTACCCGCGGCGTCGGGGCCGGGATCGTACGGACCTTCGCCGCGGCGGGTGCCGACGTCCTGGTCTGCGCCCGGCGGGCGCCTGAAGTCCCGCTGAAGAACGTCGAGTTCGCCCCGCTCGACCTGCGCGACCCGCCCGCCGTACGCGCCTTCTTCGCGGCGCTGCCCCGCCTTGACGTGTTGATCAACAACGCGGGTGGAGCGCCCTACCGCCCTCTCGCCGTGGCCGACGCCGAATGGCACGCCCGTGTCCTGGACCTCAATCTCACTGCACCGCTGACCGCCTCGCTCGCCGCGTACGACCATCTCAAGCGGGCCCGCGGATCGATCGTCATGATCGGTAGCGTGAGCGGCAGCCGCCCCTCACCAGGAACGGCAGCCTACGGGGCGGCCAAGGCCGGTCTGGAGCACCTGGCCCGTTCCATGGCCGTGGAATGGGCCCCGGAGGTCCGGGTCAACACCCTCGTCGTCGGCATGGTCCGCACGGAGAAGGCGCATCTCCACTACGGCGACGAGGAAGCAATCGCCGCGGTCTCGCGCACGGTTCCACTGGGCCGGCTGGCCACCCCGGTCGACGTCGGCGAGGCCGCCGTCTTCCTTGCCTCCGATGCCGCCGCGTACATCAGTGGGGCCAGTCTGCTGGTGCACGGGGGAGGGGAACGGCCTGCGTTCCTGGACGTGGCAAAGGTCAACGAAGACAGCGTGTGACAGCGGCCAACCATACGAAGGACAAGGGGGCATGAGGTGACAGGAATGGCTGAGGGGCGCGTGGTCGTCATCACCGGAGCGGGCCAGGGCCTTGGCCGTGCCCACGCCCTCGCGTTCGCCGCCGAGGGGGCCAAGGTTGTCGTCAACGACCTCGGGGTCGGCATCGACGGCACACCGGGCGCGGACAGCCCGGCGGGACGCGTCGTGGACGAGATCCGCGAGGCCGGTGGCGAGGCGCTCGCGCATCGCGGAGACATAGCCACCAGTGAGGGAGCCGTCTCGCTGATCGACACCGCCCTGGAGGCGTACGGGAGGCTCGACACCCTCGTCAACAACGCCGGATTCCTGCGCGACCGCATGCTGGTCAACCTGGATGAGGACGACTGGGACGCCGTCCTGCGCGTCCACCTCAAGGGCCACTTCCTGCCCCTGAAACACGCGGCCGCGCACTGGCGGGCCGAGGCCAAGGCCGGCCGGTCGCCGACGGCGCGGATCGTCAACACCAGCAGCGGGGCGGGGCTGTTGGGGTCGGTCGGGCAGGGCAACTACAGCGCGGCGAAGGCCGGCATCGTCGGACTGACGCTGGCCGCCGCGGCCGAACTCGGACGCTACGGCGTCCAGGTCAACGCGATCGCGCCCGCGGCCCGCACGCGCATGACGGAGCGGACGTTCGCCGAGACGATGGCGGCACCTGACACCGGATTCGACGCGATGGCCCCCGAGAACGTCTCTCCCCTCGTCGTGTGGCTGGGATGCGGCGCGAGCGCGGGCGTGACCGGCCGGGTCTTCGAGGTGGAGGGCGGGCGCATCACGGTCATGGAGGGCTGGCGGCCGGGCCCGAGCGCGGACAAGGGGACGCGCTGGAACCCGGCTGAGGCAGGGGAGACGGCGCTGAAGTTGCTGGCGGATGCAGAGGTGCCGCGTGCCGTGTACGGCGCGCGGTGAACGCGGCCGGCATTCAACCTTGCGGGCCACTTCCCCCAGGCGGTGCTCCACCAGGAGCACCGCTCTCGCCTGAGCTCTCGTCAGCAGTCCACTTCGTGACAGCTTGAGGTCAGAACATCGTGTTGTCGTTGGCCGAAGTCTCCGGAACTTCCTGCTTCGTGACCCAGTGTTCGACGATCTTCCCGCCTCGTACCCGGAACAGGTCGAGGACCGCCCTTCCCCGCTCACCTGGCACATCCACATAGTGGCTGTGGACGCCGACCAGATCGCCCTCCGCGACCATCCGCTTCGGCATGACCTGCAGCTGCGGGAACTGCTCGAAGTACCCGCCCAGCCCGGCCTTGAGGCCGGCCACCCCGTCAGCCATGCCGGGATCGTGCTCGTGGTAGTCACAGTCGACGTACCCGTCGATCGCGCCCAGATCCCTCTTCACCAGGAGCCGGTTGAAGTACGCCGTGACGAGCCGCTTGCTGTGTTCGGTCTGCCACCTCGGCCCGGGCTCCTCGGTCCGCGGCCGGCTCTCCGTGGAGAACATGTCGTGGCCGCCCGTGGAGTGCTCCGGCACGTCCTGCACGATGTCCCAGTGCTCGGCGATCTTGCCGTCCTGGAAGCGGAGGATGTCGAAGATGGCCCACCCCGGCGTGCCCGGTGTCAGGACGAAGTTGGAGTGGGCCAGGACGTAGTCGCCCTCGGAGATGATCCGCTTGATGTTCCACCGCGCGTCCGGGTACTCGCGGGCGAACATGGCGGCCGTGTTCTTCAGGGCCTGTGTCCCATTCGGCGCCGACGGGCTGTGCTGGATGTAGTCGGGAAGCATGTAGAGGTCGACGGCCTCGGTGTTTCCGTCCTCGAACACCTCATGGTCGATGCGGGCGACGACGCGCTTCTGGTACTCGAGGCGGGCGGAGTCGCCGTGCCCGGAGCCGGTCCGAGCAGCAGCAGCCGACGGAACCGCCGCAACAGGCACAGCAGCCGCGCCCACGACAGCAGCCGCAAGCGCGAAAAAAGCCCTGCGGCCGTACATGGTGGAGGTCATGATGGTTCCCTTTCGAAATAAGCGTCGATAGTGACTCTCTGGGGTGGATCTAGCCGATGCCTTCACGAGGGCCGGCGGCACCACCTGAGTGGGCGGACTGTCAAGCACCGGCACTCACGCCGCGCGCGACTGCCAGCATCTCCGTCCAGGCGTCGACCTTCACTCGTGCCGCCGATCGCAGAGCGCCCCGCGCCACCTCTGCGGCGTCGATTCCGCTCCATCCCGTCCAGTCCACGACCGTGCCGAGCTCACCGGCCGTCATCGGCCGGGCCCTGCCGCGCGGCAGGGCAGCACCGTTTTCCAGATCGGCGGCCAGCGTGGCGGCTGTGACCAGCGCGTCGGCCCGGTTCGTACCGATGACTCCGGTCGGGCCCCGCTTGATCCAGCCGACCACGTACTCGCGACTCGTCGCGCCGTCGCACCGATCCACCCGGCCGTCGACGTTCGGGACCACGCCGCGGCGTTCGTCGAACGGCAGCCCCGGAACAGGCCGGCCGTGACTGCCGACGGCGCCGAGGAGCAACTGCGCGGGCAGGACCGTCTCCCGCCCACCTCCCAGCGAGCTTCCGGTCGGCGCGAACACGGCGCGCTCCACCCTCGACGTGCCCTCGATCCGTGCGAGCGACAGACCGAAGTGAAAGTGCACCGTCCGGGGCTTGCTCGACATCTCACGGCCGCGCCAACCATCCAGTACAGCCGCGCAGGTCGCCTCGCCGGAAGCCGGACGGGCCGCGGCCGCCGTCCGGTTGTCCGCATGCACCCGCACGTCGGCGTTGGCCAAGTCCCCCATCTCGGTGAGTTCTTTGAGGGTGAACTTCACTTCGTCCGGACCGCGGCGGGCGACAACGTGGATGTCGCGCACCGTGCTGTGCGCCAGTTCCTCCAGCACCCGGTCCGGCACGTCGCTGACGGTCAGCTCCTGCGCAGACCTGGCCAGGACGCGGGCGACGTCCAGGGCGACGTTGCCCGCACCGACCACAACGGCCGAGCGCACTGCGTCGAGGCCGGTGAAAAGGTCCGCGTCCGGGTGGCCGCTGTACCACGAGACGAAGTCCGTGGCCGGGTGAACACCGGGCAGCGTCTCTCCAGGGACGTCCAGTGCTCGGTGGCCGGAAGCACCGACCGCGTAGACGACGGCGTCGTACCGGGCGCCGAGCTCCTCGCCGGTGATGTCCCGGCCGATCTCCACGTTTCCGAAGAAGCGCACCCCGGGCAGCTGCAGCACCTTCTCCAGCACCGCGGTGAGCTTCTTCATCCTGAGGTGATCGGGCGCCACGCCGTACCGGAGCAGGCCGTAGGGGGCGGGCAGGCGTTCGAATACGTCGACCGCCATGCCGTAGGTCCGCGCCAGCGTCTGAGCCGTGTACAGACCCGAGGGCCCGGCTCCGACCACGGCGACGTGCCGCTGCGGAAGCATCCTGATCGTTCTCCTTGTCTGCAGAACATCCCCGGGAGATCGCTCCGTCGGGTGGCGATCCCTGGCGTCGGGGCGTCCTTGGTCTACTCGCCGGGGATGCGGTCCGGGCCCAGCGGGACGTCGACTCCGCTGGCTCCGCCGGGCGATCCGATGCCGTCGAAGAAGGCGCGGTTGGCCTCGATGTGCGCCCGCTGTCCGTCGGCAGCACTCGCGTCGAAGAAGATCGCGGCCTGCGGGCAGGCCGGCTCACACGCCCCGCAGTCGATGCATTCGTCCGGATGGATGTAGAGCTTGCGGGGGCCCTCGTAAATGCAGTCCACCGGGCAGTGGTCCAGGCAGGAACGATCCATCACGTCGACACAGCCGCCGCCGATCACAAACGCCATGGTGCTTGTCTCCTCAAGAAATGATCAGAAGGCGGTCATGCCGCCGTCGACAAGGAAGTCGATGCCGGTGAGGAACCCTGCCTCGTCGCCGGCGAGATACAGGGCCAGCGACACGACATCTGTGGGGACACCGAGTCGCGCTGCCAGAGTCTGGGACAGAAGCCCGGCCTGGACTGCGGGATCGGCCAACGTCGCGGCCGTGCCAGGGGTTTCGATGGTGCCGGGGCTGATGCTGACGGCCCGGATGCCGTGGGGGGCGCCCTCGGCTGCGAGCTGGCGGGTCATCGCGACGACGCCGCCCTTGGTCGCCGTGTGCGCGAGTATCGGGACATGAGGGTTGCCCCGATGTGCCGCCACCGACGCGATGTTGATGATGACGCCGCCTCGTTCGGCGAGATGGGGCCAGGCGGCGCGGGTAACGTAGAAGACGAGGTCGAGTTCATTGCGGAGGGTGAAGCGCCAGTCTTCGTCGGACATGCTCGCCACCGGTGCGAAGCGCGCCGCGGAGGCGTTGTTGTAGACGACGTCGATGCGTCCGTGCTCCCGGGCGGCGCGTTCGACCCATGCGGTGGCTTCAGCGCTGTCGCCCAGATCGACGGGTGCCTGCCCGTCCATCTTCCCGCCCGCTGCCTCGACTTCGGCCACGGTCTGCTTGTTCGCCTCCTCGTCGAGGTCGCAGCCGACGACGATCGCACCCGCGGCAGCGAACTGCAGCGCCGCCTCGCGGCCCATCCCTGCGCCTGTGCCCGTGATCAGAACGACCTTGTCCTGCAGCCCTTGTCTCATGGTTCCTCTGTTCCTGGTGCGAATGCTGTTGTTGGCCGCCCGCCGTGGTTCGGCGGCTGATCACTGCCCGGTGCCCCGCCGAGGTGCAGAGCGGTGGTGAGGGGATCGGCCATCGTCCCCTCGGCAAGCAGCAGGCTGCGGACCATGGGCCCGTCGACCGCTTCGATTCGGGCACCGAGTTCCGGGACCTCGTGAAATGTCATGGGAAGCCCCGCACGCGGCCCGTCGAAGACCAGTCGGCATCCGCGGGCGGCGAGCACGTCACGGTCGCTGACGAGGTCGGCCGACCACACACCCAAGTGGTCGAATCGGGGCCCGTCCGGGGTGTGCCACGGGCTGCCGGGCGGGCCCTCGATCAGTTCGAGGAACGGCGGGCCCTCGACGGAGAGCGCCACTCGTGTCACCCAGGCCCCGATCTGCCGGGACTTCGCAGGCCCGAACTCCACCGACAGCGTTCTGCCGACGGCTGCCCGGGCGGCTTCGACGTCCGCAACGGCGAAGCCGACGTGGTAGAGGCCTCTCACCGGCGGCCGTCCTGTTCCTCAGGGACTGGCATGCCTCAGCCCCTCGGGGCGATGCCGAGTTCCTCGGACACGTCCCGCCCGGGGTCGCCGTCCGGCAGGTAGGAGTAGTCCCCGGCCTGTTGACGGGCCACGAGTTCGTTGTAGATACGCCGGTAGCGCAGACCCGCCTTGTCGAACCGGGAGCTGAGATCGCGCTGGCCCCCCGAGCTCAGGTAGCTGCCGTTCTGCGGGCGCACCGCCCAGTTGTCCTGCCGTCCCACGATGTGCGCGGTGATCGGGAACAGGGTGCGGGCGTACCCCGGCATCCTCTGCGGGTCGTAGGTGACCGGCGTGCGGGCGCGGGTGCGGGACTCGGGGTTGACCGGATGCAGCATCCGGATGTCCATGCCCGGCTGGAAGTCTCCGCGCAGCAGGCAGACGCCGCTGCGCACGTGCGTGATCGTGACCATCCGGATGTCCTGCTTCTTGGCCCCGCGGGCCAGGGGCTTCTGCGCATCCGGCATGGGCCGGCCGTGGGCCGTGCGGACCATGGTCACCGTCTCGGACGTGGACTCCACTTCGATGATGTCGTCCTCGGACAGCGCGTCGCCGGTCAGTTTGGAGTGCAGGAAGTCGGCGTGGGTGAGGTCGAGAAGGTTCTCGCAGACCAGCTCGTAGGTGCAGTCGAAGATCACCGAGCCCTGGAAGCGGCGCGGCATGCCATCGAGGGGCAGATGCGGGACGTTCGGCACCAGGTCCGGGGAAGCGTGGTCCGGGTCGCCGTACCAGACCCAGGCATAGCCGT
Organism: Streptomyces sp. NPDC001604; assembly: GCF_042893475.1. NCBI lineage: Bacteria > Bacillati > Actinomycetota > Actinomycetes > Kitasatosporales > Streptomycetaceae > Streptomyces > Streptomyces sp. NPDC001604. The sequence continues at coordinate 667,402 of NZ_JBIAUY010000003.1, read as the reverse complement.
ACCGCTCGACGACCGGGTACTCACCGGTGCCGCCCGTGAACTCGCCGTCGTGGCGGAGCCCCGGCGGCCTGCCGGGCAGATCGTCGGTGGCGCGGATACGGTCGCCGTCGCGCCAGAGAAGCACCGGCTCCCCGTGCATCGCGCGCCGGACCGGCCGCCGCCGCACCTGGGCGGTGTGGACGAGCGGGAACCATGTGTCACGCAGCGCGAAGGTGCCGGGCGTGAACTCGGCGGGAACGGTCACCTCAGCGTGGGGAGTGGTGACGGCGGCAGCGCTCACGGGGTTCCTCCTTGGGTGTGCTGGAAGGCTTCGACAGGCCGCAGAGCCCGCAGGGCCTCGAGTCCGTCGTCGACCGTGGTGGCCACGCGGTCGGCGACCGCCTCCGGGATGTCGGAGGCCGTACGCAGCAGTCGGCGCCGGACGCTCGACGCGCCGGCCAGGGTGGAGCGCATGATCGCGCCGTTGCCGCGGGTCGTGGCACTCCAGCGCAGTACGGTGCGATACGGGCCGACGGGCGTGAGAGCGGCGACCACATGACACCCGCCGGACCCTCCGTGAGGCGCCACGGTGATGCGGGCGAGGCCGGTGGTCACCGCGAGCGTCGTGGTAGAGGTCAGCACGCGACGGCTCAGGTCCCCGAAGGTCGATGCGCGCGGGAGGTCACGGGCGAGCCTCGAACGCCGGACGGTCACCGTGCCGGCCGGTCCGCTTCCGCTCGTCGTCACCGACGGAGCGGAGACCTCCTCTCCCGCGCCCAGCAGTCCGGGCAGTCCGAGTGTGGCGCCCGGGTTGAGCAGCAGCGCCTCGGCGAGGTCGGTGTAGGCGGAACGGACGAAGACGGAACCCGTGATGGTGCGGCTGTCCACAGTGTCGGCGGCTGAGGATTCCTCAGGCACCGAGCCGGCGTCCGGAGGCTCGCCCGCCCCGGTCCAGACGAGTACCAGTCCGTCGGCGAGTACGGCGTCGAACATGGTGGTGCCGCCGTCCGGTTCCTCACCGGTGGGCTCTCCGACGGCGGGAGCGGGAACCGGTGTGCGCAGTCCGAAGCCCAGGGCGTCGGCGACGTTCTCGGCCGTCCTGAAGGCGGCGACCCGGATTCCCCGTGGCACCCGCTCGTGCTGGCCGAGATTGGGGATGGCGGTGCACTGGCCGGTGGCGCCGTCGAAGCACCAGCCGTGGTAGGCGCACTGCAGGTGGCCGTCTTCGGTGATCCTGCCCATCGACAGCGGCAGGCGCCGGTGCGGGCAGGCGTCGTCCACGGCCCGGACGACACCGCTGAGATCGCGGTAGACCGCCAGGTCCCGCGTGCCGATCCGGAACGCCGTGGGGTGTCTGCCGATCTCGTCGCCGTGAGCGATCGGCCACCAGGCGTCCGGAAGGCCCACCGACGGCCGCGGGCGTGATGGCCCGCCGCGGCCGGCGGCGGGACCCTGCACTGTCGTCGTATCCGTCATCCGATGAGCCTCCTCGTCGAGGTCACGTATGAGTTCGCCACCGGGTCGTCGCGTCAGTACGCGCCGACGGGTGTGATGTTGGGTTCGATGCCGAGGCGGTCGCGGCCGTAGATCTCGTAACCGACGGACGGGATGTGCGCCACGTGGCGGAGGCCGACGTGGAGGTCCTTCCAGAACCTCGAGAGGGGATTGGCGGTGGCGAACGCCGAGGAGCCGGCGATGTACATCAGCTCCTCGATCGAGTCGTGGATCAACTGCGCCGCCTGTGCGCAGGATGCCTTGTGCCGGGCGGAGTCCAGCGGAGTCCAGGGCTGCCCTGCGACCGCGTAGGTGTCGATCTCCTCGGCGGCATGCAGGATGAGCAGCCGGGCGGTGTCGAGCTGGGCGGCGATCCTGCCCAGGTGATGCACCACGACCTGGGACTGCGCCTTGGGCATGAACGTGGTAGTGACCAGCGGCTTCTGCTGTACGTTCTCCTCGACCAGCTCCAGCATCGCCACCGCGCCGCCGAGCATCAGGCCCAGTCCGGTCGCACGCAGGGTCGGGAGCAGAGGCTGGCGGTCGGATGCCTCCGTGAAGTGCCGCTTGTTGGGATCACGGAATCCGAACGGGCGATCGGCCGTGACGATCATGTCGTCGGGTACGAAGAGGGCGTCGACGACGATCGTGTCGGAGCCGGTGGCCTGCATACCGACCACGTGCCAGGTGTCCTCGATGGTGACCTGCTCCATCGGCACGTAGGCGAAGTTGATGCCCGGCGTGACCGGCTTGCCCTCGTCGCCCATGTGCACGAAGCCGCACTGGGCCCACTTCGCCTGCCGTGAGCCCGAGCTGTAGGGGAACTTGCCGGTGATCCGGTAGCCGCCGTCCACCTTGGTGCCGATGCCGGGCGGGTTGTAGGCGCCGCAGATGATGGTCGGTCCCTGTGCGAAAAGGCCCTCCTGCAGGGCGTCCGGTCCGGTGCTGGCGACCCAGGTGGTCGAGTTGAGGATCTGGACGACCCACGCTGCGGCGGGGTCGCCCTGCCCCAGCTCCATCTGGAACTCGGTGTAGGCCCGGTTGGACAGCCCGGCCCCGCCCCACCTGCGTGGGGTGGCCAGCGAGAACAGGTCGAGCTTGTGCAGGGCGGCCTCGACCTCAGGGGTCAGGGTGCGCAGTTCCTCGGCTCGTGCGGCCTGCTCCCTGAGCAGGGGGCGGAGCTTGCGCGCTTCCTCGAGAAGCTGGGGCAGGCGGCTGTCGTCGTAACCCTCGACGTCCCGGGTCTGGGGCAGTGCGTCGTCAAGTGCGGTCATGGTGGTCCGCTTCCTTCCGTGCCGGTCGCTCGGTGCTTCCGGCGATGATGTGGTGACGGGGGTCAACCGGCTTCGCGGTCAGACCTGCGTGCTGTCGCGGGGTCTGGTGCCGGCGGCTCACCCCTTGGCGTCGAGTTCGGCGACGAGCCGTTCGCGAAGCCGGAACTTCTGGATCTTGGTGGCGGACATCGGCCACGTGTCCACCAGGCGCAGGTACCGGGGGACCTTGAACTTGGCCAGCCCGGCCCGGCAGAAGTCGAGCAGTTCCTCCGTGCTGGCGGTCTCCCCGGGGACCAGTTGGACGAAGGCGGCCGGGACCTCGTCGTACTTGGTGTCGGGCACTCCGACCACGGCAGCCATGAGCACGGCCGGGTGGGTGGTGAGATATGCCTCGACCTCCAGGGCGCCGACGTTCTCGCCGCCGACCTTGAGCATGTCCTTGCTGCGGCCCCGGTACGTGAAGTTGCCGTGCTCGTCGAGCGAGGCAAGGTCGCCAGTGGTGAAGAATCCCTCCGAGTCGAAGGACTGCGCGGTCTTGGCGTCGTCCCTGTGGTAGCCGCGGAAGACGCTGTAGCCGCGCACCCAGACCGCTCCGGTCTCGCCTGCCGGCAGTACCTCGCCGGTCACGAGGTCGCGGATCTGCACCTCCATGCCGGCGAAGGGCTTGCCGCTGGTGACCCTTGCCTCCAGCGGGTCGTCGAGCCGCCCCATCACGGGCGAGCCGCCCAGCTCGGTCGAGCCGTAACAGCTGACGATCACAGTGTCGTCGCCGAGCTTCTTCTGGTAGTCGCGCAGCAGGTCGGGCGGGCCGACGCAGAGCACGGCGCGCACGCCCGAGAAGGTCTCCGCAGTACGGGAGGGGTGCTCCAGCATCGGGCCCAGGAGGGTGGGATAGGCGGGATACATCAGGGTGACCCGCTCCCGGACGACCTGCTCGACGGCCTCGGCCGGGGTGAAGTGCGACATCGACACGTACGCGGCCCCGGCCCGCAGCACGCCGGCGAGCGGGGCCTGGGCACTCACGTGGAACAGGGGCAGCGGGTTCCACATCCGGTCCTCCGCCGTGATGTGAAAGCCCTCCGCTCCGACGGCCGCGCCGAGCTCCATGACCGAGGAGTGCGGCAGCGGGCAGCCCTTGGGCATGGACGTCGTACCCGAGGTGTACATCATGATGTACGGGTCGTCCGGGGAGACGGCCTCGGCCCGGGCCCGCACCTTGGCGGGGTCCTGGTCCGCGCCCAGGTGCCCGAACTCCTTGCCGCCCAGGAATCCGGCCGCCTGACGGGACCCCAGGACGACGGCGTGCTCCAGATCCGGCGCGTCCTCCAGCGTGAGCCGCTCCCCGGATCGGGCCTCCCGGAGGGCCGGGAACACCTCGTAGACTCGGGCGACATAGTCGACGTACTCGTCGACCACATCGGTGAGCAGCAGAACCTTTACTCCCGAGTCCGGGATCACATAACCGAGCTCGCGTGGGCTCAGACGGGCGTTGATCGGCACGACCAGGGCGCCGGCCATGGTGGCACCGACCAGGGCGTGGACGAAATGCATGGAGTTGGGCATCAGCAGCCCTACGGAGTCGCCCGGTCGGACGCCCAGCGCTTGCAGGGAGGCCGCAACGGTGAGGCAGGACGCCTCCAGTTCCCGGTAGGTCTCGCGAGTGTCCGGAAAGACGAAGGCATCGCGATCTCCGTGGCGGCGGGCGCCCTCCATCACCAGTCGAGGGAGGGTGAGTCCCGAATCCGTCATGTATTGCTCCCTGGGGTGCGGGCCACGGGAACAGGGAGGGCCGTGGCAGTGCTCGAGGACACGAGTGCGGGTGTCGAAGGAAGAGGAAGGGAAGAGGGGCCGGAACGGCCCGTGTGCTCGGCCGGACGGCTGGATCGCGAGGGCTCTTCGTGCTGCCCACCAAACGGTGGGTAGGTAAAAGTCCTCTGGATTCTAGGAAGCCAGGCGCGCCGGGGCAAGACTTGCGCTTTTGTCCGCCTGATGTTCGGGCGGCCTCAGATGCGTCGCGACGTCGCCTCCAGCCCCCAGCGGACACGTGACCAGCTGATCGCGATCTCGTCCGGGGTGAGCGAGGCCTGCAGGCCGGCCATCTTCAGGTCACGTCCCCAACGCTGCCAGCGGCTGCTGTCGTACATCCCGCTGGCGTCTCCGGCGGTCAGCAGCCGCTCACCCGCCTGAAGCACCAGTTTCGCGGCCTGGGTCATGTCGCGGCGGAGGCGCACCCGTTCCTCCAGTCCCAGCTCCCGGCTCTCGTGGCCCAGCATGCGCAGCTCGGCGAAGCCGTCTCTGAGCACCTTCGCCGCGGTGTCGATCTCGAACGAGGACTCGGCGAACTTCAGCTGCGTCACCTCGCGCTGGAACGCCTTCTGGCCGGAGTGCAGGTCGACCCGGCTTCGGGCCCGCTCCTCGAAGATGTCCAGCAGTCCTTGCCCCATCCCGATCAGCGGGGCGAGCAGCAGCAGGTTGGCCACCAGGTTCGGCGGCACCTGATAGAGCGGTACGTCGGGATAGAGCTTGGCCCCGGGTGACCCGCCGGCGCGGAAGTCGGAGCCGGGCAGAATACGGTGCGGCGGCACCCACGCGTCGTCGATCACCAGCGACTTGCTGCCGGTGCCTCGCAGCCCCATGACGTACCAGTCGTCAACGATCCGGAAATCCCGGCGGGGCACCATGCAGACGCCGAGCGGGGCGGTCACGATGACCCAGTCCGCGTAGTCGATACCGCTGGAGAACTTGATCACGGTATCGGTGATGCGCGCGCCGCCACGCTCGGGGGACGCGTTCATGCGCATCACCGCGGAGGCGGTGGAGGACAGGGTGTCCGGGCCCGGACCCCAGTACTCCTGCTGGAATTCCAGCTCCATCATGCCGACCAGGAACTGGTGCCCCGGCCACTGGCTGGTCATCCATGCGGTCGACGGGCAGCCGCGGCCGACCTCGCGAGCTACCTGTGCCGCGGTGTCGAGCGAGGCGGACAGGCCCCCGAAAGGAATGGGCTGCCCGGCCAGGTGGAACTGCTTCTGCTTGAGTTCTTCGACGTTCTCGGGCGGGATGCGTCGCAGTTCCTCGGCGCGGGCGCTGCGTTCGATGAGTGTCGATCGCCACTGCCCGGCTCGGGCCACCAGCTCTTCATGGGACGGCCCGACGTCTGTCGCCCTGGTCAGCGATTCGGTCACGTTCAGTTCTCCCGGTCGCGCGGAGGGGACTCGGACGAGTCGCCGACTGGCACGGGAACGTGCACCTGAACCGGTACCCCGTCCCGACTACCAAACGATAGGTTGGTGGCTACCATAGAACCGGAATGCCGCCCGGTCGAGCCCCGTGACGAGGGAATCGCAATGAGGTGAACGCCATAGCCAAAGTTGCCATACAACCGTTTGGTGGGTGTTGACAGGAGGGAGGGGCGGCCCTTGAAAATGAAGGCGTTGATCAGCCTGGACGCCCGCAGCGGGGCTCGCCATCGGGGGCGCTCAGAAGCCTGTCCCCGACGCCCTGAAGGGCTGTCGCCGTTCCCTATCTCCCCGAGACCCCTGCGGAGTCATCTTGCGCATCGCCAATCTGGCCGGACGTCTGGTCATCGTCGTTCCCACGCCGAAGGGCCCGACCGCAGTCGACGTGGAAGACGCCACGTCAGGCCGCTTCTCTTCCGATCCCCACAGCGTCTACGGGCGCTGGGACGAGTTCCGGAGCTGGGCCGCCGAGGCGGAACTCCCACCCGGCCGTCCCTTCGCGGTCGAGGAACTTCACGCACCGTCGCCCACGCCGAGCCAGGTCCTCGCTATCGGCCTGAACTATCGCGAGCACGCCGCCGAGACCGGCCACGCCGTTCCGGACACACCTCTGCTGATGTTCACCAAGTGGCCGACCTGCCTGACCGGCCCGGTCACCACCGTCGAGCTGTCGGCGGACGGAAACACCGACTGGGAGGTGGAGGTCGTCGCGGTGATCGGACGGACGGCCCGCAACGTCGCCCCACAAGATGTCTGGGACCACGTCGCCGGTCTCACCGTGGGTCAGGATCTCTCCGAGCGAGTCATCCAGATGTCCGGTCCGCTGCCCCAGTTCAGCCTCGGCAAGTCGCTCCCCGGCTTCGGACCCACCGGGCCCTGGCTCATCACACCCGATGAGTTCACCAACCCCGACGACCTGGAGTTCGGCTGCGCGGTGAATGGCGAGGAGGTACAGAAGGGACGCACCAGCGACCTCGTCTTCAGCATCCCCGAGATGGTGGCGGGCCTCTCCCGGCACATTCCGCTGCTGCCCGGAGACGTGCTGTTCACCGGCACCCCCTCCGGCGTGGGTGTCGGGCGCAAGCCCCCGCGTTTCCTCGCGCCCGGTGACGAACTCGTCAGTTACGTCGAGGGCATCGGCGAGCTGCGCCAGCGCTTCACCGCCTGAACCTCCCTGGCTGGACCACCAGCCAACCCCGCCCCCCTCAACTGTGACAGGAGGCCGATCCGATGGCCCTGCACCGGCTCTCGTCGGTCACGATCGGCGTGCCCAACGTCGACGAGACGATTCGCTACTACATCGACTTCGGACTGCATCCGGAGGAGGACGGCTGGTTGTCCACCCTGGACGGAGGCCGTCAGCTCCGCATCGTCCACGCCCCGGTCCGGCGACTGATCGAACTCGTGATCGGCGTGGACGACAGGGACGACCTTCACCGCATCGCTTCCCGACTGCAGGGCCTTGGTATCGACTCCGTGCCCGGTCAGGGCACGCTGACCGCGGTGGAGCGGGTCACCGGCGTCCGCGCCGTCATCGCGATCGAACCGCGGATACAGCAGCCCGAGGTCCCCCCAACCCCGTACAACGGGCCGGGACGGCTTGAGCGGACCGGGACCAGGGCGCCCGGTGTTCTGCGGGAAGGGCCGGTCCGGCCGCGCAAGCTGGGCCACACGGTCATCGGCTCCACGGATTTCGAGACCTCGCAGTCGTTCTTCACTGACGGCATCGGGTTGAAGATCAGCGATCAGATGAAGGGCGCGGCGGCATTCATGCGCTGCTCGACGGACCATCACAACGTGCTGGTCCTGCGCGCTCCGGTCAACTTCCTGCATCACACGTCCTGGCAGGTGGACGACGTGGACGAGGTTGGCCGGGGTGCCTCGGCGATGCTGGCCGCCGATCCCGCACGGCATGTCTGGGGCCTCGGGCGGCACCATGCCGGCTCCAACTTCTTCTGGTATCTCAAGGACCCGGCCGGCAACTTCAGCGAGTACTACTCCGACCTCGACTGCATCGTCGACGACGCGCTGTGGACACCTGAGACGTTCGAGGGCGCCAAGTCGCTGTTCAGCTGGGGTCCGCCGCCGCCCCCGTCGTTCGTGGAGCCGGAGGACCTGGCCGCGCTGATGACGGGGCAGCACTCACTGCGCTGAGCGGCGCTTTCGCTCAAGGGCTGGATCAGGGGCCGCGACCATTCACCGGTCGCGGTCCCTGATGCATGTGTGACGTGGGGTGGGCGTGCATCACCACCGGGGCCGCCCCGGCTCCTCACGGGCCGGCCCCCGTCGTTGTCATACTGTCCGTGCCCGGCTCGGACCGTCGCCGTCCCTTGCGGCACCCGCCCGCCAGACCGGTCGAGCCGGACCTCCCGCAGCGGGCAGATCACCGCTGCCAGAAACCCGCTTGCCCCACGCGTTCCATCATCGGTTGGGATGCGGCTGCTCACAGCAGCGCCTGGACCTCGTCGCCGTGGCCAGGATCGTCTCACCGGTGGTGTAGCCGCCCGGAACCGAACTGAGGAACGCCGCGAGACTCGCCACCTCGATCGGCTGGCCGGCGCGGCGCAGCGGATTGTTTTCAAAGAAGCGGTCGAGCATGTCCTGGGAGGTGACACCGGCCTCGTTCGCGCGCGCCTGCAGCCATGCCCGCGCCCTGTCGGTCTCCACCGATCCGACCGCGATCGTGTTGAAGGTGATGCCGTACTGACCGTAGTCGCCGGCGAGGGTCTTGTTCAGACCGACGGCGCCCGCACGGGTCGAGTTCGCCAGTACGTAGGAGAACAGCGGTGTGGTTCGGATCGGTTGTCTGGCCGTGCCTGACCCGAGCGTCACCACACGGCCGAAACGCTTCTCGATCATCCAGGGCAGGACCGCGCGGACCATGTTGGCGTAGCAGATGGTGACCAGGTGGAAGGCGTACCGGAAGTCCTCGTCGTCGAGGTCGGCGAATGCCCCCGGCCTGGGCGCCTGGAGGTTGAAGACGGCGATCTCCGGGGCGCCGAACGTCGGGCGAACTCTACGGCGCGGGCGTAGCCCTCCACTTCGGTGAGATCGGTGGTGAAGCCGACGGCCTCACCACCGGCGTCGCGGATGGCATCCACTGTCTCGTCGATCGCCCTCTTTCGCGGGCCAAGACCACGACTCGAGCGCCTGCCTTGCCGAACAGCTTGCTCGCCTCGTGTCCGATGACTTTGCTGCCGCCGGTCAGGAGTGCGACCTTGCCGGCGATTCCAAGATCCGTGTCTTCCTCCTCGTATGCACACATGCCAACCGGACTTGCGGGGGCACGGGGCGTTTGGTGAGCGGGTGGCCACGGAGCGGTCGGCGGCAACTCGGCCCACTCGGCGTGAAACCGCAGACCGTGACCTTCAGCGGTCAGACAACGCCGACCGCTCGCCGCCGACTGTTCTCAGGGACGGATACGGATCGTCGCGGTCCCCTGCAGAACCCTCGTGCCGGGGCGGTCGAGCCAGACTTCGCAGGTGACCGTGCCGTCTTCGGCCGCGTCGGTGACGGTGCCTGACGCCGTGACCCGGTCGCCCGCGAAGACGTTGGCGAGCAGCCGGGTGGACAGGCCGGTGACCCGGCCTTCGGGAAACGCCTCCCGCAGCATGTTGAGCAGGTAGGCGATGTTGACGGGTCCCTGGTTGACCGGTGCTTCGCCGATGCCGAGCGCCCGCACGGCGTCGGCGTCGACGTGGATGACGTTGGGGTCGCCGAGGATCAGCGCCATGACGTGCATCCGGGTGGCCTCCACCTCGCCCGTCCAGGTGGGCAGCTGGTCTCCGCTGTTGATCACGTCTGCTCCGCCTCTCTCCGGGGCAGCACGAAGGTCTCCCGGCAGCGGGCCACCACCCCGCCGTCCGCTCCGCGGACCTCGTACTCGACGGTGACCAGGTCGAACACGCCGAGCGCGCGGCCCTTCTTGCGTGCGGCTCCCGTCACGCGCGCAGTGACCGCGTACTCCACACCGGCCTCGAAGGGCTCGAGCATGTCCAGATCGCACTCGCCGAGCATCGGTCCGTCGGCGCCACTGCTGCCGAACAGCCCGAGAAGCCCTTCGACGCCGAGGCCGATGCCGGTCTGCGCGGCGACGAAGGACCAGATCGGGTGAGGTTCGGGGGAGGGCCCAGGCGGGGTGGGAGCGAGCACCGCGGCGTCCAGCATGCGGCTGACCACCGGGTCGATCCGGTAGCGGCCCGGCGGGAGCTCGGTGCCGACGAGGGCGACGAGCTCTGCCTCGGCGGGCACGGTTGCGGCGCCCATCAGAACGACCTGGGAAGGCCGAGCCCCTCGGCGATCGTGTTGCGGGCCATCTCGTTGGTGATCGGGCCGATCCGGAAGAGCCGGGCGTCGCGCCAGTAGCGCTGCATGTCCGTCTCCGCCGAGTAGCCCATACCACCGAGGATCTGGATGCCGAGGTCGGCGGCATTGACCGCGTGCTCGGACGCGATCACCTTGGCCATGTTGGCCTCCTGACCGCACGGCAGGCCCTGCGACTGCAGCCAGGCCGCCTTCTGTACGACGAGCTCGGTCTGCGCGCGCCACATCGCGATGTTGGCGACGTGGTGCTGGAGTGCCTGGAACTCGCCGATCTTGTGCCCGAACGCCTCACGGACCTGCATGTAGGCGAGCGCGTCCTCAAGTACCCCGTCCAGGATGCCCAGGCAGAACGAGGACAGCATGATCCGCTCGTTGTTCAGGGTCGGCAGCAGCATGTACCAGGCGCGGTTGGGCTCGCCGAGCACAAGATCGTCCGGAACGAACACGTCGTCGAGATAGACGTCACAGGAACCCATGGCCCGCATGCCGAGCTTGGGGATCTCGCGGATCGTCACGCCCTCGGACTTGGCGGGCACCGCAAAGAGTGTGACGCCCTGATGGCGCTTGGGCGCGTCCTTGTCGGTGAGGGCCAGCAGCAGGATGTAGTCGGCGACATGGGCCGCCGAGCACCAGGTCTTCTGCCCGTTGAGGATCCAGCCGCCGTCGCCGCGCACAGCGGTGGTGCGCATCATGCCCAGCAGGTCGGTGCCGCCGCTGGGCTCGGTGAACCCGATGGACCAGCGAGAGCGGCCGGCCGCGATCTCGGGCAGGAAGCGCCGCTTCTGCTCCTCGCTGCCGTACAGGCCGATCGACTTGCCGCCCGCGAACGAGGTGATGCCCCAGATCCACGTCAGCCCGGCGAGTGAGCGGGCCAGCCCGCGGGCCAGGGTCATCTGGGTGAGGATGTCGCCGCCCTGGCCGCCGTACTCCTCGGGGATGCCGATGCCGTGGAAGCCGGCGTCGGCCAGCTTGTCCCACAGGGCGAAGGGGTAGTCGTGCTCGGCCTTCTCCAGCTCGCGGGCCCACTCCTTCGGGGCCTCTCGCTCGACCCAGTCGTGCACGAGCTTGGCGAGGTCCTGCTGTTCCTCGGTCAGCTGAAAGTCCATGAATGCTCCTTACCGGTCAAAGGCCTTGCTGGGCCCTGGAGTTGGGGTATCCGGCTGCAGGACCACCTTTCCGAAGACTTCGCCGCTCTCCAGCCGGGCGAAGGCCTTGGGCGCGTCCGCGAAAGAGTGGATCCCGTCGATGTGCGGGCGGATTCCGTGGTGCACGCACAGCGCCAGCACGGACTCCAGATCGCGGCGGCGCCCCATTGCGCTGCCACGAACGGTGATGTTGTTCAGCGAGAGCCGTGACAGGTCGGCAGCGGGACCGGCGCCGGTGGTCCAGCCTGCGACCACGACGGTGCCGCCCGGGCGGACACTGCGCACCGAGTGACCCCAGGTCGCCTCGCCGACCGTGTCGATCACGGCGTCCACGCGCTCCGGAAGCCGCTCGCCGGAGGCGAACGTGCGGTCGGCGCCGATTGCGGCGGCTTTCTCCCGCTTGGCCTCCGAGCGGCTGGTCACCCACATCCGCAGGCCCGCCGCCGCGCCCAGCTGGATGGCGGCGGTCGAGACCCCGCCGCCGGCGCCCTGCACCAGAACGGTGTCTCCGGGGCGGACGTCGGCGCGGTCGAACAGCATGCGAAAGGCGGTCAGCCAGGCCGTGGGCATGCAGGCGGCCTCCGCGAAGGTCAGCTGCCCGGGTTTGGGCACCAGGTTCGCGGTGGGCACCACCACCTGCTCGGCGAAGGCCCCGCCGAGGCGGTCGGAGAGGGTGCCGCGGCGGGGGTCGAGGAGTTCGTCCCCGCCTCCGCGGGCGGCCTCGGCGACGAGGGCGTGGACCACGACGGGGGTGCCGTCGGGTGTGGTTCCGGCCACGTCACAGCCCAGGACGTGCGGGAAGGCGGCGACGCCTCCCGCACCGCGCAGGGTCCACAGGTCGTGGTGGTTGAGAGAGGCGGCGGCCACCGTGACCAGGGTCTGTCCGGGGCCTGGTGCGGGGAGCGGCAGGTCTGTGACATCGACGCAACGCACTGGGTCGTCAGCGTCGGCAGAGGTAGCGACGACTGCTTTCATGAGGGCGACGCTAGCTTACCTGCCAACTGTTTGGTAGATAGGATCGGGATTCCACCTGCCAACTGTTTGGTAGATAAGGTGGAAGCCCTGTACCGGCACTGCTGTGACCAGTGCAGACGTGCCGAACCACATCTGGAAACACACGGCGAGGAGGCCGACAGTGCAGGTACAGAACTCGGTTGCCCTGATAACAGGCGGAGCGGGCGGGCTGGGAGCCGGCGTGGCCCGGATGGTCACCGCCGGCGGCGGGCGAGCAGTCCTCATCGACCTCCCCTCCTCGCCCGGCAAGGAACTGGCCGCGGAACTTGGGACGGACAGCGCCCTGTTCGTCCCCACCGACATCACCGACACCGAACAGGTGGCGTCGGCGATCGTGGCCGCCCTGGAGCGGTTCGGCCGGATCGACCTCTGCGTCAACGCGGCCGGGGTCAGCCCCGGCATCCGCACGATCGACCGCTCCGGAAAGCTCTTTCCGCTCGATGTCTTCCGCGCCGCCGTGGAGATCAACCTCATCGGGGCGTTCGACGTCTCCCGGCAGGCAGCCCTGGCGATGACCCGCAACGAGCCGGGGGAGGACGGCGAGCGGGGACTGATCGTCCAGGTCTCCTCCATCGCCGCGGTCGAGGGGCAGGTCGGCCAGACCGCCTACACCGCCTCCAAGGCGGGCCTGGCGGCGATGGTGCTGCCGCTGGCCCGGGACCTGGCCCCGTCCGGCATCCGCGTCATGGGCGTGATGCCCGGCATCATGGACACCCCGATGCTGGCTGGCCTGGACGACAAGCGCCGCTCGGCCCTGGTGGGGCTGAGCCTGTTCCCCAAGCGGCTCGGCACCCCGGAGGACTTCGCCGCGCTGGTCCGGTCCTTCATGGAGAACACCCTGCTCAACGCCGACGTCGTGCGCCTCGACGCCGCCGCCCGGCTGGTGTGAGCATGCGCAGGACACTGTTCACCGAGGCGCACGGGGACTTCCGGGACGCGTTCCGTTCGTTCCTGCTGAGGCACGCAGTCCCTCACACCCAGCGGTGGGAGGACCAGGGCTTCGTCGACCGCCCGTTCTGGAAGGAGGCAGGAGCGGCGGGGTTCCTCTCCTTCGAGGCACCGGAAGAGTACGGCGGACTGGGCGTCGACGACTTCCGCTACAACGTGGTCATCGCAGAGGAACTGGTGGCGAACGAGATCGCGGGGGACGGATTCGCCCTGCACAACGACATCGTCACGCCCTACCTGCTCCACCAGTGCAGCCCGCAGCAGCAGCGCCGCTGGCTGCCCGGCTGCGTCGCCGGCGACACAGTGACCGCGATCGCGATGACCGAGCCCGGTGCGGGCTCCGACCTGGCGGGCATCCGCACGACGGCGCGATTCGAGGGCGACGAGGTCGTGCTCGACGGTGCCAAGACGTTCATCACCAACGGGACCACCGCCGATCTGGTCTTCGTCCTCGCCCGGACCGGCGAGGCAGGCGGCCGCGGAATGACACTCGTCGCGGTCGAAACGGGCACGGCCGGCTTCGAACCGGGCCGTCCCCTGCACAAGATCGGGCGGCGGGCCCAGGACACCGGCGAAATGTCCTTCACAAGGTGCCGGGTGCCGGCTGCCAACATCGTGGGAGAACCGGGCCGAGCGCTGGAACTCGTGAAGCGGAACCTTCCACGCGAGCGGCTGTCGATCGCCGTGACCGCGGTCGCCGGAGCCCGGCGCGCCTTCGAACTGGCCCTGGACTACTGCAAGGAACGCCAGACCTTCGGCCAGACCCTCGGCAGGCACCAGACGGTGCTGCACCGCCTGGCCGGAATGCACACCGCGATCGAAGTGACGGCCAGCCATGTCGACCGCTGCGTCGAGGCGCTGAACGCCGGAGAACTGACCGCCGAAGAAGCCGCCGCCGCCAAGCTCTGGGCCACCGAGACACAGTGGTCGGTCACCGACCAGGCCCTGCAGTTCTTCGGAGGCTACGGCTACATGGAGGAATACCCCATCGCTCGCATCTGGCGTGACGCGCGCGTGCAGCGCATCTACGGAGGGACCAGCGAGATCATGACCGAGATAGTGGGACGGGGGCTGCTGCGATGAACGGACTTGACCTGACCGGGCGGACTGCCCTGGTCACCGGGGGCTCACGGGGCATCGGCAGCGCGGTCGTGCGCAGACTCGCCGCCGCGGGCGCCGACGTGGCCTTCTCCTACCGGCGCGAAGAGGAACAGGCCGCGGCCCTGCGCGACAAGCTGCTCGCGGACGGCCGTCGGGCAGAGACGTTCCAGGCTGACCTCGCCGAGACCGGGGCTGCCGCTCGGCTGCACCGCGCCTGCGTGGCGGAGCTGGGCGTGCCGACCCTGCTGGTGTGCAACGCGGGCAACGCCTCGCGCGGCAACGCCGTCACCGAGACCCCCGAGAAGGAGTTCGAGCTCCTTTGGCGGGTCCATGTCCTGTCCACGCTGGAGCTGCTGCGAACCGCCATACCGGCGATGAGGGCGTCGGGCGGCGGCTCCGTGGTTCTCGTGTCCAGTTCCTACGCAGCCTCCCGCCCCGCGGGCACGGCCCCTTACGTCGCGGCCAAGTCGGCGCTGGAAGGCATCGCGACCGTGCTGGCCAAGGAGGAACGCCCGCACGAGATCCGGGTCAACGTCGTTGCCCCGGGCCTGGTGGCCACGGACATGGGCGACCGGCTGGTCCGCTCTGGCGGCGTCCACCGCAGCGCGAGCGACCTGGACGCAGGGGCCCCCTTCGGCAGGGTGTGCCGGCCCGAGGACGTGGCTGACGTCGTCCTCACCGCCCTGGCACCCCTCTCATCCTACGTCACGGGGCACCGCTACGTCGTGGACGGCGGTGACTCCCTGTGACACTCCACTATGACGAAGTGTCCGGGGCGAACGGCGCCGTTGCAGTCGTCACCCTCGACAATCCGCCGGCCAACACACTCACCCGCGATCTCATGTGCCGGTTCCTCGACCACGTGGACAAGTGGCGCGACGACGAGAACATCGTCGTGGTCGTCCTGACCTCGGCCGTTCCGGGCATCTTCACAGCCGGTGGCGACGTGGGGGAGTTGCTCGCCTCCGCCGGCAGTGCGGACGCCGTCGCTGCCCACACAGAGCTCACCGACATGCTCTTCGGAGCACTCGATACGCTCCCTCAACCGGTTGTCGCGGCCGTCGACGGGGTTGCCGCGGGGGGTGGGCTCGAACTCCTGCTCTGCTGTGACCTGGTGGTGGCCTCCGACCGCTCCCGCTTCGGTACACCGGAGGTCACCCTCGGCCTGATCCCCGGGGCGGGCGGCACACAACGCCTTCCCCGCCGGGTGGGCCCGGGGCCGGCCCTCGACATGCTGCTCACCGGTCGCCTCGTCCCAGCCGATCATGCCCTGACGATCGGACTGGTGAACGAGGTCACCGCGCCGCAACACGTCAAGGACCGGGCGCTGAGCCTGGCCGGGCGCCTGGCCGGCCTGCCCCGTACGGCGGTACGCGCCGCGAAGGCCGCAGGCCGGGCGGCGGCCGACCCGTCGCTGTCCGATGGGCTTGCCTTCGAACGGAAGCTGTTCACCGACCTGCTCCTCGGCGACGAGGCGCGGAACCGGCTGGCCGCCTTCTCCAGGGCGAGCGCCTCTGACACGCCGGCTTTCCCAGAAGCGGAGGGAGTCGAGGTACTGCCGCAGAGCAGTGCCGCATCAGTCGGCATCTGACATGGGAGTGACGGTGCCGCCACAGCTTCTGGTCCCGGCGGGCTCAAGCTGTGGCTCAGGAGGCTGCTGCGCCACCCCGGTTGGGACGAGCGGCGTTCAGCCCGAACGGTTCAAACAACCGCCGAACTTCATTGTGTACGGTCATATGTGAGCCGACGGACGAGTCCGATCCGGTCGGTGACCGCCTCGACCAGCCGGACGGTGCGGCGTCCGCCCGGCGCGCCGTCGCTCCTGGATTCCGCGATGCCTGTGCAGAAGAGAGAGGCCGGGATACCGCGCTGGTCGTCGAGCCCGGGCAGACCTCCGTCGTACACGCCGTCGACGCGCGCCGCGAACGGGACTTCAGGGCCGGCCGAGAAGGCGTCCAGGACCGTCCACTGTGCATCCGACAGCAAGGGCCGTACGGGAACCGCGCCGACCGGACCGTCGTCGAATCGGTCGGTCCGAGCGCTGTCGAGTCCGCCTTCCCGCAGCCAATCCACAACGGAGTTGAGCGCCGTGACGTCCTCGGCCGCGACCGGAGCGCTCCAGGGGTCGTGTCCCGGTGCGCTCACGGGATCGGGGACGCCGTCGGTCAACTGTCGGCGCCTGGCGAAGTAGTCCTGTTCGACGGTGCAGTCAAGCAGCCGTGTGCCGTCCCAGTGGTAGAGGCTGACGCCGCGCCAGGCGGCCGGCCGCCCCCCGTGCCGCCGTGAGGCGCCGTGCTCGGTGAAGACCAGGGCGAGCCGTTCGCCGTTGGTGACGAGCCGGTGGACGGTGAATCCCAGGCCGGGGAACTGGTCGTACTGCCGCTGTGTGGCAGCGCGGTAGGCCGTGTCGCGGCCCCGGATCTCGTGCTCGCCCATCCGCAGCAGGTAGTCGTCCACCATCAAGGAGGCCAGCTGCGAGAAGTCGTGGGAAGCCGTATAGGCGAAGGAGTACCGGCGCATCAGGGCATGGAAGGGCGTGAGGCCCTTCGTAGCGTCTGGGGAATCAGTTCGCAAGGGCATGATGCCCACCATACGTTTGTTTGGTAAATTCCCTCAAGGTCCCCCCGGGGCGAACCGTGGACCCGGGGGTGGGGTTCTCAGGCCTCGAGGGATTTGCGGCACATGCGGGCGATCTCCTCCGCGATCTCCTCCGGTGAGGAGTTCCCTCCCGGCCGGTACCACCGGTAGACCCAGTTCGCGGCCCCGAGTATGGTCAGCGCCCCCAGGTGGGGATCGGCATCGGGACGGATCGTGCCGTCCTCCTTGCCGTCGACGACGAGCTTCTCCAGCCTGGCGATGAAACCGTGCACGGGCAGCTTGGCCCGGCGGTCCGCGGTGAGCTGATCCGCCTCGTGCAGGTACACGGTCGTCTCGGTGAGGTGCTCGATCAGGAAGATCACGTGCTCTCGGACCAGCACCTCCAGCCGGTCGACGGCCGGCCCGTCGTCCGGGACGCGCTCGGCCAGGCGTTCCTCCGCCAGTACGAGCACCGAGCGGACGAGCTCGAAGAGCAGGTCTTCCTTGGTGCGGATGTAGTAGTAGAGGCTGCCCTTGAGCATGCCGAGCTCATCCGCGATGCCCTGCAGGGTGGTCGCGGAGTACCCCTTGTCCGCGAAGGTCTTTGCGGCGACCTGGAGGAGTTCGGCCCAGCGCTCGTCCCCGGGCTTCCGGGTGGCTTCCGTGCGCCCGGACCGGCTTTTTCTGGCCGTGCGTCCGACCTCACCCACGCGCGTTTTACCAGTCACTTCGGGCACCTTACACGATCGCTGTTGACGGAACTCCGACTTGTAACGCAGGCTATTCTACCAACCGATCGTTTGACAGATGAGGTACCCATGACGATCCACCTGGCTCCCGAGCTGGGAGACCTGGACCTGCGCGGCGAGTCCGCGAGCCGGGATCCCTACGCCGTCTACGACGCCCTGCGGGCACGCGGTCCGGTCGTCCTGAGCTCCGTCCACCGCGCGTGGCTGATCACCTCGCACGCCGCCGTCGCCGACGCCTACACCCGCCCCGAACTGTCGTCGGACCGCATCGGACCGATGATCGACGCCGGCCATGTCGGTCTGGGCGCGGATTCGCTCAGCGTGCTGTCACTGATGCGTGACTGGATGGTCGTCTCCGACCCGCCTGCTCACACCCGCCTGCGGCGAGTCGCCGCGGCCGCCTTCAAGCGCCAGCGGATCGGCCTGATGGCTGACCGGATCCGGGACCGCGTCGACGAGCTGCTGGACGCCTTCGTACGATCCGGCGAATCAGACCTCATCGAACACGTCGCCCACCCTCTGCCGGCCTCCCTGATCGCGGAGCTGCTCGGCGCACCCGCTGCGGACCGGGACAGGTTCCGCCACTGGTCGGACAACCTCGCTCTGGTGGCGTTCGGCGCGGGTGGCGAGGCACAGGAGGAACGGCACGCCCGGGCGTTGTCCGGTCTGGAGAGCATGTTCACCTACTTCCGCGGCCTGCTGGAGCAGGCTCGCTCGGTCTCCGGCGACACGATGCTGTCCGTCCTCGCGGCTGCGCAGCCCGACGGCGAACGGCTGACCGACGACGAGATCCTGTCCATGTGCGCCCTTCTGCTGTTCGCCGGCCATGAGACGACGATCAACTCGATCTCCAACGGCATCCTCGCCCTGCTGCGTCACCCCGACCAGCTACAGCAGCTCAAGGCCGACCCGTCGCTGATGGCCGGCGCCGTGGAGGAGATGCTGCGCTACGACGGCCCGGTCAAGCTCGTCGTACGGTGGGTGAACCGGGATCTCGAACTCGGCGGCCAGACACTGCGCACGGGCGACCGCACGTACCTCGTGAACTCGGCGGCCAACCGAGACCCATCGGTGTTCGCCTCCCCTGCCTCCTTCGACATCCGTCGCTCGCCCAACCCGCACCTGGCCTTCGGCCGCGGCGTGCACGCCTGCATCGGGGCCCAGTTGGCCCGGCTCGAGATGCGGGTCGCTATCGAGCGGATCCTGGAGCGGCTGCCCGGGCTGCGCCTGGACGGGGAGCCGCAGTGGCTGCCGAGCCTCGCCTCGCGGGCCATGCGTGAACTGCGGGTGGTGCACGATGCCCGCTGAGCGCGCCAACACCCGCGACGCAGAGGCCACGGGGAACGTCCGGGTCGTCGCACGGCGGGAGACCTGCGAGGGCAGCGCCCAGTGCATGCTGGCCCTGCCCGACCGCTTCGTCCTCGACGGGCGGTCCCGAGTCGTCGTCGAGGTCGCCGAGGTGGACGAGGCGGACTACGACGATGTCGCGGCGGCGGTGCGGAACTGCCCCACCGGCTCGCTGCGGATCGAGTTCTGATGATCGGCCCGTTTCTGATCCGCAGGACACAGGCCGGTCCGGAAAGAAGGGAAGAGATGACGACTCATGAGACATCCCTGGTGATCGGGAGCAATCTTCAAGACCGGTTCCGTGAGGTGATGGCGGGCGTCGCCACACCGGTCTCGGTGGTCACCGCGCTGAGTGACGGCCGACCACATGGCACCACGGTCAGTGCCTTCGCGTCACTGTCGATGAGGCCGCCGATGGTGCTCGTCTCGCTCGATCGCGGTTCGAACCTGCTCACGCTGGTTCGACGTTCAGGCCGGTTCGGCCTGAACGTCCTGGGAGCACACCAGACCGCGCTGGCCATGGCATTTGCCAAGAAGGGCGCCGACAAGTTCACCGATGTGGTCTGGGGCGAGGAAGACGGAGTGCCCCGTCTGTCCGGCGCCCTCGGTTGGCTCTCGTGCGACGTGGCGGACCTTGTCGACGGCGGCGACCACGTGGTGGTGTTCGGTGCGGTCCGCGCCGCCCAGACCACCGAGGGCAAGCCCTTGACCTACCATGCTCGGGTCTTCGGCACTCACGCGGCATTCGAACAGGTCTGATTGACCGGCCCGGCGTCTGCCTGGGCAGCCTCACGGCGGGACAGCGGTGACCGGCGTCTGCCGGGCACTCCCGCATCGGCCGCGCGTCGCGCGCCACCCTCAGGGAGTTCTCCGCCTCTCTCTCATCTCTCGTAGTCAGAAATGCCATGGCTGTGTCCGCCGAACATGCGCTCCTGACTGATACCGCCCTCACCGTCATGGCACCCCCGACCTGATCCGAGGAAATCGCACGCGGCCACGGCCGAGACGCGTGTGAGCCGACAAAACGCCACGGTCCAACTCTTGTCCGAACCCTCACTCACCCCCTTTGTTCTATCTGGAGTCCCCTGATGCGAGATGCAGTCATCGTCGAAGCAGTACGTACCCCTCTCGGCAAACGCGGCGGCGGGCTGTCCGGCGTGCACGCCGTGGACCTCGCGGCGCACGTGCTCGACGCCCTGGCCGAACGCTCCGGCATCGACCCCGCCGTCGTGGAGGACGTGTTCTGGGGGTGTGTCAGCCAGACCGGCGAGCAGACCTTCAACATCGGCCGCAACGCCGTCCTGGCAGCGGGCTGGCCCGAATCGGTCCCCGGCACCACCATCGACCGCCAGTGCGGCTCCTCCCAGCAGGCGGTCTCCTTCGCGGCGGCGACCGTGATCAGCGGACAGGCGGATGTCGTCGTGGCCGGCGGCGTGGAGTCGATGAGCCGGGTGCCGATGGGCTCCGCCAACGGCGACGGCTCGGCCGGGCAGCCGCTCGGACCGCGGTACCTGGCCCGCTACGACGGCGTGGTTCCGAACCAGGGCCTGGGTGCGGAGATGATCGCGGAACGCTGGGGCTTCTCGCGGACACAGCTCGACGAGTTCTCCCTCGCCTCGCACGAGAAGGCCGCAAAAGCTCAGGCCGCGGGCGCCTTCGAGGCGGAGATCGCGCCGGTGCCGGTGGGCGACGGCCGGATCGTCAGCACGGACGAGGGCATCCGGCCGGGCGGCACGCTGGAGGTCCTCGCCGGCCTCAAGACACCGTTCAAGCCGGACGGCGTCATCAGCGCGGGCAACGCCAGCCAGATCTCCGACGGTTCAGCCGCGCTGCTCGTGATGACCTCCGAGAAGGCGCGTGAGCTGGGACTTCGCCCGATCGTCCGGATCCACACCACCGTGATGGCGGCCAACGACCCCGTCATCATGCTGAGCGCCCCGGTGCCTGCCACCCGGAAGGTGCTGCAGCGTGCCGGGCTGACCTTGGACGACATCGGAATCTACGAGGTGAACGAGGCGTTCGCACCGGTACCGCTCGCCTGGCTGCACGATTTGGACGCGGACGAGAGCCGGCTCAACCCGCTGGGCGGGGCGATCGCCCTGGGCCACCCGCTGGGCGGTTCCGGCGCCCGCATCATGACCACCCTCGTCCACCACATGCGGGCCACCGGCACCCGCTATGGACTGCAGACGATGTGCGAGGGCGGCGGCATGGCCAATGCCACCGTGCTGGAGCTGCTGGCCCGCTGACGCAGCCCGAATCCGTGACGGAGCGGCGGGCTCCGCACGACCCCATCCAACTATCTACCGGTTGTTTGGTGAAGTGGATAGACTCCTCCGACAGCGGGAGCGGGACTCCCGCCCGACGACCAATGCGCTCGACGATGACCGCACGAAGGGAAGCGCATCATGGAAGCTCCCAAGCTCCCGCCTCACGTCGACATCGACTCGCTCACACATCTCACGGCGCAGCAGAGGAAGAACGTGCAGACCTGGATGGACCTCCAGGACCTGCTCAACACCGGCGAGTTCGGCGAGAAGATGGACGCCTTCTTCCATCCGGACATGACCTACGGCAACCCCTCGCGGCCGGACCTGGGCACCTACCAGGAGTGGAAGGTCTCCCCGCGCGAGCTGTACAAGCGGTTCCCGCCCTCGCGCTATCGGACGCTCAGCGCGATCGGCAAGGGCGACAACGAGATCTGGGTCCACTGCGAGCACATGGGTGAGCATGTCGGTGGCCGCTACATGGGCGTCGAGCCGAGCGGAAACCCCGTCAGGGTCGAATGGTTCTCCGTCGTCACCTTCAAGGACGGCCTGATCCACCGGATCTTCAGCATCGCCGACACCCTCACCATGCTGGTCCAGGTGGGTGTGGTGGCGCCGTCGACCCTCCCGGTCGACCCCTACAAGTAGCCCCTTCCCGGCAGCAGTCGACGCCACTGGCCGACCGCTGAGGGCAGTAACCCCCTCTTTCCTTCCTGCTTACCCCTCAACGGCGAGAGACGGAGCCCCGATGACGACTTATGTACTCCTGCACGGCGGTGGAATGGGCGGATGGGTCTGGCGGCACGTCGCCGCCCCGCTCCGCGCGGCCGGCCACGAGGTGCTGACTCCCACGTTCACCGGCTTCGGCGAACGGGTGCACCTGCTGTCCAAGGATCACGGACACGACGTGCATGTTCAGGACGTGGTCGGAGTCCTGCGGTACGAGGACGTCAGTGACGTCGTCCTCGTCGGACACAGCTTCGCGGGAACGGTGATCCCGGGCGTGGTGGCCACGGAGGGCGGGCGCATCAGGCGCATCGTCTACCTGGACGCGGTGATGAGCTATTCCGGCGAGAGTGTCTCCGAGACCATGGGGCAGATGCTCGCCGACCAGATGCCAGGCGTTCGTGCCGCGGTCCAGGGCGGCCAGGCCGGCCCCGGGACGGACGTGCACGTGATGCAGCGTGAACTGCTGAGGGCCAATCCCCACGACGTGCCGGCCGAGCGAATGGAGTGGCTGCTCGAGCACCTCTCCGACATGCCGCTGCGGTCCGTGGTCGACCCGGTCGCCGTCGGAGTGGAGACCCTTCCTCGCACCACCGAGTACATCGCCGCCAAGAACGACCCGACGATGGCCAGGTCTCACGAGCGCGCGGTCGAACTCGGCTGGCAGATGCACGAATGGAAGGCCGACCACAGCTTCATCGTCGGCCAGCCCGAGCAGGTGGCCGACTTCCTGCTGGGCCACGGCTGACGCGAGGAGCGGGCGCGGTGTACGAGACTTTCTCCGTGACCGGCCGGACCGCCTTGGTCACCGGTGCCACCTCCGGGATCGGAGCGATGGCCGCGGCGGCCCTGGCCGAAGCCGGGGCCACGGTGCACATCGTGGCCCGCAGCGCCGCCGACTGCGAGGAGGCCGCGGCCAAGCTCCCCGGCGCGGTCGCGCTCCCCGCGGACGTGTCCACGCCGGGCGACGTGGAGGCGCTGGCCGACCAGGTGAGGGGGCCTCTGCACATCCTGGTCAACAACGCCGGAATGGTGCGGGAGAACCCGCTGGGCTCCTTCACCGAGGCCGACTGGGACGATGTGCTCGATCTCAACCTCAAGGCCCCGTTCTTCCTCACTCAGCGGCTGCTCCCGGCACTGCGGGCCGGCGCCTCCCCGCACGCGCCGGCCACGGTCATCAACGTCGGCTCGGTCGGCGGGCTACGCGTCGGCCCCCGGCAGACGTACTCGTACGCCGCCTCCAAGGCCGGGCTGCACCAGCTGACCAAGTCGATGGCGCGGTGGCTGGCCGGCGAACACATCACGGTGAACGCGATCGCCCCGGGGTTCTTCCCCAGCCGGATGACACCGGGCGACGGCGAGGCCGTACAGGCAGCGGTGAGCGCGTCGCTCCCCCGGGGCCGCATCGGGCGAGCCGAGGACATCGGCGGCGTCGTCCGCTTCCTCGCCTCGCCCGCCGCCGGATACATGACCGGCACCATCATCCCGGTCGACGGCGGCATGAGCCTGTAGACCCCGGTCGCAGTCACGCCGGCGGTCGCGCAGGACACGGCCGGGGACACGGAAAGACAAGAACGAGGAGAGCATCACCATGGCTCCTGGAGCGGTACCCCCCAGTGACGGCGTGTTGTGGCGGCCGACCGAGTCGTCGATCGCCACCACCCGGCTCGGCGCGTTCGCCCACTGGGTGTCCGAGCGGCGGGGCACCGCCTTCGGAGAGCCCGTGGCTTACGACAGAATCTGGCGCTGGTCGGTCGAATCGTCCCAGGAGTTCTGGGGCGACCTCGCCACCTGGACGGGCGCCCTGCCCGGTGTCCCCGACGCGGAGGTACTGACCGACGCCTCCATGCCCGGCGCGACCTGGTTTCCCGGCCGGACCCTGAACTACGCCGAGCAGGCGCTGCGACCAGCCATCGACGGGCGGGTCGATCCGGACAGCCTCGCCTTGATCGCGGTGGCAGAGGGCTCCGAACCGGTGGACATCTCCTGGCAATCGCTGCGCGGGCAGGTCGGTGCGCTCGCTGCGACCCTGCGGCGGCTCGGCGTGCGGCCCGGCGACCGCGTCGCCGGTTACTTGCCGAACATCCCCGAAGCCGTGGTGGCCCTGCTCGCCACCGCCGCCGTCGGAGCCGTCTGGTCCGCATGCGCTCCCGACTTCGGTGCCCGCGCCGTACTCGACCGCTTCGCCCAGATCGAACCGGTCGTCCTGATCGCGGTTGACGGGTACCGCTTCAACGGGCGGGCGCACGACCGGCGCGAGGCCGTCGGCGAGCTGCGCGCCGCGCTGCCCACGGTCCGCGCCACGATCCATGTGCCGCGACTGAACCCGGACGAACTTCCCGAAGGCGTCCTCGCCTGGGCTGACGCTGTCGCGGACTTGCAGGAGCCCGTCTTCGAGGCGCTCGTTTTCGACACACCCCTGTGGATCGTGTACTCCTCGGGCACCACCGGCCTGCCCAAGGGCATCGTCCACGGCCACGGCGGCATCGTGCTGGAGCAGTTGAAGATGGCCCAGCTGCACCAGGACGTGCACCCCGGAGACCGTTACTACTGGTATGCCTCAACCGCGTGGATCATGTGGAACATCGCCGTGTCCGCCCTACTGTCCGCCGCCACGGTGGTGGTGCACGACGGGGCGCCCGGTTTCCCTGACCTGGACGCGCAGTTCTCCGTGGCCGCAGCCACCGGCATCACCCATCTGGGCACCAGCGCCGGGTACCTCAGCGCGTGCGAGAAGGCCCGTCTGCACCCCGGCAAGGACCATGACCTCAGCAGGCTGCGTGTCGTCGGCTCCACCGGCTCGCCCCTGCCCACCTCGACCTTCTCCTGGGTGTACGACGCGATACGGCCGGATGTCCTCCTGGCCTCCATCTCCGGAGGCACGGACGTGGCCACGGGCTTCCTCGGGCCGGCCCCGCTGCTGCCGGTGATCGCCGGTGAACTGCAGCGCCCGATGCTCGGCGTCGCCGCGGCCGCCTGGGACGAGGCCGGTCACCCCGTGCGGGGTGAGCTCGGCGAACTGGTTGTCACCCAGCCGATGCCGTCCATGCCCCTGTACTTCTGGAACGACCCCGACGGCACCCGCTACCGCGAGGCCTACTTCGAACCGTGGCCCGGAATCTGGCGGCACGGGGACTGGATCGAAACCACGGACAGCGGCGGAGTGGTGGTCACGGGCCGGTCGGATGCCACGCTCAACCGTGGCGGGGTGCGCATCGGCACCGCCGACATCTACGCCATCGTCGAGCAGCTGCCGGAGATCGCCGACTGCCTGGTCCTCGGCGTCGAGCAGCCCGACGGAGGCTACTGGATGCCGCTGTTCGTCCAACTCGCCGACGGACAGGAGCTCACCGAAGCGCTCACCGAACGGATCAGGCAGGCGATCCGCCACCAGGCCAGCCCTCGGCACGTGCCGGACGAGATCCTGGCAGTCCCGGGCGTACCCCGCACCCGGACCGGCAAGCGGTTGGAAGTTCCGCTCAAGCGACTCTTCATGGGCATCGCCCCGGACTCGGCGGTCAACCTTGCCACCGTCGACGATCCAGGTCTCCTCGCCCCCTACGCACGCCTGGCCCGTGAGCGCGGCGCCACCCGGACCTGACCCCCTCGTTCTTGCCCTTTTCGCCTTCGACAAGTCCGTGGAGTGAATCCCGACATGCATCGCATCCTGGTCGTCAACAGTTCCACCCGACAGGGACGGTTCAGCGACGGCGTCGCCAGCTGGGCCGTACAACGGCTGAAGGAGCGAGGCGACTTCCTCGTCGACCTGCTGGACCTGCGCGACCACCCCCTACCCCTCTTCGACGGCGCTCCGCCGGCCTACCACCCCCGCGAGTACGCCGACGAGAACGTCGCCCGTCTCGCGCGGCGGATCGACGCCGCCGACGGCTACGTCATCCTGGTCGCCGAGTACAACCACGGCTACACCGCCGCCCTGAAGAACGCGCTCGACCATACCTTCGCCGAGTGGCATCGCAAGCCGGTGACCTTCATCGGCTGGGGCAACGTCGGCGGCGCCCGCGCCATCGAGCAACTGCGCGAGGTCGCAGTCGAGTTCGAGATGGCTCCGCTGCGCCACGCCGTCCACATCCTGCCGGATGTGATGCGCGTGGCCCGCGACCGGGGCGGCCAGGCCGACGAGGCGCTGCTGGCCCCGCTCGAGCCGCGGCTCGAACTCCTCGCGGACGACCTCGCCTGGTGGACCGACGCCCTGACCACTGCGCGTGCTCGCGAAGGCCACTGATTCGACGCGGACGAGAACCACGCGCCCCCGGATCGAACACGTAGCACGGTGACCGCACTCGCGAACCTCACCCTCCCCTACCCCCGTCGGGAAACTGCCGGTGGACTCCCGACGGGCCGGCCGGCCCCCTCCATCACATGCCCCCGCACAGGAGACACCCCATGCCCACTGCCACTACCGGCCCCCTCGCCGGGCTGCGCGTCCTCGAACTCGGAGGCATCGGCCCCGGACCGTTCTGCGGGATGATCCTTGCCGATATGGGCGCGGAGGTCGTCCGCATCGACCGGACGGCCGAGGCGGGTCGCCCCGCCTTCAACCCCGTCCTGCAACGAGGGCGCCACTCGGTCACGCTGGACCTGAAGACCCCTGAAGGGTCACAGACGGCGCTGAGGCTGGTCGACACCGCCGACGCGCTGATCGAGGGCTTCCGGCCCGGTGTCGCCGAACGGCTCGGCCTGGGCCCGGAGGAATGCCTGGCCCGCAACCCCAGGCTGGTCTACGGGCGGATGACCGGCTGGGGCCAGGACGGTCCGCTCGCCCAGACACCGGGCCACGACATCAACTACATCGCAATGTCAGGGGTATTGCACGCCATCGGGCCGGCCGACGGGGATCCCACCGTGCCGCTCAACCTGATCGGCGACATGGGCGGCGGGGGACTGCTGCTCGCCCTGGGCATCGCCGCCGGGCTGGTGCATGCCCAGGCCACCGGCCGCGGCCAGGTCGTGGACGCCGCGATGACCGATGGCAGTGCCCTGCAGCTCGCCCTGGTCCACGGCCTGATGGCTCAGGGCCAGTGGACCGACCGGCGCGGCGGCAACCAACTCGATGGCACCGCGCCCTTCTACCGCACCTACCGTTGTGCGGACGGCGGGCACATGGCCGTGGGCTGCATCGAGCCGCAGTTCTACGCAGAGTTCCTCGACGTCCTCGGCCTGAGCACCGACCCGCTGTTCGCCAAACAGAACGACACCCCTGCCTGGCCGAGCATGGCCGCCCGCCTGGAGCAGATCTTCGCCCTCCGCACGCGCTCGGAATGGACGGCTGCTTTCACGGACCGCGAGGCCTGCACCACCCCGGTGCTCGACTTCACCGAGGCCGCCGCCCACCCGCACAACGTCGCACGCGGCACCTACCTCACCCGGGACGACGACTTCCTCTCACCCGCCCCGGCCCCTCGCTTCCTGGGAACGCCCACCGCAGCAGGCCACCCGGCCCCTCCCAACGGTGCGCACACCGACGAGATCCTCCTGGCCGCCGGACTCAGCGCCGACGAACTAGCCGTCCTGCGCACCCAGGGCGCCATCGCCTGACCGTCCCACCCGGCAGCGTCCCCTACCCCGGGGGCCCGGCAAAGCCGTTCGCACGGCGCGGCGGCACGCTCCCGCATCCATCACCGCAGTGAGTCCTATTGGCGGCTCCCGCCTCGTCGTACAAGGAGTTCAGCATGAAAGCCTGGCAATACGTGTCCATCGACAAGCCCCTCACCGAGGTCGCTCTGCCCCATCCCGTGGCAGGCCCGGGCCAGGTCGTCATCGACGTCAAAGGCGCCGGCCTGTGTCACACCGACATCTCCTTTCTCGACGGTCACATCCCTGGCATGCCCACCCACCTTCCGATCGTGCTCGGCCACGAAGTGGCGGGCGTCATCACCGAACTCGGCGACGACGTCACCGACTTCGCGGTCGGGGAGCGGGTCGCCCTCGCCCCGAACGGGGATCCGTTCACCGCACCCGGAGTCGGCCGCGACGGCGGATTCGCCGAGCACACCATCGGCCTCGTCCCCGAACTCGTACGGATCCCGGACAACGTCTCGTATGCCCAGGCCGCGACGGCCACGGACGCGGGCGGCACCGCCTACCACGCGGTCAAGATCGTCGGTGGCGTGGAGGCCGGCACGCGTCTCGGCGTGATCGGTCTCGGCGGCCTCGGCCAGATGGGTGCGCGTATCAGCGTGCTGCTCGGCGCCGAGGTCTACGCCGCCGACATCCGCGAGGAACAGGAGCCGCTGGCCCGCGAACTGGGGGTGGCCGGCTTCTTCACGGACGCCGCCGCGTTCGCCTCGCTGGGCCTCGACGTGATCGTCGACTTCGCCGGGGTCGACACAACCGCGACCGCCATCGATGCGGTTCGTCCGGGCGGGCGCGTCGTCCAGATCGGAGCGTCCAAACCGGACACGACGATCAACCTGATCTCGCTGATCAACCGCAATGTCACACTGTTCGGCAGTCTCGGCGGTGACAAGGCAGATGTGGCCGCGGTCATCAATCTGTTCGCGACCGGCGAGCTCGCCCCTCCGATCAGCACGCTCCTCTTCGAGGAGATCGGCACAGGCATCGAGGCGTTGCGCCGCGGCGAGGTAGTCGGACGCAGCGTGGTCGTCCGGCCGTGAGAGACGGTTACCTTCGAGCTCGCGGAGTTCGGCATGGAGCCTGACCGCCACGGTGTGACCTTCGCACCATCGTTGATGGAGGTATGGCTTGTAGGGGCCCAGGATGCTGGGGAGGTTCTGCCAGCGGCCGATGGCGAGTTCTTCCCAGCTGTCGACCCGGGCATGACGACGGACGGTGTTGCGGGTGAGCTTGAGCTGACGGGCGGGCGCGCAGACTCATGCCCTGCGCCAGGAGGTCGTGGACGGCGGCATGCTGACGCTCTGCCCGGGCGGCCAGCCGTCCCGCGCGGGAGACGGGCGTGCGGACGACTGCGGGTGCCACCTCCGGGGTGGGGTCGGGTTCTCGCAGGCATGCGCTGTGCTGGCCGACCAGGCCGTTCACGGCCTCGGCCAGGTTGTGCCAGGCATGCCACACGTCGGCTACCTGGACTGCGTCTGGAGCACCGGTACGGGCCCCCGTCGGCGTAACAGCCGCCACGGTCACGGCAGACAAGGCGTACCCCGGGATGGTCGGTGAGCCAGGCGGCGAACGCGGCTGCCTCCCGATCCGGCAGCAGGTCGACCGGGGCGCGGGTCTCGCAGTCGACCAGGACGGTGCCGTAGTTGTGGTGCCCCTTCCGCAAGCGGCCACCGGCTAGGACGCCAGTATCTGCGGCCATGGCAGGCCTTGGTACGGACCCCATGATTCGCCGAGGCCCGACCCGGTCACGGCAACTGCAACCGCCGTGCAACGGGAACCGGACGTCTATCTCCGGTTGCTAGGGTGGCTCTATGGCAACAACGGAGAGCACACCGACCGCCAAGCGAGGACTGCGCGCGGATGCCCTGCGCAACAGGCAGCGCATTCTGGAGGCCGCACGGCAGATCTTCGAGGAGCGGGGCGTCGACGCGCCGCTGGACGAGGTGGCGGAGCGTGCGGGCGTGGGTGCCGGGACTCTGTACCGGCGCTTCCCCACCCGAGTGGCCCTGATCGAGGCCGCCTTCGAAGAGGAGCTCGGGAAAATCGCGGTCATCGGGGAGGAGGCGTTGCGTTGTGAGGATCCGTGGGTCGGATTCAGTACCTATCTCGAGCGGCTCTGCGGTGCCATGGCGTCCGACCGGGGGCTCGGTGACGTGTTCCTGCTGAGGTTGCCCATCTCGGATGAGCTGGACGGGGTGTGCGATCGCCAGTCCCGTGCTCTGGCCGACCTGCTGACGAGGGCACAGGAGGCCGGCGTCGTTCGGGACGACCTCGTTCCGGAGGATCTCTTCCTGTTCCTCGTCGCGAACGGCGCCGTCACCCGGATGACCCGCTGTGCCGCCCCGCACGCGTGGCGACGCCTGGTCGCCCTGCTGCTGGACGCCTGCCGACCGGAATACAACGGGCCGCTGCCTGCCGCGCCGACACCCCTGCAGACCGAGCGTGTGAAGCGGGAGTATGCGGAGATCAAGGGATTGAGGCCGGCCGACCGCGAAGGCTTGAACGATCAGTGACACGCTGAAGCGATCCATGGAGTGACGCACGTCACGTCCAGCGAGGGAAATAAGTGGAGAACCTCATCCGGTTAGCTTGATCAGTGAACAGGGATAGCTGGCGCGTCCCTTGAGCGAACGCGCCCCTGACTGATCAGGAGGCTGCCGTGCCCCTGCCCGAGTCGCCGAAGGACGGCGCGTCCCCGTCGCCGGGCACTGCGAAGCAGAAGACTGAGCGCGTCGTACCCCTGTGGGAAGCGGCCAGAGCGCACCGTCTGAGCAGCGTGGTGCGCGATGACGGAGGGCCCCGGTGAGCTCGGTCGCCGCCTGCGTCGATCGCATGCGGGGCACACGGAACGCACTGGTTTCCGTCCGGGCAGCGGTGTGGGAAGTGCACGTCCGGCGGAACCTGCGGTATGCGGCGATGGGCGTGGTGGCGACGCTGCTCGTGTATGTCGTCCTCCTCGGTGCGTCCGTCCGGGCGGGATCCTTCGCCGAGGCCGACTGGATGTCGTCCGCCGCCGGACGTCTCCAGCCGTATGGGGCCGCCGCCGCGGAGCGGGGAGCGGCGTTCACACACGCTGTGGCACAGGCTCTGATCTGGATCTTTGCCTTCGTCCCGCTGCCCTTGGTGGTGCTCAGCCTGCTCTGGCTGGCCCGGCGGGACCAGGAGGTCTACGTGCGCCTTGCCGTCGCGCTGCTGCTGTCCGGCGCGGCCGGTCTCGGTGCTGTCGCCGTGCTGCGGGGATGGCCCGTGCGCGAGACGTCCCTGATCCGCGATTACTTGGCGCTCCCCGGTGTACACGCGGGCTGGTACGTCCTCATGGCATCGGCGGTGGCCGCCGCCACCGCCAGGACTTGGCCTCGGATCGGCGTGATGCTGATCGCGCCGGCCGCAGTCGTGGCGGCGGTAAGCACCACCGGCATCCCGCTGCTTGATGCCCTGCCGGCCGCGATCGCACCGCTCCTGGCCTGGTACGCCACGGGGCGCCTGCCTGGGCGGAACGAGGGGAAGTCGCGCGGAGCGGCGGATGTCCCTCCTGGCGTGACGCAGTTCGGGGCCGCTTCGGAGCGCGTACCGCTGCGGCGGGCGGGCTGACGACTTCCTGCCCCTCGCCGGCGCCACCGTCACCGAGGTCCTCCACTCGGCGCCCCGAGCGAGCGCCGGTGCACCTCTTCTCCACCTCTTCGAAGTCCACCTCTTGAAAGGAACAGGGGCCATGGGATTCAAGGGAGCGGAACTGGCGGTCGTAGCGCTGGACTCCGAACACGCCAAGAACGCGGCCGTCACCGGCGCGAAGGCTGCCAACCTGGCCCGTGCCGCCGTGGCAGGGCTGCCCGTGCTGCCGGGGTATGTGCTGTGCCCGCCGACCGGGCGCCCTGGGCGGCTGCCAGGGACGCGGTGCGCTCCGCCTGGCGGGCGCCGGCCGACCCGGAGGGGCGGGAGCGGCCATTGGTCGTATGCTCCTCCTCCGCGCACGAGGACACCGAGGACTCCTCCATGGCAGGGCGGTTCGAGTCGTTGCTGGACGTGCGCGGCTGGGAGGAGTTCACCCGCGCGGTGCAAATCGTCCATGGCGGTGCTGGTGCAGCCGATGCTCGCTGCTGCCGTCGGCGGCGTGATGTTCGGCGCCGACCCCGTCGAAGGCCGCACCGACCGGATCCTCATCAGCGCGGTGTCCGGCGGACCGCACCGACTCGTCGACGGCAGCACCCAGGGCGTGCGCTACCAACTGACCCGCTTCGCTCGCCTTGTGCGCACCGACCCGGCTGAGGCACGCGGCGGCTCCTGCCCCATCGACGCCGGGTGAAGTTGGTGGATCTGGCGAAGCAGACGAGCGGGCGTTCGCCGGTTCCCAGGACATGGAGTTCGGTTTCGACGCCGACGGAATGCTGTGGTTGTTCCAGTCCCGGCCCATCACGGCGATGCCCGCCAGGCCGCCGCGCGGCGGCCGTGCGGGGCCCGGTCTGGTCGCTGAGCCCCTGCCCGGGGTGCTCCAGCCGCTGGAGGAGGACCTGTGGGTCGCCCCGATGTCCCACGCCATCACCCTCGCCCTCGACATCGCCGGTGCCGCGTCCCGCCGTCAGCTGCGCAAACTGCCGCTGGTGACCACCGTGCAGGGACGCGCCGCGGCGGATCGCCGGCTGCCACGCCATACCGGCCGCCCACCCCGTCCTGGACTTCATCAACCCCGTGCCGGGGGCCCGGCGTGCGTCGGCGGGCTGGCGCATGGGCCGACTGCGCTCGGCACTGCCGCTGCTGGCCGTCAACCTCATGGCGGACGTGGACCGGCAGTTGGCCGACTTCCCCCACCCCGGGAGATGCTCAGCGGGCAGCTGCTGGACGCCATCGCATGGGGCCGACAAGTGCTGTCCTCTCTGCACGCGCAGGAGTCCCTGGCGGGGGCACTGCTCGGCCCGGGAACCGGCGCCACGGCAGCGGGGGAGGCGCTCGCGGAGCTGGTGGAGGGCCGCGGCGGGGCCTGAGCGACGAGCAGCTCATGGAACGCCGCCCCGTGCTGCTGGCCCTGCTCGCTGCGCAGGACCTGTGGGAGAGCTGCCGCCGCTCCACCGCGGCGCGGAACGGCAACGCCACACTTCACCGCATGAACGACGGCGTCTGCACCGGCGTCATCCGCCCCGCCCTGCCGCCGCACGACGTGATGCGGCTGCGCGGCTGCCTCCAGGACGCCAATACCAACCGCACCAGCGCAGTCATTCTGGGCGAAGGACAGGCCAAGCACCGAGGCTGAAGATCGGTCAAGAGTCGAGAGCCCTGCGGGCGTACCACGGAACGCGTCGCTCCGCGGTCAGGGCGGCCGCAGGCAGAGCGCGGGGAGTGCCTTCGTGCACCCGTTTGGCGTGCCCATGCTGACCGTGTCCGTCCGCCGGTTGCAAGGCACCCACAATTTTTGTCTGGACGATGCTCATCGGACTGATCCGGGCCGTCGGCCCGATGGAGTCTACTTCGTGGGCGTGACGGCGGACAGCGCTCCAGGGGCCGACCAGCACGGGCGCTTCCCAAGAACCGGCGGCCGCCCCGTCGCCGAGCCGGTCGCGCACTGGCCATAACCTCGCCGGACATTCGGACGATGAGCGACACCTCGATCGAATGCCCGGCGAGGACCGCGGGTCAACACCTCCTGTCCCAGGCGGCCTCAACTCTCTCAACGCGCAGCACCACCGGCTTTGCGCGCAGCACGTCCGTATACACCTTCGACAACCGGAGTGCGATCGCCGTCAGTAGGTGGACGCCGATGTTCGAGCCCGCGAACGCCGCGGTCACCAGGATCGCGTCGAGTGTCGTCTTGGCCGAGACCGCGTGTCGGCCGCCACCGGCTCCCAAGGACTACCGGTGAGAGCAGGCGCTCCACAGCAAAGCGGCACCCCACACCTTCAGCCGGCCGCTCGCCCGGCCTCCTCCTTGGCGACTGCTTCGCGCACGGCGGGGACGATCTCGGTGGCCCAACGGCTGAGAACGGTGAGGTCCTCCACGAAGCCGCTGGGTTCGGCGAAATTGAAGCCGGCCGCGCCGTGCTCCAGCACGGCTCCGGTCAGTTCGTCGACCCACTGCCCCACCGACCCGCCGATCCAGCGGTTGTCCTCGTCACGTGTGACGGCCAGCGGCCGGTCGGTGATGCGGCCGGGGAAGTTGTAGATCGTGCGGATCTCGCCGGGATCGCGGCCGACGGAGGCCGCGGCCTCGTCGATGATCGGCCGGGAGGTGCGGTACCGCTCGCTGAGCCAGTCCGCGATGAGGGGAGGCAGCCAGCCGTCGGCGACGCGGCCGGTCACGGCCAGGGATTTCGGGCCGGCCGACCCGGTCCAGACCAGTGGAGCGGCCACGGGCGCGGGGTCGATCTGGTTCACCCGGTAGTGCTTGCCCTCGTACGTGACCGCGGGGCCGCCTCCGGACAGCTTCCTGATCAGGACGATCGCTTCCTCGAAGGCGTTGACGGCGTCGCTGGGCGAAAGCCGCGGGACGCCCATGTCGGAGATCCGGTCCCACTGGAAGCCCGCGCCCACGCCGAGCACCACGCGGCCGCCGGAGAGCGCCGACAGCGACGTCAGCGTGCGGGCCAGCATGGGTGCGGGGCGCGTTGCCAGGTTGGTGACGTTGGCGAAGCCGGTGATCCGTTGCGTCGCACCCAGGGTGAACCCGAGAGTCGCGTACGTGTCCAGGTAGTCGCCGACGTACGGGTGGTCGAACATCGACACGAGATCAAGCCCGTCACGGTCGGCCTGCTGGACCGCACTCAGCAGATCCGGCACCTTGCCGATCCCGTTGTTCGCGCAGAAACCGAAGAAGATCTTCTCACTCATGGGCACACCTCTGGTTGCGGTTCGTAATGCGAACTTTATTTGTTCGCACTACGAACTACAAGGTTTCTCGTTGAGGTCCATGAAGACGGCTGGAACGTTGTTGTGCCATGCGATCCGGCTGAGTAGGGCGGCGAGCGTGTTCTGCTCGGCGGCGTCGAGGGCATCCGGGAGTCGAGCGATCCGGCGGCAGGTCTCGGCGTAGAACTCCTCCGCCAGTTTGCGGCCTTCCGGCGTGAACGTGACCCGGACCGCCCGCGTGTCCCGCGGGTCCGGCTCGCGCCGGACCAAGCCGTTGCGCTCGGACCGGTCCACCAGCCCGGTCAAGCTCGACTTGGCCAGGCCCAGCACTGAGCCCAGTTCGCCCATACCGTACGGCCGCGCCATCAGGACGCACAGCAACTGCCCCTGCTGTGAGGTGAGGCCGTGTTCTCGCGCCGACTCGGCATACGCGGCGTTCACCAGGAACGATGTCCGGATAAGCCCGGTCACCACTCCCAATCGGTCCTTGTCATCGCCCATTCATTCAGGCTAACAGTCGACGCGTTTTTTGTTCGCAGGGCGAACTGACCAGCTCGTCGGCGAGTGGGTCACATACGGCTCGTTCTCCCCGGGGTGTCCGCCTTTCTCCCGCTGCTCGCGCTCACGCCGTGGATGCGACGGGAGACCAGCGAGGCCTCCGAGGGAAGCCGCAGCCTGCCGAATTGTCTTCCCGGTGGCCAGGAGCCTCGGCCGGTACTCGCAGGGGACCACTGGCCCTGCCGCGCTGCTGAGTGCGGCTGGTCGGTCTGTCAAGCGAAGGGCTGTCCAAGTCCACTGAAGCCTCTGAGTCTGCTGTTCCCCCTCCGGGGCCGGTGAGCCGTCCTCGTCGGCCCAGCCGCCGCCTTCACAGTCACCAGTGCTGCGCGATCGGCTGTGCCGTCGTGGTCGGGTTTTGGCGGTTGCGTGGTTCGACAGCGGATCGGAAGGACTATCCCGAACTGCCGATCTCGGTCTGTGCGGTCGGGCTACATCGTGAGTCGTTCGTGGTGGATTCTGCTTCTCGACACCCCGATCCGACGCAGCATCCGTTGCGTGGCGAGTACGGCCGGGTTGGGGCCCACCACAAAGAACTCCCCGCGGGTGACCTCTTCCTCCGCCAGAACTGTCGAGAGTTGATTCCGGTGGAACCGTCCTACCTGGGTGGTGACCGTGAGCAGGCCTCCGCTGCGGTGTTCGTACTGCTCGAGCAGGCGGCTGTAGTAGGCGTCGTCGGCACGGCGCACTGACCACAACAGGTGGATGCGCCGTGCCGTGAGGTACTCCGCCGTCAGGCTCAGCAGCGGTGCGATGCCCGCCCCCATCCCCACCAACACGAGCGGCGTGTCATCGGTGCGCGCCTTCAGGACGGAGTCGAATCGGCCGAACGGCCCCTCCAGACGCACGGCTGTGCCCGGGACCACGGAACCGATCTTGCTGGTGTAGTCCCCGGTCTGCCGGATGGTGAAGGTCAGGACGTCATGGCGTTCGTCGGTGGCGGAGAAGGGGTGCCACTCCCGTCCGAGACCTGTGTCGTCGAAGCTGAGGAAGTAGAAGTCGCCGGGGCGGGAAGCGGTCGCCGTGCGGTGGAGGGCGATGGCGATTTGGCGGGTGGAATCGTTGAGCGCGACGTTCTCCTGCACGGCCCCGGTGAGGAAGGAGTCCGGTGCCACCCACTTCTTCCAGACGTAGGTCCCGAGCACGACCACGGTGTAGAGGTCGAAGAGGGTCATGAACCAGAAGTGCTGGTTCACGCGTCCGATCAGATGGACGTGAAGCCAGATCATGAGGACGACGACCAGGTTGAGCCGGTGGATCCACACCGAGAGCCGGCGCCGGAAGACCGTCTCAAGCCGGCTCTTCACCTTCAGTGCGAGGCGCGACCTGTCGGTCAGCCAGCCGCTCATGAACACGACGGAGTAGCACAGCACGGCCAGTGCCGCGTAGAAGCCCCAGTCTCCGAGGAGCCTTGACAGGTCGTCAGGGGCGAAGGTGTTCTCCTTGTGCAGATATGCCGGTACGAGGGCGAAGACACCGAGCATGCCGTGCAGGGCGTAGACCGAAGGCAACCCGACACCGCGTCCCAGCCAGGTCGGCCGCACGCTCAGCAGGATGGCCAGCAGCCACCAGCTGTAGGCGATGAGTCCCCAGGTGATGTACAGCCGCATGGACGGGACATCGGTGCTCTGCAGATTCAGAGCGAGCACGAGCGGTAGCGGGAAGATGAGCACAAGGCTCCACAGCAGCAGCTTTCCGCCCATCAGAAGCCCAGCCCTTCCAGCCAGGCGTTGACGTCACGGCGGGCTGCCCTCGGGTTGTTGTACACGTCGGTGCCGCGTGCGGAGAATCCGTCCAGGACGCGGGCCTTGGGGTAGTACTGGTCGAGGACGTCCAGTGAGTTGCCGAAGCTGGAGCCCTCGTGCGTGACGAAGGGGATGATCGTGCCGTAGTTCAGGTCACGGTCCCGCATGAAGGTTTGGACGACCATGGGCTGTTCGCCCCACCAGACCGGGTGGCCAAGGAAGATGGTGGAGTACTGATCTGTATCAGGCACCACACCCTTGATGGCGGGATAGATGTTCTGGCCCTCTTCTCGCTGCGCCTGGTCCACCGTCTGGTCGTAGTCAGCCGGATACGGGCGGGTCGGGACGATCTCGAAGACGTCCCCGCCGACCCTGTCGTGGATGAAGCGCGCGATTCGGGCGGTGTTCCCGACTGTGAGCTCGAGGTCGGGGTAGTTCCTTCCGGTCTTGGAGTAGTAGACGACCAGGGTCTTGTTTCCACGTCTTATTGGGCGCGACGAACGATTGACCGGTGTCGCCAGTGAGCCGGCGGCGGAGGAATTCTGCGTGTTCACGGCCAGAAGGCCCCCGAAGGAGGCTGCGCCGGCGGTGATGAGTCCGAGCAATTTGCGACGTTCCATGGCGTGGGCCTCAGGGCTCCATCTGTTCAGGCGTTTGAGTGGCGGGAGGCGAAGTCAGCTTCGCAAGGGCCGGGTAAGGATCTCCGGGCCGCAGGTGAAGTGGGCCCTGGAGTAGGCGGGGGAGACCGCCGATCTGGACATGAACGAGGTGGACGTGTCGGGGATACCGCCGCAGCGCCTGGCGGGGCCGCCCCGCTACGTGTGGACGGCAAGGCGTACTGCGCGCCACGGCGACTCGCACCGGTTTGTGACGCTGCCGGTCACGGTGGTGCACCCGAGCATCGGGCGGCGAGGACGCCGCCCGCCTCTCCCCGTTCGTGCGGCACCGCATCACCTTGCATGGCCGCTTCTCGCGCCAGGTCCGCGACCTGCCCGGCGGCCTGCGTCCGCCGCGGGACGAGACGCGGTCGACTACCAGCTGTCCGGGCTACGCAGGTGCCGCCGCGTCAAAGGGCGTCGGCCCGCTCGCGGACCATGTCAGCGAGCGGGCCGACGCTGGAACAGAGACTCGATCTCCGTGGCCGTGGCGGCATCATCTTCTTCGCCGGCAGGCTTCCTCCGACGGCCGCCGGCACCGCGGTGGCGCACGGCGAAGATCGGCTCAGGGCGAGTGCGGGCTCGATGCCGAGGCGGGCATCACCGACTCGCCTCAGTCCCGGTCAGGCGAAGTTCTTGGTGAAGAACTCGTCGAGCTTGTCGAACGGAATGCGGTCCTTGCGGTCGTACAGATCGACGTGGTCCGCGTCCGGGACGATCACGAGTTCGACGTTCTCGGGTGCCAGCGCCTGGACGTCCTCGGAGTAGTAGCGCGAGTGCGCGTCGGCACCGGCCACCAGGAGGGCGGGGCGGGAAGCGAGCATGTCGAGGTTCGACACCGTCGGGAACGCGAAGAACGCCACGGGCGTGGTCGCGGTCCACACGGTGTTGGAGTTGATCGATCGCGGGTGGTATCCGCGGTCGGTCCGGTAGTAGTCGAAGAAGCTCGACGTGATCGGGTCCGCGCCCTCGGGGAGGGTCTCGGGAAGCACGCGGTCGATCGGGGCCGGGTTGCCGTCCGCGTCGAAGGGCACCTCGTGGGAGCCCCGCGCGAAGGTGCCGTTCTCGGCGTCGATCCAGCGCTGCCGGCTGAGGTAGTCCACGACCTTCTGGCGCTGTTCGGGTGTGTAGCTGTCCTTGTAGCCGCGGGACATGCTGCGCGACATGTCGTACATCGAGGACGTGGCGACTGCCTTGATGCGGCTGTCGGTGGCTGTGGCCGTGAGAGCCATGCCGCTCAGACCGCAGATGGCCTGCAGGCCGATCCGCTCGCGGTCGACGATGTCCTGCAGTCCGAGGAAGTCGACGGCGGCGCTGAAGTCCTCGGTGTAGATGTCGGGCGAGGCGACGTCGCGGACGTCACCGCCGCTTTCTCCCGTGAAGGAGGGGTCGAATGCGAGGGCGACGTAACCGCGGCGGGCGTATTCGTTGGCATAAAGTCCCGACGACTGTTCCTTGACCGCGCCGAACGGCCCGCTGACGGCCAGGGTGGGGAGCTTGCCCGTGGCGTTCTTCGGCACGTAGAGATCGGCTGCGATCTCGATGCCGTAGCGGTTCTTGAACCGTACGGGGGTACGGTCGACATTCTCGTCCAGCTGGAAGGTGTAGCTGTCAGCCATTGTGCTCCCTTTCTCGGGCCATTGCGGGGTCGGGCGGCCGCCACCCCACCGGTCACGGTGAAGTGGAGAGCGCCACGTCACCTATGAAAACCCCATTCCGAGCGGGTAGCGAGTTACTGCTGATGGGTGTACTGGCAGTACATCCCAATCTGCGGGACCCGGCCGTACCGTCACGGTATGAATAACCATGACGAAGTCCGCGAGTTCCTCACCTCGCGACGAGCGAGGATCACTCCCGAGCAGGCAGGACTGCCCGCCGGCACCCGGCGCCGCGTTACCGGCCTGCGGCGTAGCGAGGTCGCCGCGCTGGCCGATGTCAGTGTCGAGTACTACGCCAAACTGGAGCGCGGCAGTCTCGCCGGCGTCTCACCCGCCGTCCTCGAAGCCGTCGCCCGCGCCCTCCAACTGGACGAAGCCGAACGCGCCCACCTGCTCCATTTGGCCCAAGCCCAAGAAGGCTCAGGCCCCCTTCCGCGTCCCCGGGCGCGTGGCGGCAGGCAGCGGATCCTGCACGAGAGCCTTCAGTGGACTCTGGGCGCCGTCACCGCCGGGCCCGCCTTCGTCACCAATGGCCGTCTGGACGTGCTCGCCGCCAACCAACTGGCGCGCGCCTTCTACGGCGACCTTTTCGATGGAGACCTCAGGCCGCCGAACATCGCCCGCTACCAGTTCCTCGACCCCGCAGCCCGCGTCTTCTACCCGGACTGGGACCTTGCCGCCGACATGACCGTCGACGTGCTGCGCACCGAGGCCGGCCGCAACCCCCACGACAAGGGCCTCCACGACCTGGTGGGCGAGCTGTCCACCCGCAGCGACGCCTTCCGCACCCGCTGGGGCGCCCACAACGTCACCCGCCACGGCACCGGCACCAAACGCTTCCACCACTCCGTCGTCGGCGACCTCACCCTCGCCTGGGAATACCTGACCCTGGCGGCCGAGCCCGGCCACACCCTCACGGTCTACACCGCCGAACCCGGTTCCCCCTCCGAGGAGCGCCTGCGCCTGCTCGCCTCCTGGGCCGCCACCCAGGACACCGGCTCCGCCGCACAGCCTCTCTCACGCGGCTGACCGTCCACCCGCGCAGGTGCGGTCATCACTCCGGCAATCGCATGGGCCTACGGGATTGCCGCTCGCGTTCATGACGACCGCCGCCGTACTCCTGAAACCGCCCCCCCCCAGCACCGACCAATACGCAACAGGACACATCGGAGAAACCGTGCTGACCGTCAACGCCTATGCCGCCGCCTCGCCCACCGAGCCCCTCGCCCCGACAACTGTCGAGCGCCGCGATCTGGGCCCGCGTGACGTGCTGATCGAGATCAAGTACTGCGGCATCTGCCATACCGACATCCACTGGGTCCGCGGTGACTGGGGAGCCAAGGACTACCCCGTCGTCCCCGGCCACGAGATCGCCGGCATCGTCACGCAAGTCGGCCCGGAGGTCACGCGGCACGCCGTCGGCGACCGCGTCGGCGTCGGCTGCATGGTCAACTCCTGCCGCGAGTGCGGCCCGTGCCGCCAGGGCGAGGAGCAGTACTGCACCAAGGGCCACATCCTCACCTACGGTTCGGTCGACCGCGACGGCACGCTCACTCAGGGCGGCTACTCCACCCATGTCGTCGTCGACCAGGATTTCGTCCTGCGCGTCCCCGAGGGCATCGGACTGGACGAGGCAGCCCCGCTGCTCTGCGCGGGCGTGACGACGTACTCACCGCTCACGCGCTGGGGCGCCGGTCCCGGCAAGAACGTCGGCGTCATCGGGCTGGGCGGTCTCGGCCATGTGGCCGTGAAACTTGCGAAGGCGATGGGCGCCGAGGTCACCGTCCTGTCCCGCACGTTGGCCAAGAAGGACGACGGGCTGCGCCTGGGCGCCGACCACTACTACGCCACCAGCGACCCGGCGACCTTCGAGCACCTGGCGAGCACCTTCGACCTGATCGTCAACACCGTCAGTGCCGAACTCGATGTCGACGCCTACCTGTCCCTGCTCGCCGTCAACGGCACCCTGGCCATCGTCGGCGCCACCCCCAGGTTCTCCCTCGACCGCTTCAGCCTGGTGCGCAACCAACGGGCCTTCGCCGGCTCCCAGATCGGCGGAATCCGGACCACCCAGCAGATGCTCGATTTCTGCGCCGAGCACGGCATCGGAGCAGAGGTCGAGGTCATCCCGGCGGAGCAGATCAACGAGGCGTACGACCGCGTCCTCGCCTCCGACGTGCGCTACCGCTTCGTCATCGACACCTCGACTCTGGCGACCACGCCCTGAGCACGGTCCCCGCCATCGGAGCCGGTCACGGGGACGGGGCGTCCGAGGGCCAGCCCCAGTGACACGCCGGCTCACGCTCTGTCCCCACCGCCTCGAGCGCCCCTGATCGCTCCAGGAAGAAGCGCCGACTGGTGGCGTTCTGGGCGAGAGCGAAGACCTTCTGGCGATCGAGTCCGTAGGAGATCATCCGGTTGTTCCACAAGCTCTGGTCGAACTGGCTGTGCACGGCCAGCGAGGTCTGCTGGTCGACGCTGTCCTCAACGATCTGGCGGCGAGTAGCCCTCATCAGAGGACCGGGACGATCGTGCTGGGGGCCTCCTCTTCTGCACTCTGCCCTGGTCGGCGGAGTCATCCAGGGGAGCGGGGTCTCGGCGTGGCGCTCCTCCTGTCCCGCGGGTTGCGAGATCCGCGGGTATGTAGATCATCGCACCGATGTGGGACACGCGCGGTGAGCGTGCTGCCGGCATGGCTTAGGCCAGGCTTAGGCCTGGACGTGCCGTGTGGCCTCTCTCGGCGCGAGGAGTGGCCGGGGCCGCACTGGCGGGCGTCCGGTGCGTCACAGCAGACCCAGATTCGCAACCATCGCATAGAAATAGTTGCGATGATGGAGGTTGGTTGCGACACTGGTACCGCAGGGACGGACGGCGTGAGGGGAGGCGGCTATGCGAGGCGGACTGACAGGCATGGAAGCGCTGGGTTCGTTGCTTCCTGCAGAGTCCTTGGACCGGACTGCAAGCCCTGCCGACGTCGGACACCGAGTCGGACAGGCCCGTACCCGCCGTGGACTGACGGGTGATGCCCTCGGTGCCCTCGTCGGGCTGGGTAAGGACCAAATCTCGAAGATCGAAAACGGTCGGCGCAAGATCGGAGTCCGGGAGCTGCCGAAGTTCGCGGAAGCCTTGGGTGTCTCGGTAGCCCATCTGCTCGGGCAGCCTTCCCGGCCGACCTTGGCCTTGGCTCACCGGCTGGCAGGCGACACCAGCCGGGACGAGGACAGCAACGCCAAGCGCCGCGCCCTGCAGTTGCTTGAGGTCGAGGACGTTCTGACTCAGCGCGCGGCGCCGCCTCCTGCCTTGCCGACCGCAGCAGGGCAGCAGGTTTTCGACTACGCACGCAAGGAACTGTCCCAGCGTCCGCGCAACAAGGCCGAGGCCGAACGCCAGGGCAAACACCTGGCCGAGCAAATGAGACGCCAACTTGGCCTGGGGTCGCACGAGCTGGGTGACCTGCCCGGACTGATCGAGCGGCACTTCGGGGTCGACGTAGCGTTGTCTCCGCTCGGAACTCAGACGGATGGGCTGTGCATCCACGGTGACGGTGTGGCGCTGATCGTGGCCAGCACTGACTTCTCCCAAGGTCATGTGCGGTTCACACTCGCTCATGAACTGGGCCATCACCTGCTCGGTGACCCTCGAGACGTCATCAACGAGGGCGAGCGGGACATGTTCGCGGACAATCTGCAAGAAAGGCGTGTCAACGCCTTTGCGGGCCACTTGCTGATGCCCGAGGAGGGCATTCGCGAGACCCTGAAATGGCTGAGTGCCGGACGTGTCACCGAACGTAGCCTGGTGGCACTCATGGAGCAGTTCGGCGTCTCCCTGGCGGCCCTGGTCTACCAGCTCTGCGTCATGGGCTTGATCACCTACGATCAGAGCAAGCGCCTGCGCAGCCAGAGGGTGGGAGATCTCGTCACACGCCACGCCTCGGTGGCTCCCACTGGTGCGGGGATCACGGTTCGGCAGACAGTCCGCGCGCCCGAGCGTCTCCTGAGCGCCGCGGTAGACGCAGCCCGCAACCAGCACGTGGGCCTGGGCGTAGTGGCGACATTGCTGCAACGCGAGGACGACGATGCTTTGTGGGATGTGGTGATGGAAGCTGATCCCGAGGTGCTCGTCTGACGCCGGCCAGCGCGGTGACGACTCCCGCGCCAGCAAAGCCTGCCCTGTGGTTCGTCGACACCTCCTCGCTGTTGTCCCTTGCCGCTGATGACAACTTGCGCCAGACGGTGCAGGGCGAACTGGTATCGCAGCGCCGCGTCTTGCTGGACGTCGTCGTCGACGAGCTGGACCGCCTGGCAAGCCAGGGCCCGCCGGGCATCAAAGACCTGGCGGTAGCAGCGCTGGGGCAACTCGACTGGCTCGGCGAACCCGTAGACACCGACGAGCTTGTCGCGGCGGAGCGGGTCGTGGAGATTCAGGACATCATGCGCAGCGGCAGGAGCCTGAGACATGCGGCGGAGCACTGGGCAGAGTCAGTGATCATGGCCATGGCCGAGCAGCTTCAGCAGATGGACCCGTACATGCTGTGTGAGGACTACAACGCACGCATTGAATCACTCCACCACAACCTCACGCCCTTCAGCATCCACAAGCTGCTGGCTCGCATGGTCCAGGCTGATCGCCTCGCCGCTGACGAAGCGGCTATTTTCGCAGATGTTCTCCAGGCTGCTGAACGAGGGAAGGACTACACAGCCGCGGAGTTCATATCCGGCCGGTTGGGACGTGTGGGTCAGCCCTGATATGTAGGCCGTTTTGTCAAGTGGGCGTGCATATCGGCCTCTTCCGGGGCGGGAGGGGCTGTGGTGTGGGGCCGGCGGGGGCATGTCCGGGGTGTGCGTGTCGTGGCGACGACGCGCGGTCAGCGAACGGCTGGGCCGCCGCAGGTGGGTGATCGAGCGGACAATCTCATGGCTGTCCGGCTACCGCCGACTCAGCCCCCGCTACCAACGCCACTCCCGCAACTACCTGGCCTTTCTGGGCCTCGCCGCCGCACTGTGCTGCTACAAGCGACTCATCCGCCTCACCACATAGGACACCGTCTTACGGGGAGCAGCCATGATCGGCATCCTTCCGGGTCTTCGATGTCTCCATCAAACCCGGGGCGATTCAGTCCGAGTCCTGGGTCTGGCTGAGTCGAATCGGCCATGGCCGGCTTGCGCTCTTCCGGGCTTGTCCTGCGTTGCCGAGACTCTCGCTTCAGGAAGGTTCGGGGGAGGGCGAGATGGCTGTTCAACGTGGACGGAATCCGGCTCGTCGTCGTTGGCGGGCGACAAGAGCGAAGCCGATCCTGGGCGTCGTCCAGGCCGCCGTACAAGCGATACACACAGCGCGGCCCAGCAACCAGGCGCCTGTGTCAGCGACGGCGACGAGGAAGGGGCCCTCGGAGGGGAGACAGCGTCACTCGTCAGCTTCTCGATCAGCTTGTGCCGGACCAGTTGGTAGCCGACCTCGGGAGACAGGCACGTCGTGGGCGCGAAGTCGACTCCGTTCCGGTCATGTGAGCGTCGGGACGGCTACTTTCTGCCCTACGTCGACCAGATGACGGGCGCTGTCGTTGAAGCGTTCGGGCCGAATCACCATATGCAGGGGAACGGCGGGCGCACGAGGCGTCAGTGGACGGTAGACGGCTCCCTCGTGCTTGAGCGCCGCCGCACGCCCCGGTACCACAGCGACGCCGAGGCCCGAAGCCACAAGCGCTACGAGGTTGTAG
Organism: Streptomyces sp. NPDC001604; assembly: GCF_042893475.1. Lineage (NCBI taxonomy): Bacteria > Bacillati > Actinomycetota > Actinomycetes > Kitasatosporales > Streptomycetaceae > Streptomyces > Streptomyces sp. NPDC001604. The sequence continues at coordinate 622,461 of NZ_JBIAUY010000003.1, read as the reverse complement.
CCCGTCACGGCTTCCGCGACAAGGTCGGGGCTGAACCCGTTGGCTAGGCAGTTGGCCACGACCGAGTCGAACTCCAGCGAAGCCTTGGCGCGATCAGCCATGACGAATCGTTCCGTGGCGAGGTCTGACCACCGTACCGTCTGCTGACCTGCGAGAGGATGCTTCGTGGAAACGGCCACGCAGTAGTCGTCCGCTGGCAGGTCGAAAGTCATCGAGTCCTCCGGAGGCGTATGGCTCCTGAACACGCCGATGTCCAGGCCCGAAGTGCGCAGCATGTGCATCTGCTCCTCCACATTCAGCTCATGGATGCGGATGGAGACGGCGGGTTCCACCTCGCGGTACCTCTCGAGGAGTTTCGGAGCGAAGCCGATGATCGCCGATGGGACACATCCGATGGAGAATGCATCAGCTCGCCCCTGAGCGGCTTCGTGTACCAGGGCCGGGAGGCCCCGGTACTGCTGCAGGATGCGTCGTGCCTCGGGGAGCAGCGCCTCACCGGCGGGTGTGAGGGAGATTCGCCTGGTGGACCGGTCCACCAGCTTCTCACCCAGCTCGTCCTCCAGACGCTGGATTTGCTGAGTGAGCGGCGGCTGGGACACATGCAGCCGTGCGGAGGCCTTGGTGAAACTCAGTTCCTCTGCCACGGCCACGAAGTAGTTGAGTCGTGTCAGGCTCATCGGACATCCCTCTCCCGAACTGCGCTCACGCGGAAATGAACTGTATGCATCACCACAGTAGACTTCCGGCGGATGAGTGCTCAGATCAGGATCGCGTCGATGGCCTCTTCCAGGTGCTGAGCAGCCTCGTTGATGCGCTTCTGGTAGCTGTCGATGACGGCCCGGTCCCGCTGCAGCCCACGACGCAGCTCCGCGAGCGCGCCCTCCTGCCTCGCATGTGCAGGCCCCCCGTACACGGACCGCCGCTGTACCGACTGCGCCGGGTCGATGGTGGCGGCGATCGCCTCAGGTGCAAGGCCGAGAGTCTTGCCGAAGTAGAGTTCGGCGGCTTCATCTACGAGTTCAGACGTGACCTGATCCGGGGAGATGCCACGCTCACCGCTGAGGCGCACGACGATTCCCGTGATCTGATGAGCCGATCGCCAGGGCAGACCGGCGTTGGTCACCATGAGCCCTGCGAGATCGCTGGCGGTGGACCAGCCCTCGAGTGCGGCTTGCAGCATGCGTCCGGTTCGCGGATTGAGGGCCTCAAGCATGAGGCCAAGGTCCTTGCTCAAGGGCACGAGGTCGTCCAGCAACTCCCAGAGGAGGCGCTCCGCCTCGAACCGTTCCAGCATCGGCTGTCCGGAGGCACCGCGTTCGGCCATGAATCCGCTCATGATTGCCCCTGCCGATTTCACCGCCTGGGCCTTGATCTGCTGCGGAAGGCTCGGATTGCGCTTCTGCGGCATCACACTCGAGGTGTCACAGAAACGATCCGGAATGTCGACGTATTGGAGGTCACTCGACAGCCAGAGCTCGACATCGTCGCTCAGCCGGGCGAGGTCGGACCATACGGTTCCCGTCACCGAGACCGCTTCGAGATTGACGTCGTGGCTGATAATCGCGTCGAAGGTATTGGACATCGGCGCATCGAAACCGAGCAGGTCGGCCGTGCGATGTCGGCTGATGGGGAACTCGCTGCCGGTGAGGATCCCGGCTCCCGCCGGCGATTGATTGACCCGGGCCAAAAGTCCGAGGAGCCGGTCCGTGTCGCGGGCCAGGGCAGTGGCCCACATGCCGAACCAGTGTCCCAACGATGTCGGCTGCGCATGCTGCAGGAACGTCTGAGCTGGAAATACGACGTCGACGTGGCGTTCGGAAAGCCCGATGATGCGCTCTCGAAGATCGTTCAGGGCCGCGAGACCGTCGACGATCTTTCTCCTCAGGGTCAGCCGTCGTGAGACTTCGCCCAAATCACCGGAGCTACGCCCCAGATTGATCTGCCCTCCGATCTGCTCACCGAGATTCTGGACGAGATATTGTTCACACGAATGTTCGCCGCCTTGTGCGCGCAGCCGCGTCTCCCAGACCCCCTGGCGTTCCATTCGGCGAATCGCCTCGAAGATCTGCTTCCCGTCGCTCCGGTCGATGAGGCCCTGCTCGACCAGCATCACGATGTGGGCCTTGTCGAAGGCATGCACGGCATCGAGCGTCACACCGACCTTCTCGGTTCGATGGAACGACAGGTCCTCCAGGAGCTCCTCAGTGAGCCGTATGCCGGCGACGCGGTAGCCGCGGTAGCGCTCGGGGGGTTGCTGGAGCAAGGATTACCTCCGACATGTTTCAGGACCGGCGCAGTGACACGTCGGCTGGGTCGTCTAACGTCGGTGTCCGAGTTTGACATCTCGCGGGCGGCAGAGCACCGGGACGGGCGCAGTTTTCCCATACGATTTCGATATAACTGATTCCGTCATATTGTATTAGACATGCCGTGTCCGCCGTGAATCATTAGCAGCTAAGCATGCTGATGCCCTTGTGAAGCCACGCGGGATCGGGTCGAGGCGCAGCGATCCAGGCGGTGAAACGACTGCCAGGAAGCGGAAATGCGGCACTCGCTGAGCGAAAGACAGGCGAACAATGAAGGTGAAGCACCCGGCGCATCCAGTTCTCTTTGATGAAGCCCCGGTCATGAAATTCCACTGGCGCGTTGGTACGGCCTCGGCGACAGGCTCTCTGTCTGACGGATACGTTCTCGGCGTGAGCGGAATTGCGCTGGCAACCGCAGCCCAGTCGGTAAAGATCGACGATGTCTGGATGGGCCTCCTGGCTTCTGCGACGCTCATCGGACTGTTCTTCGGCGCACTGATAGCAGGCCGACTGGTCGACCGTTTCGGCCGCAAGCCCTTCTACGGGCCTCTTATGCTTGTCTTCGCTGTCGTTTCGCTCTTTCAGTTCTGGGTGGAGCCCGGATGGTCGCTCTTTGCAATCCGGCTGGTTCTCGGGATTCTCCTCGGTGGTGACTATGTTGCCTCCAAGGCGCTGCTGGCGGAATACACGCCTGCGCACTGGCGGGGTCGTGCGCTGAGCATGCTCGGCATTGCCTGGGCTGCCGGCTTCGCGTCCGCCTACGTCGTTGGATTGTTCCTGCGTGACATCCCCGACATCGGGTGGCGTCTCATACTGATCAGCTCTGCCGTCCCGGCCGTGATCGTCTTCCTGCTGCGACTCAACATCCCCGAATCTCCGCGGTGGCTTGTGCGGCAAGGGCAGGTGGAGCGGGCTCGGGCCATCGTTGCGGAGAAGTTTGGTCCCCATGTGGGGCTTCCCGAGGTGGCGAGTCCTTCCCGGGCGTCCACCGTGAGATCCCGCGATCTCTTCGGGGCGAGGCTCCTGCGCCACACCGTCATCGCGTGCATGGCGTACGCGGTGGGCGTGATGCCCAATTTCGCCCTCGGGACTTTCTCGCCGTACGTGCTGAAGACACTGGGGGTGCACAACTCCTTCGTCGGTGCCCTCGGTTACAACGTGTGCGTGGCGATCGGCGCTTTGCTGGGCTACTTGGTGGTGGACCGAATGGGGCGGCGTGTGCTGTTGTTCGGCGGATTTCTGATCGCCGCGCTCCTGCTCGCCCCTCTTACGTTCAGCACGAATCTCGATCCCATGGTCACTCTGGTGCTCTTCGCGGTCTTCGCCCTGGTGATCGTCTCCACGGGAAACGTGGTCTACGTGTATCCCGCCGAACTCTTCCCCACACAGCTTCGGGGCCAAGGGGTGGGTCTGGCCGTGGCGGCCAGTCGACTCGGTTCTGCGGTAACGACCTTTCTGATGCCTGTGGTGGTCGGCAGTTACGGAATCTCCGTCGCTCTCGGTGCCTGTATGGTGATTCTGATCGTCGGCGGTATCGCTGGGTTCACATGGGGCCCGGAGACGGCGAAGCAGGCGCTCGGCGAATCCGACGACTCGCAACGCACCATTGCTTCGGCTCGGAGCGTCAGCTGATTCGTGGCCTTCATCCTGGAGCCATCGGACAGCGTTCGCCACTTTCACAAGAATTCCAGTCGGACGGTGGTAAGCGGCATCGAGTTGCCGCGGAAAGGTGGCTAGTCGCTTACTGCCCGAATGCCAGACGCATTCCCATTCGGCTGAAATCCGCGCTCAGTCCGTCGGTCATTTTGGTCACGATGTGCTGTACGAGCGACGCGATCGATGTCGTTTTCCATAACCAATAGAAATTGCAGTGTAAGCCCATGAGGAGTGAGATGCGCTTCGGAAAGATCGGTGCCAGCACCGTTGCCATATCGGTAGCCTTCAGTGTGGCGGCGACCGTGCTCTCCCTGACGAATGCCGCGGCAACGGACTCGGCGGCGGTCGGTGCTACAACGTCCAAGGCGCCGAAGTTCGCGGTGAAGCCGGTTCCACTCGCCAAGCGGAACCCCAAGCTGCCGGACATCGTGGTGGTGGACGCTGGTGGCACCATCACCGCCACGGCCAAGGACCGCATCAGCTATCAGCACTACGGTCCGACTCTCCCCGGCGGCATCAAGGACGTCCTCAAGCCGCTGTACCCGGAACTCGGGAAGGTGGCCAACGTCTCGGTCGTTAAGACCGACATCACCGGGGCTTCGACCCAGACCAGCACGAAGAACATGTACGACCTCTCCCGCACGGTCGACGCAGCACTCGCGCTGCCAGGTGTCGACGGAGTGGTCGTCAACAGCGGCACCAATGTGCTCGAGGAAGACGCCTACTACCTGGACCTGACCGTACAGTCGAACAAGCCGGTGGTTATCAGCGGCTCGATGCACCAGTCGCAGACCTTCACTACCGACGGTGCGACCAACATGTTCAGTTCCATCCGGCTGGCCGCCAGTGGCAAGACCACCTGTTACGGCACCGTCATGCTGATGAACGATCAGTTCTTTGCCGCCCGGGAAGTCACCAAGACCGACGGCTACCGCATGGACACCTTCGGCGCCGGCAACTACGGCGCACTGGGCGTGGTCAACGAGGATCACATCCGTACGATGCGTGCCCCCGCCCGCGTGATGAAGTGCGGGAAGAACTCCTGGAAGACGCCGTTCGACCTCGCGACGAAGAAGGCGTCCGACCTGCCGCCGGTGGACATCGTCACTGCCTACATCGACTCCTCTCCGGTTCCGATCGAGGCTCTGGTGGAGGCCGGCGAAAGGGGCATTGTCACCTCGGGCCACGGCCCTGGCGACATCTCGACCGCGCAGGGCACGGCTGAAACGGCGGCGATCAAGAAGGGCGTGCTGTTCGTGTCGGCCACCCGGACGGGTGGGGAGGGCGCCTACGACGACGGCACTCCGGGCGTTGTCGGAGCCGCTGACCTCTCGCCCCAGAAGGCTCGGATCCTGCTGCAGCTGGGTCTTGCCTTCAGTGGCAAGGAGTCGCAGATCCGCACCTGGTTCACCACCATCGGCGACCCCGAGTTCGACTTCTCCGCGTTCCGCAAGTAGTCAACGGTGTTTCTGAGAGATCGTAGAAGCTCCTGATATGACCGGCTGGCCAGGGCTCGAGCCCTGGCCAGCCGGCACGGCGTGATCCACGAATGCTTGGCGATGAACACACCGGGTGTTGTTGTTTCATCAGGGTGTCGATCCGGCCGACGGCTTTCTTCGCGTCAATGTCAGGATCGTGGCGATCGGCGGGTTGGCGCGGGTCGATGCCGCTCGTGGTGGCTGGTCCTTGATGTGCTGCAGGCCGATGGCAGGATCCGACGCCACTTACGCTGCTCCACGCTGGATGTGCGGGTACCGAAGGGCTGCGCGCCGACATGTCGGCAGCAATGCCTCCTGGGAGGGAGCCTGGTGAAGAAATCGAACAAGAGGCGGCTGGGGTTCCGGAAGCTGACACAAGCGGCTCTGTGCGTTCATCCGGGGAAGCGCTACTACTACCGCGGGCACTGCTCTAATCTCGGGACTCGTCTGGTGAGTTCAGAGGCGATAGCGGGTGCAGAGCGGGAGGTGATCCGTTGGTACGGAGATCCGCGAGGTCACCACCGTTGCACGCCCTTACCGTCGGGACCTCGGCGTAACTCACCGGCTCGCACAAAACCCAATGTGGCGATCTTGTAGCGCTCGGGGAGGAGGTCCAGCATGAGGAATTCCTGGGGCCTCGGTGAAAGTCCGTCAAGCCGGTGGGTCGTGGTGCTGTTCAGCGGCTTGCGCGGATCATCACGGTGAGGACGGGCGAGGCCGCTGACGGCTGGCTTTGCCCGATGTCCTCGTATCCCCACGACTTGTAGAGCGCGTGGACTTTTCCGTCCCCAGCAGCCGGGTTGACCATGAGGGTGACGAAGGGCTCGTCACGTGTGGCTATGAGGGCGTCGTGGATACGCCGGGCAGTGCCGGTCTTCCGCCAGGCCGGCCGGACGCCGATCTCCTTCAGGGCTACGGCCGGACGCTCGGTGTACTTTTCGGCTGGCGTCGGGCTGGTGCGCTGCCAGTAGCGGTCGCCGTGCTCGATGGTGTTGCCGTAGGCGTAGCCGACCGGATGCCTGCCCGCGTATGCGAGGACAGCCGCGAACCCCGGCTCGGTGCCGTGTCGGTCCAGGCGTTCGCCGAACGCCGTGACCGCGTAGTTCGGCAGGTGGAGGAGCGGGGCGCGCACTTCGGCGTACACGTCGAGGAGGTCGCCGCGGGCGGTGTCGAGGGTGGTGAAGGTGCGCAGTTCGATGGCGGGCGCCGTGGTCATGCGGCCATCCTCCAGGTGGCGGCGTGCTCGGTCCAGGTCTGCACACTGGAGCTACCTGGCGCGGTCGCGCGCAGCGCGGCCCCGAACTCCTGCAGCATGCGCGTCACCCGGGCGTGCTGCGTAGCGGCCTCGGCGGGGACCCTCATCGCGGTGGCTGTGGCGGCTTCGGGGGCACCCTGGGCGAGCTGGGCGTGTGCGAGCCGGGTCGTGGTGATGGCCCGGGACCGGATCATGTGGGGCCGGAGGGCGGACAGGCACCGGTGGGCGTGGTACTCGGCGGTCGAGTAGTCGCCGAGCGCCAAGTGCGCTGACAGGGCGAGGGAGTCCAGTTCGGCCTGGTCGTAGAAGGCGAGCATCCACACCGGCCGGTAGTCGGCGGGGTCGGCGCGCAGCATGGCGTCCTGGGCCTGCTCGAAGGCACGGCGGGTGCCGGTGCGGTCCTGAGCCGCGCCGTGGATGGCTCCCTGGCGGGCCAGGCCGAGGGACGCGAACAGAGGGTCACGGCGGGTGAGGTGCAGGTTGCGGGCTACGTCGTTGGCCGCGAAGGCGTCGGCGGGACGGCCCATGTGCCGGTACATGGTGCCTGCGTGGCTCCAGATGCGGAACTTGATCGCCTGATCGCCGGACATCTCGGCGAGGGCCTGGGCCTCACGCATGTGCGTCTTGGCGATGTCGTAGCGGCGTCCGTCGATGGCAGCCCACATTGCTGAGGAACGGAACGCCGCTGCGGAGGCGTAGAGGCTGCTGCGTACCCGTTGGCTGGCGCTGCCCGCGTTCTGGAGATTCAGGGCCTCGTCGGCGAGAGCGGCGGCCCGCTGCTCGATGCCGAGTTGGCCGCCATGGCGGTGGTCGCTGGCGATGATCTCGGCGAAGCGCTTTTGTAGACGGTCGACGTCGCTCATGCCGATGCGGCGCTGGGATGCGGTGCCGGGAGCGGCCGCTGCCGCGGCGGCGGCCGCCGCGATCCCGCCGACGAGGGTACGGCGCTTCATATCGGGGGCCTCCTGCTGCGGTGGGGCTGGGGTGGACGGAGTCCGGCCCCGTGGCACGAACCCTAGAGCGATGGCGGGCAGGCCGCTGACGTCCTCAAGTGCCTTGCGGGTAGCCGATTTGGGCCACGTGACCCGGCCTGCTTTCCAGTCCCTGACCGATGAGCCGTCGAGGCCGCCGGGTCTCCCGGTCAGCTGCTCCAAGGCCCTGTTCACAGCGTCAGCAAGGCTGTTGGAGCTGTAGCCGTGTTCGGCCATCCACGCCTCAAGAACGGTGTTGCGCGTGGTGTCCATGTCCGCACGGTAGCTCGCGAGCGCCCTCTTCCACCAGGTAAAGCGGAGGTCAAATCGCCCTAGGTCCTTCCGTCGTAAGGACGGCTGATCGCCCTAATCACCTTGCCCGGAAAGGGAGTTGTCTTGTTGCCGGTCGCCCGCCACGCCCCACCGTGCGGGCGGCTGTTGACGGCCCGGCCCGCCCCTGAGGTTCCCCCGCAGGGGCGGGCCGGGCGCCGAGACAACACGAAGGCTCCATCCCAATGACGAGTCTCAGTACGACAGTTCAGGCCGCCGCTGTCGGCCACCCCGCCTACAGCCAGACCTTCCCGTGCAAGCCGTCGACGGCCGAAGTCGGCCGCAAGCTCGTCCAGGATGTCCTCGGTATATGGCACCTGGACGACCTCGCCGACCCCGCGACGCTGATCATCTCGGAGCTGATCGCGAACGCCGTCAGGCACACCCCGTGCCACTCGGTCCGCCTGATTATTGGGCGGCCGAGTGCGACACGGTTGCGCGTTGGGGTGGTGGACCGGGCGCCATCGCGCTTGCCAGTGCTCGGGCCACTTGATGAAGACGACGAGTCAGGCCGTGGCCTGCTCCTGATCGACGGCATCGCCGACCGCTGGGGCTACGACCTTCACGGCCCGGACGGGCGCCCATGGTGCAAAGAGGTCTGGGCCGAACTCTTCATGAAGGGCGACGAGTGAACCCGGCCGCGGTGCCCGCACCGTTGCCGGATGTCACTCGCCTCCGTCCTCGCCAGCAGATGGCCATGGAGTGCGCACACTGCGCCCGGTACCTGGGGGCGAGCGGCGAACTGTTGGGCGATGTGCGTCATCGGGGCTTGCTGTTCCAGCTCTGGGTGTGCGGGCCCACCTGCCGGTCGCCCACCCCGTGGACGGGAGCTGAGACATGACCCCCCGAGTGTATGAGCACTGGGTCACCGGTGACTGCTGGCTCGGGTGCGAGCGCACCGGAGTGCCCGTGATCTGGCTCGGCCCACTCCAGTGGGACGGGCAGCACGCCCCGGTCCACGCCTGCAAGCCGTGCCTCGACCGGCTCAAGGCTCAGGCGCTCGCCTACTTCATGGAGAGGCGGCCGGCTGCCGTCTGACCAGACTCCCGCCTCCGGCCGTGCGGACTGTGCCGTACGGCCGGAGGTGGGCACCACCGCACAACAACACCCCAACCACTCAGAGGAGTTGGCATGACACGCAGCACCGTAGTACCGGGCAGTACTCATGTGAGCCAGCAGACCCCGAGGACGTCGGACGGCTTCGACCTGGACGTGTCCCTCGTCGAGGTCGCCGATCCCGCAGGTCTGGTCAACCTGACCGACGACAACTGCGGAACCACCTGCGGCGCCTGCACCACCAACGTCGCCTGACCCGAGGCTTCACGTCGCTCCCGGCTGGTGCCGCCGCGCCCTGTGGCGTGGCGGCACCAGCCGCCCGTCCTCACCTACGGAGGTAGTGGTGGCTGCTCCGCGCCCAGCGTTCCGAACCGGCACGACCGCTCTCGTACGAGCCGTTGCCCGGCCGACACTGCCGTGCCCACCGCTTCCGGACCTCGACGATCACTCTCCCAACGGGTCCGCTACCAGTGTCGCCTGGCTGCGCGCGGTCTGGGCGCACGGCGACCTCGCCGAAGCCCTGGAACACGCCAGCCCAGTCCTGACCGCGCAGGTACGGACCGTGTGCACGGCCGATGAGCCGTCAACACGAGACGTCCGGCGTACGGCACTGTCCGTGGCCCGCTACCTGCTGCGCTCCCAGCACCGGGCGACGCCATTCGGGCTCTTCGCTGGTGTGACCGTCGCGGAATTCGGTCCGCAGGCGGGCGCACGCTGGGGTGTGGAGCACGTGGCCGTCGGCCATGCGGGCGCAGAGTGGTTGGCAGCCGTCGTCGAGAGGCTGGAGTCCTGCCCCGACCTTCTCGAACGGCTGCCGGTGGTCGTCAACAACACCGTGACGAGCCGCGGCGACCGGCTCATCGTGCCGTTTCAATCCGCTGCCCAAGACGATCGGACTCGCGCGGTTGAGGCGTCCCTGGCTTTGACCGAGCCCGTACGCGCGGTCCGCGCCGCGACACGGGCGCCAGTCCGGTTCGGTGCGCTCGCGGACAAGCTCCAAGCGGAATACCCCGAGGCCGGGCCGGAGAAGGTGTACCGGCTGCTGGTGGAGCTGATCCAGCGCCGTGTGCTGATCACGAGTCTGCACGCGCCGAGTACCGAGACCGACGCCCTCGGGTATCTGCTGGACCAGCTCGACGTCATTGATGCCGATACCCTCCCTCCGGTCGCAGAGATCGTGCGCGAGCTGCAGGCGATCCGGACCGGTCTGGAGGAGTGCACTTCACCGGGCAAGCGGGATGGAGTCGCAGCGCGGATGAGGGCTTTCGTGCCGGGCCTGCGCCGCCACCCTGTCGCGCTCGACCTGCGCTTGGACGCGCAGCTCATACTGCCGGACGCGGTCGCCCACGAGATCGAGCGCGCGGCCCTGATCCTGACCCGAGTCAGCGCCCGCCCATACGGCACCGCGGCGTGGGGCGCGTACCACCAGCGGTTCTACGAGCGGTACGGCATCGGCACGATGGTGCCGCTCCAGGAAGTCGTCGCGGACAGCGGCACTGGCTACCCCTACGGCTACCCGGGCACCCCGCCCGGCGCCCGTCGACCTCGCGTCTCCGCTCGGGATGACGCGCTCGTACGGCTGGCGCAGGCCGCCGCGCTCGACGGCCGCGACGAGGTGGTCCTCACCGACGAGCTGATCGACGCCCTGGACGTAGGGCCCGACGAACCCCGGGTGCCGCCACACCTGGAGGTGGGGGTGCGCGTCCATGCGGCCAGCGTGGGCGAGCTGCAGCGTGGGCAGTTCCGGCTGGAGGTCGTAAGCGTGTCTCGCGGCGCCGGCGTCTCCACAGGCCGGTTCCTCAGCGTCCTGGCTCCCGCCGACCGTGAGGTACTGGCCGCCGAGCTGGCTGACCTTCCGACCGCTGACAGCAACACCGTGCCCGCGCAGCTGTCCTTTCCGCCGCTCCTGCCCGAGAGCGCCCACGTCACACGCGGCCCGCGAGTCCTGTCCACCGTGATCAGCCTCCAGGAACACCGAGCCCCCGCCGACGATGTCCTCACACCTGCGGACCTGGCAGTGGGGTGCGACGGCCGCCGCATGTACCTGGCCGCCCCCGAGCGCGGCCAGCGCATCGAGGCCGTCGGGATGCACGCGCTTAACCTCCGCACCCATACTCCGCCGCTGGTGCGATTCCTCACCGAGTTGTCGCGTGCTCAATGTGCGCAGGTCACCGGCTTTGACTGGGGTGCTGCGGCGGCGATGCCGTTCCTACCGCGCCTGCGGTACGGGCGCACGGTGCTTGCCCCGGCCCGCTGGCGGCTGGAGGCCACCGAGCTGCCGGGCCGCGCACGGCCTCGGGCCGAATGGGACGCCGCCCTCGCCGACTGGCGGGCCCGGCGGCGGCTACCTCGGCGGGTCTACCTCGTGGAGGACGACCGGAGTCTCTTTCTTGACCTCGACGAGGCCGGCCACCGGACGCTGCTGCGCCAGCACCTCGACCGAGTGGGCCTGGGCGTGCTCGTCGAGGCGGCGGAACCGGGGGCGTTCGGTTGGTGCGACGGTCGCGCCCACGAGGTAGTGGTGCCGCTCAAGGCGATCCGTCCGCCGGCGTGGCCGGCGCTTCCTGCCCCCACCCTGGCTCGCGCCCTCTCCTCAGCCCAGATGCAGACCCCGGCCGCTTCGTCGGTGTTGCTGGCCACCTTGTATGGAGACGCTCGCCGCCAGGACACCCTGCTCTCCTGCCACTTGCCCGATCTGCTCGAACGGCTCGGTGGCCCGCCGTGGTGGTACATCCGCTTCCGCGACCCCGAGCAGCACCTGCGTCTGCGCATCGCGCTACAAACGCCGGAGGCATTCGCCGAGACGGCTCGAACCATGAGCATGTGGGCCGACGAGCTGCGCGGCGCCGGTCTGCTGGCGGACTTGCGGTACCCCACCTCCTACCGGGAGATGGGCCGTTGGGGATCCGGCCCTGCGTGGGACGCGGCCGAGGAAGTTTTCCGGGCGGACTCGCGCGCCATCCTGGCCCAGCTCTCGCAGCCGCGCCGCCCACACGAGCGCACGCTGGTGGCCGCACACACTGTCTCCATCGCCTCCGCGTTCCTCGGCAGCACGCAAGCCGGGATGCGCTGGCTGATCGACCACATCCCTCCCACAGCGCCCGAGCCCGCACCGCGCCCGCAGTTCACCGAAGCCGTACATCTGGCCGACCCGGGCGACGACTGGACAGCCTTGCGCGGCGCCCCCGGAGGAGCGGCGATCGTGTCGGCGTGGGCCGATCGCGACGCGACGCTCGCCGCGTACCGCCGGCACCTGCCAGGTCCCCACACCCAGGGCATCGCCCTCGATGACGTCCTGACCTCGCTGCTGCACGTCCACTTCGTACGGCACATCGCGGTGAACTTCCCCGAAGAAGAGGTCTGCCTCTACCTCGCTCGCGCTGCCGCCCTGGCCTGGAACGCCCGCACCACTGGGAGGACACCATGACCGCAAAGGCCGTGCTGGACCTGGCCAACGCCGTCGCCGAGCAGCTCGCAGACCCCCACACGGCGCACCTTGGGCCAGCGGTCTCTCATCGGCAGCACCTTGCCTATGGCTTTCCCGGCATCGCGCTCCTGCACATCGAGCGGGCTGCGGCCGACCTGGGGCCCTGGCAGCGCGCCCACGACTGGCTCGCCGCCGCCTCACGCGAACCGCTCACCAGCGGCCCCGACAGCCACCCCTTCTACGGGGCGCCCGCCTTCGCGCACGCTCTGGCCTGCGCCGCCGATCACCTGCCCTGCACCTACCAGCGCGCCCTCGACACTCTCGACCGACAAATAGCTGACGACGTGAGCCGCCGCGTCGACGCCGCACACCGGCGCATCGACGCCGGACTCCTCCCAGCACTCGCGGAGTTCGACACCATTCGCGGCCTGAGCGGATACGGCTCCCACCTCCTGCGCCGCAACCCTCACAGCGCCACCCTGCGTGCCGTACTCGACTACTGCGTACGCCTCACCCAACCAATCACACACGACGGCGAGAACTTGCCCGGTTGGTGGACGGACACAGGGCCCTCGGGCCGCCCAGACGACCGTTTTCGCGGCGGACACGCCAACAACGGCATGGCGCACGGTATCGGCGGCGTGCTCGCGCTCCTGGCGCTCGCCGCCAGGCAGGGCACCTTCGTCGACGGCCACGATGACGCACTGGGCCGGATCCTGGTGTGGCTGGACCGATGCCGAGAGGACACCGACCGAGGCCCAGCGTGGCCGTACTGGGTCACCCGGGACGAGCTGCGGAACGGCCGACTCACCTCGTCCACGCCGCGGCAGCCGTCATGGTGCTACGGCACCGCCGGCCTCGCCCGCGCCCAGCAACTCGCCGCGCTCGCCCGCGGCGACACCCGCCGCCAGTTGGACGCCGAGAACGCCTTCGTGGCCGCCCTCACCGACCCCGCCCAGCTCAAGGCCACGACGGACAACGCCCTGTGCCACGGCTTCGCCGGCCTCGCCCACGTCGCCGCCCGCGCGGCCGACGACGCCCACCCCTCGACCGCGGGACAGCTCCGCGCCACGATTCCAGCACTCCTAGCCGCAGTCCACCCGCCGGACACCGATCCCACCCACGCCGCCACGACGCTCATACAGGACGAGGAGCGCGGCCCCGGCCTCCTCGACGGCGCAGCCGGTATCGCCCTGGCCCTCCTCGCGACCAGCACCGCCGCACCGCCCCGATCCACCTGGGACGCCTGCCTGCTCATCGGCTGACCCACCGACCGAAGGACGACCCGCATGCCCCCGGACCGCTCCGACCGCTGGCAGCAACACAACATCACCTTCGCTGACCGCGAGAGCGCCCAGCGCGCCATCGTCGGACGCATCGCCCCTGTCCTCCTCGCCGCTGAAAGGGACGGGCAGCTCACCGGCTGGTGGTTCATGAACAAGCAGCCCTGGCCGCTGCGGTACCGCGCGGACGCCCCTTCACCCGCCGTCGAAGCGCTGCTGAGCGACCTCGTCCAGGACGGCACGGCCGTGTCATGGCTGCCCTACATCTACGAACCCGAGACCCACGCCTTCGGCGGGCCCCAGGCCATGGACGTTGCCCACGACCTGTTCCACAAGGACAGCCGCCACCTGATCACGTATCAACCAGGCCCGGAGCAGCTGGGACGCCGGGAAACCGCCGTGCTGCTGGCCAGCGTGATGATGCGGGCGGCCGGCCTGGACTGGTTCGAGCAGGGCGACGTATGGGTAAAGGTCGCCGACCTCCGACCGGCCTCCGGCCTTCTGCCCTCTGCGCGGGCCGCCGAACTGGCGCCCGCGATGCGAAAGCTGATGACGGTCGACGCCCATAGCCTGTGCCGCCCGAACGGCCCCCTCGCCGAGCACAACGAGTGGGTCGCCGCTTTCGAGTGGGCGGGCACTGCGCTCGCCGACCTCGCAGGCCGCGGCGCCCTCACTCGCGGTCTGCGAGCCGTCATTGCACACCACGTGATCTTTCACACCAACCGCGCCGGTCTTCTCCGGGACGACCAAAGCGCCATGTTCAACATCGCACGAGAGGTAATCATGGGAACGAGTGACAACACCGCGTCGACCGACGAGGCAACGGCCGAGACGGATAGCGTCAGGGCGATGAACAGCGACACGATCGCCACCCCCACGGCTGACGCCGAACGCCTCCGCAACGCCCTGGTCGACCAGCTTCGCGCGGACGGGCACGCCCGCACGGCCGCAGTCGAGAATGCGCTGCGGACTGTGCCCCGTCACGTGTTCGTGCCGGATGCGTCGCTCGAAGACGCCTACGCCAACGCACCGGTGCACATCAAGTACGACACCGACGGCACATCGATCTCGTGCGCTTCCCAGCCGGGCGTCGTCGCCCTCATGCTGGACCAACTCGAAGCCCAGCCCGGCGAGCGCATCCTCGAACTCGGCGCCGGCACCGGCTACAACGCCGCTCTCCTCGCCCACCTGGTCGGGGAGAGCGGGCACGTAACCACCCTCGATGTCGACGACGACCTTGTGGAGGGCGCTCGCGCACACCTGGCCGCCGCCGGTCTCACCAACGTCGAGGCCGTGACCCGCGACGGAGCCCTTGGCTACGCCGAAGGAGCGCCGTACGACCGGATCATCGCCACCGTGGGCGCGCACGGCGTACCGCGCGCCTGGATGCAACAGCTCGCCCCCGGCGGCCGGCTCCTCGTCCCTCAGCGCCTGAAGGGCACTGTCTCCCGGTCCATTGCCTACGAGCAGCGCGACGGCCGATGGGTTTCTCTCGGCAGCGAGATGAACACCTTCATGCCGCTCCGGCGGGGCATCGCCGACGACGACCGCCGCGTCATCCCGCTCAGCGCAGACGGCACCGTCCGGCTTCAGGCCCCCGCTGGGCAGAACATCGACGCCGATGCCCTCGCCGGAGTCCTGGACCAGCCGCGCACCGAGGAGTGGACCGGCATGACGGTCCGCGCCATGGAGTCGCCGGAGTGGATGGAACTGTTCGTCACCTGTTCCCTTCCCTCCGGCCTCATCCGGATGCTGTTCCCCAAGAACACCAAGGGCACTGTGCTCACGGAAGACCCCTACCCCTCGTCGACCGCGGCCGTCGACAAGGGCGCCGTCACCTACCTGGCGCGACGCGTGTCGGAGAAGAAGACCCCCGAGGGCGACAAGCTCTGGGAGTTCGGCGTCATCGGCCACGGTCCCGGCAGCGACGATCTCGCCACGAAGGTCGCCGATGCCATCCGCACCTGGGACCGCGAATACCGCGGCCGCAAGGCCACGTTCGAAATCCAGCCCATCGATGCCCCTGCCATCGAGCAGCGCCCCGGACTCTTCGCTCTGGACACCCCGCTGAACCGCATCGTCGTCGACTGGCGGTGACGCCCCTGCATAGCGGACGGTGCCCGCCCGCGTACGGCTGGCGGGCACCGTCGCCCCAGCACCTCCCACCCACGCCCGGGGGACCCATGGACCCGCACGGACCCATAGCTCAGCGCTTCCCGCTCGTCGCCCGATTCCGACCCGCCTGTCTGCCCGTGCCCGAACGAGTGTGTGGCCTCGTCGACCTCGCCGAAACGGCGGTGAAGAACGACGACCAAGGGCTCGCATCCGCCGTCTACAACCAGGCCGCGCTCATCGCCTCCGATCTCGGCCTTCCCGATCTCGCCCGCGAGATGTGTCACCAGCACGCCGCCGCCTACCTCGACACTTGCCCCCTGCCGGGTATGAGCGCAATCCGGGGACTGGAACCCGTCGTCAACCTCGCCCGCCTCCAGATCCGCGCCGGCCACGCCGACGAGGGACGCCAGCACCTACTCGACCTGTACAAGGCCGTCGAGGCACGCACAGCTGCCCGGTTCGAGGGCATCGCCGTACCGGCGGACCTCACTACGACCAACGAGGACCGCCACGAGGTCCGCGCGTGGCTGTGGCGCGTGCTCCTCGCCGATGGAACGCGCACGCTCACCACCGAGGGACGTTGGGCGGAGGCCCTGAGGCACCTCGAGACTCACCGCGGCGTAGGCAAACGGATGCTCGATGGACGCCAAGTGGCCATACTCACTGCCCTCGTTGCGGGTGACACGGCATGGGCAGCTGTTCTCCTAGCCGAAACGATGCCCGGCGATCCGTGGGAGCAGGCCATCACGGCATGCTTGACCGCCCTGTGCCGCCGCGGCGCCGAGCTGCCGGTCGAAGACCAACTGGCGGCGTTGGTGACCACATATCTGGAGTGGCTGGCCGAACCTGGGATGACCGTCTTCGACATCCGGCTCGGCCTGACCGTCCTCGACGCGATCGGTTCCGCCGAGGCTCCTACCGCCCACCGCATCGTCGAGGACCTCCACCGAAGGACGGCCGGTGCCGAAGACGGCTACGCGGCCCGCGAGAACCTGGCGCACCCTCTGTTCACCGCGATCGCCACGGACAGGCAAGCCCACGACTGCCGCGCTCTCGTGCATGCCTGCGCCCTCGGGGCAGGGACTATTCCGGGCGAGCTGCAAGGACAGCTGACGTCGGCTCTCAGCGCCAGCGACATCGTGATCCGGGACAGCCTTGCGCGCTTCTCCAATTCCGGGCGTAAAACTCGGTGAGCTGCGTGAGTGATCAGCTAGCCACCCTCTTCCCTTAGACAGTCGTGCGCTGCCGGGATTTAGTGCCGACCTCGGTCAGCTGATCACTGCAGCGCAGGAGCACTGGACCATCGGCATCGCACGCATTGGTCACCGTCCGAGAAGTCGGCTGGATCCACGGCGGGGATCATCAAGGGGCGAGTGGGTCTGTGTGACGAGGCTCCGGCATTCGCCCACGGCAGACGAGAAAATGGCCCACGGGACTGGAACCCCGTTCGGGATCATGTCAACGTACAACAACCCTGAAAACACCAGGTCAGCCACGGGGCGCAGCATTGAAGGTCAGCCTGCAGAGGGGCTGACCGCTATGGCAGTACGCATCCCGCGCTGCTCGGTCTCACGACCGCGTCCCGCTCCGAGGAGGTCCACCTGTCGAGTCCCGCCTTCCAGTTCGCCCTCATCGCGCGCCCTATCCCGCTCCCCGCCGCGAACGCCTGGACTGCCCGGGGGACGGAGGGCTTTGGCGTCATTTCCAGGGCTCTGCCTCTTTGTGTCTGCACGCCAGGATCTGGTGTAACGCGGTAACCGCCGTGGTCGAGGGGTCCCGACGTGCATCGCTGCGCACCGCAGTACGGCAACGCGCCACGGCGCCTGAGTTGTTGGCGCTGTGAGGTCGTAGGGCCCGTGACCTCGATCGGCTCACGGGCGGCAGGCTGCCCGTGCTCGTCACGGATGGCGCACCCTCGTCCTCCGCTCGTACCGCGTGACCGAGGCGGAAACAGGCGCGATGAGCAGCCTTCGTAGTGCAGGGCGATACATAGCAGAAGATCCCCGGTTACCGAAACCGGGGATCTTCCAGAGCATTGGTGGTGTTCGCATTCGGCTGTGCTTGGCGGTGGGGCCGTGGCGGACACAGTTGGCAGAGCCGTACGCATCCGAGAGGAGATATTGGGTGGCTGTTGCCAGCTGCTGTGTACATCAATGACCAAGATTTCATGCCCACGGCCACTGCTGCTCGCTACGTACGGTCTCCTTCCGGACCGCTCGCTTGTGCGCCGGGTGGAAATCATCCGTTGTATCGATGCGTGATACCTGGCTGCGTCTTGTCGTCCGCTCCAGGACGGCGGCCGTGCAGAAATGGGGATCTCTGCTGCATATCGATGCGCGCCTGCATTTCCGGCATGAAGCCTTTTTTAATGTGAGGGTGATATTGCATGGCTCGTCCTCCGGCGCTGAAGCTCGCCGAGGTTCTCGCGGAGATTCGTATGAGTCCGTCGGCGTTCTACCGAATGCGCGCTCGCGGGCAAGCGCCCCGCATGGTCAAGTTGCCCAATGGTGAACTCCGGTGTCGTCGTTCTGACCTGGATGCCTGGTGGGACATGTGCGAGAAAGATGCTGATAATTGGCGATGAGTTACAATGTCCGTTTCTGGGACATACGGGAGCGCCCCGATCGGCGCAAGCCGTTTATGGTCCGGTGGACGGTCAATGGGCGCGAGAAATCAGAGTCATTCATGACCGTCGGGCTCGCCGACAGCAGGCGGTCAAAGCTGATGACCGCAGCGCGCGATGGTGAGCCCTTCGATGAGCACACAGGGCTGCCAGCGTCCGAGCTGCGAGCTATCAAGCAGCGGACGACATGGTATGACCTTGCGCACGAATACCTCGACCAGCGTTGGGACCGCACGCCGGGAAACACCCGCCGCACACTGGCCGATGCATTCGCCACCATCACGCCTGCCCTTGTGCGCTCTGGTGCGACCTATCCGGAGCCGCGTGTGCTGCGGCGAGCGTTGTACTCCTGGGCGTTCAACAAGAAGGCGTGGGAGAAAGAGCCCGTTGAGGAATGGCGGCAGGCGCTGGACTGGATGAAGCGGAACTCCCTGCCCGTCAGCGCTCTCGCGGAAGCCGATGTACTGCGACGGGCATTGGACGCTCTGTGCCTCAAGCTGGACGGCAAAGAGGCTGCGGCCAAGACGGCACGACGCAAGCGGGCTGCATTCAACGAAGTCCTCAACATCGCTGTGGAGAAGGGTTATTTCACGGAGAATCCTCTCAATGGGCTCAGGTGGAACGCTCCAGCGGTCAACGAGGAAGTGGACCCGGCTGCCGTTCCCAATCCCGCCCAGGTCGCCCGGCTGCTCGCAGCGGTTGCCCAGCAGCGCGGGCGCGGCCCTCACCTGGAGGCGTTCTTCGGCTGCATGTACTACGCGGCGATGCGGCCTGCTGAGGTCATCCATCTCAGGCTCGAACAGTGCCATCTGCCCGACTCCGGCTGGGGGATGCTCAACCTGTCGGGTGGCGTCGTCATCGCAGGCAAAGACTGGACGGACGGTGGCGCGGTGCACGAAGTGCACTCCCTCAAGCGCCGCGCGGCCACCGCGACTCGGCCTGTGCCCATCCCGCCGCAGTTTGTACGCATGCTCCGCGCACACATCGAACGCTTCGGTGTGGCGCCGGACGGCCGACTGTTCCGGAACCAGGCCGGCAACTACGTGGACGCGGCTGCATATGGCACAACGTGGTCGCGGGCACGGAAGTACGTCCTGACCCGTACAGAACTCGCCTCCAAGCTGGCCAAGCGGCCCTACGATCTCCGGCACGCCGGGATCTCGTTCTGGCTGTACTCCGGTGTGGACCCCGCCGAGTGCGCTCGTCGCGCGGGCCAGAGCATTGAGGTCCTCTTCCGTCACTACGCCAAGTTCCTGGACGGCGTCCGAGAGCAGGCCAACCGTCTCATCGAGCAGTCCATGCAGGAGTGGGACCGCGTCAGCCAAGGCGCGGAGTCTGAAGGGTGAGTCGGGGTTTGGTCCGTGACTGGTCCGGAAGTACTGGTCAGGAGCGGGACAGCGGTGGGATGAACTGGGAGTTATGACGTAAGTCGGTCCCTGCGCTTGGCGGGCCGAGAGGAAGGCGCCCGACGGGCAAAAGCCTAGGTCAGGCGCCTTTTTTCGTGCCTCTAGAAGAATCCCAGCTTCTTCGGCGAGTACGACACCAGAAGGTTCTTCGTCTGCTGGTAGTGCTCCAGCATCATCTTGTGCGTCTCGCGCCCGATGCCGGACTGCTTGTAGCCGCCGAACGCCGCGTGCGCCGGATAGGCGTGGTAGCAGTTCGTCCAGACGCGGCCCGCCTGAATCGCGCGGCCTGCCCGGTACGCGGTGTTGATGTCCCGCGTCCACACGCCCGCACCGAGGCCGTACAGCGTGTCGTTGGCGATCTTGATGGCGTCGTCGAAGTCGTCGAAGGACGTCACGGAGACCACCGGGCCGAAGATCTCCTCCTGGAAGATCCGCATGCGGTTGTCGCCCTCGAAGATGGTGGGCTGGACGTAGTAGCCGCCCTTCAACTCGCCGTCGTGTTCGAGGCGTTCACCGCCGGTGAGGACCCGGGCGCCTTCCTGGCGGCCGATGTCGAGGTAGGAGAGGATCTTCTCCAGCTGGTCGTTGGAGGCCTGGGCGCCGATCATCGTGTCGGTGTCGAGGGGGTGCCCGGGCTTGATCCGCTCGGTGCGGGCGACCGCCGCCTCGAGGAACTCGGCGTAGTTGCCGCGCTGCACGAGCGCCCGGGACGGGCAGGTGCACACCTCGCCCTGGTTGAGAGCGAACATGGTGAAGCCCTCGAGGGCCTTGTCCCGGAAGTCGTCGTTGTGCGCCCAGACGTCGTCGAAGAAGATGTTCGGGGACTTGCCGCCGAGCTCCAGGGTGACCGGCTTGATGTTCTCCGAGGCGTACTGCATGATCAGCCGCCCGGTCGTGGTCTCACCGGTGAACGCCACCTTCGCCACCCGCGGGCTGGACGCGAGCGGTTTGCCCGCCTCCACACCGAATCCGTTGACGATGTTGACGACACCCGGCGGCAACAGGTCGGCGATCAGGCTCATCCAGTAGTGGATGGACGCCGGGGTCTGCTCGGCGGGCTTGATGACGACCGCATTGCCCGCGGCGAGGGCGGGGGCGAGCTTCCACACCGCCATCAGGATCGGGAAGTTCCACGGGATGATCTGCGCGACGACGCCGAGCGGCTCATGGAAGTGGTACGCCACGGTGTCGTCGTCGACCTCGCCGAGCGAGCCCTCCTGCGCACGGATCGCCCCCGCGAAGTAGCGGAAGTGGTCGATGGCGAGGGGGATGTCGGCGGCCAGCGTCTCACGCACCGGCTTGCCGTTCTCCCAGCTCTCGGCGACCGCCAGCTTCTCGAGGTTCGCCTCCATCCGGTCGGCGATCTTCAACAGGATGGCGGAGCGCTCGGTCACCGACGTGCGGCCCCACCCGGGGGCGGCCGCGTGCGCCGCGTCCAGCGCCCGCTCCACGTCCTCCGCCGTGCCGCGCGCGATCTCCGTGAACGGCTGCCCGTTCACCGGCGACGGGTTCTCAAAGTACTGTCCGCGGGCCGGCGGCACGTACTCGCCCCCGATGAAGTGGTCGTAGCGCGCCTGGTAGGAGACGATCGCACCCTCGGTGCCGGGCGCCGCGTAACGGGTCATGCTGCTCTGCCTCCCTCGAAGCGCTGCCCGCCGTTGGGCAGCTCCCGTCGGGAGGCTAGGCACGACGACGTTGCAACTACGTTGCCGCGAGCGCCCCGGGGATCAGAGCGAGCTCTACGCCGCTGCGGCTCCCCGGCGGCAGGTGGCCCTGGGCCGGGTGGGCCCTGCGGTCGGCTCGTCCTTGGGGGTGCTTTGGGGGCTTGGATGGCTGGTGGGGCGTGGGGGTGGTCAGTGTCGTGCGGTGGCAGGGTTACGTCGGTGTGGTTGCGCGGTGGCAGGTGGCCCTGGGCCGGGTGGCCGGTGTGGTCGGCTTGTCCTGGGGGTGTTTTGGGCGGGCTTGGGTGGCTGGTGGGGCGTGGGGGTGGTCAGTGTCGTGCGGTGGCAGGGTTACGTCGGTGTGGTTGCCCGGCGGCCGGTGGCCCTGGGGCGGGTGGGCGGTGCGGTCAGCTCGCCCTCCAGCGCGGCCAGTCGGGCCCGGACCGTCGCTGTCGGCCGGAGCACGGCGAGTGCCCGCCACACGTCGAGGTCGTCCTCGCCCCACGGCGCATGCGCCCAGTCGGCCAGCAGGTCGGGGTCGCGGCGGGCGATCAGCGCCGTACGCAGGGCGTCTGCGAGTCGGTGCCTGAGCCGCACCACCGCCGGGGCCTGGGAGCCGGGCAGCAGCGGACCCGCGTACGCCGTCGCGGCCGCCGTGACCGCTCCGGTCTCCAGCCGCCGCTCCACGACGGCCACGTCGCACTCGACGGGCACGGTCAGCCGGTACGGCCGCGAGGCCAGCAGCCCCGGGCCCAGCACCCTGCGCAGCCGGGCCAGTTCGGCGCGCAGCGTCACCGGCGTCACCGACTCGTCCTCGTACAGCGCGCACAGCAGCTCGTCGCCGGTCAGCCCCTCCGGGTGACGGGCCAGCAGGACGAGGATCTCGCTGTGCCTGCGGCTGAGCCTGATCCTGCGCCCGCCGGTGAGAAGGTGCGCCTCGTCCCGGCCCAGCGCCGTCAACTCGGGCGTGTCGGCGGCGGGCCGCTCCGGGGTGAGCAGCGCCAGCTGTGACTCGGCGGCGCGCGCGACCGCCTGAACGAAGCCCAGGCTGTGCGGATGCGCGAGACCGTCACCGCCGGTGATGTCCACGGCGCCGAGCACCCGCCCGGTGCGCGGATCGTGCACCGGAGCGGCCGCGCACGTCCAGGGCTGCACCTGCCGGATGAAGTGCTCGGCCGCGAAGACCTGCACCGGCCGGTCGACGGCGACCGCGGTGCCCGGCGCATTGGTGCCCATCGCCGTCTCCGCCCAGCGGGCACCCGGCACGAAGTTCATCCGCCCCGCATTCCGCCGGGTGGCCGGATGACCCTCGACCCACAGCAGCCTGCCGTTGGCGTCGCACACCGCGAGCAGATGCTCCCCGTCGGCCGCGAACGTCCCCATGAGCTCACGGAACAGCGGCATCACCCGCGCCAGCGGATGCTCGGCCCGGTAGGCGCCGAGCTCTCCGTCCACCAGCTCCACGCTCGCCGTGCCGTCGGGCCCCACGCCGGCCCGCGCGGAGCGCCGCCACGACTCGGCCACCACCGAACGCACCGGACGCATCACCGTGCCCGCCTCGGTGAACGTCTCGTGCGCGCGACGCAGCATCCGCGCGCGCTCGGCAGGGTCGGCCCCCGGCTCCAGGGCCACCCACGGATCGGTCAACTCGGCCTCCCCGAGAGGTGATGCGGCTGAGGACATCGTCACTCCCGGTGCGCGCGCCGACAACCGTTTCGACCAGGTCACCCGGATGACGGCCCGCCCACCGGGTCAACGGCCTCCCCATTGGGCCCAACCGACCCCGCCGCGGTCAGCCGACGCCGACGAGCCTTATGTAGCGCCTCCAGTCCCAGTGGCGTCCGGGGTCGGTGTGGTCCGTCCCCGGCACCTCGTAGTGCCCGATGATGTGGTCCCGGTCCTTCGGGATGCCGTACTTGGTGCAGATCGCCGCGGTGAGTCTGGCCGACTGTTCGTACAGGGCGTCGGTGAAGTACGCGGGCCGGTCCACCCAGCCCTCGTGTTCGATGCCGATGCTGCGCGTGTTGTAGTCCCAGTCGCCCGCGTGCCAGGCGATGTCGGCCTCCCGCACGCACTGCGCCACATGCCCGTCCGCCGAGCGCACCAGGTAGTGCGCGGTCACCTTCTTCTCCGGGTTCTGGAAGATGGCGAGCGTCTTGGCGTACGTCTCCTGCGTGACATGGATGATCACCATGTCGAGGGGATAGGACGCGGGACGGTCCGATGCCGTGTAGTTGGACCTGCTCGCCGGCTGCCACTCCGCGCCCGGGTAGTCGACGGCCTGGTCCTGCGCCCCGGCCCGCGCGTCGGGAAGTAACGCGTACGGGACGGCGGACAGCGCGGTGCCCTTCAGGAACCACCTTCTGGATGTGCTCGGTCCTGCCCGTTCCATGAAGCCGTGCCTTTCGATCAGTGGGGGAGGCTCAGCCCCGCACAGTCGTCGCGATCTCGCGCAGCTGCGCGTGCACGCCGCGATGAGTCTCGCGCGCGGGCAGCCACTGTTTGCGGATCTTGGCCACGCAGGTGTAGTTGGTGTCGCACACATTGGCCAGCGGCGACTCGACCGCCTGGGTCGCGAACTGATAGGCATCCAGCTCGCTGAAGCCGTAGTCGCGCACCAGCCACTGCACCAGGTCGAGCTGTGATATCCGGAACGCGTCCTCCAGCGGGCGGGCCGAGCCCGTCGAGATGATGTGCGTGTCCGACTCGATGCGCGGCCAGGGCGTGGCGAGCCCCTTGAGCAGTTCCACGATCACCACGGTGTTCATCGCACACTCGACGGCGACCCCGCAGGTCTCGCCCTCGCCCTGTCGCGCATGCCCGTCGCCGAGGCTGAGCAGCGCGCCCTCCACGTTCACGCCGAGGTAGCAGGTGACACCGGCCCGCATCTCAGGCGTGTCCATGTTGCCGCCGTGCGCGTCGGGCACCAGGGCCGAACGGACCTCGAGGTTGGCGGGGGCCACGCCCACGGTGCCATGCATCGGGTCCATGGGCAGCTCGGCCTCGATGTCGCTGTCGTGCGCCCGGAACAGCGCCGTGCGGCGGGCGCGGTCGAGCTGCCAGATCCACACCGTCTCCGGCAGCGGCGGCTGGAGTGTGGCCGTGGTGTGCGTGGAGGTGAGCGCGCCGAACAGCGGGACCGTGGTGGACGCGGCCCAGTCGCGGGCCGGTTCGACGGACACGAAGTGCACGGCGATGGTGTCGCCCGGTTGGGCGCCCTCGACGTAGAACGGCCCGGTCTGCGGATTGAGGAAGGGGAACTCGCACACCTCGGACACCAGGTCCTTCTCGGAGCGCACCCGCCCGGCGAAGCAGTCCTCGGTGTACAGGTCCAGGACGGTGCCGGGCGCGATGCGCGCCACGGGCGGTGCGCCGCCGAACGTCCAGGCGTACTCGCCCGGCGAGGGCCGGACGGTCAGGATGCGGGGGTCGCTCATGGACGTGCTGCTCCGTTCTGCGCAGGGGCGGTGGGGGAGGGGTCGTCGAGATGGACGCGGGCCGTCTCGGACATCCGCTCGGGATGGCGCCGCATCAGCACCAGCAGCACCACGACGCCGGCAGCCATCCACACGGCGACGATCGGCCCGGCGTACGACACCGGTGGGGTCAGCTCGGTGACGAAGTCGAAGACGGGCAGGCCCGCCGCGGTCAGCAGCGCGGGCACGAACGCGACGATGCCGAGCAGCGGCAGCAGGAGATGCCGTACCGGTTTGAGCAACTCCCGTCTGCGGCGCAGGAAATAGCCGGCACATGCGAGGTTGACGACGATGTAGACGCCGATCACGACCGTGACGATCACCGTGGCGAGCAGCAGGAAGGCCGTCACCGGGTCGTAGCCGAAGCCGAGCCCCAGCACGGCACCGACCGCCACCACGCTCTGCACGGCGATTCCGGCGACGGGGGAGCGGTATCTGGGGTGGAGCGCGGCGAGAAGGCGGGGCAGGACGCGGATGCGGGCCAGGGCGTAGGCGGTCCGGGTGGAGACGTTCGCGCACGCGTTGGCGTTGGCGATCGTCGAGTTCACCACGGCCAGGAACACCAGCACCCAGAACAGGCCGAACGACGCCCGTGCCACACCCTCCCAGGACGCGGCGCCGGAGGCCCCGAACTTCGCGAACCGGTCCGGTCCGAAGTACACCGTCATGGCGTAGGTCGTGACCACGTAGAACAGGCCGATCCCGAGCGCCGCACCGAGCACTGCCCGGTGCATGGTGCGGCGCGGGTTGCGCGTCTCCTCGGCGAGCGGCGCCGCGGCCTCGAACCCGGCGAAGGCCAGCACTGTGTACACCGACCCGGCAAAAACCCCGCTGACCCCCTCATAGCCCTCGGCGGTGTGCGAAGTGCCGAACACCGAGAGGGTGTTGTGCGTTCCCGCCTTGCCGATCAGCCAGACGGCGAACGCCAGGAAGACCAGAACCTCGAAGACGCCCAGGACGGTGCCGAAGCGGGCCGAGGCACGCACCCCGAAGTACCCCGCGGCTGCGATGATCGCCGCACCGGCGAGGGCCCAGGGCCACCACAGGTCCGCCGGATACGAGGACCACTCCTGGTGCAGTGTGCCCGCCGTGGTGAAGCCGAGCTGCAGAAGCAGCAGCGGCGGCACCAGCGCCTCCACGAACACATAGCCCCAGCCGACGAGGAAGCCGACCGTCGGATGCAGGCCCTGCGCCGCATACGTCGACACCGAGCCCGCCGCGGGGAGCTCACGCGCCAGCTCGGCCACGCAGGACGCGGTGAACAGGCATGCCACCAGCGCGATCAGCACGGCCAGCGGCAGACTCCCGCCGGCGAAGGCCGCACCCGACGGAATGGACGCGGCGACGGCTGCGGCCGGCGCCATGGCCGTGATGCTCTGGAACAGCACCTCGCGCAGCCCGATCGCGTCACGCCTGAGACCTGCGTCCGCCGCCCCATCCCCCGACATGTGCATCCCCTTCAATCCACGCCGACTTGCCCGACGCCGCCCGACCCGACGGGAGTGCCTCGCGTGAATCACGGTACGGCGCTTGCGAGTTGGGCAGAAGAGCGCAGCGTGCTTCGGTGGACGACGGCGCGAATGTGGAAAACCCGGCCACCCGTAAGGGTGAAGCCGACGGCTGAAGCGATCTACCGCGTATGCCGCAGGCTTGCCGAAAGATGGTGCTGCAACGGCCGGCCGACCGCCGCGAGATCGAAGGCGAAGGTGAGGGTGGCGTCGTCGGCGAGGGTGTAGCGGCGGCGGGTGGCGGTGACCTCCTTCGCGGTGGGGGTGAGCGCCACGTCGTGGGTGGAGAGATCCACCGTGCCCTTGCCGGCCTGGCCGACGGCGATCTCGGCAATCCCGGTGGGCTGGGTGATCAACGCCTCCACCCGGCCGTCGGGCTGAAGCCGCCACCAGCCGCTCTCCCGGGCCGCCGGACGCAGCGGCGCGTCCTCGGCATCGAGGAGCCAGGCCCGGGCCTCGTAGTGGAGGAAGGGGCGCCCGTCATGGCTGAAGACGACCTCCTGACCGTAGGCGAAGTCCCCGTCGAGTGTCGGGTAGCCGCCCTCGCCCCGGCCCCGCCATGTGCCCAGGAGACCGAGCACGGGCGCGAGCAGCGGATGCGGTGCGGGCGGTGTGTCCGGCCGGTGGCTGTCGGGGTACGGGTGCTCAGCTGCGGGGTCGAACACGGTTGCGCTCCTCGGGTCGTGCCGGTGCCGGGGAAAGCCTAGGGCGGGTGCCGGGTGCTGATGCGGAACAACGGCGCGGGTGCCGGGATCAGATCCGTACAGCCACCGCCGCGGGTGTCGTGGTCAGGTCCGTTCGGCCGCCGGTGTGGGTGTCGTGGTCAGGTCCGTTCGGCCGCCGGTGTGGGTGTCGCGGTCAGGCCCGTTCGGCCACCGCCGCGGGGTCGTCCAGAACCGCCCGCACCACCGAGTGCGCCGCTCCGAGAAGCGGCCCCTCCGGGCCCAGCCGCGACACCGACACCGGACAGGCCGGGCCCGCGGTGCGCCGGTCCAACTCGGCCTCCAGCGACGGAAGCAGCCACGGCGCGAGCCCGGCCAGGGCACCGCCCAGCACCACGTTCTCGGGGTCCAGCAGATTGACTGCCCCGGTCAGCGCGATGCCGAGCGCCCTGCCCGCGTCGCGCAGCGCACCCCGTACGGCCTCGTCGCCTTCGGCGGCACGGCCCGCCAGCAGCCCGACCCGGTCCGCGCCCGGCTCCAGGCCCGCCGCACGCAGCACGGCCTCCTCACCGGCGTACTGCTCCAGACAGCCGCGCCCGCCGCACGGGCACGCGGGCCCCTCCGGCTGCACCGGCACATGCCCCAACTCGCCCGCGAAACCACGCGTTCCGCGCAGCAACCCGCCGGCCACGACGACCGCCGCGCCGATACCGATCTCCGCCGACACATGCAGGAAGTCGTGCGGGGTGCGCTCGCCGAGCCAGAGTTCGGCGAGCGCACCGAAGTTCGCCTCGTTGTCGACGGTCAGCGGAATGTCGGTGGGCAGCAGCGCCCCGATGTCGGTGTCGTGCCAGTCCAGGTTCGGGGCGCGTACGACGGTGCGGGCGTCGCGCGCCACCAGGCCCGGCACGGCCACCGCGAGCCCCGCGGGCCACAGTCCCTCGCCCTCCGCCTCGGCGACCACCCGGCGTACCAGCCCGGTGAGTTCCTCGATCACCGGCCGGGGCGAGCGGCCGCGGTTCGCACCGTGCCGCACGGCACGCGCGCGTACCTGTCCGCGCAGATCGACCGCGCAGACCGCGAGGTGGTCCACGCCGATCTCGGCGCCGATGCCGGCGGGACCGTGCCCACTTACGGCGAGCGCCGAGCCGGGACGGCCCACCCGCCCGGGCCGCTCGGGGCCGAGCTCCTCGAGCAGCCCGGTGCGTATGAGCTCGTCCACGAGGGTCGACACCGCTGCCCGGGTCAGCCCGATGCGGGAGGCCACGGCGGCACGGGAGAGCGGTCCCTCGGCGCTGACCGTGTGCATCACCCGGGCCAGGTTGCGGCGGCGCATGCCCTGCTGGGTGTCGGGCAGCACCCGCCCCGGGCCGGCCGGGTGGGCCTCGTGCAGCGGTGCGGTCATGCCCCCGTCCTCAGCTGTCGGTGCTCCGCTCCAGCAGCGGGGCCGCGTCGGAGAGTACCCCGGCGATCCTCGCCAGCGTCGGCTCGTCCCGCTCCACGGCCTCAAGGACCGGGCCCGCGGCGGTGTTCCAGCGCCGGGCGACCGCCGCCGGATCCTCCCCGGTCAGCAGGCCCGCAGCCTGTGCCGCGGCGCCCAGCGCGACCAGCTCCTTGGCCTGGGGCACCTGGACCGGGCGGCCCGACAGACGGCGTACGGTCTGCTGCCAGGCCGTCCCCCGGGCGCCGCCACCGATCAACAGCAGCGGGACCGAACGGTCCGCGTCCTCGTCGAGGACCAGGTCCAGCGCGCCGAGCAGGGAGTGCACGGCCCCGTCGTAGGCGGCCTGCAGGAGCTGGCCGCCGGTGGTGTCGTGCCGCAGTCCGTGCAGCAGACCGGAGGCACTGGGCAGGTTGGGGGTGCGCTCGCCGTCCAGGTAGGGCAGCAGCGTGACGGCGGTGGTCGGCTCGACGGCCTCGCGGTCCAGGTCCAGCAGCGCCGCCACGCGGTCGACGGCGAGCGTGCAGTTCAGAGTGCAGGCCAGCGGCAGCCAGTCGCCGTGGGCGTCGGCGAAGCCCGCCACCGTGCCGGTCGGGTCGGCAGGGCGCCGCTTGGAGACCGCGTACACCGTGCCCGACGTGCCCAGGCTGAGCACCGGGGTGCCGGGACGCAGCCCGAGGCCGAGCGCCGCAGCGGCGTTGTCGCCCGTCCCCGGAGCGACCAGGGTGCCCTTGGAGAACGGCAGGTCGTGGCTGTCGCGCACGGTGCCGGCCACCTCGCCGGGCCGGACCACCCGGGGCAGCAGCGAGGGGTCGAGCCCCACGTGCGCGAGGGTCTCCTCGTCGTAGGACTCCGTCCCCGAAGCCCACCAGCCAGTGCCGGAGACATCGCCACGGTCGGTCGTGCCCTGCCCGGTCAGCCGCTCGGTGAGGTAGTCGTGGGGCAGGCGCACCGCCCTGGTGGCGCGGACCGCCTCCGGCTCGTTCTCGGCCAGCCACGCCCACTTCGTGACCGTGAAGGACGGTCCGGGCACGCTTCCGGTGCGCTCCGCCCAGGCCTTCGGGCCGCCCAGCTCCTCGACCAGGCGGCGGGCCTGCGGCGCCGAGCGCACGTCGTTCCACAGCAACGCCGGGCGGACCGGCTCGCCCCGCTCGTCCAGCGTGACGAGGCCGTGCTGCTGTCCGCCGATCGAGACGGCGGCGGCCTCGTGCGCCGCGTCGCCGCACTGGTCGAGGGCCTGACACAGGGCGTCCCACCACTGGCGCGGGTCGCTCTCGCGGCCGGCCCCGGAGGAGACGGTGTGCGGCGCCTGGCCGCTCGCGACGACCTGACCGGTGGCCGCGTCGACGACGAGCGCCTTGGTGGACTGGGTGGACGTGTCCACGCCGACGACGAGCGGACCCTCGGCTGCTGACATCGGGCTCTCCCTTTTTCCGCGGCTCTGCGGCTCTGACCTGGTGGTTCGAGGGTTCCCAGGCCCTGGCGACCCGGAACCTCACCCCTTCGGGGACATCTTGTCCCTTCCCAGGGACGCGTCCGCATACTAATTTGTAAACCGCCATGACGAAATAGTCGCAAGGCAACGGTCGCAAACGAGCAAGGAGCCGCGGCATGAGCTACCAGCCCACCCCCGAGGACAGGTTCACCTTCGGCCTGTGGACCGTCGGCTGGCAGGGAAGGGACCCGTTCGGTGACGCCACGCGGCGTGCCCTCGACCCGGTCGAGACGGTGCAGCGCCTGAGCGAGCTCGGCGCGTACGGCGTCACCTTCCACGACGACGACCTGATCCCCTTCGGATCCTCCGACACGGAGCGCGAGTCGCACATCAAGCGCTTCCGCCAGGCCCTCGACACGACCGGCATGACCGTGCCGATGGCCACCACCAACCTCTTCACCCACCCCGTCTTCAAGGACGGCGCGTTCACCGCCAACGACCGCGAGGTGCGCCGCTACGCCCTGCGCAAGACCATCCGCAACATCGACCTCGCGGTCGAGCTCGGCGCGAAGACGTACGTCGCCTGGGGTGGCCGCGAGGGCGCCGAGTCCGGCGCCGCCAAGGACGTGCGCGTCGCCCTCGACCGCATGAAGGAAGCCTTCGACCTCCTCGGCGAGTACGTCACCTCCCAGGGCTACGACCTGAAGTTCGCCATCGAGCCCAAGCCGAACGAGCCCCGCGGCGACATCCTGCTGCCCACCGTCGGCCACGCCCTCGCCTTCATCGAGCGCCTGGAGCGCCCGGAGCTGTACGGCGTCAACCCCGAGGTCGGCCACGAGCAGATGGCCGGGCTGAACTTCCCGCACGGCATCGCGCAGGCGCTGTGGGCGGGCAAGCTCTTCCACATCGACCTCAACGGACAGTCCGGCATCAAGTACGACCAGGACCTGCGCTTCGGCGCCGGTGACCTGCGCGCCGCGTTCTGGCTGGTCGACCTCCTGGAGAGCGCCGGTTACGCGGGCCCGAAGCACTTCGACTTCAAGCCGCCGCGGACCGAGGACCTCGACGGTGTGTGGGCCTCGGCCGCCGGCTGCATGCGCAACTACCTGATCCTCAGGGAGCGCGCGGCCGCCTTCCGAGCCGACCCGGAGGTCCAGGAGGCGCTGCGTGCCTCGCGCCTGGACCAGCTCGCCCAGCCGACCGCCGCGGACGGACTGCAGTCCCTGCTCGCCGACCGCAGTGCCTTCGAGGAGTTCGACGTCGAGGCGACCGCCGCGCGCGGGATGGCCTTCGAGCAGCTCGACCAGCTGGCCATGGACCATCTGCTGGGGGCTCGCGGCTGAACGGCACGCGTACGCGTGCGCGTGCGTGCTTGATCCGTATGCGCAATCCGTATGCGCACGCGCGCGTGCCCGAGCGACCTCCGCGCGGAATGCCCCGGAACCGTACGGTCCAGGGCATGGGGCCGTATCAACTTCAGTGCGGGGGTCGCTTCCTGCCCGATGTGCGGCGACTGTGGACGGTATGGCCATACCGCCCGTACCGCCTCAACCGCCCGGACCGCCGGGTGACACCCCGCCACCGGGCGGCGGGTTCGGACCACCTCCGACCTACGGCGACTGGCAGCCGCCCCCACCGCCGCCCGGGCGGCGCCGCAACCCGCTCTTCGTCCTCCTGGTCGCCCTCGCGGCGGTCGCCGTAGTGGTCGTCGTCGTCCTGATGGCCTCCGGCCGCGACGACTCGCCGGACAAGAAATCACCCAACGACACCAGTGCGAGCTCCGGCCTCACCTCGTCGCCGTCCCTGAGCATCCCGACGGAACTGCCGAGCAAACTGCCCAGCGGACTCCCGTCGAAGCTGCCCAGCGAACTGCCGAGCAGTGTCCCGAGCGACCTCCGATCGCTGATCCCCTCCCTGGGGAGCCTCGACCTTCCGTGACATGAGGTCGGGCATCGCGAGAAGGCCACGCGTTGCCAACGGCCAAGCGGCAAAGGCGGGTTCACGGGGACGGGCCGACGGTCTACGGAATCGACCCGGATACTGGGAACATGCATTTCGTCTTCTTCATGACCCTGCCCGGGCTGGTCGTCGTGCTGACCCTCCTGGCCTTCGTCGACCAGCTGCTGATGCGCGCGGGTCGGGCAGGAGTGCTGCCGTGGCGGAACAGCGCACGTCAGGGGCAGATATCGGCGACCGGATTCGAACAACTGCATGCGAGCCTTTCCCCGGGCAAGCAGCACGAGCTGAAGGAACGCCAGTCGTCACTGGTCTTGCCGGACAACGAGGATGACGGGGCTCCGCCGAACAGGACGACGGTGGACCTGACCGCGGGGACGGCGGTCGTACGGATGCCGCGCCCCGGGCGGTAGGAGCATCGCCCGACCGTCGAAGGCCGACGAGCGAAGGTGCCGGAACATCGATGCCATGACCGGGCTGAGTCGGCGCGAGCGACTACGAGGCAACGACGAGCCCGCAAGGGGTGGATGGCGACGCTGCCGCCAGATGTCCTTCGCCCCCTACCAACCCGGCCGGGGGCCGTGCGCGCTCCGCGGCGCACGGGCCGAGACGAGCGTCGCCACCTGGACCCTCGATGCTCTGGCCGTCGGCTGGACCACCACCGCATCCCTCGCTCTGATCACCGCGCCCGGACCACGCCTACGCGCTGTACGGCTGGACCAGGGACAGCTCGTGGTCAGCGAGCAGCATCCCCTTCACCCCGGCCGACCGGGACCGGCTCATCCCGGGCCGGGTCCGCTACGTCGGCATCTCCGACAACGGCGACGAATCCGCAATCACCGTCTCCATGGCGTACTTCAAAGCCAAGGCCTGCCAGGAGCTGTGGCGCTACGGTGCCTCGGCCAGAGCTTGCTCCAAACTGTTCGCCATTTCGTCGGCAGTCCGGTGGGTCGGTGGCCATATCTGATTGGTGGGCGACCGGCGCGGTTCGGGTGCCCGGCACCCTCAACCGCCGAGGTCGCTGCACTTGCGCCGTCCATGCCAAGGCTCTATAACGTCTCCTGCAGGTATCGGCGGGGATGGCCGGAAATGGCAGTTGCCGCCGACCAGGGGGGATCCTCGGCTCCGTCGCCATCGGCATCAATGCCCGCAGACCGACGGAGGCCGAACCATGACCAACGACGCATATCGCGCTGCCCTGACCCGCCTGGCCGTCGACCCGGCCTTCCGCGCCGAACTCGACGGCGACACCGGAGAGGTGGCGCGAAGACTCGGCCTGTCGCCCGCCCAGGTCGTCGAACTCCGCTCCCTCCGCGTCGAGTCCGACACCGATGGGGGACCGGCCGCTCTGGACCCACGGCTGTCCAAGTCGTCCCTGTTCTTCGGAAGTGCGGCGCACGCGCTGGCGCACCACGACGTCGCGGCCGACCACGCACTCCCGGTCGACCACCAGGCCGCGGTGACGCACGAGGCGTCCACGACCCACGCCGTTCCGGCGGAGCATGTCTCCGGCGACCACGAAGCCGGTGCCCCCGGCTCCACCGAGCACGGCTACGACCTGTCAGGTCCCGCCGAGGGCCAGGGGGGCGCCGCCGACTTGGGCACGGCCTCCACCGGCGCCCACAGCCTGCTCGGCGGCCCCCTGCTGGACCGGTCCCCGGCCGAAGCGGCCGGCGAGCTGGGCCAGATCGGCAACTTCGGCGACTTCGGCAACTTCGGAGGGTTCGGCGACCATGCCGGCGGCGCCGAGGGGGGCTTCGGTGATTTCGGCGCCGGGGGCGACGGCGGATTCGGTGGCCCCGAAGGGGACTTCGGCGGTTTCGGTGACGGTGCCGATGGCGGGTTCGGTGGTGCCGGCGGCGGGTTCGGCGAGGGCAGCCTCGGTGACGGCGGCTTTGGTGACGGCGGTGCCGCTTCCGGTGGGTTCGGCGAATTCGGCGGCCATGGCGGCTTCGGCGGTGCCGGCGGGGAAGGTGGCGGGGACGCCGGTCACTTCGGCCACGGTGGCATCTACGACCGTGACGGCGGCGAAGGCGGCGGTGGCGAGGGTGGCGGCGGTGGTGAGGGCGGCGGCGATCCGGAGAACACCAATCGTCCCAGCGGTGGCGGTGGCCACGGCGGTGGCGGTGAGGGTGGCGGCGGTGGTGAGGGCGGCGGCGATCCGGAGAACACCAATCGTCCCAGCGGTGGTGGCGGTCACGGCGGTGGTGGCGAGGGTGGCGGCGGTGGTGAGGGCGGCGGTGACCCGGAGAACACCAATCGTCCCAGCGGTGGTGGCGGTCACGGCGGTGGTGGCGAGGGTGGCGGCGGTGGTGAGGGCGGCGGCGATCCGGAGAACACCAATCGTCCCAGCGGTGGCGGTGGCCACGGCGGTGGTGACGGTGGGGGCGACGGAGACGGCGGAGGCAGCCAGGAGAACATCGGTCGGCGTCCCGGCGGTGTCGGAGAACCCGGCGGCGGCAACCGCATCATCGTCCAGGGCGGCCTGCCCGCCTCGGCCGAGGGTGACCACAGTAATCACATCATCGTCCAGGGTGGCCTGCCCGCCTCAGGACTCGGAAACGCCGCCACGCACCTGCCGGACTCCGGCCCCGCCGCGGAAGGCGACGAAGGCTTCAACGGCGGTACGTTCCTCAGCGGTTCCGGCGCAGGCTGAGCGACCGCATGCTCTGCCGTGTCTGCCGTGTCCATGTGCGGCGCGACTTCCCGTACTGCCTGCACTGCGGCACCCCGCGCCGGGGTGCCGCACCGACCTCGTTCGCCGCACCCCAGCTGCGTGGCCTCGACGACCCCACGCTGCTGGTCGCGCTGACCGGCCCTGTCACCACGCTGGGCCGGGGCGACGACAACGACGTGGTCCTCTCCGACACCAGCGTCTCGCGCCGCCACGCCCGTATCGTCCGCACCGCTGAGGGCTTCCGGATCGAGGACCTGGACTCCTTCAACGGCACCGCCGTCGGCGGCGTCGACCTGCACGGCGGCGCGGCCGGCCTCGCCGACGGCTCCGAGTTGTCCATGGGCGACGTACGCCTGGTGTTCGAGCAGCCGCGCAACACCCGGATCGGCTCGCGCACGATGGTCGTCGGCACCCAGCTGACCCAGCTGCCCACCGATGGACAGGCCGGGCAGGAGGAGGCCCCCGAGGCGAACGGTCCGCTCACCGCGCGCCCCCGCCGCCGTTCCGGCTGGGCCCTCAAGCAGATACCCACCGAACGCGGCGCCCCGCGCTGGGTGCTCAGCAGCACCCGCACCGGCCGCTATCTGGAACTGGACGAGCGCCAGGTCTTCCTCTGGCACGCCGTCGACGGCGAGAACACCGTACGGGATCTGTTGTTCGCCTACGCCGACCGCTACGGCGAACTCGCCCTGCCCCGTATCGAGTCCGCGCTGGCCGCGTTCGCGGACGCCGGGCTGCTGCGCGGTCTGCCCGGGCGGCCGGAGGAGGAGCGGCCGAAGGGCTGGCGGCGGGTGGCGGGTGCCGTGTACCGGGCGCTGTTGAAGTTGGAGGTGTCCGTCCCCGGCCTCGACCGGCTGGTGACCCGGCTCTACCAGGCCTTCGGCTGGCGGCTGTTCACCCGGACCGGTGTGCTGCTGGCCTGGCTGTCGGTGGCCGGCGGCCTCGTCGCGTTCTTCGCCGCGCAGGGCCGAAACCGTCTGCTGGACTTCGGTGGAGCGGGCGTGTGGGGGCCGGTCCTGCTGGCCGCCGGATATGTGAGCGCACTGCTCGTCCACGAGCTCACGCACGCGCTGGCCGTGAAGTCGTACGGCCGCAAGGTCAGGCGCGGCGGGTTCCTGCTGATGATGGGCATGCCGTTCGCTTTCGTCGACACCAGCGACATGTGGTTCGGCTCGCGGTGGTCACGGGTCGTGGTGGCCCTTTCCGGGCCGCTGTCCACGGCGGCGCTGGCCGGCTGGTGTGCCACGGGCGCGGCCCTGCTGCCCGCGGGACCCGCCTCGGCCGTCCTCTACCACCTGGCCTTCGGCCTGTACCTGAACACCCTCTACAACTTCAACCCGCTGATGCCGCTGGACGGTTACCAGGCGCTGACCGACGCCCTACGGGTTCCCCGGCTGCGCGAGGAGGCGAGCGCCTACTTCCGTACGGGCCTGTGGCGGGACCTGCGCGCGGGCAACCGGCCCGGCCCCCGTCAGGCCGGGCTGGCCGCCTACGGCCTCGCGGTCGTCGTGGGTACCTACGGCTTCCTCGGCCTCGCCCTGTTGGCCTGGCGCTCCCGCATCGGTGACCTGCTGGACGGCCGACTGCCCGAGCCGTGGACCACGGTGATCGAGGCGGCCGTGGTCGCCCTGGTCGCCTTCCCGGTCTGGTCCGCGCCCGTGCGCTGGCTGCTGCGCCGGGTACGGCGCCGGCGGGTCGCCAAGCACGTACCGCAGCAGGCCGGGCTCCCCGCGCCGGTGGAGGGGACCGCATGACCCAGGACCTGCACACCGAGGGCGGCTGGGCCGTACCCGGATACGCGGCCGTCCGCACGCTCGGTGAGGGAGCAGGCGGCCGGGTCGTCCTCGCCCGGCACACCGCGACCGGTGTCCCCGTCGCCGTCAAGTACCTGAGCGAACGCCTGCGCGCGGACCGGGAGTTCCTGGCCCGCTTCCGCGCCGAGGCCCGACTGCTCGGCGAGCTCCGGCACCCGTGTGTGGTGCGGCTGTACGAGTACGTCGAGGCACGCGCCGGTGCTGCGATCGTGATGGAGGCGGTGGACGGCGTCAGCGTGCGCCACCTGCTGAGTCGGCACGGGGCGACCGGCCCCGAGGCCGCGCTCGTCCTGCTCAAGGGCTCCTTGCTGGGGCTGAGCGCGGCCCACACGGCCGGAGTCGTGCACCGCGACTACAAACCGGAGAACGTCCTGGTCCGTGCCGACGGCACCAGCGCGCTCGCCGACTTCGGCATCGCGGTGCGCAGTGGCCGGGAGACCGACGTCGAGGGCACGCCCGCTTATATGGCGCCGGAGCAGTGGAACGGCGAGCCGGCCGGCCCGGCGGCGGACGTCTACGCCGCGTCCGTGGTGTTCTTCGAGTGCCTGACCGGCCGACAGCCCTTTCCCGGCGACGACATGACCGCGCTGCGCCTGCAGCACCTGCGCGCACCGGCCCCGCTGGACGACGTACCCGCGCCGGTGCGTGCGCTGCTGCGCGCGGGCCTGGCGAAGGACCCGGCGGACCGGCCCGGCGTCGAGAGGCTCCTCGCCGACCTGGAACGGTCCGCCGTGGAGGGCTACGGCGCCGGCTGGGAGGAGCGCGGCCGCCGTCGGTTGGCCGAACTCGCCGCGCTGCTCGCCCTGCTGTTCCCGTTCACCACGACCGCGACGCTCGAGGGCTCGGCCAGTGCGCTGACCCTGCTGGACCGGCTGAAGCGCGGGGGGTGGAAGGTGGTGACCGGTGGGGCTGCCGCGCTGGTCGTCGTCGCGGGCGGAGCGACGTATGCGACGGGCCACCCGCACGAGACGTCGACGACGGTGGCGAGTTCGACCCCCGCACCGCTCAGCTCACCCACACCGTCCGGTACTTCACCCTCCCCGTCCACTTCGGCGAGCAGCGCCCCGCCCACGGCCGACACCTCGCCCACCCCCACCCCCTCGGACAGCCCGTCCACCTCGCCCACGCCGTCCACGGAGACGACCGCGCCGGCCGTGACGCCGAGCACCGGGTCCCCCGGCCCGGCCACGCCCGGCACGGTCACCCTCACCATCGGCTCCTGGCAGCGTGGACAGAGCCCCGGCACGCTCATCGCGGCGGTGACGGTCGAGACGACGGGCACAGGTCCGCTGACCGTCACCGCGAACTACTACGTCGACACACCCGCGGACCCGTACGGCTCCCAGTCCCGGACCCTCTCCGGAAGCACCCACTACGACGTGACCTTCGAGGCCGACTTCTCCAATCACCCGTGCCGGGGGACCTGGCAGGTCTCGCTCAGCAGCGACCCGGCGGCAGCGAACGGTCCCCAGACGGCCTCCCTCGACGCACCGCCGTGCTGACCCGGCCCCCGAGAGACCGCACTGACCTCCAGAGCCACTCCATGCCGCGACGAGAACGGATCGACATGACGACAGCCACCACAGTGGCCGGACGGCCCCTGTCCGGCTGGTCACGGGACGCCCGCCACGGCACCTGGTACGCCCTCCTCCCCGCCCGGTCCGGCGAGCGCACCCTCGGCGCGCTGCGCATCGACCGCGCCCTGCTGGCGCCCGAGGGCACGCGCGAGCGCCTGGCGGCCGCGGTGCTCGCCACGGCGAAGCTCAGGCTGCCCGGGCTGCTGGGCACGGTCGACCTCGTGGCCGAGGCCGGTGAGGTGTGGCTGCTCACGGCCCGGCCACCGGCCCCCACGCTGGCCGATGTCCTGTCGTCGGCAGGTGGCCCCCACCCGGACGCGGGCAGTGCGGCCAGCATCCTCAACGAGACCGCGCAGACCCTTCTCGCCCTGCGCGCCGCAGGCCTGCCCCACGGCCCACTCGGCCCCGACACCGTCGTGATCGCTCCGGACGGTGTCGCGCTGCTGGCCGAGGTGGAGCAGGGCGCGGTGCTGGGCGACGCGGCCGTCGTACCGGTGTCGGGCGACGCGTCGCCCGCCGATCGCCGGGCAGCAGTCGCGACCGCTGCCTGGGCCGCTTTGGCCCGTACCCTCGGCGACGCCTGGACACAGCCCAAAACCCCCGCGGCCGACCTGTTCGCCCACTGTGCCGCCACCGCCGATTCGCAGGGGCTGGCGGCGGCCCGGGACGCGCTGGTCGCCGGGCGCGCGATGCTCCCGGCGGACTTCCTGCGGCGCACGGCGCTCCGGGCGGTGGTGGCTGCGTCAACCCCGGAGTTCGCGCCGCCTGAGGCACAGGCACCGTTCGTCACGGCAGCCCCCGGTCGCCCCGACCCACGTACGGGCCCTCACCCGGCGCCGAACGCAACCGACTCCGACCCACGCCCCACAGCCCCCGAAGACCCCGCTCCCGCCGCCGACCGCTCGGCCCGCCCTGCCATCACCGTCGGTCAGCCCGCCACGGCGGCCCACGGCTCCGCAGGCCCGGACCCGCGAGCGCCACTGGCCGCCACCAGCCCCCAACCTTCCGCCGCCGATCAGATCACCACGGTCGGCCGCGCTCACCGCTCCCAAGCCGCGGACACCCAGGCAACCGTCCTCGGCAAGCGCAACCGCGTCGTCCGGTCTCCGGCAGAGGCGGGGGAGGACTCAGGCGAGATCCTGCTCCGGTTCGGCCCCGGGGTTCCGCTGGAGGAGCCGGAGGTCCTGCGCGCCCGATGGCGGACCGAGGCAGCGGTTACGGGCTCCCCTCGCTCGCGGCGTGGACGACGGGGCTGGATCGTCACCACGGGCGTCGTCGCGATCGCCGCCGTACTGCTCTGGCTGCTGCTGCGCCCGGCCGCCGCTCCCGAGGTCGTCTCCGTCCGAGTCGAAGCCCCCGCCCGGCCGTTGCACTGCGGTCAGACGGCCGACCTGATCGGTGTCGTCACCACCGACGGGCACGGCGGCCCCGTCACCTACCGGTGGCTGCGTGCGGACGGCCAGGACTCGGGCGAACTGGTCCGCACCGCCGATCGCGGTGAGCGCCGGGTCAAGGTGCACCTGCGCTGGACGGTCCGTGGTTCCGGCCGCTTCCGGGGGACCGCCCGCCTGAGGATCACTCACCAGCCGGCCCCGATGGAGGCGAAGGCGAGCTTCACGTACGTCTGTCCCTGAGGCGTCCCTTCTTGAGGCATCTGTCCCTGAGGCATCTGTCCCTGAGGCGTGTGTCCTTGGGCATGTCGTCGGCGTGAGCCGCGTCGCATCGGAGCGGGCAAGGTTGCTATGCAACGAGTTGCAATAGCAAGATCGGCAGCATGGCGCTCGAACACGCGATCTTGGTGTCGCTTCTGGAGAAGCCAGGATCCGGCTACGAGCTGGCCCGGCGCTTCGAGCGGTCCATCGGGTACTTCTGGACCGCGACCCACCAACAGATCTATCGCGTGCTCAAGCGCATGGAGAACGACGGCTGGATCGACGTCCGGGAGGTGCCGCAGCAGGGCCGGCCGGACAAGAAGGAGTACTCCGTCGCCGACCTCGGCCGGGCCGCGCTGTCCTCCTGGCTGCAGGACCCGATCGAACCGGAGAGCGTCCGCCACGACCTGGCCGTGAAGATCCGCGGCGCCGCCTTCGACGATCCGGCCGCCCTGATCAGCGAGGTGGAGCGACACCGGCAGGCGCACCGGGACCGGCTGGCGCACTATCTCGCAGGAGAGGTGCGCGACTTCACGCCCGAAGCAGGCACGGCCGGTCCAGCCGGTCCTGGTGCGCCCCTCGACGCGGAGCGGGAGCTCCAGCACGTCGTCCTGCGTGGCGGCATCGCGTACGAGCGGATGATGATCGACTGGCTGGACGACGTGCTCGCCACGCTGGCCCGGTTCGGTCCCGACCACTGACCGCGCCGCTCCCTCCCGATCCCCCGCTCCTCCCGATTTCCCGATCCGATCAGAGCCGTCCAGCCGTCCAGCCGTCCAGCCGTCCGACTCCCGTTTCCCACCCGTCCACCAGCCGAAAGGCGTCATCCCATGGCCGACCAGCTGCTGTTCAACCCGCGCACCTACGACCCCGCGCACTTCGACCCCGAGACGCGGCGCCTGCTGCGTGCCACCGTCGACTGGTTCGAGGAGCGCGGGAAGAGCCGGCTGATCGAGGACTACCGGACCCGCGCCTGGCTCGGCGACTTCCTCGCCTTCGCAGCGAAGGAGAACCTGTTCGCCACGTTCCTGACGCCGTCGTCCGCCGCGGGGGAGGAGGAATCCGACAAGCGGTGGGACACCGGCCGGATCGCCGCGCTCAACGAGATCCTCGGCTTCTACGGCCTGGACTACTGGTACGCCTGGCAGGTCACGATCCTCGGCCTCGGCCCGGTATGGCAGAGCGACAACGCCGACGCACGCGCCCGCGCCGCTGAACTCCTCGCCCAGGGCGAGGTGTTCGCCTTCGGCCTGTCCGAGAAGGCCCACGGCGCCGACATCTACTCCACCGACATGCTGCTCGAGCCCGACGGCAACGGCGGCTTCCGCGCCACCGGCTCCAAGTACTACATCGGCAACGGCAACGCCGCCGGACTCGTCTCGGTCTTCGGCCGCCGTACCGACGTCGAGGGCCCCGACGGCTATGTGTTCTTCGCCGCCGACAGCCGCCATCCGGCCTATCACCTGGTCAAGAACGTCGTCGACTCCTCGAAGTTCGTCAGCGAGTTCCGCCTGGAGGACTACCCCGTGGCGGCCGAGGACGTCCTGCACACCGGCCGGGCCGCCTTCGACGCCGCGCTCAACACCGTGAACGTCGGCAAGTTCAACCTGTGCACCGCCTCGATCGGCATCTGCGAGCACGCGATGTACGAGGCCGTCACCCACGCCCACAACCGCATCCTCTACGGCCGTCCCGTCACCGCCTTCCCGCATGTGCGGCGCGAGCTGACCGACGCGTACGTGCGGCTCGTCGGCATGAAGCTGTTCAGCGACCGCGCCGTCGACTACTTCCGCTCCGCCGGCCCCGACGACCGCCGCTACCTCCTCTTCAACCCCATGACGAAGATGAAGGTGACCACGGAGGGCGAGAAGGTCATCGACCTC
Organism: Streptomyces sp. NPDC001604; assembly: GCF_042893475.1. Classification (NCBI taxonomy): domain Bacteria; kingdom Bacillati; phylum Actinomycetota; class Actinomycetes; order Kitasatosporales; family Streptomycetaceae; genus Streptomyces; species Streptomyces sp. NPDC001604. Next base: position 580,813 of record NZ_JBIAUY010000003.1, on the reverse strand, counting down.
ATGTGGGACGTCATCGCGGCCAAGGGCTTCGAGAAGGACAACTACTTCGCCCAGGCGGCCGTGGAGATCCGCGGCCTTCCGAAGCTGGAGGGCACGGTCCACGTCAACCTGGCGCTGATCCTCAAATTCCTGCGCAGCCACCTCCTCGACCCGGTCGACTACCCCGCCGTACCGACCCGCCTCGACGCGGCCGACGACGACTTCCTCTTCCGGCAGGGACCGGCCCGTGGCCTCGGCTCGGTGCGCTTCCACGACTGGCGGCCCGCCTTCGACACGTACGCGCACCTGCCCAATGTGACCCGCTTCCGCGAACAGGCCGACGCACTCTGCGAGTTCGTCGCCACCGCCGCGCCCGACGCGGAGCAGAGCCGGGACCTCGACCTCCTCCTCGCGGTCGGTCAGCTCTTCGCCCTCGTCGTGCACGGACAGCTCGTCCTGGAGCAGGCCGCCCTGACCGGCCTCGACGAGGACGTGCTCGACGAACTCTTCGCGGTCCTGGTACGGGACTTCTCCGCGCACGCCGTCGAACTGCACGGCAAGGACTCGGCGACCGAACAGCAGCAGGAGTGGGCGCTCGGTTCGATCCGGCGGCCCGTCGTCGACGAGGCACGCACGGAGCGGGTCTGGCAGCGGGTCGAGGCGCTGTCCGGCGCGTACGAGATGGCCCCGTAGGCGCGCACCGCGACGACGTTTGGGCGGCCTTCGGTGCAGCTCAGCGGGCCGGGCGGCGGGATCCGCCGCCCGGCCGACTGCAGGGCCTCTCAGGCGGGTTCCTCCCCGGCGTCCGGCTCCGCCGAGGCCAGAGCAGTCGCCGGATCCCGGCAAGCCGCTCCGGCGGGCACCCAGCGGCCCCGCTCCTTGCGATACGGCCACCAACGCCCGTCCCGTCCCAGGCGCAGTTGGGCCGGTGCGCCGACGACCGTCCACCGGTTGCCGCTCGCCCGCAGCGACGGTCGCTCGTCCTCGTCCCAGGCCGACTCCAGGGCGGCACGCGCGCGTGCGAGAGCCTCGCCCGAGACGGTCCACTCCTCCTCCAGCACGGACAGCGCGGCCGCCCCTCCGAGGTGCCACGCGCGCGTGGCGCGCGCCAGCCCCTGCCGGTCGCGTCCAGACCCCTCGGCCAGCCGGTCCACCACAGCCGTCTCACCGCCTCCTGCGGCAAGACGGACCGCATCCTGCGCGAGCGTCAACTCCTCGTCAGGGGCGTTCGGTTCGGCCTGGGAACGGAGAGCCTCGGCGAGCAGGCGGTGTGCCTCTGCGGCGGTTCGCGCGGCCAGATACTGCAGGGCGGCCGGGTCCACGCCCGGCCCGGGCGGGGCCTCGGTGTCCAGGGACGGCGGTACACCGGGTTCCGTGGGCAGCTCCGGCGGGGTGGGCAGGGGCGGCAGGATGCCGCCGGTCCTGTACGCCTCGGCGGCGTCCACCCCCTCCGGCTCGGCCGGCTCCTCCGTGGGCGTGGTGCCGCGGGCCTGGAGGTCGCCCAGCAGGGCTCGTTCGCCCCGGCCGCGGATCAGCAGCAGCACGAGGGGATCCTGGTCCAGGAGCCGCGCCACCTGGTAGCACAGGGCCGCCGTGTGCCCGCAGTGGTCCCAGGCGCCGCAGTCGCACTCCGGCTCCAGATCGCCCATGCCCGGCAGCAGTTCGACGCCCGCGGCCGCCGCGTCCTCGACCAGATGCGGTGGCATCTCGTGGTCCAGCAGCGCCGCGACATGTCCGGCCCGCTCGACCGTCATGTCCAGGAACCGGTCCCACTGTTCACCGTCCAGCTCCTCCAGCAGGACGTCGGCCCGGTGAGGCGTGCCACCGCGGCTCTGGACCACTGCCGTGATACGTCCCGGGCGTACGGACACCGCGCCCACGCACCCCGCGCGCGCCAGTCTGCGACCCGCTTTGAGCTGTTGGGAGTCGAGCGCCGTGTCCTCCAGGGCTTTGAGCCAGGCCTGGCCCCACCAGGTGTGGGCAAACCCGCGCCCGTGCGCGGGCGGCAGCGCGGCGAACGTACGTTCCATGTTCTGGTCGTGCCGGTTCATCGGGCGCCCCCTCGCAGTTCCACCAGATCGGCCAGCTCCGCGTCCGTCAGCTCCGTGAGCGCGGCCTCGCCGGAGCCCAGCACCGCGTCGGCCAGCTCCCGCTTGCGGTCGAGCATGTCGGCGATCCGGTCCTCGACGGTCCCCTCCGCGATCAGCTTGTGGACCTGCACGGGCCGGGTCTGACCGATGCGGTACGCACGGTCGGTGGCCTGCGCCTCGACGGCGGGGTTCCACCAGCGGTCGTAGTGCACGACGTGTTCGGCCCGCGTCAGGTTCAGTCCGGTGCCCGCGGCCTTCAACGACAGCAGGAAGACGGGGACTTCACCGTCCTGGAAGCGCCGCACCATCGCCTCGCGTTCGGCGACGGGAGTCCCGCCGTGCAGGAACTGCGAGGTGACGCCACGGGCCGTCAGGTGCCGTTCGATGAGGCGCGCCATGCGCACGTACTGCGTGAAGACCAGAACGCTCGCCCCCTCGGAGAGGATAGTGTCGAGGAGCTCGTCCAGCAGCTCCAGCTTCCCCGAACGACCGTCGATCCGCGGCCGTTCCTCCTTCAGGAACTGTGCCGGGTGGTTGCAGATCTGCTTCAGCCCTGTCAGCAGCTTCACGATCAGTCCGCGCCGCTCCATGCTGTCGGCCGCGGAGATCTCCGCGAGCGTCTCGCGCACCAACGCCTCGTACAAATACGCCTGTTCCTTGGTCAGGGACACCGCACGGTCGGTCTCGGTCTTCGGCGGCAGCTCCGGCGCGATCCCCGGATCCGACTTGCGGCGGCGCAGCAGGAACGGCCGTACGAGTCGGGCGAGCCGCTCCGCGGCGGCCGGGTCCCGGCCGCCCTCGACGGCCTGCGCGTACCGCGTTCGGAAGGTGCCGAGCCGGCCCAGCAGCCCGGGAGTCGTCCAGTCGAGGATCGCCCACAGCTCGGAGAGGTTGTTCTCCACCGGGGTCCCGGTGAGCGCCACGCGTGCGCGTGCACCGATGGAACGAAGCTCCCGTGCGGTCGCCGAGTACGGGTTCTTCACATGCTGCGCCTCGTCCGCCACGACCATGCCCCACGGCATCTCGCCGAGCCGACGCGCGTCCAGTCGCATCGTCCCGTACGTGGTGAGCACGAACTCCCCGTCGGCCACCGCGTCCAGACTGCGTCGCGCCCCGTGGAAGCGGCGCACGGGCGTGCCGGGTGCGAACCTCTCGATCTCGCGCTGCCAGTTGCCCATCAGCGACGTCGGGCACACCACGAGGGTGGGACCGGCCGTCGCCGCCTCGCTCTGCCGGTGCAGATGCAGCGCGATCAGCGTGATCGTCTTGCCGAGCCCCATGTCGTCGGCCAGACAGCAGCCCAGACCCAGGGACGTCATCCGGGCCAGCCAACCGAGGCCCCGGCGCTGGTAGTCGCGCAGGGTGGCCGCGAGCGCGGCAGGCTGCGCGACAGGCTCCTGCGCCTCCGGGGCCGCGAGCCGTTCCCGCAGGGCCGCCAGCCACCCCGTGGGCTGTACGTCGACCCGGTGGCCGTCGACCTCCGTCGAGCCCGTCAGCGCGGCTCCGAGCGCGTCGATGGGTGTGATCTTGCGGTCCTGCTGGGCGCGGGCGCGCTTCGCCTCCCGGGGGTCGACGAGGACCCATTGGCCGCGCAGACGCACGACGGGCCGGCCTGCCTCGGCGAGCCGGTCCAGCTCCGCGCGCGTGAGCTGCTCTTCGCCCAGGGCGAACCGCCAGTTGAAGGCGAGCAGCGCGTCGGCTGACAGGAACGACGGCGTGTCCGAGGCGCCCCGGCCGGCCACCGGCTCCTCGTCCGGCGGGCCGATGACCGCGCGTGCGGTCAGCGTACGGGCCAGTTCCTTCGGCCAGTGCACCTCGACTCCGGCCGCAGCGAGGTCCCGGGCGCCCGGTCCGAGCAGTTCGGTGACCTCCTCGTCGGCGAGTTCGACGGCGTCCGGCACGCTCGCCGACAGCAGGGGCGTCAGCGGCGGCCAGGACCGAGCCGCCCGGCGCAGCGCGAGCAGGGCGTCCATCCGCGCGCGCGGACCGAAACCCCGGCCCCCGTCTCCGGATGCGCCCCACACCTCGGAAGCGTCCGTCATCAGCGCCGGATCACTGACGCTGTGCACCTGCAGCACGGCCCGGAACGGCCCCGCGGCATCCTCCTGCGCCAGCTCGGCAAGGCCGGGGACCTCGATCCGCAGCGAGAGCCGTACGCCCGTGTCGTGGCCCGCGGCGACATCGGCGGCCCACGCCCGTTGCCCGGGCATGTGCTGCGGTGCCTGCGCCGCGTAGGCGGGCCCGCCCGTCACCAGGAAGGCCGCGGTAGAGCGCGGCAGCGTGTCGGCCACCGCGTCCAGGAAGGCCCGCAGCAGCCCTTCCGGGGTGGGCAGCCGCAGCGGCTCGGAACCGCCCACCGGGATGGCGTGCGCCTCGGGCGGCATCGCGGCGGCCAGCCCACGGATGCGGTCGACGTCGTCCGGGGGCAGGGGGCCGACACGCCAGGCGTCGTGATCGCCGGGGGACAGACCCGGCAACAGCAGCCCCCGTGCGAGGAGTTGGAGGGCCAGCACGGCTGCCGAGCCCCAGAAGGCGGCCCCCCGGTGTGCGTGTCCATCGGTACGCGCGCGCGTGAGGACCGGAAGTGCCGCCCGCACCGGCAGCAGGACGGCGGGAACCTGCACCAGCTCGACGCCGTCGCCGTCGGGCAGGACGACGGCCACATCCTCGGCGGACCCGGCCGCGTTGGGCGGAGGGACGCTGCCGTCGGGCCGCCAGAAGGCGACCCTGCCGGTGCGGGCCGGGTCACCGGGCACGAAAACGGCGCAGCAGCGAGCCAGTTCGGAGATCTCGGACGGTGGTGCCGAAGGGATCCTCTGCACAGCGAAGCCGCATTCCTCAAATTTGACTACTGGGTCGGGGTCGCCGAGGGTACAGCATTCGGCGGGCCGCCGGGACACGACCGGACCGCCCGCCCCGGCCGTCCCGCTTCTGCAGTGTTGCCGGCCCCCCGACCCGCCACCGGCTGACCCCCGCCCGTACACGGGTGGTGGCGCCATGGTCGCAACAGGTCGTCGCTTCGTACGTTTCCTCAGGTCAGCCCGTTGCCCGACAGAGCCGGAGACCGGACATGCCCGAGCCCACCACAGCCGTAGCCGAGCCCCCTCGGGGAACGCGCGATGCACCGACCGCGGGAAGCGAGTTCGCGCCCCTTCTGCGCACCGTCCGGGGCCAGGGGCTCCTGCAACGGCGTCGCACCTGGTACGCGGTCACCATCGCCACCAACGCACTCGCCCTCGCCGGCATCGTCACGGGCATCGTCCTGACCGGCGATTCCTGGTGGTCGCTGCTCCTGGCGCCGCTGCTCGCCGTGTTCGGCGCCCGCACGGCCTTCATCGGCCACGACGCGGGCCACTCCCAGATAACCTCCGACAAGTCGGCGGCCCGGGTCATCGGCCTGATCCACGGCAACCTCCTCCTGGGCATGAGCTACGCCTGGTGGAACGACAAGCACAACCGCCACCACGCCAACCCCAACCACATCGACAAGGACCCGGACGTCGTCGCCGACGTCCTCGTCTTCACCGGGGCACAGGCCACGGAGCGCTCTGGCTTCCGCCGCCGGCTGACGCGCAACCAGGCCTGGCTCTTCTTCCCCCTCACCCTCCTCGAAGGCGTCGCCCTGAAGATCCACGGCTTCCAGGACCTGCGCCGGCAGACACCCCGGGAGCGCGCGGTGGAGGGCCTGCTGCTGGTGACCCACGTCGCCGCCTACGCGACCCTGCTGCTCACCTCCCTCTCCCCGGGCAAGGCCCTCGCGTTCACCGCCCTCCACCAGGCGCTGTTCGGCCTGCACCTGGGACTGGCCTTCGCCCCCAACCACAAGGGCATGGAGATGCCCGACCCGAACGGCGAGCGCTGGGGACATCTGCACCGGCAGGTGCTCACCTCGCGCAACATCCGCGGCGGCATCCTGACCGACTGGTTCCTCGGCGGCCTCAACTACCAGATCGAGCACCACCTTTTCCCCAGCATGCCCCGCCCCCATCTCCGGCTCGCCCAGCCCCTGGTGCGCGCCCACTGCCGGGAGTCGGGCATTCCCTACGCGGAGACCGGACTCGTCGACTCCTACCGGCAGGCCCTGAGTCACCTGCATGCAGTAGGGGAGCCTCTCAGGGCGGAATGACGGACAGTGTTCTCAGGGACGAGTCGGGGTCGCACCTCCGGGACGTCTCAGGGTCGTGGTCCGGAACCGCGGGAGGCACGGGCCCGTTTTCAGGACAGAGAGCGGCACAGGCCGCGAAGGAGGCGACGTACATGTCGAACAACGCGAAGATCGCCATAGGAGGTGTGGCGCTCGGGCTCTTCCTGTGGATCTGGCTGCCCTTCTGGGCAGTGGTCCTGATCGTCCTCGGAATCCCGACCGCCGCATACCTCACGCTGGACCCCTCGCAGCGGCGCAGGCTGCGCCGCATCACCCGCAAGGAGCTCGGCCGCTGAAGCACTACCGCACGGGATCGGCCCGGTCGGCCAGCGCGCAGGAGTCGACCACATCGCCGTCCGTGGGCCGTGCGACGGTGTGGTCCGCGGGCGGCTGGGTGCCCGTCTCCACCCAGGAGACCAGCGCGTCGAACGCCGAGCGGTAGCAGGGCAGGATCGGCCGCAGCCGGTCCGGATAGGTGTCGTACAGCCCGTCGACGTGCGTGCCGCCCTGGATCGTGTAGTAGCGGTGCAGCGCACCTCGTCCGCGCGCGGCCACCATGCGCGCGTACACGTCCGAGTCGGCGGCCTTGGGCAGCAGCGCGTCCAGGTCGCCGTGCAGCGTGATCAGCGGCCGGCCGATGCGCCCCGTGAGGGCCACGCGGGCCGCGGCGCGATGGACGGACGCGGGCCGCGACGCATAGTCGTACACCGCGTCGGCGGGGCAGGGCGCCAGGATCTGCTCAGCGGTGCTGCCGGCGGACGTGCCGGGGCAGCCGGGGTCGTACGCCGGGTCGAACTCGGCGCGGTAGATCTTCTGGGTGACGCCCCAGTACGCCTTCTCGTGGTACGGCCACAGAAACTCCGAGCCATGCGCGAAGCCCACCGCGTACAGGTCCTCGTCCCGCGCCCGGCCCAGCGTCCGTGCCACCGCCGTCGGCAGCGAGGTGAGCAGGCTCGGGCCCTCCGCGGTCCACAGCGCGCCCTCCCAGTCCACGCCGCCGTCGTACAGCTCCGGGTGGTTCTCCAGCTGCCAGCGGGTGAGATAGCCGCCGTTGGAGATGCCGGTCATGTACGTGCGGCGGGGTGCTTGCCCGTATCGCTGGGCCACCGCCCGCTTGGCGGCCCGGGTGAGCTGAGTGGTCCGCGCGTTCCACTCGGCGACCGCGTCACCGGGCCGGGACCCGTCGCGGTAGAAGTCGGCACCGCTGTTGCCCTTGTCGGTCGCCGCGTACGCGTACCCCTGGGCGATCACCTGGTCCGAGATCGCCGTGTCCGTCGCGTACTGCCTGCGCGTGCCGGGGGCGCCGGTGACCACCAGGCCGCCGTTCCAGTGGTCGGGCAACCGGATCACGAACTGCGCGTCGTGCCGCCGGCCATGCGTGGTGTTGAAGTGCGAGGCGTCCGGGAAATAACCGTCGATCTGCACCCCGGGAACCCCGGACGGGGTACGGGTCGCCCTGGCCGTCAGCCCCGCCTGATCAGCCATGTCGGTGTACGGCGTACCGGCGAGCCCGGTCGTGGTCAGGTCGGGCAGACAGGCGCTCTGCTGGAAGGCGGCGCCCGGCACGTGCACCCGCTCCTGGTGGACACAGTGATCCTCGCCCACGGCCGTGGCCCGGGCGGGAGCCGGCCAGGTGAGGGCTGCTGTCACCAGGGCGGCGGCAGCGAGCGGAACACCGCGGGACGGACGCATGACGGACCTCCGGGGCAGGACGGCAGGGAACAGCGCCCGCAAAGGAGTGGGCGCCGACGGCTGCCCCATCGTGCGGTCAGGCCCCCACCGCATCCATGGGCTGGGACCACATGGAACGCGCCCGCCACATGGCGGCTGAGAACAGGGGCCGTGGGTGAAGTGCCGTACGAGGCAAGGAGATCGGTGCCATGCCGCCCGGCGGACGCTTCACCGCAGCGCCGATGGTCGCGCCCCTGCCGTCGCAGAGTCTGCCCTGACGGCGTCTCGCCCGGCCGACGCCGCGGAACACGCCCGTACACCCAAGGCCTTGGTTGCCCTGCTGCATGAGGCACACGCGCCAGACGCGCCCGTCAGGACCCGCGCGCCCCGCCAGAACAGCCTGTAGGGCGCCGGTCCGCGCTGACTCAGATGGGCCGCACGGCCATCTTCTCGAGCGCCTCCAGCAGACCCGGCAGCTCCGGTCCGCGGCCGACCGGCAGCACCTCGCCGGGCTCCGCGTCGAGCAGTACGAACGCGATGTCGTCGGTCCGGGCGACGAGCGACCAGCCCGGACCGTCGGCACGCAGGGTCCGCGCGTCACCCGGGGCGAATGACGACCGGACGCGGCCGAGGGGCGGCGGAGTGTCCACGTACGCGCGCGCCTCGGCGAGCACCCGCCGGACCCCGCCGTGTCCCGGCTGAGCGTCCGCCTGCCCGCCCGCCGCGGCCGGAGCATCCTCCTTGTTCGCGTCCTCGGAGGCCCGGTCCGCACTCGGGAAGGCGGAGTCGTCTATCTGCTCCCGCCACAACGCCCACTGCAGCGCGATCTCGTCGGCGCCCAGGCGCCGCTGAGCCGGCCCCCACCTGCTGGTGTCCGGTGGCGTCAACGGCGGTCCGTCCGCCACCTCGGGGTCGGGATCGTGCGGCTCGGGTACACCGGGAGCCGCCACGGCGACCGCCAGGGGCCAGCCCGGCAGTGCGGCGACGACCGAGCGCTCGTCCGGCGACAGGTCGTATTCCATCCCGCAGTCCCAGGAGGCGATCGCGACGGCGACCAGCGACACGTCGTCGACCACGACCGTCCACCGGGCGCCGTCACCGTCCTGGCCGAGCACCAGGCCGTATCCGTCGGCGAGCGGGGCGAGGCCGAGTGCCGCGCAGGCTTCCGGATAGTCGTCGCCCAGCACGCTCGGGAACTTCGCCGGCGTCAGAAGTACCGCCGTGAGCACATACAGCGCATCGTCCGCGGCGGCGACGGCGTCCTCGTCCGTCCCGGCCATCCCAGCCTCCCCATCGATTCATCCGATCGCGCGCACCCTAGTGCGAGCGGAAGCAGCTTGTCACGACTCACAAGTGCACCCGGAGCTGCAGTTTTCCGGCTGGACGGGGCGAATCGACCGCACCTGACCCGACGCGTCAGGCCGCCGGGAGGCCCAGAAGCGCCCGGGCCACCGTCCTCGGCGACTCGTCGCGCTCCCGCGCGAGCGCAATGACGGCCCGGCACGCCAGCTCGTTGACCCCGAACGACAGCGCCTCCGGGGACACCCAGCCTGCCGCCTCCTCGATCCGGTCCTGGTCGTCCTCCGCGCACGCCGAGACATACGCGGCCGCCGCTTCGAAAAGATTGTGTGTACGTTTGTCCCGGCCGTTGTCGATGTCCGCGCGAACGGCGTTGAGAAATCTCGCACAGGACTTGCGCACCCTGCCCAACATGCTGACCACCTTCCCCCTGCGTGGTTGCCTGGCCGATCGTTCATCTCCTGCTGTTCAACGTAGAGTTGGACCTCCTGCGGCAGAAGAGGGAGGCTCCGGTGAAGCGCTTCCAGCGGCTCGAACAGATCCGGCGGATGGACCCCCACAAGGACGCCTCCGAGATCTACCGGCTCAGCGCGGCCTACGAGTTCCCCTGGGACTTCACCCGTTCCCTCGAGCTGGCCCTGTACCGCACCTACGCCGTACCCAGCATCGGGCGGCTGCTCGCCGAGACGTCGGAACTCACCCGGCGGACCCAGAAGCGCTACGACGACACCACCCTCCTCCTCGACGCCGTCGTGGAGCACGGCTTCGGCAGCCCACAGGCCGACACGGCGATCCGCCGCATCAACCAGATGCACCGCAGCTACGACATCGCCAACGACGACATGCGCTACGTGCTGTGCACCTTCGTCGTGATGCCCAAGCGTTGGATCGACGCGTACGGATGGCGCCGGCTGTCGCGCCATGAGACCGTCGCCTCCGCTGTCCACCACCGCACCCTGGGCCGGTACCTGGGCATCAGGGACATTCCCGAGTCCTACGAGGAGTTCGAGGCCTGCCTCGACGCCTATGAAGAGGCCCACTTCGACTGGGACGAGGACGCGCGCCGCGTCTCCGACGCCACCCTCGCGCTGATGGCCTCCTGGTACCCGCGCCCGCTCGCCCCCCTCCTGCGCACTTCGACGCTCGCCCTGCTCGACGACCACCTCCTGAGCGCCTTCCGCTACCCGCCCCCGAACGCCGCCACCCGCGCACTGGTGCGCCGCGCGGTACGGGCGCGCGGACGTGTCGTGCGCCTCCTTCCGCCCCGGCGCGCGCCGCACTACGCGCGGCAGAACTGGGAGGTCAAGAGCTACCCGAACGGCTACGAGCTGAACGAGCTGGGCACCCGCCCGGTTCCCGGTCTACGGGGATGTCCCGTCCGGCGTGCCGACGGATCAGCCGTCGAGTGACCCGATCGTCTCCCGCAGCCAGGTGAGTTCGGCCCGGGACGTGGCCCGCGCGATGGTCAGCAGCCCGCGGCGGAAGGGATCGTCCAGTTCTTCGGCGCGCAGCGGCCGGTCCCCCTCGTAGAAGAAGCTCGCCGGTTCCTCCAGGAAGGCCAGCCTGCGCCGGAGCACGGCCGCCTGCGCCGCAGGGTCGTCGAGGTGGCGCAGGAAGGCGAGCATGGTGAACCACCGGTTCTCGTCGGTGATGTCGCGCCGGTCGGGTTCGGCGAGCCGCCGGCGCAACTCGCCTCTGCCGTCCTCGGTGAGCGTCAGGACGTGACGCGGGGCGGCCACGGCGCCGGGTTCCGTGGCGCGCGCCAGCAGACCCGCCTTCTCCATGCGCTTGATCGCCGGGTACAGCGTGCTCTCGGCGACGGGTTTCACATGGCCCGTCAGCGCGGTGATGCGTTTGCGCAGCTCGTAGCCGTGCAGCGGGGCGTCGTAGAGGAATCCGAGGATGGCCAGCTCCAGCATGCCCGTATTCTCGCGTACGCACGCTGTACATCGCCAACTCCATATATCGCTTCCGCAATACATCGGAAGCGAGGTATCTTCCTGTGAGTCGAGAGTGACCGTCGGCGCATGAGGGAGGACGCAATGAAGCAGGCCGAGTTCGACGGCAAGGGGAGCTGCATCCGCTGGACGGAGACGCCCGGCGAGGAACCCGCGCGCGTGTATGTGCACGGCTTGGGTTCCATGTCGGCCGTGTACCACGCGCACATCGCGGCCCGCCCCGAGCTCGCCGGCCGGCGCAGCCTGTTCGTCGACCTGCCCGGGCACGGCATCAGCGACCGCCCGGAACACTTCGGCTACACCCTCCAGGAGCACGCCGACGCCCTGGCCGCCGCCCTGGACGCGAGCGGTCTGACCGCGGCGGAACTGGTGGCGCACAGCATGGGCGGCGCCGTCGCGATCGTGCTCGCCCACCGGCGGCCCGACCTGGTCGCCCGGCTGGTCCTCACGGAGGCCAACCTCGACGCCTTCCCGCCGCCCACCGCGGGCAGCAGCGGCATCGCCGCCCACGAGGAGGATGCGTTCGTCGGCGGCGCGCACGCACGCGTGCTGGAAGAGATCGGCCCCCTGTGGGCGGCGACCATGCGGCTGGCAGATCCGCGTGCCCTGCACCGCTCGGCCGTCGGCCTGCGGCGCGGCTCCGAGCCCGTCATGCGCAGCATCCTCGAACGGCTGCCGATCGAGCGCGTCTACCTGCAGGGCGAGCTGAGCGGTGAACTTGCGGGCAGGCAGTCCCTGGAGGCGGCGGGGGTGCGGGTGGTGACGGTGGCCGGTGCGGGCCACAACGTCATGTTCGACAACCCCGACGCCTTCGCAGCGGCCGTCGCGGGCCGCTGCTGAGGCTCAGCCTTCCCGTACGGCCAGCGCCAGAAAGCGGGCGTCCTCATCGATGTACGAGGTCATACGCCAGCCCGAACCGGCCAGCAGCGGACGGAGGTTGGGCTCCGCACGCAGATCGTTCGGAGTGATCTCGCGGCCTTGGCGTGCCGCCAGTGCCGCCCGGCCGATGGGGTGGAACAGCGCCAGTGTGCCGCCGGGGCGGACGACGCGGGCCAACTCCCGCAGGTTCTCCGACGGCTGGGGCAGATGAGCGATCAGCCCGGCGGCGAACACGGCGTCCAGCGTCCCGGACCGCAGCGGCAGTGCGGCGACGTCGGCGAGCAGCAGGCGCCCGTCATGGCTCCTTCCGGCCCGTACGGCGGCCTGGAGCATGGCGGGGGTCAGATCGGCTCCGACGACCACTCCGGAGGGCCCCACGGCGGCGCGCAGCGGCGTCAGGGCCCGCCCGGTGCCGCAGCCCGCGTCGAGCACCCGGTCACCCTCGCGCAAGCCGAGTTCGGCGACCGCGGCGGCGTAGGCGGGACCGTCGTCGGGGAACCGGCTGTCCCAGTCGGCAGCGCGGGCGCCGAAGAAATCCTGGACATGTGTGTGGTCGTCGCTCATGTTTCGCATGATCCCTCACCGAAACGGATGGGCGCTGCTGCGCACACGTTCGAGCGGGGCGCGATCGTTCAGGTACCTCTCTGCGTCATATTCCAACACCTTTCGAAATGCGCGCCCTTGGTGCGCCTCTGTCAGGACTAGCGTCCCGGGGCCATGGGACACCTGGACCACGCCACCTTCGGCTGGCTTACCCCCGTGCTGTCGTACGTGATGGCCTGTATAGGCGCCGCGCTGGGACTGCGCTGCACCGTCCGTGCGCTGGGCGCCACCGGGCGCTCGCGCCGCAACTGGCTGATCACGGCCGCCTCCGCCATCGGCACCGGCATCTGGACCATGCACTTCGTGGCCATGCTCGGCTTCGGCGTCAGCGGCACCGACATTCGCTACGACGTGCCACTCACCATCGTGAGCCTGCTCGTCGCCATGATCGTGGTCTGGGCCGGCGTCTTCGCCGTCGGCTACAGCCGTGACCGCACCCGCGCGCTCCTCCTCGGCGGACTCACCACCGGGGTCGGCGTCGCGAGCATGCACTATCTGGGCATGGCCGCGGTGCGGCTGCACGGCCACGTCAGCTACGACCCGGCCCTCGTGGCACTCTCCGTCCTGATCGCCGTCGTCGCGGCGACGGCGGCCCTGTGGGCGGGGCTCAACATCAAGTCGCCCATCGCCGTCACCGTCGCCTCGCTGATCATGGGCGCGGCGGTGACCAGCATGCACTACACCGCGATGTTCGCGGTACGCGTCCACGTCACACCGTCCGGCCACACGCTGCCCGGCGCCACGGCGATGCAGTTCATCTTCCCCCTCGCCGTCGGCCTCGGCTCCTACCTGTTCCTGACCTCGGCCTTCGTCGCGCTGTCGCCGACGACCGGGGAGCGCGAGGCATCCGCCTCGGCCCAGCGGCCGGTCGAGAGCGCCGTCGCCCACTAGCGACGGCCCGGCCCGCCCCCGACCACTCCCGAGCGAGGAGGCCATGCGTACACCCCGTAGGACCCCCAGCCCCAGCCCAGAGGCGCCGCCCCCGCCTCCCGTGCGCGGCCGTCGCGCCCACGCCGGCCCGCCCGCCGACGAGGTCCTGGACGAGCCCGCGGGCGCGGCGCCGGCCGACGCACCCGCGCCCGGGAGCCGCTGGCGGATACGGCCGCGCACCGTCCGCGCCAAGATCGTGTGCCTGCTGATGGTCCCGGTCGTCTCACTGCTGGCCCTGTGGGCTTACGCCACCGTCAGCACCGCCCAGGACGTCGCCCGGCTACGGCAGTTGCAGCGCGTCGACGCCCAGATCCGCACCCCGGTCGCCACGGCCGTCGCCGCACTGCAGGCCGAGCGCTCGGCCGCGGTGCGCTCCGCGACCGCCCCCTCGGCCGGACGCAGCGACGACTACGAGAAGCTCGCGGACCGCACCGACCAGGCCGTGGCAGGGCTGCGGCTCGGGGACCACAACACCGTCGCCGACAGCGAGGAACTGCCCTCCGGCGTGGCCCAGCGGCTCAAGACCTTCGTCACCGGTGCCGAACAACTGCGGTCCTTGCGCACCGCGGTGCTCGACCGCCGCGTGAACTGGGCCACGGCGTACGGGCAGTACACCAAGACCATCAACAGCGCCTTCGCGGTGGGCGGCGCGCTCACCGGCATCCAGGACGCCGATCTGGGCTCCGACGCGCGCGTGCTCCTCGAATTCTCCCGTGCCGGCGAGGCGTTGGCCCAGGAGGACTCGGTGCTCTCGGGTGCCCGCCTGACCCGTGGACTCAGCGGCGAGCGGCTGCGGCTGTTCACCGGCGCCGTCGACACCCGCCGCACGCTCACCGAGGCCGCCGTCGCCGACCTGAGCGGCCCCGAGCGCACCGCCTGGCGCACCCTCGCCGGGGGCAGTGACTACGCTGCCCTGGGCCGCACGGAGGACCGGATCCTCACCGCCGCCCCGGGCGGACGCGCGATCGCCGCCGCACCCGAAGCCACCTGGAACACTGCGCACGCGCGCGTGCAGGACGGCATGCGGACCATCGAACAGGACGCCGGGCGCAGTGTCGCGCACCGCGCCGACCCGTTCACCCGCGGCCTGCTCACCCCGGCCGGCGCCGCCGTGCTCCTCGGCCTCGCCGCGGTGGCCGCCTCGCTCGTCATCTCGGTCCGCATCGGACGCGGCCTCGTCGTCGAACTGGTCAGCCTGCGCAACAGCGCCCTGGAGATCGCCCGCCGCAACCTCCCCGAGGCCATGCGGAAACTGCGGGCCGGCGAGGAGATCGACATCCAGGCCGAGGCCCCACCGGGACCGCCCGCCGAGGACGAGACCGGACAGGTCGCCGAGGCCCTCACCACGGTCCACCGCGCCGCCCTGCGCGCCGCGGTCGAGCGCGCCGAACTCGCCAGCGGCATCTCCGGGGTCTTCGTCAACCTCGCCCGCCGCAGTCAGGTCCTCGTGCACCGCCAACTGAGCCTCCTCGACAGCATGGAGCGCCGCTCCGACGACCCGAACGAGCTCAGCGACCTCTTCCGCCTCGACCACCTCACCACCCGTATGCGGCGCCACGCCGAGAGCCTGATCATCCTCTCCGGAGCGGCACCCGGCCGGGCCTGGCGCATGCCGGTCTCGCTGACCAACGTGGTGCGCGCGGCCGTGTCGGAGGTCGAGGACTACGCGCGTGTGGAGGTGCGACAGCTCCCCGAGGCCGCCGTCGTGGGCTCGGCCGTCGCCGACCTCACCCACCTCCTGGCGGAGGTCGTCGAGAACGCGGCCCAGTTCTCGCCGCCCCACACGCGCGTGCGCATCATCGGCGAACCCGTCGGCAACGGCTATGTGATCGAGGTCGAGGACCGCGGCCTGGGCATGGGCGCGGAAACCCTCACCGAGGCCAACCGTCGCATCGAACAGTCCGAGGCCCTCGACCTCTTCGACAGCGACCGGCTCGGCCTCTTCGTGGTCAGCAGGCTCGCGGCCCGCCACGGCATCAAGGTGCACCTGCGCACCTCCCCCTACGGCGGCACCACCGCGGTCGTCCTGCTGCCCACCGCCCTGCTGCACGGCGGCGCGGCGGAACGTTCCCCCGGCAAGGCAGCGGACCCGCAGCGGCCGACGGAACGCGAGTACGCGCGCGTGCCCGGTGGCGCCCCGCACCAGGACTCCGTCCCGGCGACGACCGGTCGGCCGGCGCTGGTGGCCCACGCACCGGTCGCGGTGGACACGACGTCCGACACCCCACCCCCCGGAGTCACCACCTTGCGCCTGCACCGTCCCCCGGAGGACACCGAAGAGTCCGACGACCTGCCCCGCCGCGTACGCCAGGCAAGTCTCGCCCCCCAACTGCGCGAACAGCGCCCCGAGGAGCCCGCCCACCCGCAGGCCTCCGCCCGCGACGACCGCCGTACCCCCGAGATCGTGCGGGATCGCATGGCTGCCTACCGCGACGGCTGGAAACGCGGCGGCGGCAGGCAACCCGGCCGCGGCGTGGGACCGGACCCCACACCGCGCAGCGACAGCAGCGAAGGAGACCGCGCATGATCCAGGACCCGAGCACCAGCGCCGACCGGCGATCCGGGGAACTCGACTGGCTGCTGGACGACTTGGTGCTGCGTGTGAGCGAAGTACGGCACGCCGTGGTGCTCTCCAACGACGGACTCGCCGTGGGCGCCTCTTCCGACCTGCGCCGCGAGGACGCGGAACACCTCGCCGCCGTGGCCTCCGGCTTCCACAGCCTGGCCAAGGGCGCGGGACGGCACTTCGGCGCCGGCGGGGTGCGCCAGACCATGGTGGAGATGGACGACGGCTTCCTGTTCGTGGCCGCCGCGGGCGACGGCTCCTGCCTCGCCGTACTCACCGCCGTCAGCGCCGACATCGGCCTGGTCGCCTACGAGATGGCACGACTGGTCAAACGCGTCGGCGAGCACCTGTACACGCCGACCCGTGTCGCTGCGCGGCCGCCGGCCGCCCGATGAGACGCGAGGGTGGCGCGCGCACATGAACGCGGACAGCACCGGCACCCCTCCCGAGCCGGGCAGCCAGTGGTACGACGGCGAGGCCGGGCCCCTCGTCCGCCCGTACGCCATGACGGGCGGACGCACCAGGCCCGGCCCCACCGGGGTCCGCTTCGACCTGATCGCCCTGGTCACCCTGGACTCGGGCGCACCCGGCGTCGACGAGGACACCGGGCTCGGGCCGGAACACCGGGCCCTGATCGACCTGTGCCGCACCGAGACCCAGTCCGTCGCCGAACTCGCCGCGGGCGCCGACCTGCCCGTGGGCGTGGTCCGGGTACTCCTGGGCGACCTGTTGGAACTCGGCTGCGTCACCGTCAGCCGTCCCGTACCGCCCGCGCAGCTTCCTGACGAGCGGATTCTGCGCGAGGTGATCGCAGGGCTACGGGCCTTGTAGATGTCAGTTCACCACCACCCGGTCCCGTACGGGGCAACCCGGTACTCCCGAGAGAAGTGATCGATGGTCTCCGAGCACTCCGACGCGCAGGACGGCGAGACGGCCGCACTGGCGTTGAAGATCCTGGTCGCCGGTGGATTCGGCGTGGGCAAGACCACCCTGGTGGGCGCGGTCAGCGAGATCAGGCCGCTGCGCACCGAGGAACTGCTCAGCGAGGCAGGCCAGTTGGTGGACGACACCGACGGCGTGGACCAGAAGGTCACCACGACCGTCGCCATGGACTTCGGACGCATCACCATCAGGTCCGGCCTGTCCCTGTACCTCTTCGGCACACCGGGCCAGGACCGCTTCTGGTTCCTGTGGGACGAACTGTCGCAAGGAGCCCTGGGTGCCGTGGTCCTCGCAGACACCCGGCGCCTGGAGGACTGCTTCCCGGCGGTGGACTACTTCGAGCACCGGCACATCCCGTTCGTGGTCGCCGTCAACTGCTTCACTGGCGCCCGCACCTACGGCGCCCAGGACGTCTCACGCGCCCTCGACCTCGACCGGGGAACACCCGTGGTGCTGTGCGACGCCCGTGACCGCGACTCGGGCAAGGAAGTGCTGATCCGGCTCGTCGAGTACGCCGGGCGGATGCACACCGCCCGGCTCCTCGACTCGGTCGGCTGACGGACGATCCGGGCGGGCGCCCCGCTCAGCTCGCGACAGCCTTCTCCGCCAGCACCTTGTCGATCGTGACCCGGACGAGGAGTTCCCCCGGCACCCCGTTGCGGGCTCCGAACTCCTCGGCCCGATCCTCGCCCATGTAGCGCGCCCCGATACGGGCGGCCCACTGCCTGAGCTCGTCGAGGTCCTCCGAAATCCGGGCGCGGCCCTGCAGGACGACGAAGTCGAAGGGCGGCCGGTCGTCGTCCACGCAGAGCGCGACCCGGCCGTCACGCACGACATTGCGCCCCTTCACGCTCGTGCTCGCGGTGTTGAACACCACGTCGTCCCCGTCGAGCACGAACCAGATCGGGGTCACGTGCGGACTGCCGTCGGCCCGGACGGTCGCCAGCTTTCCGGTGCGGGTACCGTGCGAGACGAAGTCCCGCCATTCCTTGTCGGTCATCTTCTGCGCCATGCCCCTATCCTCCTTGCCCGCGCCGCGGTCGTGGTGAAGGCTGGCGTGGAGATCCTCCGGCCAGGGGGAGTCATCACGCGGGGAGACCGGATCATGGTGCAGAATCAGGGACTTGGCTGGCTGTTGGACGACCTGACCGAGCGCGTCGAACACGTACGGCACGCACTGGTCCTGTCCAACGACGGCCTGGTGACGGGAGCGAGTACGGGGCTGCGGCGCGAGGACGCCGAGCATCTTGCCGCCGTCTCGTCCGGACTGCACAGCCTGGCCAAGGGCTCGGGACGCCACTTCGGCGCGGGCAGAGTGCGCCAGACGATGGTCGAGTTCGACGACGCGGTGCTGTTCGTGACCGCCGCCGGCGCCAGCAGCTGTCTGTGCGTGCTCAGCGGTGCGGAGGCCGACATCGGCCAGATCGCCTACGAGATGACCCTGCTGGTCAACCGTGTCGGCGAACACCTCGGCGTGGAGGCCAGGCAGCCCGAGCGGACCCCGACCACAGAGGCCTGACCTGCACGGTTTCCCTCTCCCGTGGAGTTATCCACAGGCTTGCCACGAGATCCGGCGAAGCGGCTACGGTTTTTTCCGAGGCCGCGCGAACGGCGCGGGCCACCTACTCCACGGGGGAGATGGGCCATGTCAGGCAGCACCGTCACACAACCGCACAGCACCTCCTGCACGCCGAGCCGTGCGGCGCGTGAACTGGGTCTCAGGCGAGGCGAGTTCGACCTCGCCGTGGACCTCGGATGCATCCGCACCCTGCCCGACGAAGGGGGCGGAGGCCGGCGGATCTCCCACACCGAGATCGAGCGGCTGCACGCCGAGGACGGCTTCCCCGAGTCCCTGAAGCAACGCATCGAAACCGTGGGCACGAAGGAGGGAGCGGCCCTTCTGCAGGTGACGCCCGGGAAGTTCACGCGGCTGGCCCGGCTCGGCGTGGTCAAGCCCGTCAAGTTCTATCTGAACCGGTACCGGGCCGTGGTCTGGCTCTATCTGGCCGAAGAGCTACGGCAGTTCGCGGCCGACGAGAACAATGCACCGCTGTTGCAGGGCCGAACGCCCTCCGGCGCGCGGGAGCAGCTCTTGGAGGGGCTTGATCTGCGACCCCGCAACTGGCGCTCGCGACACCTCGGATTCCTGCTGAGGCGGGCCGACAACCATCCCTGGGCGTGTGCTGCGGCCGTTGCCTCCCTCCTTGACGCCGTCCAGATCGCGGAAATCGTCCAGGACCCGTATGAGCGCGTCCACTTGAACCGGTTCCGGCCCAGGCCACAGGCGCACGGCGCACCGGGTTCGGCGGCCGCGCACCTGGCCGAGACCCTCACCATGGCGGAGGACCCGGACGAGATCGACTGGCTGCGGGCCGATCTCGCACAGGCAGTCAGCCACGCGCGCGCCCTGCAGCCGGCGCCGCGGCCGACTGCCCGGCCGTGGTCGGCGGTAGCAGGAGACCAGGAACGCCCCGCCCTGCCGGCGCCGGCACACACATCGCCCATGCCGTCGGGGGCCGTGGCGCAGGGGCCGCCCTTGCTGTCCCCGGCTGTGGCACACGGCGCGCCCATGCCTTCCACGGCTGTGGCAGAGGACCGACCTGTGCCGTCCGCGCCTGTGGCAGAGGACCGACCTGTGCCGTCCGCGGCTGTGGCAGAGGACCGACCTGTGCCGTCCGCGGCTGTGGCACACGGCGCGCACATGCCTTCCATGGCTGTGGCACACGACTCGCCCGTGCCGTCGGCGGCTGTGGCACAGGCCCCGCCCGTGCCGTCGTCGGCCGCAGTGCAGGCGCCGCCCATGACCTCGACGGCCGTGGAGCAAGACGCGCCCGTTCCCGGGGAAACGGGACGCCCACACGGTCTGCTGGGCTGGCTGCGCCGCAGAACTGCGTGAGCTACAGCGCCCGGAACAGACCTTCCTGGACCACCGACACCAGCAGCCGGCCCTCGACGTCGTAGATCCGCCCACGTGCCAGGCCGCGGCCGCCCGTGGCGATCGGTGACTCCTGGTCGTAGAGGAACCATTCGTCCGCACGGAACGGCCGGTGGAACCACATGGCGTGATCCAGCGAGGCGATGTCGAAGCTCCGTGGGCCCCACAGGGGTTCGACCGGGATGCGGACGGCGTCCAGGAGGGTCATGTCGCTGGCGTAGGTCAGTGCGCAGGTGTGCACGACCGGGTCGTCGCCCAGCGGCCCGACCGCGCGCATCCACACCGCGCTGCGCGGCTCGGCGTCCTTGGCCTCCGCCACGGTCCAGCGCAGCCGGTCCACATAACGGATGTCGAAGGGCTGGCGGCGTGCCATCCGCTCGTAGCGCTCGGGCAGCGCACCCAGATGCTCCCGGATCTCCTCGGTGACCGTCGGCAGGGACTCCGGGTCCGGGACCTTGCGGGCCGGCGGCAGCTGGTGCTCGAAGGACCCTTCCTCAGGCTTGTGAAAGGAGGCGGTGAGATTGAAGATCGTGCGGCCCTGCTGCACCGCGGTGACCCGGCGGGTGGTGAAAGACCTGCCGTCCCGCACCCGTTCGACCTGGTACACGATCGGCACACCCGGCCGGCCCGGGCGCAGGAAGTACGCGTGCAGCGAGTGCACCGGACGCTCGCCGTCCGTGGTGCGGGCGGCGGCGACCAGTGCCTGGCCCGCCACCTGCCCGCCGAAGACCCGCTGCAGGGACTCCTGCGGGCTCAGGCCACGGAAGATGTTGACCTCGATCTGCTCCAGGTCGAGCAGGTCGACCAGTCTCTCGGCCGGGTTCGTCATGCGTGGGATTCTCCTTGGCTCACGACTTGGCTCACAGCTGGCCGACGTCGGTGACGCGGACGACCGCACGGCCCTCGGCGTCGGAGGCCGCGAGGTCGACCTCCGCGCTGATGCCCCAGTCATGATCGCCGTTCGGGTCGGCGAAGATCTGGCGAACGCGCCACAGACCGTGCTCCGGCTCCTCCTCGATGAGCAGCAGCTTGGGGCCGCGGGCGTCCGGGCCGGTGCCCAGGTCCTCGTACTCGTCCCAGTACTTGTCCATCGCCTCGCCCCATGCGTCGGCGTCCCAGCCGGAGTCGGCATCCAGCTCGCCCAGCTCCTCGACCTGGTCGAGAGCGGCGAGCTCGACACGGCGGAACATGGCGTTGCGGACCAGGACCCGGAAGGCGCGGGCGTTGGAGGTGACCGGCTTGACCTCGTCGGCCTTCTCCTGGGCCTCCTCGGCGGTCATCTCCTCCGGGTTGGCGAGCTGTTCCCACTCGTCCAGCAGGCTGGAGTCGACCTGGCGGACCATCTCGCCGAGCCACTCGATGAGGTCCTGCAGGTCCTCGGACTTGAGATCGTCGGGGATGTTGTGGTCGAGGGCCTTGTAGGCGCTGGCGAGGTAGCGCAGCACGATGCCCTCGGTGCGGGCCAGCTCGTAGAAGGACACCAACTCCGTGAAGGACATGGCCCGTTCGTACATGTCCCGGATGACGGACTTCGGCGACAGCGGATGGTCGCCCACCCACGGGTGGCTCTTGCGGTAGGTGTTGTAGGCGTGGAAGAGCAGCTCCTCCAGGGGCTTGGGGTAGCTGATGTCCTGGAGGCGCTCCATGCGCTCCTCGTACTCGACGCCGTCCGCCTTCATCGCGGCCACGGCCTCGCCCTTGGCCTTGTTCTGCTGGGCGACCAGGATCTGCCGCGGATCGTCCAGCGTCGACTCGACGACGGACACCATGTCCAGGGCGTAGGACGGCGAGTCCGGGTCGAGGAGCTCGAACGCGGCGAGGGCGAACGTGGACAGCGGCTGGTTGAGCGCGAAGTCCTGCTGCAGGTCCACGGTGAGGCGGACGATGCGGCCGGTGGCGTCCGGCTCGTCGAGTTTCTCGACGATGCCGCCGTCCAGCAGCGAGCGGTAGATGGCGATGGCCCGCCGGATGTGCCGCAGTTGCTGCTTGCGCGGCTCGTGGTTGTCCTCCAGCAGGTGCCGCATCGCCTCGAAGGCGTTGCCCGGACGGGCGATCACCGACAGCAGCATCGTGTGCGTGACCCGGAAGCGGGAGGTCAGCGGCTCCGGATCGGAGGCGATGAGCTTCTCGAAGGTGTTCTCCGTCCACCCGACGAAGCCCTCCGGAGCCTTCTTGCGGACGACCTTGCGGCGCTTCTTCGGGTCGTCGCCCGCCTTGGCGAGCGCCTTCTCGTTCTCCACGACATGCTCGGGGGCCTGCGCGACGACAAAGCCCGCGGTGTCGAAACCGGCCCGTCCGGCACGGCCGGCGATCTGGTGGAACTCACGGGCGCGCAGCGTGCGCACACGGTTGCCGTCGTACTTGGTCAGCGCGGTGAACAGCACCGTGCGAATGGGCACGTTCACGCCCACACCGAGCGTGTCCGTACCGCAGATCACCTTCAGCAGACCGGCCTGTGCGAGCTTCTCCACCAGACGCCGGTACTTGGGCAGCATGCCGGCGTGGTGGACGCCGATGCCGTGCCGCACGTACCGGGAGAGGTTGCGGCCGAACTTGGTGGTGAAGCGGAAGTTGCCGATCAGCTCGGCGATCTGCTCCTTCTCCTCCTTCGAGCACATGTTGATGCTCATCAGCGCCTGCGCCCGCTCCACGGCCTGCGCCTGAGTGAAGTGCACGATGTAGACGGGAGCCTGCCGGGTGTCCAGCAGCTCGGTCAGCGTCTCCGTGAGCGGGGTGAGCCGGTATTCGTAGGACAGCGGGACCGGGCGTGTCGCCGAGCGGACCACCGACGTGGGGCGGCCGGTGCGCCGGGTGAGGTCCTTCTCGAACATCGAGACGTCGCCGAGCGTGGCCGACATCAGGACGAACTGCGCCTGGGGCAGCTCCAGGATCGGGATCTGCCAGGCCCAGCCGCGGTCCCCCTCCGCATAGAAGTGGAACTCGTCCATGACGACCTGGCCGACGTCCGCGTCCTTGCCGTCGCGCAGCGCGATCGAGGCGAGGACCTCGGCGGTGCAGCAGATGACGGGCGCGTCCGAGTTGACGGACGCGTCGCCGGTGAGCATGCCGACGTTCTCGGTGCCGAAGATCTTGCACAGTTCGAAGAACTTCTCCGAGACGAGCGCCTTGATCGGAGCGGTGTAGAACGTGACCTCGTCCCGGGCCAGGGCGGCGAAGTGCGCCCCCGCAGCGATCATGCTCTTGCCGGAGCCGGTGGGCGTCGAAACGATCACGTTCGCACCGGAGACCACCTCGATCAGCGCCTCCTCCTGATGGGGATAGAGGGTGAGACCTCGCTCCTGGGCCCACGACTCGAAGGCTTCGTAGAGGGCGTCGGGGTCGGCGGTCGGCGGCAGCTGATCGATGAGGGTCACGCACCCATCTTGCCTGGCGTCCTCCCCCAGAGGGGAATCGGTTGCCGGCAGGAAGATCACGACCAGTACGCTGGGTCGCCGACGGAGCGTCAGCGCACCCGGTCAACTGGACAGCGGCACAAGAGGAATGGGGCGGGCAACGGCCATGATGGGACCAGCACACTCACTGTCGGGCGCCGCCGCCTGGCTCGGCGTCGGTGCGGCGGCCGCGGCGACCGGGCACCCGATGCCCTGGCCGGTCCTCCTGGTCGGCGCTCTGATCTGCGCCGGAGCCGCTCTCGCCCCGGACCTGGACCACAAGGCGGCCACCATCTCCAGGGCCTTCGGCCCCCTCTCGCGCGGCCTGTGCGAGATCGTCGACAAGCTGTCCTACGCCGTCTACAAGGCGACGAAGAAGCAGGGCGACCCTCGCCGCTCCGGTGGGCACCGCACACTCACCCACACCTGGCTGTGGGCGGTCCTGATCGGTGGGGGTACGTCGGTCGCCGCGATCACCGGTGGCCGCTGGGCGGTGCTGGCCATTCTCTTCGTCCACATCGTGCTGGCCATCGAGGGTCTGTTGTGGCGGGCGACTCGGGGTTCCAGCGCCGACGTGCTGGTGTGGCTGCTGGCCGCGACCAGCGCCTGGATCCTCGCCGGCATCCTGGACAAGCCGGGCAACGGCTCGGACTGGCTGTTCACCCAGCCCGGCCAGCAGTACCTGTGGCTGGGGCTGCCGATCGTGCTGGGCGCGATCGTCCACGACATCGGGGACGCCCTGACGGTCTCTGGCTGCCCGATCCTGTGGCCGATACCGGTGGGCCGCAAGCGCTGGTACCCGATCGGCCCGCCGAAGGTCATGCGTTTCCGGGCCGGCAGCTGGGTCGAGCTCAAGGTGCTGATGCCGGTGTTCATGCTGCTGGGCGGGGTGGGTTGCGCGGCGGCGCTGAACTTCATCTGAGGAAACCGGCCCGCAGCAGTGGGGCGCGCCTGCCGCCGCCCCACTGCTGCAAGCGCTGGGAGTCAGTCCCTCCACTGCTGGGAGGGGGAGACCCCCGGCAGCGGCCTGCCGATCACGGCGAGCGGGATGAAGAAGCAGACCTGACCGATGGCGATCGTCAGCGTGGTGAGCGCCGTCTCGTCGTAGTGCTTGGCCGCCTCGGCATACAGGTCGTCCGAGACGCGCTCACCGTGCGGATTCGGGGTGAGAACGGCTTCCACGAGCGCCAGCGCAACCCGCTCGGCGTCGGTGTAATAGGGGGCGTCCGTCCAGGTCGCCACTCCCGTGATCCGCTCCTCGGACTCGCCGGCTTTGCGAAGGTTGCCGCTGTGCATCACGGTCAGATACGTGTTGCCGACCAGCTGGCCGGCGCGCAGCTGCACCAGGCTGATGGTGCTCTGCGGTACCGAGCCGTTGCCGGTGGCCTTGAACAGCGCCCCGGTCACCGGACCGAACTCGGGGACGAGCTTGACGGGGTTGGACAGACGCGGCTGCGTGGTCATGACGTTTCCTTCCGGAATCTTCGAGATGCTTCCGTCGCACTGACGGATCCCGAAGGGCGGATGTGACCGCCCGGCGTCATGAATGTCCGCGGGGACCTCAGGTGTCCTTCCCGCCGCCGTAGCGCCGCTCGAACTGAGCGATGCGTCCCTCCGTGTCCACGGTGCGTGCCTTGCCGGTGTAGAACGGGTGGCTCTCGGAGGAGATCTCCACGTCCACCACCGGATAGGTCTCGCCGTCGTCCCACTCGATGGTCTGGTCGCTGTTCGCGGTGGACCGGGTCAGGAAGGCGTAGCCCGCGGCGCGGTCGCGGAAGACCACCTGGTGGTAGTCGGGGTGCTTGTCCTGCTGCATACGGTGCTCCTTGGCGGGTGGCGGCTGGTCAGCCGGACAGGGCGTCCTCGTCGACGATGTGCATGGCCGCCTCCTCGGCGGAGGCCGCCGCGCCGTCGATGCCGACGTCCCGGGCGACCAGGGCGCTCTCCTCGTCCTCGTGCGCGCCCTCGTCCGGTGCCACGAGACGGCCGGAGCGGGCGGCGCCGACCTCGTTGTCCAGGAGTTCGCCGTCGGTGCCCTCGCAGTCGCCGATGCCGTCGGTGTCGGGCATCACGAGGTCCGGAAGTTCCTCGGCGAGCCGCTGGTCCAGGGTCTCCCCGTGCTGCCGCTCCGCCGCCGTCACATCGGGGCGTTCCACCGCCCATGGTCGCTCCGGAGGGGACCAGCCCCGGTCGAGGGGGTCGTCGACACCGTCGTCGACCAGGGTGTCCTCCACGTCGAGCAGCCCGGAGTCCTCCTGGATCTCGGATCCGTCGGGCTGGTAGACGTCATCTCCCCATCCGTCGGCGCTGTTCACGGGTACCTCCAGGTGGTGGGGACGGGCCCGTTGCTCACCGCGCGGGGCGTCGGTGCGCCGAGACGCGGAGCACAGGCTGCGCCCGGGAGGAACCATCGGTCCCAGGTCGCTCCCCGAGCCGGTGCCGATATCCAGCCTTCCACCCCCTTTCGGGACTGCGCAACGGCACGGCACCAGGAGGTACGCGGCGCAGGGGGAAACGGCCCCGTGGGGCATGTCCGTGTGCCGCGGGCCGGGACCGACGTCAGCCGTGCAGCACCGCCGACGACCAGACGAGGCCGTCGTCCGTCACCAGATCGACGCGGGCGATGGCGGGGGCCGACCCGTAGGCGATCCAGGTGGCCCGGCCGGAGGTCGGCATCCACCACTGGCCGGCGTCGCGGGTGGCGCCGTCCTTGAGGAGGAGCCGGCAGGTGTAGTGGGTGCCGGGCCGACCGGCCGTGATCTGCATGACCACGACGTGCTCGGTCCCGGCCCGGCTCGGTTCGACGGTGCCCACCCGCGTCCCCGAGCCGGTGAGCAGCACGCCTCCGTGGTCGCTCGCGGTCACCTGGGCCGGGGCCGACTCGTGGTGCAGGAGCGCGGTGCCGGCCGTGCCCAGGCACAGTCCGGCCACGGCGGCCGCGGCGAGCAGCAGCGGGGTGCGGTGGCGCCGGCGGGCGGGGGAGGGGCGGCGCAGTGCCAGGCGGTCGAGCACCCGGGCGTCGAAGCCGGGCGGGGCCGCGACCGCAGGAGCCGCGGGCAGCACCGCGTCGACGGCCGCCGACAGGTCGTCGTAGGCCGTGCGGCAGGTGGCGCAGACGGTGAGGTGGCGCAGCAGCTGCGCCGGTGTGGTGGGGAGGGTGCCGAGGGCCAGGGCGGTCAGTTCGTCCTCGTCAGGGTGGTCCATCGCGGCTTCCCTCCTTCAGCACGTCGCGCAGTCTGCGCAGGCCGGTGCGGACGCGGGTCTTGGCGGTGCCCAGGGGGATGTGCTCGTGCCGGCCCACCTCGGCGGCCGTGCAGCCGCCGAGCACGGCGAGCGCGACCGCCCGGGCCTGCTCGACCGGCAGGGCCCGCAGCCGGTCGAGGGCCCGCTCGCTCTCCAGGGCGATCAGGGCCAGCCGTTCCGTGTCGGCGGAGTCGTCCTCGGCCCGCAGGGTCGCATCCAGGAGGCGTTCCAGGGTCTCGGCGAGGACGGGAGTGGAGCGCCGCGCCCGCACGGCGTCGATCGCGGCGTTGCGGGTGATGGTCAGCAGCCAGGTGAGCGCCGAGGCCCGCCGGGGGTCGTAGTTGCCCGCGGCCCGCCAGGCCCGTACGAACACCTCCTGGCTCACGTCCTCGGCAAGGACCGGATCACGGGTCACCGACAGCGCCAGCCCGAAGACCGCGTCCTGGAAGCGGCGCACGAAGGCGACCGCCGCCTGCTCGTCGCCCAGCGCGAACCCGGCGACGAGCGCGGCGTCGTCGACCCGGTCGGCACGTGGGAACAGCTCCACGTTCAAATGTACGCACGGAAGCACCGAAAGGATTGACCGCAATCCACCCCAATCCGCCCACATCGCTCGCCCGTACAACCTCTGTCAGAAGGGACGGAGAGACCATGAGGCGAAGCAGGATCACCGTGGCGGGGATTGCGCTCGCGGGTTTGGCGCTCGCCGGCTGCGGCGGCGGGGGCGGCAGCGTCCACAGCGCCCGCCCGGCAGCGGCCACCATGGACACCTCGGCCATCAAGTCGAGCCACTCACCGGTCGGAGACATCCTCGTCGACGGCCACGGTCGGACGCTGTATCTGTTCACCGAGGACGGCAAGAACACCAATTCGATGAACTGTGACGCTGCGTGCATGAAGCTGTGGCCGCACATGGAGGGCAAACCGCACGCGGGCGCAGGCGTCGACGCGAACCTTGTCGGCCACACGAAGGGCTCGGGAAAGGTCCAGGTCACGTACGCCGGGCACCCGTTGTACTACTACGCCAAGGACCGGAAGCCCGGCGATCTGAAGGGCCAGGGCATCGACAAGGTCTGGTACGTCCTGGACGCCAAGGGCACCGCGATCAAGAAGGCGGTCCCGGCGTCGAACAGCAGCGGCGGTGGTGGATATGGGTACTGACCCGGTCGGAGGCCGCCGTGCGGCAGCCTCCGACCGGGCCGGGAACGCTCACCCGTGCCAGGACCGCCACAGCGCCGCGTACGCGCCCTGCGCCGCGACCAGCTCGTCGTGGCTGCCGAGCTCGCTGATGCGGCCGTTCTCGACGACGGCGATCACATCGGCGTCGTGGGCGGTGTGCAGCCGGTGGGCGATCGCGACCACCGTGCGGCCGTCGAGGACGCGGGCGAGGGAGCGTTCGAGGTGGCGTGCCGCACGGGGGTCGAGGAGGGAGGTCGCCTCGTCCAGGACCAGCGTGTGCGGGTCCGCCAGCACCAGGCGGGCCAGCGCGATCTGCTGGGCCTGGGCCGGGGTGAGCGCCAGCCCGCCCGAGCCGACCTCCGTGTCCAGACCGTCGTCCAGTGCACGCGCCCATCCCTCGGCGTCGACCGCGCCCAGGGCCGCCCACAGCTCGGCGTCCACGGCACTTGTCCGGGCCAGCAGCAGGTTGTCGCGCAGGGAGCCCACGAAGACGTGGTGTTCCTGGTTGACGAGGGCCACATGGGAGCGGACGCGTTCCGCGGGCATCCGGGACAGCTCGGCACCACCGAGGGTGATGCGGCCCTCCCGTGGTGCGTAGATGCCGGCGAGGAGCCTGCCCAGCGTGGACTTGCCCGCGCCCGAGGGGCCGACCAGGGCCAGCCGGGTGCCGGGGGCGACCTGCAGCGACACCTTGCGCAGCACGTCCACGCCCTCGCGGTAGCCGAAGTGGACCCGGTCGGCGTGCACCTCGCGCCCGTCGGGGGCCAGCGAGTCCTCACCGGCATCGGGCTCGATGTCCCGCACGCCGACCAGCCGGGCCAGCGACACCTGGGCCACCTGCAGCTCGTCGTACCAGCGCAGGATCAGGTTCACCGGGTCGACGAGCATCTGCGCGATCAGCGCGCCCGTCGTCAGCTGGCCCACCCCGATCCAGCCCTGCAGGACGAAGACGCCGCCGATCATCAACACCGAGGCGAGCACGGTCACATGGGTGAGGTTGATGACGGGGAAGAGCACGGACCGCAGCCAGAGCGTGTAGTTCTCCCAGGCGGTCCATTCCTTCACTCGGCACTCGGACAGCTCGATCCGGCGCTCGCCGAGGCGGTGGGCCTCCACCGTGCGCCCGGCGTCGACCGTCTCCGCCAGAGCGGCGGCCACGGCGGCGTACCCGGCGGCCTCCGAGCGGTAGCCGGACGGCGCCCGCTTGAAGTACCAGCGGCAGCCGGCCACCAGCAGCGGCACGGCGACCAGCACGGCGGGCGCCAGCGGCGGCACCGTCACGACGAGACCGCCGAGCAGCAGCACCGCCCACACCACGCCGATCGCCAGCTGCGGCACCGCCTCGCGCATCGCGTTGGCGAGCCGGTCGATGTCCGTCGTGATCCGGGACAGCAGGTCGCCCGTGCCGGCCCGCTCCAGGACGCCCGGCGGCAGCCCGACCGACCGTACGAGGAAGTCCTCGCGCAGATCGGCCAGCATCCGCTCGCCGAGCATCGCCCCGCGCAGCCGCACCTGCCGCACGAAGACGGCCTGGACGAGCAGCGCGAGCACGAACAGTGAGACGGTGAGCGGCAGATGAAGTTCCCGTGCCCCGTCCGACACCCGCTGGACCAGGTCGCCCAGCAGCCATGGGCCCGCCATCGAGGCGAGCACGGCCGCGGTGTTGACGGCGATCAGGACCAGGAAGGCACGGCGGTGCCGGCGGAACAGCTCGGCCACATAGGCGCGTACGGTCGCGGGTGCGCCGACGGGCAGGGTGTGCGCCGTCGTCGGGGCCGCCGGGTCGTACGCCGGTGGCGCCACGCCGATCATGCTGTCTCCTCGATCTCTTCCAGTTCTTTCAGAACGTCGTCGTCTTCGAGTGCGCCGCTCAGGGCGGCCTCTTCCTCGGTCTCCCGGGTCACCACGGCCCGGTAGCGGGGCTCGGTGTGCAGCAGTTCGCGGTGCACGCCGACCGCGGCGACCTCGCCCTCGTGGACCAGTACGACCCGGTCCGCGTGGTCCAGGAGCAGTGGCGAGGAGGTGAACACCACCGTCGTGCGCCCCTCCCGAAGCGTGCGCACCCCCTCCGCGATCCGTGCCTCGGTGTGCGAGTCGACGGCCGAGGTCGGCTCGTCCAGGACGAGCACCTCCGGGTCGGTGATCAGCGATCGGGCCAGCGCGAGCCGCTGTCGCTGACCGCCGGACAGCGAACGCCCGCGTTCGGTGATCCGCGTGTCCATCGGGTCCGCGGCGTCCAACGACCCCTGGGCGAGCGCCTCCAGGACGTCCCCGCACTGTGCGGCCGCCAGCGCCTCGCGTGCGGCGACGTCGCCCGAGGCGGGAACGTCCAGCAGCTCTCGCAGCGAACCGGACAGCAGCACCGGGTCCTTGTCCTGGACGAGCACCGCCTCACGCGCGGTCTCCAGCGGCAGCTCGTCGAGGGGCACGCCGCCCAGCAGGACGGAGGTGCCCTGCTCGGCGGGGTGTCCGCCCAGCCGTTCGGCGAGCAGGCCCGCCGCGTCCGGGTCGCCGCACACCACGGCGGTCAGCCGGCCCGCGGGGGCGAGCAGCCCGGTCGCCGGGTCGTACAGGTCCCCCGAGGGGACGTCCGCCGTGCGTGAGCCCTCGGTGTCCGTGGCCCGTTCCAGCGACAGCACCCGCGCCGCCCGTTTGGCGGAGGGTCGCGAGAAGGAGTAGGCCATGGCGATCTCCTCGAAGTGGCGTAGGGGATACGTCAGGACCATCACCGAGCTGTAGACGGTGACCAGTTCGCCCACGGTGATGCGGCCCTGGCCGGCCAGGTGGACGCCGTACCAGACGACCACGACCATCAGCAGGCCCGGCAGCAGCACCTGGATGGCGGAGATCAGGGACCACATGCGGGCGCTGCGCACGGCCGCGTGACGGACCTCCTGGGAGGCACGGCGGTAGCGGTCGAGGAACAGCTCCTCGCCGCCGATACCGCGCAGCACGCGCAGTCCGGCGACGGTGTCCGAGGCCAGTTCGGTGGCCCGTCCCGCCTTCTCGCGCTGGAAGTCGGCCCGTCGCGTCGCCCGTGGCAGCAGCGGCAGCACCGCGATCGCCAGCAGGGGCAGGCCCGCGGCGACGACCACGCCGAGCGCCGGCTGGTAGACGAGCAGGGCGACGCAGACCAGCACGACCGTGAGAGCCGCCGCGGTGAACCGGGAGACGGCCTCCACGAACCAGCCGATCTTCTCGACGTCACCGGTGGAGACGGCCACCACCTCGCCGGCCGCGACACGCCGCGTCAGCGCCGAACCCAGCACCGCCGCCTTGCGGGCGAGCAGCTGCTGGACGCGGGCGGCGGCCGTGATCCAGTTGGTGACCGCGGCCCGGTGCAGGAACGTGTCGCCGAGTGCCGTGCCGAGGCCCGCCAGCGCCAACAGGGCGCCCGCGAGGGCCAGTCGGGTGCCCGAGCGTTCGACGACGGCCTGGATGGCCATGCCGACGCAGAACGGCAGCGCGGAGACCGACGCGAAGTGCAGCAGGCCCCAGGCCAGCGACTTGAACTGACCGCCCAGCTGGTTACGGCCCAGCCACCACAGGAATCGGGGACCGGAGCGTGCGTCCGGCACACCCGGGTCGGGATACGGAAGGTCTTGAATCTGCATGACGACTGACGTCCCAGTGGCTCGTGTCAGGGGGTGGGGGGAGCCGCGAACGGCGGCAGCAAACCGTGACAGGTTCGCGTCGCAGCGTGGTCGGAAGCAAACGGTTTTCCGTGACGCCGTACAAAATGGGGCGATGCGAAAGATCGGTGCACCGCGAGCGGCGGCCGCGGTGGCGGCCCTGGGAACACTCTTGACGGCCCTGACCGCGTGCGGCGGGGCGCAGGACAGCAGTACCGCACAGACAGGGGCCGCGGGCAACACGGCCGCCACGCGCGCGCGTGCCGCCCAGGCCACCCGCATTCCAGGCATCGGCGACCGCCTGAGAGAGCGGATTCCAGCGAACTCCCGTCAGGTCGTGGCGGTCTACGGGACGGACAGGGACTCCGCGGACTCCACGGTGGTGCTGTACACGAAGCATGGTTCGAGCTGGCAGCGGACCCGTGGCTGGCCGGCGCACAACGGCAAGAGGGGCTGGACCGCCGACCACCACGAGGGCGACCGGCGCAGCCCCGTCGGCGTGTTCACCCTCACCGACGCCGGCGGCGTCCTGCCCGACCCCGGCGCCCGGCTCCCGTACACACGCGACGCGTCCTTCGCGGCCCCGCGCCAGTGGGCCCCCTCGCACTGGCACGACTTCGACTACGTCATCGCCATCGACTACAACCGCGTCAAGGGCACCGCGCCCAACGACCCGAGCCGCCCCGAGGGCGACGCGAAGGGCGGCAGCATCTGGCTGCACATGGACCACGGCAGCGGTACGTCGGCCTGCATCAGTCTGTCCCGTGCGGCGATGGAGTACCTGCTGCGCACGCTCGACCCGCACCGGCATCCCGTGGTGGTGATGGGGGACAGGGCGGACCTGAAGGCCTAGCACTTCTGACGGAGACCTCATTGCCACGAGCCGCCAACTCCCCGTAGAACACGGGCCATGAAAAGACGGATCGTCATGTCCATGCTCGCCGGAGCGACCCTTCTGGCGAGCACCCTCCTCGGGGCGGGGCCGGCCGGCGCCGCTGACGCGCCCGCCGAGTTCGGAACCGACTGGCACGACCCGGTGACGGCGGCTCCGCCCGTCGACAGACCGGCCGGCAAGTCCTGCCAAGTCACGCTCGCCGAGGCGCAGTTCAAGGACTTCACCCCCTACAGGGGAACGTACACACCGCCCAAGGGGTGTGGCGACCGCTGGAGCAAGGTGGTGCTGCGTCTCGACGGCAAGGTCAAGGGGCGGCAGTTCGACCGGCTCGGCTATCTGCACGTCGGCGGGGTCGAGATCCTGCGCACCTCCACCCCCGAACCCTCGCCCGACGGCATCGCGTGGTCCGTCGAGAAGGACGTCACGCGCTACAGCGACACCTTCCGCAGTGGCCAGGACGTCGAGATGCTCATCGGGAACGTCGTCGACGACACCTACACCGGCGTGCTCGACGTCAAGGTCACGCTCACCTTCTACCCGGGCAGGCCGGCCGCGGCGCCCGCGGACAAGGTCCTCACGCTCGGCGACGGCAACACCCTCACCACCCCGCGCAACAGCGAACGCATCCTCGCCGAGGTGTACGCCACCGGATCGGGCGGCGGCTGCGAGGAGTTCTGGTATCTGGCGGTGCCCGGCAAGGCGCCGTATTCCTGCCAGGCCGACGGCGGCCCCTACCGCGAGGTGCAGATCAAGGTCGACGGCCAACTGGCCGGAATCGCCGCACCGTTCCCGCACGTGTGGACCGGAGGTTGGTCCAACCCCTTCCTCTGGTACGTCGTTCCGGCACCGCGCGCCTTCGACGTCAAGCCGATCGAATACGACCTGACGCCGTTCGCGGGGCTGCTCAACGACGGCCGCCCGCACAAGGTCGACGTCTCGGTCGTGGGCGTGCCCGAGGGGCAGAGCGGCTGGAGCGCGCCGGTCGACGTGCTGGTGTGGCAGGACGCCGGGCGGACGCACGTGCCCGGGAAGCTCACCGTGGACCGGGCAGATGATCTCGCGAACTCCTCGACGTACACGGCCGGTTCACCGCAGCGGGTGGACACCGACGCCGGTCACCGGCTGACCGTCTCCGGATACGTCGACACCTCGCACGGGCGCGTGACCACCACCGTCAGTCGCATGCTCGCCAACACCTCCACCCACCGGTGGACCGACGGCGAGAACATGGACGGCCTCGACGCCGCATGGAGCGACAACGAGTCCGTCACCGTCGCCGGGCGCGGACCCGCCCGCACGACGCTCACCCGTCGCACGTACACGATGAACGGTTCGACCACGATCGGCGACGACGCCCGGCTGCGCACCGTGCTGACGCTCGGCGACCGAGCCGCGGTCGTCGAGTCGCGCGGCGGCAGGCGCACGGGCTGGTCGCGGCTGGACGACACGGTCAGCGGCGATGCCACCTATACGACAGGCGTCCCGCGCGACCAGCGGCACGCGGTCGGCGCGACGAGCGAGCACTACCGGCTGTACGGCTCGGCGGGCTGCTACGACCGCTCCCTGACGAGCGTTCAGGGGGTGCTCACGGAGGAACAGGACGGCTGCTGAGGCCAGTTGTGTGCGATGCGTCACAGGGGGCGTGATTTACACGTCCGCAACACGGAGGTTGCGGGCGAGATCACCGGGAGCGCGAAAGTGATCGTCACGGAAACCGCTTTCCGTATCGCAGAAGTCTCCCCGGCTTCTGTGAGCTTGACGTCCCCACTAGGAGTGCCCGTGCCGCCGTCCGTCCCCTCTGTCCCGCGACGCGTCGCACGCATACTGCGTACCTCTCTGTTCGCGCAGGTCCTCTGCGCGCTCGTGCTCGGAATCGTCGTCGGGAAGCTGTGGCCCGGCTTCGCCGCGGATCTTCAGCCGCTCGGCGACGGTTTCACCCGGCTCATCAAGACGATCATCTCGCCCTTGGTGTTCTGCGTGGTCGTCGTCGGCATCGCCAAGGCCGGTGACCTCAAGGCCTTCGGCCGGATCGGGCTCAAGGCCCTGATCTGGTTCGAGGTCGCCAGCACCGCGGCGCTGATCATCGGCCTGGTCGCCGCCAACGTCGTCCAGCCCGGCTCGGGCATGCATGTCGACCCGTCCACGCTGAGCACCAAGGCGGTCGACGCGAAGACGGGCGGCGGTGCGCTGCCCTCGACGACCGAGTTCATCGTCAACGCGCTGCCCACCAGTTTCATCGGCGCCTTCGCCGAGAACTCGCTGCTCCAGGTGCTCATCCTGGCCTGTCTGGTGGGCGCCGCACTGCTGCACCTCGGCCACACCAAGGTGCCGCAGGTGCTGCCAGCCGTCGAGCAGGCCCAGGAGATCATCTTCGCGATCGTCGGCTTCGTGATGCGGCTGGCCCCGATCGCGGTGTTCGGCGCGATGGCCGTCCTGATCGGCCAGTACGGGCTCGGAGTGATCGAGACCTACGCCAAGCTGATCATCCTGTGCTACGTCGCCGCGGCCCTGTTCATCGCGCTGCTGGCGGTCGCCCTGCGCATGGTCACCGGGCTGAGCCTGTGGAAGTTCCTGCGCTACATCCGCGAGGAGATGCTCCTCGCACTCGGCACCGCGTCCACCGAGTCCGTCATGCCGCGTGTGATGCAGAAGCTGCGCAGGGCCGGCGCCCGCGACGACGCGGTGGGCCTGGTGCTGCCCACCGGCTACTCCTTCAACCTCGACGGCGCCTCGCTGTATCTGTCCATCGGCACGTTGTTCATCGCCCAGGCCGTGGGCGTCCATCTCGACCTGAGCCAGCAGATCACCGTCGTCCTGGTCCTGATGCTGACCAGCAAGGGCATGGCGGGCATCCCCGGCTCCGCCTTCCTCGCCCTGTCCGCGACCGCTTCCTCGCTGGGTGCCATCCCTGCCGGAGCGGTGGCGCTGCTGCTGGGCGTGGACCGGATCATGGACTCGATGCGGGTGGTGACGAACCTGCTCGGCAACTGCGTCGCCGTGTTCGCCGTCTCCCGCTGGGAGGGGGCACTGGACGCGGAGCAGGCGAAGCGGGTGCTGGACGGCGAGGCCGTCGCCGAAGCGGAGGATGTGCCGGAGGCTGCGGTGCCGGTCGCCCAGTAGCTCGGGGCTTGTCGTTCCGCGGGCGGCTTCAGGTGATTCGTGGCTGGCCGCGCAGTTCCCCGCGCCCCTCAAGGGGCGCGGGGCTGTATCCATTTGCGGCTCCGCCGCGTGGGCGCGATCAACCCCCACAAGCCCGCAGCCGCCCGCGAACCGTTTGCCCCTTACCCGCAGCGCCTCTCAGGCACCCCGTCCAACAACGTGCCCAGCAGTCCGCCGAGGACAACGCGCTGATCGTCGCTCAGCGGAGCGAGGATCTCCTCGGCGGCCGAGCGGCGAGCGCCGCGCAATTCGCTCAGCGCCTTGCGGCCGTCGTCCGTGAGTTCGATCCGGATCACCCGGCGGTTGCTCGGGTCGGGGACCCGGCGCACCTTGCCGCTCGCCTCCAGTCCGTCGACCAGGGTGGTCACCGCCCGGGGTACCACCTCGAGGCGCTCGGCCAGGTCGGCCATGCGCGGTGGTGAGCTCCAGTGCGCCAGGGTGCGCAGCAGCCGGGACTGGGCGGGGGTGACGCCCAGGCCGCACTGCTCGATGTGCCGCTTCTGGATGCGGTGCACACGGCGGGTGAACCGCAGCAGCTGCTCGGCGAGCAGGCTGTCGGAATCGGGGGTGGCCATGCGGGAACAATATCAGGACCTAATTCATTGTGAGCATAGGTAACAATGAGCTAGGCTCCGCCCGTCTTCGTCACCTCACTCCCTAGGAGTCCATTGCACCCCGATCGAGAACCCCGCTGGACACCGCCGGCCGATGCCAAGGAGCAACCCCAGCAGGTGCGCCGCATCCTGAGGCTCTTCCGCCCCTACCGTGCCCGTCTGGCCGTGGTCGGCCTACTGGTCGGCGCCGCCTCGCTGGTCTCCGTGGCCACGCCCTTCCTGCTGAAGGCGATCCTCGACGTCGCGATCCCCCAGGGCCGCACCGGCCTGCTCAGCCTGCTCGCGCTCGGCATGATCCTCAGCGCCGTCCTCACCAGCGTCTTCGGCGTGCTCCAGACGCTGATCTCCACGACGGTCGGCCAGCGCGTCATGCACGACCTGCGCACCGCCGTCTACGGCCGGCTGCAGCGCATGTCGCTCGCGTTCTTCACACGCACCCGGACCGGCGAGGTCCAGTCCCGCATAGCCAACGACATCGGCGGTATGCAGGCCACCGTCACCTCCACCGCCACCTCCCTGGTCTCCAACCTGACCAGTGTGGTCGCCACGATCGTCGCGATGATCGCCCTCGACTGGCGCCTGACCGTCGTCTCGCTGCTGCTGCTCCCGGTCTTCGTGTGGATCAGCCGGCGTGTCGGCAGGGAACGCAAGAAGATCACCACCGAGCGCCAGAAGCAGATGGCAGCCATGGCCGCCACGGTCACCGAGTCGCTCTCCGTCAGCGGCATCCTGCTGGGCCGCACCATGGGCCGCTCCGACTCGCTGACGCAGTCCTTCGCCGAGGAGTCCGAGGAACTGGTCGACCTCGAGGTGAGGTCGAACATGTCCGGCCGGTGGCGGATGGCGGTCATCACGATCGTCATGGCCGCCATGCCGGCCGTCATCTACTGGACCGCGGGCATCGCCCTCCAGACGGGCGGCCCCGGCATCTCCATCGGCACCATCGTCGCCTTCGTCTCGCTCCAGCAGGGTCTGTTCCGCCCGGCGGTCAGCCTGCTGTCGACCGGCGTGCAGATCCAGAGCTCGCTCGCGCTCTTCCAGCGCATCTTCGAATACCTCGACCTGCCGATCGACATCACCGAGCGGGAGGACCCGGTCCACCTCGACCGGATCAAGGGCGAGGTTCGCTTCGAGGGCGTCTCGTTCCGATACGACAGCAACGACAACCAGAGGGGCCCCACCCTCGACGGCATCGACGTCACCGTTCCCGCCGGCAGCAGCCTCGCCGTCGTGGGCCCCACCGGCGCCGGAAAGTCGACGCTCGGCTATCTCGTCCCGCGGCTCTACGACGTCACCGGCGGCCGCGTCACCCTCGACGGCGTCGACGTCCGCGACCTCGACTTCGACACCCTCGCGCGCGCGGTCGGCGTGGTCTCCCAGGAGACGTATCTCTTCCACGCCTCGGTCGCCGAGAACCTGCGCTTCGCCAAGCCGGACGCCACCGACGAGGAGCTGCACGCGGCGGCCAGGGCGGCCCAGATCCACGACCACATCGCATCACTGCCCGACGGGTACGACACCGTGGTCGGCGAGCGCGGCCACCGTTTCTCCGGCGGCGAGAAGCAGCGCCTGGCGATAGCCCGCACCATCCTTCGCGACCCGCCGGTACTGATACTCGACGAGGCGACCAGCGCTCTGGACAACCGCACCGAGGCGGCCGTCCAGGAGGCCATCGACGCCCTGTCGGCCAATCGCACCACGCTGACCATCGCGCACCGCCTGTCCACCGTCCGCGGCGCCGACCAGATCGTGGTCCTCGACTCCGGCCGCGTCGTCGAACGGGGCACACACGAGGAGCTGCTGGATCAGGACGGGCGGTACGCGGCCCTCGTACGCCGGGATGCCCAACTGGAACCGACAGGCTGAAGATCTGTCGGGTTTATGGTGATATGCGGGTTACCGTGCCCGCATGCATCAGAACATTCCGCCACGGGGCACGATCCGACTGACGCGCCGGGGCCGACTCGTCCTCATCCTCCTCGCGACCGGAGCCGTGGTGGCCGGCGCCGCCGTGGTGGTGCCGCTGCTGACCGTGCGGCACGGCGCGCAGGAGGCCAAGCCCGCCTCCCTGGTGATCCCGGAGGGCTGGCGTGCGAGCCAGGTCTACGCCGCCGTCGACAAGGCCCTCGCCCTGCCCGCCGGCAGCACTGAGAAGGCACTCCCGAAGGCCCGCCTGAAGCTGCCGACGGACGCGGCGGGCAACCCGGAGGGCTACCTCTTCCCCGCGACCTATCCCGTCACGAAGAAGACGACGCCCGAGTCCCTGCTGTCGTTCATGGTCGACACCGCCAACAAGAAGTTCAACGGCGCCCCGATCGCAGCCGGCGCTCAGCGCAACGCCATGAACGTCTACCAGGCGGTCACCGTCGCGAGCATCGTGCAGGCGGAGGCAGCCTCGAAGGCCGACATGGGCAAGGTGGCGCGGGTCGTCCTCAACAGGCTGGAGCGCGGGATGCCGCTGCAGATGGACTCCACCCTCAACTACGCCCTCAAGCGCGCCACGCTGAAGACCAGCGCCGACGACACGAAGCTCGCCAGTCCCTACAACTCCTACCAGCGCATGGGCCTGCCGCCCACCCCGATCGACAACCCGGGCGAAGAGGCGATGCGCGCCGCGATCAATCCGCCCGCGGGCGACTGGCTGTACTTCGTCACGGTGAAGCCGGGCGACACCCGTTTCACCGCCGACTTCGCCGAACACCAGCGCAATGTGGCGGAGTTCAACGCCCGGCAGAACGGCTCCGCTCCGCAGGCCCCGCAGAGCAGCTCCGCTCCGCAGATCGCGCCGAGCGGTTCCGCTCCGCAGGCCACGCAGCGTAGTTCCGCCCCGCAGACCACGCAGAACAGCTCCGCCCCGCAGACCACGCAGAACAGCTCCGTCCCGCAGGCCACGAAGTAGCCCGCGAACCCGGCCGTCAGGCGGCGACGGGCTCGGTCGGCCGCCCGGCAAGCAGTCGCCGGATGTCCCGTACGGCGGCCCGGCCCGCCCGGTTGGCGCCGATGGTGCTGGCCGAGGGTCCGTAGCCGACGAGATGGACCCGCGGATCGGCGACCGCGCGCGTGCCCTCGACGCGGATGCCGCCGCCCGGCTCGCGCAGCCGCAGCGGACGCAGATGGTCGATGGCCGCCCGGAACCCGGTGGCCCACAGGATGACGTCGGCCTCCACCCGCCGGCCGTCGTTCCACTCCACCCCGTCCGGGGTGATCCGGTCGAACATGGGCCGGCGGTCGAGAACCCCGTCCGCGATGCCCTGCCGGACCGCGTCGTTCAGCGGCAGCCCGGTGACCGAGACGACACTCTTCGGCGGCAGCCCCTGCCGCACCCGCTCCTCGACGAGCGCGACGGCCGCCCGCCCCACGTCCTCGGTGAAGGGGCCCTCACGGAAGACCGGCGGCCGCCTGGTCACCCATGTGGTGGCAGCCGCGTAGGGGGCGATCTCCAGCAGATGCTGCGTACCCGAGGCACCCCCGCCGACCACGACCACCCGCTGCCCGGCGAACGCCTCGGGCCCGGGGTACTGCGCCGTGTGCAACTGCCGCCCCCGGAAGCTCTCCTGACCGGGGTAACGCGGCCAGAACGGACGGTCCCAGGTGCCGGTCGCGTTGATCAGCGCCCGTGCCGACCAGTTGCCGTCCGAGGTCTCGACGAGCAGCCGCCCGCCCACGCCCTCCCGCACGGCATGCACATCGACGGGCCGACGCACCTGCAGATCGAACGTGCGCTCGTACGAGGCGAAGTACTCGGCGATCACCTCTGACGAGGCTCGCGCCGGATCGGCGCCGGTCAGCTCCATGCCCGGCAGCGCATGCATGCCGTGCACCTTGCCGTAGGTCAGCGACGGCCACCGGAACTGCCAGGCACCGCCCGGCCCGGGGGAGTGGTCCAGCACCACGAAGTCACGCCCCGGCTCGAAACCGGTGCGCCGCAGGTGATAGGCGCTGGACAGACCCGCCTGTCCAGCGCCCACGACGACTACCTCGACCTCGGGCGTGTTGTTCACGCTTCTACCAACCGCGCGGATCTCGTGGATCTTCCCGCGGTGAGGCCGTGATGTGCCGAACAGCGTGAAGTGCTCAGCCCTGGGACGCCCGGGCGGGCGTGGTCGAGGCCGGCAGCTTGCCGTTGTAGCGGGTGTCCACGAAGGCACCGAAGTCGACCTTCTTCGGGATGAGCTTCAAGGCGGTGAAGGTGTCGGCGATCTGCTGCTCGGAGGCGATGAGCGGCTTGTCGACGGCGACCGAGATCCGGGTGGAGTTGGTGCGGCGCACCGAGGCCAGCGCCACCTCGTACGGCAGACCGGTGTCCTTCGCCCAGACCTTCGCCCACTCCTCCTGGTGGCCGTAGACCCACGCCGTGGCCCGCCGCAGCCGCTCCAGATAGTCCTTGATGGCGGCGGCTTTCTTCTTGTCCTGCAGCGCGCTCGGCGCCGCCACCTGGAAGGTCAGACCGTTGGTGATGCCGTCGCCGGTGGTGAGGACGCGGCCCTGCTTGCCCTGCAGGATCTGCGAGGTGTACGGGTCCCACACCGCCCACGCGTCCACCTTGCCGGAGGTGAACGCGGCCAGCGCGTCGGCCGGCTGCAGATACTTGACCTTGATGTCGCCCAGGCTCAGCCCGGCCGCCTTCAGGGAGGCGACCAGCTGATAGTTGGCGGAGGAACCCTGCGCCACAGCGACCGACTTGCCCTTGAGGTCCTGGGGCTTCGACAGCTTCGAGTCGTTCGGTACGAGGATGGCGTCGCCCTTGGAGGTGCCGTGGAAGGCGGCCACGACCGTGATCTTCGAGCCCGCTCCGGCGGCGAAAACCGGCGGGGTGTTGCCCACGCCGCCGATGTCGACGGCCTTGGCGTTGACGGCCTCCAGCAGCGGCGGACCCGAGGTGAAGGTGGACCACTTGATCTTGTAGTCGAGGTTCTTGAGCTCCCCGGCGGCCCGCAGGATGGCCTCGGAACCGCCCTTCTGGTCACCGACGTTGAGGGTCAGCGAACCCTTGCCGTCGGTGCCCGTCCCCGTGCTCGCGGACGAGTTCCCGCCGCAGGCGGTGAGCAGGAGAGCAAAGGGCAGGAGCAGCGCGGCAGGGGCGAGACGTCGTCGCATGGGTGGATCCGTTCCGTTCAACTTGGTTCGGGGGAGGGGGAGTTCAGGCGGCTTCGGCGGCGGTGTCGACGCCGAGCCGTTCCAGCAGCCCGGCGCGCAGCTCGGCGAACCGGGGGTCGGTGATGTC
This sequence comes from Streptomyces sp. NPDC001604, assembly GCF_042893475.1. Classification (NCBI taxonomy): domain Bacteria; kingdom Bacillati; phylum Actinomycetota; class Actinomycetes; order Kitasatosporales; family Streptomycetaceae; genus Streptomyces; species Streptomyces sp. NPDC001604. Next base: position 539,479 of record NZ_JBIAUY010000003.1, on the reverse strand, counting down.
GCGCGGCCGGTCCAGATCGATCTCCTGCTCGTGCGCGATGACGCCGTCGTCCATCACCAGGACGCGGTCGGCGAGCAGGACCGCCTCCTCGACGTCGTGCGTGACCAGCAGCACCGCGCAGCCCCGGCGCTGCCACAACTCGCCCACCAGGCGCTGCGCCTTGATGCGGGTGAGCGCGTCGAGCGCGCCGAACGGCTCGTCGAGCAGCAACAGATCGGGCTCGCGGACCAACGCCCGGGCGAGGGAGGCCCGCTGGGCCTCGCCGCCGGAGAGGGTCTTGGGCCAGGCGTCGGAGCGGTGGCCGAGACCGACCTCGTCCAGGGCCTGCTCGGCTACGGCCCGTGCGGGCTTTCCCGGCAGGCCGAGCAGCACGTTGCGCCACACCTTCTTCCACGGCATCAGCCGTGGCGCCTGGAAGGCGACGGCCTTGCGGCGCGGCACCAGGACCGTGCCCTCGATCTCGCGGTCCAGGCCCGCCAGGATGCGCAGCAGGGTGGACTTGCCGCAGCCGCTGCGGCCGAGCAGTGCGACGAACTCGCCGGGTCGCACGTCGAGTTGAAGGTCATCGATGACGGCACGTCCGTCGAAGGAGCGGGTCAGCCCCTCGACCCGTACCGCGGTCCGCGGGGTCACCGGCCGGTGAACGTCGGTCGCCATTGCAGCAGCAGCCTTTCGAGGAGGCGGACGATGAAGTCGGCCAGCAGGCCGAGGAAGGCGTAGACGATCAGGCAGACCACGATCACGTCGGTGCGCAGGAAGTCCCGCGCCTGCACCATCAGGAAGCCGATGCCCGAGTCGGCGTTGACCTGCTCCGCGAAGACCAGTGCCAGCCAGGCGATGCCCAGGGAGTAGCGCAGCCCGGTCAGAGCGCCGGGCAGGGCCCCCGGCAGCACGACATGCCGTACGAGCCCCCAGCGGGACAGACCCAGCGACTCCCCGGCCTCGATCAACTGGGCGTCCACACCGCGGATTCCGGCGTACACGTTGAGGTAGAGCGGGAAGGTCACACCGAGCGTGATGATGGCGACCTTCGGGGCCTCGCCGATGCCGAACCAGATGATGAACAGCGGGATCAGACCCACGAACGGCACGGTCCTCAGCATCTGCACCGGCGCGTCCACCAGGTCCTCGCCGATCCTGAACAGGCCCGAGACCAGGGCGAGTCCGGTGCCGATGACGGTGCCGAGGAGCAGCCCGAACGCCACGCGCTGCAGCGAGGTGCCCATGGCGGAAGCCAGCGAACCGTCACCGATCAGATCCCCGGCGACCTGGGCGATCCGGCCGGGCGAGGCGAGGACGTCCGGCGCCAACACGCCGGTGGCGCTGAGGAGTTGCCACAGGGCGAGCAGCAGGAGGGGGCCCGCGGTGCGGCGCAGCCAGCGCGGGATGCGGGTGCGGCGGGAGGAGACGGGGACGATGGGGGTCAGCTCGGGGGACACCGGGTCATGGGAGTCGACTTCGGCCCCCTTCGATGCGGATATAGGGGAAATATCAGGTTCCGAGGAGCCGGGCGGGGCATGGCTGATGCTCATGGGTGCTCCATGGGGAGGAGAGCGTCCGGTGAGGGAGGGGGGTACGCGCCTCAGCGCCACCACGTCACGCGGAGCGTGCGGGTACGGCGGGGTACAGGCAAGGAGGGGGTGGAAAAAAAAGGGGGAAGGCGTCAGCAGCCGCGGCGACACGCGGCGGAGGCCACCCGCAGCAGGTCGATGTGACCGCGCGTGGTGAGCATGGCTGAACGCAACATGCGGCGAAAGTAGCCAGGTAGTCCGTGCACGGTCAATGGCGTCTCGCGGAATGGACCACCCGTATCAACCAGCGAACCGCTGTTGACGTGTGAAACCCGGCGTATGGGTCAGGATGGGGGCATGTCAGATGCCTTCACCACCCGAGTCCTTGACGTCGCCACCGGTTCGACAGAGCAGGTCGTCGACCTGACCCGCGACTGCGAATCCTTCCTGCGGGAGGCGGCCGCCGGCCGAGACGGCCTCCTCAACGTCTTCGTCCCCCACGCAACTGCCGGAATCGCGATTCTCGAAACGGGCTCCGGCAGCGACGACGACCTCCTCGCCACCCTCCACACCCTCCTCCCCGCCGACGACCGCTGGCAGCACCGCCACGGCAGCCCGGGCCACGGCCGCGACCACGTCCTCCCGGCGCTCGTACCGCCGCATGCGACGCTGCCTGTGGTGGGCGGGCAGCTGGAGTTGGGGACTTGGCAGTCGGTGTGCCTGGTGGACACGAACAAGGACAACCCTCGTCGCCAGGTGCGGTTGTCGTTCCTTGCGTGACGAGGGTGTCGACTGCAGGTCTGAAGTCCGGCCGAACCAAACGAGTCTGGCTCGCACTCCACCTGCACTGACATCGAGCGATGCGGTGAACGATGAAGCCGAAGGTAGGGGTGCTGCTGTGTTGCCCGAGCAGCGGGCCTTGTCTCTGATCGGCCGTGGGTTCGAGTCCCACCCGCCCCACAACACTCGCTATGCGTGCAGAAACCTTCTGGCCTGCGAGAACGTGATTTTTCGAGGGCGTGTGGTGTGCAGCGAACGCTGCGCGTGGTGTAGCGAATCCGGCTTCTTGCGCGTCCAGGGTGACGCTTGCGCGGCTTTGACCTGCGGTTTTCCCTCCATGCGTTGCGGGAGCGTCGTGGCGCGGTCCCACCCGTCCGTCATGGGCCGGAGACATGGCGTCCTGAGGCACCGACAGGTCAGCTCTCGACCGGGAGGTACTGATCGCTGACTATCCCGCACTTGCTGCACCGCGCCGCGTACCGCCTACGCATGTTCCTGAGCGGCCCGTTTCTCCACCAATCGCTGCTGCGCCGAGATGATCACGGACTTCACGGCAGATCTCCATGCCGCGTCGGCCGAGCGGGGTGCGGCAGCCGGCCTCGCTCGACGCGATCAGAACGGCCTACTGGCACACGGCGCTGGACGTCCAGGCCAGTGAGCGGGTGAGGGCGGTGGCTGCCTCGCCTCTGACGCTGGGCGCGGGTCGGTCGTCAGCGCGACGAACATGCCCAGCGGCAGCGGGTCGGCGTCACCGGGCCGTGAGCCGAAACGTGCCAGCAGGCGTGCGGCTGACAGCCGCCGGGCCGGGAACCTGTCGCACTACGGGAGCCCAGAGGCACGCATGGGACGGCTGGACGCCCCGTCGCGGGCCAGTTGTCGTCACGGTGGGAATGGAAGGTGGCGTGCCAGCTCGGTCAGTTCGGCTGGAGTCATCGTGTCCGTGCGCGACCATTCCTCGTGCACCGCGTCGGCCAAGCGGTGCTCGTCACGCGTCAGGCCCTCCGCCGCCAGCCACCGCAACTGATCCAGGAGCGCGGACCGCACCGTGGAGTCCTGGGACTCCACGGCCCGGCAGGCGAACAGATGGGCGGTGCGGGACGGGCTGGGCGGGAGCGATGCAGCGAGTGAGCGGGCCGTCCGCAGCGAGGTTTCGCGCTCGCCGTCCGACATGGACGAGCGCAACACCATACGCAGCAGACGGTGCAGTTGCATGGTTCCGGTGCGGTGGTCGATACGGGCCAGGGAATGGCGGTTGATCTCGCGTACGGCCCGGGAGACCGCCAGGAAACCGCCCGCCGGCGCGTGGTCGCCGTCGAGGTGGCGGAACACCGACGTCGGCACGGGCTCGGGAGCCAGCCAAGCGAGGGCGTGGAGCAGTTCTACGGCTGTGAGGTTCGCCTCCCGCAGCCGGTCCAGGGAGAGATTCCATGCCGCGCTGACGCTGTGCTGGTAGTCGTACGGCGGTGTCTCGTCGAGGAGCGCCGTGAGCTGCCGTTGGATCAGCGCGAGATATTCGCTCACCGGCATCCCGGTTTCCAGCAACCAGGCCGCTGCCAGCGCCAGGGCGAGAGGGAGGTCGCCCAACGTCTCGGCCAGCGCGTCGGCCTCGTGCTCGTCGAGGCGGGGATTGCGGCGGCGTACCAGTGTCGTGCTCTCGTCTCGGCGGAACACGTCGACCTCCAGCGTCCGTGCGACATGTGCCCACTGCGGCGAACGCGCGGTGACCAGCACGGCCCCCGGCCCGCCTAGAGGGAGGAAGGGCCGGACCTCCTCGACGGAATCGGCGTTGTCGAACACCAACAGCCACCTCCGCCGCAGGTCACCGGCGCGCAGCGCTTCCCGTACGACGGACACCGCTTCGTGGCGGACGGTCTCGGGGGTGAGCGGCAGGCCCAGCGCCCTGGCCAGGTCGTGGAAGCCCGAGGAAATCGTCGAGGGCCGATCGGCACGGATCCACCAGACGAGGTCGTATTCGGAGCTGTGCCGGTAGACGTATTCGACGGCGAGCTGGGTCTTGCCCACGCCGCCCAGGCCAGTCAGCACATGGGCCGCCTCCTTCGACCGGCCGGGGGCCAGCAGGCCGTGCAAGGTGTCCAGCAGGTCCTGCCTGCCGGTGAAATGCACGTTGCGGGGAGGAACTTCACCCCAGATCGTGGACGCGAGACGGTGCTCGGGCCGGGGGAGGGACGCGGGTGACGGCTCCGGCGAGTCCAGGTTGGGGGCGACCGATTCCGCGGCTGGGTGGCCCGGTCGGGAGATCGTCGTCTGCGGCCCCCCGTCGGGGACAGCGGAGCCCTGCTCCCTCTGAAGCGCCGCCCGGGTGCGCCGTACGGTGGCGCCATACGGGCCCGACAGTGCCGTCAGCACTGTTGCCGCGAGTGTGACCGACTCCCGGTTGCCGTCGGTGATCTCGGGCACCGGCGGCTGCCGTCCGTCGAGCGTGTCGATCAGGAAGCGCTGCCCGTCGCTCCACAGCTCGACGGGCATTGAGCGGCTCACCTCGCGCACGACTTGAGTGGTGTCCCGGAGGGTGCCGTGGGCGAGCAGTTCCTCCCGCACACCCGGCTTGAAGTCGAACGGGAAGTGGGCGGTGTCTGCTTCAGCCGTACGCTCGACTGGCTCCGGTACGTACCGCAGCAGGCCACAGGCGAGAAGTTCGCCGAGCTCCTTCGGCCCGGAGCCCGGCAGTACCCGCCGCACGCTATGGAGGGTCAGCGGCACCGGGGCGAGACGGACAGCCAGCCGGAACGCGGTCGGTGACAGGGCGGCCCGGGCGCGCCGCACGATGTCAGCGCCCGTGACCTGGAGAAGGGCGGGCGCCGCGGGCGGGGCCAGGGGCGCCTCACGGGTGGCCGCCATCACCGGCAGCAGCTCCGTGGCACTGACATTCATGCCCGCCATCAGCCGGGCCCAGCTGTGCAGCCCGCCGCCGTCGATCTCCAGCACCGGCACCGGGATGGCCTCCCGTTCACCGGGCTCCTGCAGATCGGGGAGTCGCCGCCCGTCATCGGACCAGTACAGGGCGGCGTTGCTCGTAAGTGCGGCAGGGGCGCGCAGGTGCACCAGAGCGGTGGACACCCCGGTAAGAGGCCAGAGCTTGGACGGCATCACTTGCAGGACGGCCAGCGCCTGCAACCGGCCGAGGTGGTGCAGCAAGGGCGTCACGGTGCCCGTGAGCCAGGCGGGACCGAGCCCGTCGGTCAGAACCAGGATGAGCCTGCTGCTCGCCGGGAAACCGAGGGCACGGGGGTCCACATTACGGGAGCGTGAGCGAAGCATGGGCACGGCGGGCGCGCCGTCCGGGCCGGATCCGTCGCCGGGGCCGGTGATCAGCTGAACGGTGCGCACGGACCGGAAGACGCCGACGCGGGAGAGTAGTTCGGTGAACTCCCGGACTTTGTCCCGCCACAGGACCATGGTCGGGCTGTCGTCCACGAGCAGCACCACCTCGGTCCAAGCACGGTCGTACGCGGGACGGAACACCGGCAGCCACAGGCCCCCCTCGACGGCGCGCTCGGCGGTTGCCTCCTCGTCCAGCATCTCCGTCGTCGCGGGGGAGAGGCCCCGCCTGCGCAGGGGGCGCAACGCGCGCTCCACTACGAGAGGGTCGGCGAGAGCCCGCTGCGGTGGCAGTGGGAGCGGCCCGGCGAGCTGCTGTCGGTGCCGGAACTCGGCCCGGTCAGCGGGCGTGCCACTCTGGGACGCCGGTTGAGGGGCGGCGGAAGACCTCCACGCCTGGTCGTCCCGCCCGGGGAGCGGAGGCTCGGGTACGCCGTCCCGGAGGTGCTCCTGCGCCGTGGGTTCGGCCGGCGGCGGTCGTTCGGTGTCGGGGAGAACGGGGGTGTCGGCCTCGGAGCCGTCGGGTGCCGCGCCTCCCCGGGGTCCCGCCAGCGACGCCAGCCACAGGAGGTCGGCGATCTCCGTGGCCGTCAGACCGTCCGGGTGCACGGGTTGCTGCTCGTCCACCGTGTGCCTCCCGGGCTGCATGGATCCGTTGATCAAGGGCGCTCCGCGACTGCCGGGCGGTCGGCGCCGGCGCGGACGGTATCGGTCAGTAGTCGTTCAGCCGCCGCCAGACCGAGGTCATCAACTCGTCCCAGCGACCGTCCCGCGGGGGCGGACTCCCCTGGGTCAGGAGATGGACGGCGTTGAGCAACTGGTCGATGGCCAGACTCCCGTGGGCGACGCTGCGCTCATGGAAGGTCGCGATGACGTCCCGGGCCTCCTCGGCGACCCGGGTGGAGAAGTGGGCCGCCACCATGGTGGCGAGCGCGTCGAGACCAGGGATGGGCAGCTCCAGCCGCAGACAGCGCCGCAGGAACGCCGGGGGGAACTCCCGCTCGCCGTTGCTGGTGACGACCACGACGGGGAACTCCCGGCACTGCACCCTGCCTTCCGTGATCGGCGCCCTGCCAAGAGCGTCCTCGGTCAGCACCGACACCTCCCTCTCGCGTGACCGGACCAGCTCAGGGACGACGTACGCGCCCTCCTCGAACACGCTCAGCAGGTCGTTGGGCAGGTCCATGTCGCTCTTGTCCAACTCGTCGACGAGGAGGACACGGGGCCGCGTATGAGGCAGGAGCGCGGTGCCCAAGGGGCCGAGGACGAGGTAGTCGCCGATGGAGTGGGGCCCGGCGAGGTGATTGGGATCAGCGGCCGGCGCCGCTACGGTGGCCGACCTCGTGGACTCCCGCACTACGGCGGTGTCCTGTACGCGGCCGATGGCGTCGTAGGCGTACAGGCCCTGCTGGAGAGTGGTGCGGCTGCTGATCGGCCAGTACAGCACGGGGCCGAGCTGCAGTTCATGGGCGATGTGGTAAGCCAGGGTCGACTTGCCGGAGCCGGGCGGACCCGTGACCAGGAGAGGTCGACGCAGACACAGCGCCGCGTTGACCACGTTCAGCGCCGCTTCGCCCAGGGGCGCGGTGTGGGCGAACGCGCCCAGCCTGCGGTCCGTCTCGCGCCCCTCCTGGAACGGCGGCGGCAGCGGCGGCCCGCCGTGGAAGGTGCGCCACGGCGGCGCGGGGGGCAGCTCTGCCGCTCCGTCCGGGCGGGGGACGCCGTCGCCGCGGAAGACACGCCACTCACGGGTGGCGCTGCTGTCTGAGGTGGGCACGGTCACGGGTTCCTCCCCCTGCCGGCGACATGGTGGCGCGTCCGCTTCCGCCGTCCCGGCGGAGGTTCACGGACCTCCATCCTTCCCGAACAGACCGGTCATGGACCACCGATGCCGGAGGATTGCGTCTGTTCGGGCCGTTCGGCTCCCTCGGAACGGGCGAAATGTGCCAACTCCTCTTCCAGGCGGCGGGCGTGCGCGTTGTAGGGGCCGGACAGCGCTTTGAGTACGGCGAGTTGCACGCGCAGGAACGGCTCGGAGCGCCTCGTGACCACGCTGGTGACCGGTTCCTGGGGGTTCCTCAGAAGCCGGTCCCAGCCCTGGACCTCCGAGACCCCCAGCTCGTGCTCAAGGAAGTGGGCGGCGTCCTGGAATGCGTCGGCGGTCGTCGACTTGTGCAAGGACGCGAGCAGTAACTCCCGTACACCGCTACGGAACTCGAACGTCACGCGGTCGTGACTGCGTATCTCGGCGCGGTCCACGACGGGTACCAGGAGGCCCGCGATGAAGATCTCCGACAGCAGGTCCGGAGCCGTCCCCGGCAGCAGCCGGGACTGCACACGGTGCATCACCGGCAGGTTGAGCGGTACTCCGGACAATCGGGTGGCCAGCTTTTTGGCGTCCTTCGAGGCCGCACCGAAGTCCCGCAGCAGGTCCTGTGCCGTGGCGGCGACCGTGCGGCCGGATGGCTGCGGCGCGGGTGCGGCTGTGGCGGGCCCGGGGGCGTCCGCCGACACCAGGATGGTCGGCAGATTGCTCCAGCCCTCGGGGCCCCGGGCGAGGAACTTCGCCCAGCGGTGCAGGTGGTGCTCGTGCATTGCCAGCACCGGCACTGCGATCGTCCCCGGAGCCGCGCCCTCGCAGTCGACCTGGGCTGCGGGCGCTCCCCGCAGCGGTGAGCGCAGCGCTCGGGGCTGGGGCGCGATCGCGGTGCTGGGCCACAGTGTCTCCGGCAGCAGATGAACGACGGCGACCGGGGACCGCAGAGCCCAGGAGCGGAGTCGGGGAACGACCGCACTCGTACGCCAGGCCATGGCCAGCCCGTCGGTGAGCAGGAGCACGGGGCGCGCTGTCCGTCCAGCACCGGGCGGGTCCGCGCCGTCCGGGGTTGGGATGTCTAGGGGCCCCGGCACCGCCTCCGTGTCGAGCGTGACCAGGGACTCCTGGCGGCACAGCCCCATGCGGACCAGCAGCGCGACGAGTTCTTCCACGACGGGACGCCAGAACTCCATCGCAAGGCTTCCGTCGGCCACCACGGTGATCTCCCAGCCGGCCGCGTCCGCGGGATGGGGTCCCTCCGACTGCCAGGCCGGGCCCGGTGCGGGTGGCCAGGCGAGGTCGCGTAGTGCCGCGCCGGCGGCGGACGGTGTGGGCAGCAGCGGCTGGAGTGCCGGGGCGATCCGGCGCTCCACGAGCAGCGCCGCCGCCGGGGACGTGTTCGGTGCGACCCAGGCCGGGCGGCGCAGCGACCGGCCCATCACCCACTGGCCGGCGGCTCCCCGGGCGCCTCCCGGGCCCTCGGGCCCCTCGGGCTGAGCCGACTGCGTGTTCACGAACTGCTCCAGGGCGTACCGAGGGCTCCACCTGCGTCGGGCTGTTGCGTCGGGTCGTCCCACAGCACGACGACATGCCGGTCCAGCTGTCCGTCCCGCCGCAACCGCCCGAGGCGCTGAGGCAGTTCGGCCAGCCGCCCGCCCGACAACAGTTCCTCGGCGGCCGCGCGGAACCCGGGCCGCTGACAGTCGAGACGGTCCCACACCACGATCGGCAGTCCGTGCCAGAGGGCCGCGCGGACTTCGGCGTACCCGTCGCCGTCGTAGGAGCCCGGTGGTCTGCTCAGGACGCACGCGACCAGGCCCGGGTCGTCGGCGAGCGCGTCGGTCATCCGCTCGACGGCTCCCCGCCCGTTCGACGAACTCCACAGGACGCGGCCCTCGCTGTGCAGCAGGCGCTGCCAGCGGGTGTGCCAGTGGCGGTGCGTGTCACGGGCCCGCATCCGGTCCAGGCTGCGGACGATGACCGGGCGGCTCGGCACCCGGGTGCCGGGGACCGGTCCCCGCGGCTCGAACGTCTCCGGAGCGCCCCATCGTTCCACCGGCGAGTTGAGCAGCTCCAACGGCAGGATGAACTCCACTGTGAGGCCTGACACTTGCTGCCAATGTGTCCTTTCCTCCGCGTCCGTCAGGGTCCGGACCACCGCCTGCTCCAGGTCGGCACGGGTCGCCACGCTTTCCGCCAGACGGTGGGGTGACCAGCGGTCCGGGTCGGTCTGTGCCCAGCAGGTGAGGTGGTAGCGATCGGGGTCCAGGGTGTCGGGGACGACCTGCACGACCACCGACCGGGTCAGCGGACCGGCCGACTGCCCGGCGAACTCGGAGCGGTATTCCTCCGCTTGACGGTCGTACTCGTCCTCCAGCGCGCTGTGCCGGGCCCAGGCGCGGGCTCGGGTCTCCAGTTGCCGGTGGCGCTCCTGACTCAGCTCCGAGCGGACCTCGGGGGAGTGGACCAGCAGGAGCAGGAAGGCCAGAGCCGGTGGCAGACCGGACGGCGGTGTGTTCCACGTCGTCAGATGCACCAGGGCGTGCCAGGCCGTGCCGCCGGTGGGGCCCTCACCCGGTGGGAGCCTGCCCTCCGTCGCCCGGTTCACCAGTCGCGGCAGGTCGGTCGGCGCCAGAACCGAGAGGAGAGCCCTCAGAGCGTCCCAGTCGGTGTCGGGGTGGAACGACAGGGCCTGCCACTCCTCGGCGAGCTGCTCCACGGTCTTCGTTGTCTCGGGCAGGGCGCCCATGAGGTGCAGCGTTCCCGCGAGGGTGGCGAGTCCGAACGGCTCCCTCATGCAGGCCCTGACGAGCGCTGTGACGCGATTGCGGGCGCCCGTGGCCGGCTGGCGGGCGTCCACGGCCGGGTGCTGTCCGAGGTGACGGCTCAGTTCGTCGAAGCGCGCGAGCCCCGCGTCGAACAGCACGGGATCACTTAGCAGCACGTCGACCACGTCGGATGCCACCCGCAGCTGCGCACGGTTGGCGGCATGCCCCGGGTCGGGGCCATCCGCCCGCACGTCCGTGTGGTCACGCATCACGACCACCGTCCGTCGCCGGCCCGTGCCCCGACGGAGCCTCGATGTACCGGCCCAGTCGCCGGCTCAGCGCCGTGGCCATACCCGTCAGGACATCCCTGACTTCGGTGCTGGTCACCTCACCGGAGGCGAGGCGGTCGGTGATCCAGGCCGCGGTGGTCCGTGCGTCGCCCGGTGGGCTGGTGTCCCAGGGGACGGGCAGCCAGTGCAGCACCACCTCCGTGGCCGCCTCGTGCAGGATCGGGTCCGCGGGTGTCAGGCCGTGCAGGATCGGCAGCCAGTCGCCCAGCAGTCCCAGCCCCACCAGCCGTGCCCGCTCCAGGCTGGGGTGGTCGCCCCGGGTATCCAGCTGTTGCAGCCAGGAGCGCGCTTCCCGCATGGCTAGCAGCTGCTGCCGCTCGCCGGCCAGCCGCCCGAACCAGCCCACGGCGGTGACGGCATGGGCGGCCAGGGCCAGCTCGACGATCCCGTGGTGCGAGTGGCCGAACGTCACCAAGGTCCGGGCGGCCGACTTGGAGCGGGCCACAGTCTCGACGAACGGCCCCGCCTCCACGACCCCCGCGTAGGCGACGGCCTGGACGAACCGCAGTACTTCGGCCGGGGAGTTGGACGCGGCGCCTCCGGTGGCCGCCGAACCGTCCCAGTCCGCCGGGCCGTGCGCGAGGACACGGGCGAGGGCCTCCTGCGACAGCATCAGGCGTTCCGGACGGCCGACCGCTGTGAGCAGGAAGTCCATGCCGCTCATGTGGTCCATCGCGAGCCGATGGCTCTCCTCGTCGTCGCGCTCCAGGAGGGCGGCGAGCACCTCATGACCGACGTCCGCGGCGTAGTACGTCTGGGCCCATGTCCCTTTCATCGCGTGCTGCGCGTCCAGGGCCCGCACTACGGGGGAGGCCGCGTGCAGCAGTTGCACGTGCAGCACGCGCGACTGCTGCCCCACCGCCCCGATCAGGGCGGCCAGCCCGTCCAGCCACAGCGGATCCTCGGCCCGGGGGCGCGCGATCAGATCTCTGACCAGCCGCTCGGCCAGGGGCATTTCCGCGAGGGCGAGACTCTCCACCACGGAGGCGGCGGCGAGCAACCGCGGCCCGGAGGATCCGGGGGTGACCAGGTCGAGCAACTGCCGGGGCGGAACCTCACCGTCGGACAGCAACCGGTGGGCGGCGGCGACCGCCTCCCGGTCGGACCCCTCGGCGAAGGCATCCATCGCCTGTCGGCGGCCGTCGCCTTCGGCGCCGGTCAGCAGCAGGCCCGCGAGGGGATCGCCGGGGGAGGCGGCGCGGCGGTGCCGGGCCGCGGTGGACAGCAGCTCCGACCAGTTCGGCAGCTCGCTCAACCCCGGATCGAAGCGATGGTCCAGCAGCACTTCCAGGGAGTCCGGGTCGTGCGACTGCGCCACGACGGACAGCAGTTCGCCGCGTTCCCGCGCCAGGGCGGCGCTGTCGGCCAGGCGCGCGGCTTCCTGGGCTTCCCGGTCCGCGGCGGCGAGCCGTCGGCGGCATGCCGTGTTCCGCGCCTTCCAGGCGTCGGGAGTGAGTTCCACATGGAGCGCGGTGAGCGCGGCGGCGGCCTCCCGGACGATCGGCCAGGGCCGCCCGGCGTCGAGGCAGCGTTCGGTCGCATAGCTGGACAGGGTGAGCAACTGCCCCTGGCCGATGGCCCGCAGGGCGGCGGCCTCCACCTCGACGGGCACCGTACGGCGCAACACGGAGACGACCGCGCACCGCAGCGACCTCCGCGCTGCGTCCTCACCCGTGGCGCCGGCGCCGGGTACGGTGGCGCCCATGGCCCGCAGGCAGGCCACCACGGCTTCGGCGGGAGCGTCGTCGGACGACACCACGTCTTCGAGCGCCGACCAGGCGGTTTCGGCACGCAGCAGGGTGAGGGCCACGGCCGCGCGGTTCCAGTCCCGCCCCGCCGCCGGACCCGACGCCAGGACGCGCTGCTGCCGCTCGACGAACGTCCGCGTCAATTCGGCCGGCACCCAGGGCGCTTCACGCATCAACCACGCCGCGTACCGGGCGTCCGCGTCGGCGGCGCGCTGCCACACCCGTTCCAGGACCGCCCGGTCGACGCCCGGAAGCCCTACGAGCATGCGGGCTGGCTCCTGCCACTCGAACCGCAGGACGCGCCGCAGCAGTTCCACCTCGTCCTGCGTCGCCAGCCGGGCCAGGAGACGCCCGGCGCAGTAGGCCTGGAACAGCTCGTGCCGGAACCGCACCAGTCCGTGCGCCACATCGAGAAACTGGGAGGCGACGACCTCGTCCACCACGGCCCGCCAGTCCTCGCGTACTTCGGCCAGCCGGGGCTCCATCCGCTTCAGCGGCATCGGGCCGTGCTCGACGAGCAGTTCGGCGACCGATTCCAGCACGTCGAGCTTCTCCTCAGGAGCGAACCGCAGCTCCGGATGCCCGTCTGCCCGGTGCCGGTGGTGCCGCTCGGTCAGATACCACGTGGAGAACACGGCGAACAGCTCACCGGCCGTGCGCGGCGGCGTCGCGGTGGAGCCGTGGGACTCGACAGCCATCCACAGAAACAGCGGCGTGTGCAACAGCTCCAGCAGCCCGGCGGAGACCAGCCCCTCACCCGGCTCGCTCTCCCGGCGCCCGGCCGGCGGGAGCCCTTCACCGAAGAGCGGCGTGAACCACGGCGTGCTGCTCCGGTCGGAGAGGAGTTCGGCCGCATAGCGACGGGCCTGTTCCGTCGTGACGGGGTGCAGGGTGATCACCGGCGCGTTGAGCGGTTCGGCCGCCGGAGCCGTGGGGTAGGCCGATGTGCGCTGACACAGGACCACCGGCGTGTCCCGGTGCCGCGCGCGCAGGTCCCGCAGCCACCCCAGCACATCGGCGCGCTGGGGCGGGGGCACTTCGTCCAGGCCGTCGACCAGCAGCTGCAGTCCCCGCAGGGTCAGGAGCCGGTCGCAGGCGGCGCCACCGAGCAGGGCACCGGCGGTGCAGGCACGGGCCAGGACCTCGCCGTGGTCACCGGGTGGCGTCAGTGCCGTCGCGAGGTCCGCGGCGTGCATGGACAGCGGCATCCGCGGGGGCAGCGCGGGGTCCGTGGCTTCCCCGGTCACGGCCGAGGCATACAGACGCTCCAGCACTTCGAGAAGCGTTGACTTCCCGGCGCCCGCCTGGCCGACGAGGGTCACCGACCCGTAGCCGGCGGCGAGGCGCAGGGCGTCCTGGGGCCGTTCGGGTGGCGTCCCGCCCGGTGCGCCGGAGGACGGCGCGAGCGCCTCGCCGGACACGGATCCGCGCAGGGAGATGAACCTCGTCCCGGCGCGCAGCAGTTTGTTCAGCCGCTGCTCCGCGGCGTCGGCGCACATAACGCGCACGGCCCGGTCGCAGGCCGCCCGCACCGCCTCCCGTACCGGGGGGTGTGCGCGACCGCCCGGCCGCCGGTCCAGTTCGGAGACGAGCTCCAGAAGCAGCCGCAGTTCGTCGTCGTGTCCCGGATCCAGCCCCGGGAGCACCCTGGCGGCCAGCTCGTGCAGTTCCGTCGACGGCCAGTAGGCGAAGCAACCCGGCGCGCCGGCCTCCTCGCCTTCCAGGAACTCGCCCGCCACACCGGCGGCGATGAGCGCCGCCGCGACGGTGTGGGGTTTCTGCGCCTGCCGGGGCCACTTCAGGGTCCGGCAGGCCGCGAGCGTGAGCTGCGCCAGGTACTCACGCCACCACGGCTGCCTACCCTCGGCGGGATAGCCGTCGCGGGCAGCGGCGCGCACGTGCCAGAGGAGGCGAAACGCCACGCGGAAGGCCTGCGACTCCCCGGCGAGGGCCCACCACCCCGGAGACTCGGCACCGCCGCTGTCCGCCTCCCGGCCGCCGTCCGCCTCGCCGTCGGCGCCGTGGCGACAGGCGACGGCGAGGCGGCGGTTCAGCCGGATCAGTTCCGGTCGGCTCAGCGCCGGCGCCACCACGTTCCGCAGGAGATTGATCTCCAGCCAGGCGGGATCGCCCAGCAGGGGAAGATCCTCGTCGACCCGCGCGTGGTCGATGAGGTACGGCTGATCGTCGACCTGAAGCACCTTGCGGGGGGTGCACCGGTAGTCGGCGGTGAGCACATTGCGTGGATTGAGGTCGTCGTGGACGGTGGCGGTCACCCAGCCGTCCGTGACACCGCAGAGGATGGACCGCAGCCGGGCAAACGGATGACCCACGAGGTGCTCGCCGATGCGCAGCCCGTGAGTCTCCAGTACCGCTTCTTCGCCCAGCAGTTCGCGTACGAGACGCCAGTAGCCGAGGACGCGGGTGCTCACCACCCGGGCCCGCAAGGGCCCTTGGACCGTGCAGGTGCCGTCGGCCCGCACGTCGGAGACCTTCAGCTGTCTGGTGGCCTCCTTTGCCGGCCGCACCTCGATCCTGGTGTCGTCCGACGGGTGGACCGTCAGCACCCCGCTCTTCAGCCGTCCCTTCTGCACCGGTACGGAGATCCAGGACCCGACGGCGAAGCGGGGATCGCCGTCGCCCGTACCGGCTGAGCACGAGGCCGCGAACAGGTCCGCCGGATACACGTGTCGCACCGCGTCACCGGGCTGTGCGTCGTCGTCCAGCTCCACGACCAGGTCGGCGCCGAGCCGTGGGTTGAGCCGCTGAAGCCGTTCGCTGGTGGGGTGGGGGCGTGCCGCGCGGGACAGCGTTGCCCGCAGTCGCCGCACCAGCCGGTCCACGAGCAGCACCGCGCGGCGTGCCGCTTCCTCGGAACCCTCCATGGCCGACTGCGCTAGCTGCTCCAGGGTGACCACCGGAAACCCCGGTTCCCCCATCCGCTCGCTGACGTGCACATACACGACCGCCGCGCGCTCCCCGGCCGGGGGCCCGCCGGGCTCCAGCAGGGACTCGCTCACCGCGGCGATCGCCGTGAGGTAGGCGGCTTTCAGCTCGGACATGTGGTCGCGGAAGGCCTGCCACTCGGTCCGGGCGGTCTCGGCGTCCTGGAGCTTCACCACGTACCAGACCTCGGATCCCGGAGAGCCGCAGAGGGCCTTGATCTCCAGAACCTGTGCCCCGCTGAGCCCACCGGAGATCTGCCGGACGACCTCCATACCGTGCACCGGCCTCGGCAGGCGGCCGTCACCCTCGCCCTCGCTGATGCCGTGCAGCACCCAGTCGATCTCCGGCCGCTCCTCGTCCGGGATCTCGCAACCGGGCGGGAATCGCACTTCCACCTTGTCCGCCCCCCAGCCCAGTCGGTTCACTGTAGTTTGGCATCCGGGCGGGCACGGGGGGACGGGGACGCGAGTGCTGGAAGCCATCTGGACCGGCCTACTGGTCGCGCTGCTGTGCTGGATCGCATCGGTGCTGTGGAACAACCGCCGCAGACTGCCCGTACTGGTGGCCTCCTGGCGTCTCTTCGGCGAAGTGCGGGTCTCCGTCGCGTCGTTGCTCCGTGTCCAGGACGACGACCGGTACCTCCTGGTGCACTCGCCCTACCGGCCCGACTCCTACGGTCCGCCCGGCGGTGTGGTCAAGTACCACCCGGCGGCGCGCCCGGCCCTGGACCGGCTCGGGTTCCGCGAGGAACTGCGGGTGGACCAGCGCATGCGCAGCGATCTGCGCGGTTTCCTGCCGGGTCGTGCGCTGCCCGGCTTCGTCCGCTGGCTCGACCGTCAGGAGGACCGAGAGTCGGCGCTCGAGTGCGTGCGCCGCGAACTCGCCGAGGAACTCGCCGAGATCGGCCATCAGGAGCTGGCCGCCGGCATCGACCGCCTCCACTTCACCCATGTGAGGCACGTGGTGGACGGTCCGCTGAAGGTGCCCGGACGGCCCTACCGCGTAGTCCGCCTCTTCGATGTCTGGGACCTGAGCCTCGACACCGCCGAAGCCGTGCGGCTGCGGGAAGCGTTGACGGCGCTGGCTGCGGACTCCGCGAACCATGGCGTGCTGGTCGCCACCGCGGACGACATCGTGCATGGCCGCCGTCGGCACGCCTATCTGGCTCCGCACGCGGCCTACCTGATGGGGGAACGCCGCTTCCACGCCGACCTGCCACCCCTGAACTCGTGAACCGCTCTCCCGCCGGGTGGCCGGTCCGCGTCAGGGCGCGTCTGTGGGGCGCTGCCCAGTGTGAGCACCCGGTAGAGGGAACCCACGGGTAAGGTTCGATGCCACACCGTTGGCCGACACGTTGCCCTCGATCATCGATGGATAATTTGTTCCATTTTAGGACTGTTCATAGCTCCCCGTGGGCAGGAGCCGGGCCGGGAAGGCCGTCCAGCGTCAATGGCCCCAGCGGCAACAAAGGGGGCGGTCAAAGGCCCAGGGTGATGGCAAGGCGGGTGAGCTCGGCGGTGGTGTTGATGTTGAGTTTGGCCCGGATGCGGCGCAGATAGGTGTCGATGGTGTGGGGGGAGAGTCCCATCTGGCGGGCTGCTTGCAGGTAGGTGCGGCCCTGGGCGATGTGGTGCAGGGTTTCCAGCTCGCGCGGGGTCAGTGCGGGTGTGGATGTCGGAGTGGTGGGGGTGGGGCTCATGGGGTTTCTCCGGCGAGAGTGGCTCGGTCTCCCCGCTCACGCCGTCGGAAGCAGAGAATAAATTGTCCGAATGCTGCCTTTATGTCCTTTTAATAAGGCTGTCGGCGCGGCGTCATGGCCGTGTCCGCCGCCTGTCACAGCTGTGTGACAGGCGGCCTGCCGGCACCGCGGCCGTCCGGCAGGCGGGGCCCCTGCTTTTGCCGCCTCGTCCTGCAGCTGACCGGCCACCCGGAGCGCTTGCTCGCGGACGTACTTGAGCGTGACGGTGCCTGGGCGGTTGCGTTGTCGTGGCGTCGGGTTGGTGCTCGGGAGCTGTGAGGATCATGCTTGTCAGAGGGGGCTGTGCCGGCTGGCGGAGGGCGAGATGAGCGGCTATGGAGCGACTTCCCACCCCTGGCGGTGAGCGGGTGCAGGCGGATGCCGCCCCCCGGTCGGCCTTGACGGCCTCGGCCACCGTGGATGAGCGGGGCGTTGTGACGGGGTGGAGTGAGGGGGCGCGGCAGCTGCTGGGGTATGCGTCCTCGCAGGTCGTGGGGCAGCCGGTGGCATGGCTGCTCGCCGATGAGGTCGCCGGGAGGGCGTGGCGGGAGGTGGCCGGGCGGGAGAGCTTCGGAGGCACGGTGGTGCTGCGGCACCAGGACGGTCACCGCGTTGAGCTGCGGCTGCTGGTGCACCGTCTCCCGCCGCACGGGAATCTCGCCGAGTGGCTGGTCGTGTCCGCGGTGGCGGGCGGGTCGCAAGCGCCCGAGGGTGAGGCGGCAAGGCCTGGTGGTGAGGCGCTCGCCGAGTGGGTGTTTCGCCAGTCGCCTTGCGTGCTGGCCGTCTTCGATGCGGACCTGCGGCTGGTGCGGGCGAATGCGGGCATGGAGCGTGTGTGGGGGCTGGGTGAGGAGGAGGTGCGCGGGCTGCGGCTGGCGGAGATCGCGCCGGGTGCGGTGAGCGAGGAGGTGCAGGCCAGGATGCGTCTGGTGTTGGAGGGCGGCGGGACGCAGCAGGTTCATGCCGGCGTCCGGCCCGCGGGCGTGGGTGCCGAGCGCGGTTGGCCGGCCTTGCTGGCTCCGCTGGAAGACGCGGCCGGCCGGGTGCGTGCCGTATGCCTGGTGGCGCATCCGGTGCTGCCCGGGCACAGCGGGGCGCAGCGGATGCTCCTGCTCAACGACGCCGAAGCGCGCATCGGCACCACCGCAGACGTCGCGCGCACCACGCAAGAACTGGCTGAGGTCGCGGTCCCTGGCCTCGCTGACTTCGCCGCCGTCGACCTGCTGGATGGCGCCCCCGGCGCGATGAGGCCGGCTGGACCGGCCGGGCCTTTCACTCTGGGCCGCACCGCTGTGCGCTTGATCCAGGACGATGGCACCGTCTCCCTTCCCCCTGCGGGAGAGGTCTTCGGCTGCCCGGACGTCTCACCGGTGGCCGAGTGCCTGGCGCAGGGGCAGGGCGCCGTGTACGGGGTGGGCGACGCCGTCATCGCCCGGTGGGCGGCCAAGGACCCGCAGGCCGCCTGGATCCGCCGGACAGGAACGCACTCGGTGATGGTCGTGCCGATGCGGGCGGGGGGTACTACGCTCGGCGTGGTTCTCTTCGGTCGTCACCGGCGCCCCGATCCGTTCGGGACGGACGATTTGTGGCTGGCCGAAGAGCTTGCGGCCCGCGCGGCGGTGAGCATTTACGGCGCCGACCGCCCCGCCCGGCAGCGCACCACCACCATGACCCTGCAGCGCAGCCTGCTTCCGCAGACGTTGCCCGAACAGCAGGCGTTGGACGTCGCGACCCGCTACCTGTCGGCCGGCAGCAGGGCCGGCGTGGGGGGCGACTGGTTCGATGTGATCGCGCTGTCCGGCATGCGGGTGGCTCTCGTCGTGGGCGATGTGGTCGGCCACGGCATCCGCGCCTCGGCCACCATGGGCAGGGTGCGCACCGCGGTACGCACCCTGGCCGATGTCGACTTGCCGCCCGATGAACTGCTCACCCACCTCGACGACCTGGTCATCCACCTCTCCGCCGAGGAGGGCGGACAGGATGACGCCGCCAGCGCCGGAGGTGTCGGCACCACCTGCCTGTACGCCGTATACGACCCGATCTCCCGTCACCTGACTCTGGCCAGGGCCGGCCACCCCCCGCCCGCCGTGGTCGCCCCCGACGGCGCCGTCCACTTCCTCGACGTCCCCCCAGGCCCGCCCCTGGGCCTGGGGGGCCTGCCGTTTGAGAACTTCGAGACCGAGTTGCCCGCCGGCAGCCTGATCACCCTCTACACCGACGGCCTGCTCGAAGCCCGTGACCACGACATCGACGAGGCCCTGGACAAGATGTTCCAGGCTCTCGCCCACCCCGCCACGTCGCTGGACGCGGTCTGCGACAGGATCCTCACGTCCATGCTCACCCACCGCCCCGACGACGACATCGCCCTGCTGATCGCCCGCACCAGGACCGTGCACGGCGACCGGGTCGCCACCTGGGATCTGCCCTTCGACCCCGCCGTCGTCGCCCGCGCCCGCAGGCACGCCACCGACCAGCTGACCGCCTGGCACCTGGACGATGCCGCCTTCATCACCGAACTCGTCGTCAGCGAACTGGTCACCAACGCCTTCCGCTACGGCCGCCCGCCCGTCCAGCTGCGGCTGATCCACGCCGGCCACACGCTCATCACCGAGGTCTTCGACTCCAGCAGCACTGCCCCGCACATGCGGCGCGCCCGGACCTTCGACGAAGGTGGACGGGGCTTGCTGTTGGTCGGCCAGCTCGCCCAGCGCTGGGGCACCCGGCACGCGGCCACCGGTAAGACCGTCTGGGCCGAACAGTTCCTCACCGTTCCCGGAACCTGAGGCGGGAGCGAGTTCCGTCGCCGGCACCCGTGCTCGGTCGAAGGCTCCGAACGGTGTGAGGGCACGTCGGGGACGCGTCGTGCAGCCTGTCGGTGAGCAGCACGGACATGTAGCCTCCCGCACGCCCCTCCCACCGGTCAGTCACTCGGCCATCCGCCTCCGTGACGATGGCCGGCATCGGAGCCACGTTCTCGTAGCCGATCGGAGATGATCAGAAAGACGCGGCGGTGGACAGCCGACAGGAGCTTCTCCGGCCAGTCGGCCGGGTCGTGCATCAGCTTCCCGGCCCCGCCCGGGCCGGTCCGCTCCGGGACCCGGCCCTCTCCCAAGGGTCCGTCGTCAGACACCAGGCACCTCGACTTCCCGGCGCCGGGCAGCCCGGAAGCTGCCCGGTATCAGGGCCGCGGGCACACGAGCGGCGGCGCGCGGCTCTCTTCCGCACGTCGGCGCATCCCGCGCCCTTGAAAAGCCGGACGGCAGCTCCGACGCGTCAGGGAGATGGGGACCGGGACCGGCGGCATGCGGTGCCTGCCGGGCGCTGCGTGTCCGGCGTACGGGGGCGCGCATGCGCCGTCGATGGCGATCGCCCACGTGCTTGCCGCCGCAGCGCAACACTGGTGGAGCTTTGTGGACACGAGTGCTCATTCCTTTCGGATGAGAAGGCCACGAAGGCGGGCGGGGTGAAGGCTGTGGTAAGTCTTCACCCCGTCGCGTTGAGCTGTCTCAGGCCCGGGTGCCGGCAATCCGTCTGCTCGTGTGGCGAGGGCCGGCCGGAGGGCGTCACCGCCGTGACCGCTCTCGCCACTCGCGCTCAGGAGGCCGGGACCAGAGCGGTGTCGGTCGGGGCCGGGGCCTGCTGGTCGGTCGACGTGCTGTCGTCCGATGTGCCGGTGCCGTTCGGCGTGCTGCTGTCGTCCGACTTGCCGGTGTCGTTCGGCGTGCTGCTGGCGTTCGGGGTGCTGCTGTCGTGCGACTTGCTGGTGTCGTCCGATGTGCTGCTGTCGTGCGACTTGCTGTCGTCCTGCTTCTGGGAGTCCGGCATGGTCTTGAGGTCGTGCTCGTCCTTCCAGTGATCACTGTCCTTGCCGTCCCAGTGCCAGTGATCGTCGTGGTGGTCTTCCCAGAAGTAGTAGTCGTTGTAGGTCTCCCAGAAGTACCACTTGTGGTGGTGCTTCAGGACGTAGTAGCAGTCGTAGTCGTCGTCCCAGTACCACTTGTAGTGGTAGCCCCAGCAGTAGTCTTCGTAGTGGTGCTTGTGGTGCTTGTGGAACTTGTAGTAGTGCTTGCTCCAGCAGTACCACTTGTGGTGGTGATGGGCCGGGGCCATGGTGGGCGCCGACGTGTGGGACATCGGGGCCGCCGTTGCGGTGGCGGCCGGCAGGATGACGGCTCCGCCGACCACCGCGGCCGAAGCCACTGCCGTCGCCAGGCTCAGCCGGCGCCCGGGGCGAGCGCCCTCCTGCTTGCGGATAATGCGATTCACGTTTCCTCCCGAAGTAAAAGGCACTTTGGCGTGCCCAGTGCCTCGTTTTCTTTCCGGTGTTTCCGGTGAGGCTTGCACTTCCAGTAGGCCTGCAGCATCCCGGCGGGTCATGTTCCGAGGGCTCGGGACTTGACGCATGCAAATGCGTCGGGTAGAGCGGCGGAGCCGGGCGAACACCGCTGGGACCCGGCGGCCGCGAATCTCAATCGTCGGCAATGCCGTGCGTGGCATTGCACATGTGACGCGTGCTCAACATGGCCCGGAACACGGTGAGCAGGGGCACGGGGGCATCGCGGCGTGACCCTGCCGCTGGGGAGAGACGGCACGTTGACCTGCTGACCGATCGGACCGCCCCTTCCCGCTACGGGGGGGCCTTTGCGGCACGCTCTCTCGCTCGCGCGACCCCCACGTGGCGGGCGGCACTCCGGAGCGCACGAGTCGCAGCGGCAGCAAGCGAGTTCACGCCTCGTGCGGTTCGGTGGACCGGCTGGCGGTGGCGACCCGACGCCGGGCCGGAAAGGTTGGTGACCGTCCGGCGATGCCACCGCCGTCCCTGCGCGCCGCCAGATCCACCCCCTTCTTCAGCTGGCCCCCGGTCACAGAAGCGGCCTGCGCCGGCGGCGACTTGGGCACCTGGTGGCGAGCTCGGCTCGCTCCGCCGGGGGCACAGCGGTCCGTGCGCGGACAGCAGGTCGTCCCGTGCGCCGGAGCCGGGCTCAGCGTGGCGGATCGAGCCCACGCAGGGCCTCTCCCGATCACGCGCGCATGCAACGTGAGCGGATCCGTTCTTGTGGCAGCCAGAGGCACAGATCCCTCGTACGGCCTCGCCTGACTCGCCGTCAGCTTCCTTCGTGTCCCGGGGTACCTCACTGCCACAGCGCAGAGAACAGCGGACACCCGGCCCTCGCGGCGCCCCGCGGTCAGAGTCGGTGGCCGGCGGACGACACAAAGACCGGCCTGGCCCACCTGGGCGGGGCCGGGAGCGGGTCGGCGGGCTGCGGGAGTGCGGTGGCTCGATGGTCCACCTGTGTCGGCGGATGCGCACGGCCCGCGTCCTGCGCGGTGGCACGCAGGGCCGCCACGAATTCCAGACAGGAGCCGTAACGGTCCTCGGGGACCTTCGCCAAAGCCCTGGCCAACACGCCGTCCATGGCTGCGGGAGTGCCCGGCCGTTTCTCGCTCAGGGCGGGCGGCTGATCGTACTGATGGGCCCACAGCAGGGCCATCTCGTCATCCCGCTGGAACGGCGAGCGACCCGTGAGGGTTTCGTAGACGACGCAGGCGAGGCTGTACAGATCGCACCTGCCGTCCACCGGGCGGCCCGAGATCTGCTCCGGTGCCACATAGTCGAGCGTGCCGACGAACTCGCCTGCCGTGGTGAGTCCCGTCAGAGACAGTGACTTCTTCGTCAGCCCGAAATCCGTGAGATAGACGTGCTCGGGGTGATCACTGTCGGTGCCGCGGGCCACCAGGATATTGCCGGGCTTGACGTCCCGGTGCACCAGATCATGTTCATGGGCCGCATCGAGGGCGGACGCCACCTGCGCGGCAATACGCAGCGCTGTCTTCACCGGCAGCGGGCCGTCCCGGGCGAGCAGGGCCCGCAGATCCAGCCCCGCGACGTACCGCATGGCGATATACAGGACACCGTCCGTCTCACCGGCCTCGAAGACGGGCACGATATGAGGATGGTCGAGCGCAGCGGCCACCCGTGACTCGTGCGTGAAGCGGCGGCGGAACGTGTCATTGCGGACCCATTGCGGGGCCAGCACCTTCAGCGCCACCGGACGATCCAGACGTAGATCCCGCGCGTCGTACACCACAGCCATCCCCCCACGGCCGATCTCACGCTCTACTCGATAGCCCGCGATCTCGGTCCCGATCCCGGGAATCCCCGAATCGGGGTCCACCGGCACATCCCGGCCCTGGGGCACGCCAGTCCCCGCACTCATCACATACCCCGCGCCCGCACAGCGTCGGCCATCACACCGCTTTCGCCGCGCAGACCCGCTCCCGCCACGCACTGCCCGGCCAGGTGCACCGGCACCGCAGTCGGCCCCGTCGACCCGGCCGGTACCATCAGAGCGGCCAACCGCCTATTCATCAGCAAATGCTATCAATCACCCCATGTCGACGCCCGGCGTCGAACACCTCGGTGAACGGGCCGCACTCGATCCACTCGCCGTACTCTCCCGCCGTGGCGAGCGCACCAGCGCCGGGGTGGACGTGCGCCGGGATGGGGGCCCGGCGCGGTGGCGCACGGATCCTGCACAACCCTTCCCTGCGGGCAGACCTCTCCGAGGGCACCCGTGAATGTGCGAAGCTGGTTTTCCGATCACGAGGACGGTGCTTCCCGGTGTCACGGCGTCAGCCGGGCGCACAGCCCACAAGCCCGATCCGTATCGCGTCCGGTGACGTCGTGTCGTCGGAGCCGTTCCAGCCTGGGGGCGGTGAGTGCAGATGAGTCCGAGTTCCGCCGATGCCGCGAATCCCGCGCCGACCGGCGTCGGCAACGGGCCCGCCGTCTCCCGTCGGGAGTTCGACGCACTCTTCGAGGCGGTTCGCACGTGGGGGCGCTGGTCCCCGGCCGACCGCGGTGCCTGGAACCGGGTCACCGCGGACCATGTGCGGAGGGCCGCAGCCCGCGTGCGGACCGGGACGGTCGTCCCGCTGGCGCTGCCGTGGAACACCCGGCCCGGCCCCGGCAACCGCAAGCCTGCCCTGCACCACATGACCGACCTCGGTGACGTGCAGGAGCCGGAACCCTCCACCCACAAGGACTTCATCGCCGCCGACTACCACGGCAAGGGCATCACCCATCTCGACGCGCTGTGCCACATCGCCTATCGGGGGGAGCTCTACGACGGCCGCACCGCACACGAGGTCGTCGATGCCGCAGGCGCCCGCTTCGGCGCGGTGTCGACGCTCGGGTCCCTCGTCACGAGGGGAGTGCTCCTCGACGTGCCCGCCGTCCTCGGGATCCACTGGTTGGAGCCGGGGCGAGCGGTGCACGCGCGGGACATCGTCGCGGTGGAGAAGGCGCTCGATGTGACGATCGGCGAGGGCGACGCGGTACTGCTGCGCTCCGGACACGTCCGGCGCCGCGAGGAACTCGGCGCCTGGGACCCCGACACGGCCAGCGCGGGTTTTCATGTGGACGCCCTGCCGCTGCTGGCCGAGCGTGGCATCGCGCTGCTGGGCGGAGACGGCGACAGCGACGTACGGCCCTCACCCGTGGACGGCGTGCACTCGCCGGTCCACGCCCTGGCCGTGGCCGCGATGGGGATACCACTGCTGGACAACCTCGACCTGGAAGCGCTGTCCGCCGCGACCGCGACGGCGGGCCGCTACGACTTCATGCTCGTCGTGGCGCCGCTGAACGTCCCGGGCGGCACGGGCTCGCCCGTCAACCCGGTCGCGGTCCTGTGACGCCGATCCGGTCCCCCGTCACCGTGTGTGAGGGGCCTTGTGAGCGGTGACTCGCGCCCCGAATGCCCGTATCCTCATCCATATCAGACATTTCGGAAGGGTTGACTGTCGAAGGCGCGAGTGAGGCGGAGCGTGGTTCGGGCCGGCGAAGATCCGATACCGGCGGGGCGTGCGCCAGGCGGCACGGGGCCCGCCAGTTTCCGTGAGCGGTTCCTGCAGGGTGAGCCGGTCGAGACGGGCGTGCGCACATCGATCCTGAATTCCTGGCGGCGCTGCCGGGCTCTGGGGCTGTCGCCGGAGCAGTCCGACCTTCCCTTCTGTGAGGACTTCGAACCGGACGGACGGATCGTCCGTGCGGCCGTCCCGGTGCTCGACCGGCTGCAGGCCATGTTCGCCGGCAGCGCGATGAACATCTCCGTCGCCGATGCGAGCGGGACGGTTCTCCTGCGCCGTTTCGGAGAAGCGTCGCTGGCCAGAGTTCTCCCGGCCATCCAGAGTGTCCCCGGGTTCGTGTTCGCCGAGAAGGTCGCAGGTACCAACGGCATCGGTCTCGCCCTGGCCGAGCGCCAACCCATCCGGGTCTACGGTGCCGAGCACTTCGCCGAGCGCTCCCAGGGCAGTGCCTGCCGCGCGCTTCCCGTCCGCGACCCGCTCAGCGGCCGCATCGAGGGCGTCCTGTGCTTCGGCTATCCGCGCAGCGCCGAGGACCCGGCGCTGGACACCGTGATACGTAAGGCGGCCAAGACCATCGAGCGGCGGCTGCTGGGGCAGAGTTCCTCGCGTGAGCGCGCTCTGCTGCGGGCCTACCTGGACAGCGGAGCCGAGGTCGCCGGAGGTTTTCGGCACCGCACAGGGGTGCGGGAACTGGCCGTGGAGATGAGCCCCCGCGACCGGGCGATCCTCATGGAGAAGGCCGCCGAGCTGATCGCCTGCGCGCAGCGGGCCTGTGTCGACGTGCCCCTGTCCGACGGCCGTCGGGTCACGCTCGTGAGCCGGCCGATGACGAGTGCCTCCGGAGTGGAGGGCTTCGCCATCGAGGCCGTTGTCCCCGGTCCCTCACCTGGCGAGCCCCTCGCCTTCCCGCATCAGGTCCACGAGCCGCTGGGCCTGTCTGCCGAGCTTGCCGTCGCCACCTCCCTCACGTCCTTCGGGGCTGTTCGCGACGTGGCGCCCGGGCAGCGCCACGTCACCCCGGTCACCCCGCCGGCGGAGTGTCTTCCCGGCACGGAGCACGCCCCTGCCGCCGTGGGCGTCGAGCGCGTCACGGCCGGCGACGACACGACGGACGAGCACTCCGACTCCCCGCCCCCGGCGAGAGGGCTCGTGATGGTGGGGGAGCCGCACGTCGGGACCTACGCCCTGGCCGCCCGCCGGCGCCTGGAACTGTTGTCCGAGGCCGGCGTCCGCATAGGCACCACCCTGGATGTGCGCAGTACCGCCCGGGAGCTCGCCGAGTCGGCGGTGCCGCAACTGGCCGACTTCGTCACCATCGACCTGCCGGAAGCCGTGCTCCGCGGCGAGGAGGCCGCCGATCCCCGCAGTGACCTACGCCGTACGGTGGTCCACGGCATCCATGACGACTGTCCCTTCCACCCGGTCGGCAAGCAGGTCGACTACGGTCCGACGATGCCGCAGGCGCGGTGTCTGACGAGCGGCCAGGCAGTGCTGGAATCGGATCTGAAGGCTGCCGCGGGCTGGTTCGCGCAGGACCCCGAGCATTCCGCACAGCTGCTGGGCCACGTCCACTCCCTCATCGCCGCGCCCCTGGTCGCTCGCGGGGCAGTCCTGGGCGTGGCCGGCTTCTACCGCGCGCAGGGCTCGCCGCCCTTCGGGGACGACGACCGGTCGCTGGCCCAGGAACTGGCCGCCCGTGCCGCACTGTCCATCGACAACGCCCGGCGCTACACGCGCGAACGTGCCATGGTCCTGGCCCTGCAGCGCAGCCTGCTCCCGCACGGTGTGCCGGACCAGGACGCCGTCGAGGTCGCCCATCGCTACCTGCCCGCCGAATCCGACGTGGGAGGGGACTGGTACGACGTCATACCCCTCTCCGGCTGCCGCATCGGGCTCTTCGTCGGCGACGTCGTCGGCCACGGCATGCTCTCCGCCGCCACCATGGGGCGGCTGCGCACGGCCGCCCGCAGCTTCGCCGAACTCGACTTCCCCCCGGACGAGGTCCTCACCCACCTCGACAAACTCGTGGGACGCCTGGACCGGGAGGACCCCGACGCCGTGGACGCAGGCATCATCGGCGCGACCTGTCTCTACGCCATCTACGACCCGACCACACAGCGGTGCACCATGGCCCGCGCCGGCCACCCCCCGCCCGCTCTGGCCCGCCCCGACGGGACCGTGTGGTTCCCCGACCTGCCCGCCGGGCCGCCGCTCGGCCTCGGCGGTCTGCCGTTCGAAGCCGCCGAGCTCGACCTCCCTGAGAACAGCCGGCTGGTCCTCTACACCGACGGGCTCATCGAGGACCGTCACCGCGACGTCGACGTGGTCCTCGATCAGCTGAGCGCCACGCTGGCCCAAGCGAACGGCACGCCCGACGAGACCTGCGAGGCGATACTCGACACGGTGGCAGCCGCCCGCCCCTGCGACGACATCGCCCTGCTCGTCGCCCGCACCCACGCCCTGGACCCCCAGCGGATCGCCACCTGGGACCTGCCCGCCGATCCGGCCCTGGTCAGCGAGGTGCGCGCCTCCGCCACCCGGCAACTGACCGACTGGGGACTCGACGAGACCGCGTTCGCCGTTGAACTGGTGCTCAGCGAGCTGGTCACGAACGCCATCCGCCACGGCGCAGGGCCCATCCGGGTACGGCTGCTCCACGACCGCACCCTGATCTGCGAGGTCTCCGACACCAGCAACACCGCCCCGCACCTGCGCCGAGCGGCCAGCACCGACGAGGGCGGCCGCGGCCTGTTCCTCGTCGCGCAGCTGACGCAGAGCTGGGGCACGCGCTACACCCAGCAGGGCAAGGTGATCTGGGCCGAATGCGGGCTCGAGGGGGCCTGAGGCGCCGACCCTGACGATTCGCTGCTCCGTCGGGGTGACAGGGAGCGGCCAGATGTCCCAAAACATGCGACATGAGCAGCTAATGTCACTGATGCGCATCGGGAAGAACACGACAGGTCCAACCCCGGAGAGGTCCGTGCACGAGGCCCACGACACCTCTGCGCATGCGGTGCCGCCCTCCGGGGCGGAACCCCTGGTCCGTGTCCGCGGACTCGTCAAGCGTTTCGGGGGAACCCTCGCGCTCGCCGGGGTCGACCTCGATGTCCACGCCGGCAGCGTCCTCGCCCTCCTTGGTCCCAACGGAGCCGGGAAGTCCACGCTCATCAAGGTGCTCGCCGGCGTCCACCACGCCGACTCGGGACAGGTCACCGTGGCCGGGCACCCGCTCGGGAGTCACGCCGCTTCCCGGCACATGTCCTTCATCCATCAGGATCTCGGCCTGGTGGAGTGGATGACGGTGGCCGAGAACATCGCTCTGAGCACCGGGTATCCGCGCCGCGCCGGACTGATCTCCTGGCGGCTCACCCGAGAACACTGCACCGAGGCCCTGCGGGTCGTCGCCGGACATCTCGACCCCGACACGCCGATCTCCCGCCTCGCCCCGGCCGAGCGTTCGCTTGTCGCCGTGGCACGAGCCCTGGCGGCACGGGCGAGCCTCATCGTCCTCGACGAGCCGACCGCCCGCCTGCCCGCAGCGGACTGCACCCGGCTGTTCCGGGTGCTGCACACCCTGCGCGACCGGGGGCACGGCATCCTCTACGTCAGCCATCGCCTGGACGAGGTGTACGAGGTCGCCGACACCTTCGCCGTGCTGCGCGACGGACGCCTGGTCAGCCACGGCTCGCCGACGAGCCACCCTCCTGCCCGCCTGGTGCGCGCCATCACCGGCGAGGGGCCGACCGATCACCGCCCCGCCACCACCCCGTCCGGCGGAGCGGCCATCCTGACCCTGGACGGGGTGCGCACCCCCGACGCGGGACCGGTCAGTCTGGAGCTCCGGCTTGGGGAGGTCCTCGGCCTGGTCGGTCTCACGGGCGCCGGGCACATGGGCCTCGCCCGAGCCCTTGCGGGCGCCCGGCCCCTCCTCGGCGGACGGGCCCTTCTCGGCGGTCGCCCGTACCGTCCCCGTACGGTCGCGGACGCCGTCGGACGGGGTGTCGCCCTCGTACCCGGTGACAGACAGCGGGAGGGCTGCCTCGCCGAGCTGACTGTGCGGGAGAACCTCCTGGCCAACCCCCGGGCGGGAGGCATGCCGGCGCTGTGCTGGATCAGTCCCCGCCGCGAACGCGCCGAGGCCGGCACCTTGATCGAACGGTTCTCGGTGCGTCCCGACGACAGCGAGGCCGCCATCGCCACCCTGTCCGGGGGGAACCAGCAGAAGGTCATGATCGGCCGGTGGTTGCGGCTGGCCCTGCGCCTGCTGATCCTCGAGGAACCGACGGCGAGCGTGGACATCGGTGCCAAAGCCGCGATCCACCGCCTGCTCGACGAGGCGCTCGCCGCCGGCCTCGCGGTCCTCCTCATCTCCAGCGACTTCGAGGAGGTCGCGGGGGTGTGTCGGCGCGCCCTGGTCTTCGTCCGCGGATCCGTGACGACCGAGCTGACCGGCCCCGCCCTCACGGTCGCCGAGCTCACGCGGGCGGCTTCGGCAATGCCCTCCTCCGGAACCGCGGCGAATCCGTGACCGGCTCGCCCTCTCCGGCTGCGCCCCCGCCACGGCCGCCTCGCTCGGGACCACCGAGGCGACTCGCCCGACTGCACGGCCGTAGCGGGGAAATCATCGGCGCCTACGGCCTCCTGACCCTCACCGTCCTGCTCTTCCTGATCTTCTCCCTCACCCTGCCGCGTACCTTTCCCACCCGGGACACCGTCGACTCGATCCTGTCCAACCAGTCGATCCCGGCCGTCCTCGCACTCGCCGCGATGGTCCCCATCGTGACCGGCGCGTTCGACCTCTCCATCGGCTACGGTCTCGGCCTGGCGCACGTCATGGTGATGCAGCTCGTCGTGGGCGACGGGTGGCCCTGGCCGCTCGCCTGCCTCACGGTGATCGCCGGAGGGGGTGTCGTGGGCGTCCTCAACGGTGTCGTCGTCGAATTCGGACGGATCGATTCGTTCATCGCCACGCTCGGAACCGGCAGCATGATGTACGCGGTGACCGGCTGGGTCACCGGCGGCGGCCGGATCGTCCCCGGCCCGCAGGGACTCCCGCCCGCCTTCACCGACCTCTACGACTCCACGTTCCTCGGCCTGCCGGTCCCCGCCTTTTACGTGCTCGCGCTCGCGGTCGCCCTCTGGGTGGTTCTGGAGCGGCTGCCGCTCGGCAGGTACCTGTACGTCGTCGGGTCGAACCCGCGCGCCGCCGACCTGGTCGGCATCCCGACCCGCAAGTACACCGTCTACGCCTTCGCCGCGTCGGGACTGATCGTCGGCTTCGACGGAGTGCTGCTCGCGGCCCAGCAGCAGATCGGCAATCCCAGCGTCGGCCTCGATTACCTGCTGCCCGCGTTCGTCGGGGCCCTCCTCGGCTCCACCGCCGTCAAACCGGGGCGCCCCAACGCCCTGGGCACCCTCGTCGCCGTCGCCGTCCTCGCCGTCGGCCTCACCGGCATCGCCCAGATGGGCGGCGACTTCTGGACGGTCCCGTTGTTCTACGGCGGCACCCTGCTCCTCGCCGTCGGACTGGCCGGCTACTCCGCTCGTCGCCGACTGCGCACCGGTGCGGCCGTCGCCCGCGAATCGCCCGCCGTGCCACAGGACGACGGCACGCCGGGCAGCCCTCCATGACCCACGCCGCGGGCACCGCCCAAGTGCCCGGGCGGCATCCTCCGCAAGGAGCTTCCGTGCACCGCAACCGCAACACTCCCACCGTCCGCAACGCGGGGTTCACGGCCACCGCCCTGGTGGTCGCGGTCTTCGTGTTGGCGGGCTGTGAACGCGGCTCGTCGAGCGGCCCGGCGCACTCCACCTCGGGTGCGAGCGGCTGCCCCGCGGCCCAGACCAGGTCCCAGGCCGCCGTCAGCCGGGCGGAGCGGACCGACATCCCCTGGAACGGCCCGACCAGCGGTCCCACCGCGGTGGCCGGCAAGACCATCGTCTACGTCGCCCAGACCATGACCAATCCGGGAGTCGCGGGCGCCGCGGACGGCGTGCGGAAAGCCGCGCGCGTCATCGGCTGGCACGTCCGGGTGATCGACGGTGGCGGCACCCCCGCCGGCATCCAGGCGGCGATGAGCGAGGCCGTGGACGTCAGACCCTCGGGCATCGTCATCGGGGGCTTCGATCCGGGCTCGACCTCGCAGCAGGTGGCGCGTGCGAACGCGGCAGGCATCCCGCTCATCGGCTGGCACGCGGTCGCTTCCCCCGGCCCCAGCCGACGCCCCAGGCTCTTCACCAACATCACCACCAAAGTCGAGGACGTGGCCAGAGCCAGTGCGCAGTGGGTCATCGCGAGCTCCGACGGCACCGCCGGGGCCGTGGTCTTCACCGATGCCTCGATCCCCTTCGCCAAGTACAAGTCCGACCTGATCAGGAAGGAGCTGGCCACCTGCGCGGGGGTGCAGCTGCTGGCGTACGAGAACATCCCGATCCCGGATGCCGGCAGCCGCACGCCCCGGGAGATCTCCTCGCTGCTTTCCCGCTTCCAGGAGAGATGGACCCATTCCGTCGCCATCAACGACCTGTACTTCGCCGATGCCGCCCCGGCGTTCCGCGCGGCCGGCAAGAGTGGTTCCGGCCCGCCCTTCAACATCGGCGCCGGCGACGGCGACCCCTCCGCCTTCCAGCGCATCAACAGCAAGCAGTACCAGGCGGCCACCGTGCCGGAGCCGCTGTCCCTGCAGGGGTGGCAGATCGTCGACGAGTTCAATCGCGCCTTCTCGGGCCGGCCGGCCAGCGGGTATGTGGCCCCCGTCCACATCAGCACGGCCGGCAACAGCCACGGCGCCATGACCTGGGATCCGGCGGGATACCGGGAGGCGTACCGGAAGATCTGGGGCATGTGACAGTGGCGGCAGGCACTGGTCAACGTGGCGGGGCGTACTCGGTCAGCAGGAGCGCGATGTCGTCCGCCCTGTCGGGGGAAGCGTGGCAGGCATCCCGCAGCAGCCCGTCGGCCAGATCGTCCAGGCCGCCCCCGCCGAGCCGGGCCAGCGACCCCCGGAGTCGCTCGATGTCGGAGCCGATGTCCGAGTCGCGCCTCTCGATCAACCCGTCCGTATAGAGGGCCAGGACCGACCCGGGAGCCAGACGCAGCTCCGACTCCGGAAAGCGTGCCGTCGCGTCGATGCCGAGCAGTGGGCCGCCGGGCACATCCAGGACCTTGGTGCGCCCGTCGGGCAGGCGCAGCAGGGGCGGGAGATGGCCCGCGCGGACGATGCGCACGATCCCCGAGCGGGGATGGAACTGGGCATAGCAGCAGCTGGCGAGGAGCACCGGGTCGAGGTCCATGTGGAGCCGGTTGGTGCCGGCGGCGACGTCGCTCGGTCGGTGGCCGGCGGCGACGAATGCCCGCATGGCGCTGCGCAGTTGGCCCATGGCGGCCGCGGCGGGGACGTTGTGCCCCTCGACGTCCCCGACGATCAGTGCGACTTCGTCGCCGGTGGGGATGACGTCGTACCAGTCGCCGCCGATGTCCATTCCCCTGGTGCCCGGAAGGTAACGCCCGGTGACGCGCAGCCCCGGCAGAGTGGGCAGCCGGTGCGGCAGCAGCGCGTTCTGCAGGCCGCGGGCGAGGGCGAATTCGGCGTCGTAGAGTCTGGCGCGCTCCAGGGCCTGGCCGATCAGGCCGCCCAGCGCGGTGAGGACTCCGCGCTCCTCGTCGGGGAACCGGTGGATGTCGTCGAAGCCGAGAATGCAGGCGCCGACCGGGTGGTTCGAGGCGATCAGCGGCAGGAACGCCCAGGAGTTGGTGTGACCCACCAAGAGCTCGGGGTAGCTCTCGCGGAGTTGCTCACGGGACTCGATGAACAGCGGGACCCCGGAGGTCAGCGCGTCCGTCACGGGCAGCCGGGCGTGCAGCGGGGTGCCTTCGAACCGGGCGAGAAAGCGTTTCGAGTAGCCGCGCTGAGCGAGCAGGTGCAGGCGCTGTTCCTCCACCACGGCGATCGCCAGCTTCTGGCCGCCGAAGGCCGGCAGCAACTGATCGGCGACGGCATCGAACACCTCGACCGCGGTGGCCGCCTCGGTCAGGGCGCTGCCCAGCGTGAGCACCCGGTAGAGGGAACCCACACGGGGGGCCGCAGGCGGAGGCGCCGAGGAGAAGGGCGGCCCCTCCTCGGCGACTGGTGCACCGGGTCCGGTGCCTGCCGGTACGGGCTGCCGTACTCGTGAGGCCCATCCCGTCATGCCCTGAGCGCCCGGGTGGAGGGAGAAGACCAGCCACTCGTCCGGCGGGCGGCGGACCAGGAAGGAGACCGGTTGCTGGGAGACGACGGCGGCCCGGTAGCGGTCCTCGTACACGGGATCGGCCAGCCAAGGCAGGATGTCCCAGGGGCGTCGGCCGAGCAGTTCGTCCTGGCGGACCTGCAGCAGATCCTCCAGGCTGTGGTTGGCGTAGGCGAGGCGCCCGTCGGGAGAGAGCGCGAAGAACCCGTCCGCGAGCCGCTCGATCGCCGCCACGGCGGCCATGCCGCTCCCGGAGTCCAGCACGGCGCCGACCAGGTGGCAAGAGGCCTCCGAGTCGTCGGGGCTCTCCGGTACCCGGCCCCACAGCTCGACGACGCGGTGTCCACCACGGCCGTCCAGGACGCGTAGGCGGTGCGCCAGTAGGTGTCCCTCCTCGACCGCGGCGCGGGCGGCGGACCCAAAACCGGGCAGATCCGCCGGCTCGATGCAGGCCGCCAGCGTGGCCGCCCGACCGTCGAACGCGCGGGGCGCAATTCCGAAGATCGCGCACAGTTCGTCGTCGGCAGTGAGGGCTCCGGTGTCGAGGTTCCAGTCGAACAGTCCCACCCGGATCGCCGGAGCGGACGGCAGCGGGACCAGTACCGGAGCCGTCCGCTCGTCGTACTCACCGAGCGTGCCGCGGGCCCGCAGTCCGGCGAGGGCGGTGCCCAGCCGGTCGGCGACGGAGCGCAACCGCCCGCGCTGCGCCCTCGACAGTCCGGTCCCGTCCGGCCTGGGCGTCCACACCACGGCGATGGCGCCGAAGGTCCGCTCGCCCGCCCGTACGGGGACCGATGCAGAGCCGAACGGGTAGGGCAGGGCGATCGAGAGCTGGGGGAAGCGCCGCATCGTCTCCTCCGCGCCGGCCAGGTGGACCATGCGCCCGGAGCGGCACGCCTCCGCCACCGGCATACCGCTGTTGACCGGGATCCGACGCCACCCGCTGAGCAGGGAGGGCGGTGTCCCGCAGGACGCGGCCACGACGAGCGAGCGATGGTCGCCGGAGAGCAGGAACACGCTTCCGGTATGTGCTCCGGTGACCTCCACGGCATGGACCACGGCCCTCACCAATGCGTCGTCGAGCTCGGTCGCTTCGCCGACACCCGCGCCGCTGAGCGGGTATGAGCTCGATGCCATACCGTTGGCCGACACGCTGCCCTCGATCATCCATGGAGTGCTTTTCCCAGTTTAGGGTTATTCGCACCTATCTGTTGATGGATGTCGAGCCCGTACGGATGAGTCGATTTTGTCCCCGCAGGCCAGACGGAGCGGGGGAGCGTTCGCCAGGGTGCCCGGTCATGAGCGAGATCAAGACCTGTGGCCGTGCCCCGGCCCCGGGCCTCGGGAGAGCCAGAGGTCCCGGTTGCCCGCGAGCAGCACGCGCCCGTCCGCGAGGGTGACCGCCGCGCTCGGGGCGTCCTCGCTGCAGCCGAGACTGCCGCGTTTCCAGCCCGTGGTCGTCCCGTTCCCGACCCAGACGGAACCGCACCGCACTGTGCGGGTGTTCGGCTTGGACTTGGGCCGGGGGGCCGAGCCGACCAGGACCGGGTGGCCCGCGGAGTCGACGGTCGCAGCGGTGATCACGCCGGTTCCCATGGCCGATGTGTCCATCCGCGTCCAGTGGGTGCCGTCCTCGCTGGTGAGAACCAGCGGGAGGGAGTCGTAGAAGGCGCCGGCCTTGGCATGGCCGCCTACGGCGAACCAGTGGCCCGACGCGTACAGGACGCGGTGCACCTGTGTGCCGGGTGGCGTCCCGGTGATCTCGCCGGCCTTCCAGTGCGCGCCGCCGTCCGCGCTACGCCAGAACGGGATCGTGCCCGTGGTGTGGAAGTCGTAGGCGTTGGTCGCCGCCGCGCCGAAGGCGACGACCTGCGTGCCGTTGACGCCGAAGTCACCTACGGGCGTGGACGGTTGCCGACCGTCGATCGGCGGCAGCGGCACGCGACGCACGGTCTTGCCGGCGTCGTCGGAGGCGAACACGTACGGAGACTCCACCTGGTCGACGGTCTGGCCGCCGCCGATCAGCAGGAGCGAGCCGACCTTCACCGCGGTGTTCACCGAGGCGTCGTCCGCGGTCTCCTGCTCCGGGCGGTCGTTGAACGTCAGCGGAAGCGTGGCGAGCCGGACCTGCTCGCCGTCCGGCGTCCAGCGGGTCAAGGTGGCGCCGACACCGATCAGCGAGCCGTCGTCCCACGGCACCACCACGTCGCCCGGCAGGCCGCCACCGAGCCAGCCGCTGCGCATGGAGTACGGCACGTCGGTCTCCTCGGCGGTCCCCGGCTTCGGGGTGATCGAGAGCTTCGTGCAGCCTTGGGAGCCAGTCCAGTTGACGTTCACATAGCGGTACCCGTTGGCGAACGTCCCCTCGCCCAGGACGCAGTCGCCCAGCGGCACCAGCCGGCGCAGGCCCTCGCCGGGCGCCACGTACCCCTTGTCGTGCGGGCCGGTCACCGACGGGTAGTCCACCGCGCCCGCATACTCCTTGAACCCGAGCTGAGCCGCACTCGTGCCGCCCGTACCGGTGTCCTGTGCTCTGATCGTGCCGCAGCCGCCCAGAACCAGGGCCGCGCCGGCTGCCAGGCTCGCTACGACTGCGAGCCTCCCCCCGCGTGTTCTCATCCCCCCACGCTACTGAAATCGAACACGTGATGCCGGAAGTTGCCATGGCAGGTGCTGCACAAGGCAGCCTCGGCTACGACGGATTCCACGACTGGCCCCTGCTCCAGGGTGTACTCACCGGCCTGCCCCGGACAGATCGGCCGCGGCTCAGGGCAGGGGAGCGCCGTCGAAGACGGTGTCGACCAGCTCGTCGATCACGGCAAGGCCGGTCAACGGGTGTCGTCGCGAAGCGCCTTGTCGATCTCGCCCAGTGCGGCGGTCAGCTGGGTGTAGTCGTCAGCTGTCAGCGGCTTGACGAAGTACTTCTCCACCACCTGCGCGTGGACGCCCGCCGCCCGCAGGAACGCCGTACGTCCGTCGGGGGTCGGTTCCACCAGGGCCACCCTCCGGTCCTCGGTGGACGGTATGCGGCGGACCAGGCCGGCGTCCTCCATGCGGTCGATCAGACGGGTGGTGCCGCTGCTGGTGAGAGTGAGGTCGTCGGCCAACTGGCGCTGGGAGACCTCCTCGCCGGGGCGGCGGCACAGACGTATCAGCACCTCCAGCATGGTGTGGCTGATCCCGCACTCCTGCCGTAGCGCGCTGTCGATGCGCTGTTCCAGGCGGGTGGCAGATTTGATCAGCAGACCGAAGTCCCGCACGAGCCGGCTGTTGGCGGCGCGGGCGGCGACTTCGTCGCTGGGTTGCGGCGTCGGATTCATCATCGCCGATTTTACTGTCTCCTCACCTACTGCTGTCTCAATCGCTGACTAGTCAATTGCTGACTGCTCAGCTAAATTCTGGGACGGGCTCACACCGCGAGCGAGAGGGAGATCCACATGGACCTGCAGTACTGGCTGGGCCGAGCCACCCACGCGATACAGGACTGGGCGGACACCTTCGGTCCCCACCAACCCCACTCGTCCCTCCAGGTGGACGACGACCGCTTCGCGTCCGTCTTCGCGGGCTTCACCGAGAGACTGAAGGACAACTACCCCTTCTTCCACCCGCACTACGCGGGCCAGATGCTCAAGCCCCCGCACCCCGCAGCAGTGGTCGGCTACCTCACCGCCATGCTGATCAATCCCAACAATCACGCCCTGGACGGCGGCCCCGCCACCGCCGCGATGGAACGGGAGGTCGTCGCGCAGCTCGCCGCGATGTTCGGGTACGACACCCATCTCGGCCACCTCACCACCAGTGGCACGATCGCCAACCTCGAAGCCCTCTTCGTCGCCCGCGAACTGCACCCCGGCCGCGGCATCGCCCACAGTGCCGACGCCCACTACACCCATGGCCGCATGTGTCACGTCCTGGGCATGCCGAGCCATCCCGTCCGCACGGACAGCCAGGGGCGGATGGACCTCGAAGCGCTGCAGGACGTACTGCGGACCGGGCAGGTGGGCACCGTCGTCCTCACCACCGGCAGCACCGGACTGGGCGCCGTCGACCCCGTCCACGAGATCCTGCCCCTGGCCGAGCGGTACGGCGTCCGTGTTCACGTCGACGCCGCGTACGGCGGCTTCTTCACGCTCCTGGCCGGAACAGACGGCATCGAGGGGCTGCCGCCCGAGCCCTGGCGGGCCATCGCGCAGGCCGACTCGGTCGTGGTCGACCCCCACAAGCACGGCCTGCAGCCCTACGGCTGCGGAGCCGTCCTCTTCCGCGACCCCGAGGTGGGCCGCTTCTACCTCCACGACTCGCCGTACACCTACTTCACCTCCGCCGAGCTGCACCTCGGTGAGATCAGCCTGGAATGCTCCCGCGCCGGCGCCTCCGCGGCCGCCCTCTGGCTCACCTTCCAGCTCCTGCCGCCCACCCCCGAAGGCCTCGGCCAGGTCCTGGCGGCCGGCCGCCGAGCAGCCCTGAAGTGGGCGGACCTGATCGAGACCTCAGACTTCCTGGAGCTCTACCAGCAGCCGCAGTTGGACATCGTCACCTACTTCCCCGCCGTCGATCCCGCGACCCTCAGCGGCATCGACGCGGCCTCCGCACGCATGCTGGCGGACGGCATGACGGCCCCCGATCCCGTGTACGTCAGCACCCTGAAAGCCGGCCGCGAGGCGTTCACCGCCCGCCACCCCAAGATCACAGCGGACACCGACGGCGCCCGGATCCTCCGCAGCGTCCTGATGAAGCCGGAGTCCGAACACCACGTCGAGCACCTGCACCACCGGCTCGAGCAGCTGACCAGGTCAGAACCGAACTCCTACAGGTCAGAACCCTTGAACTCCTGACGGAAGGCCTCCGTGCCGCCTTCCGTCTCCTGGTGGCTCGGCCCGGCGGCGTAGGCCGACGGAGGTGCGATTGCTTGCGCATCCGCTCCCTCGCCGACCCACAGGGCGATGAACAGCGCGGCGGTCGCTTCCAGGAGGCCCGCCCGTTCGAGACCCCCGCCGGCCACGGGTTCACAGCCCACGTCCCGCACCAGCTCGCGTACCCGCGCGAGGGCACCCTCGTCGTCCCCGCAGACCGGCACGGCCAGTGGCCGCCCGTCGAAGACGGGCGGCCGCATGCGCCACACGTCCTCGTGACAGAGGTTGAAAGCCTTGATCACATGGGCTCCCGGTGCCGCCGCAGCCAGTTGCTGCGCGGCTGACGGGCCTCCTTCCGTCAGCAGCCGGAAGCCCGGCCCGACCGGGTTGGAGCAGTCGAGCAGCGCCTTGCCCTCCACGGCCGCGCGCAGTTCCCGTACCACCGTTGTCCCCGACCCGAAGGGCAGCGCGGCCAGCACCACCTGACCGGACTCGGCAGCCGAACGCAGACTGCCGGGCTTCACGCTGCCTCCGATGCGCGCCGCGAGCCACTCCGCCTTGTGTGCGTCCCGTCCCCCGATGGTCACCTCGTGCCCGGCCCGCGCCCAGTGGGTGGCGAGCGCGTCGGCCATGTTGCCCGTTCCCAGCACGCCGATTCTCATCACGCTCTACCTTCCGGCTGGGCTTTCTACAGCCGTTCGTAGGGTTGTGGGGCCCAGGGGAACCGGGTGTGGTTTTCATCATGCTGCCGACCGTGGCTTGGAACGCTTGGCCGCCTGGTTCTCCACGACGACTCGGCCGCCGATTGGGAACTGCGAACAGGTCGCTGTGTAGAGCAATGCCGGCGAGGTCGTCCGTGGTACGCACTGCACGCACGACGAGTTGGAGAACGATGAGCCGGATATGGGCCGGAACCGATTGCGGCAAAACCCACCATCACTGCGTGGTCCTGGACAGCGAGGGCGACACACTGCTGTCGCGGCGGGTGTCCAACGACGAACCCGAGTTGCTTCAACTGATCGGGGACGTTCTGGGCCTCGCTGGCGACCGCGCCGTCACCTGGGCGACGGACATGACCGGTGGCGAGCCCGCGCTGCTGATCACGTTGCTCATCAACCATGGCCAGGAGCGACGGGTGCTCGTCATCACGATGCACGACGACCCCGGCATCGATACGAGGGCTGCTCTCTTCGCTGAGATCAGCGATCTCGTCCACGGATACAAGCCGGCATCGGTCGTGATCGTCCTCGACCAGCCCGCGCCGACCCGATCGACGCTCAGCGTGGTCCTGCGTGTTCACCGACTGTGCAGCAGCCTCGACCTGGTGATGTCCGTGGCCACTCGGAGCGCCCCCGTACGACGCCTCCTGGCGGCCGGGGCCGCCGCGGAGGGCGACATCCGGCTGGTCATCCATGCCCGCGCCGACACGGCGATCGCGACGGCCGCCGCGCTGACCGCAGCAGCATGACCGGTGTGACCTGGGGTTTCAGAGTGGCCGGACAATACGGGTGAATCGGCGGGGACTGGGCACTTGGTCGGCATGGCACATCCCTCGCCGGCAACCGGCTCCTCCGGAATGTCCACGTTCTGGTCCCTGCACGAGCTCGCCGGTCTGGTCGCTGTCCGACGGGGACTGTACGTCCGCTGGTCAGTGGGGCCCGAGGAGGACCTGGCCGCCTCGTCCAGCACGGACGACCTCAGCGGCGTGCCGATGCCCGGGCTGTCCGCGAACCCGCTCGACATCGAGGACTGGTGGGGCGATCGGCCCGCGCACATCTGGGTCGCCCGGCGCCTGTACGACTACTCCCACCTGCCGCGGGTCAAGGGCGTCCGTATCCGCCCCTGGGTGCTGACGGGCAAGGAGGCCGGCCGCGGGCCCGACAACGAGCCACTGGTGACGGATGTGCAGCCACGGGGATGGATCAGCCCGCAGGTGATCACCGAGGCCGACACGATCGTCACACGGCAGCAGGGCAACTGGGGCCCGTTGAACCGGGACAGTGCCGTCGAGGGCTGACGGGTTCGATCCGGCGAGGCCTCGCCCCGGCTCACCGGCAGGACGCCCGGCCGTACTGAACGGGGAAGGGCCTCGGGAGCCGGCAGCGAGGACGACAGTGGGCCCACCGCTCCGGAGGGATCATGGCCAATCACCTCCATGGCTCGCTCAGGTGCTGAGGGCCCGGCCTCTGGCGGCCCGCCTGACGCCGCCGCACACACGGGCTGCGCTCGGGGCCACCACTTCAGGTCGGCCACTACGGCGCAGTGGTCCAGCGGTGCCGACCAGTGCGGCGGCCGTAGGAGGCCACAGGTCAGGGCCCGGAATTCTGGTGTGCCGGGGCGTATGCCGTGACGGCCTGCCCCGGCTGGCACGCCGACCGCAGCGTCGCCCGGCTGTCCCAGGCCCCGACCGAACTCGACGGCGTCCGTTGCGGGTGCCGGCATGGCGTGCGCTGCCCATGTCTCCTGCAGTCGCACGATGTCCGGCTGCGGTTGGGTTGCACACCAGACTCACACGTCCCAGTACTAGTCTGATCTTCGCATGCATGTGAACAGCTTTTCGAAGCACGGTACATGGGAAGGTGACCCGCGATGTCGCTGAGCCTCGGCGATCCGGAGTCCATCGGCGGTTATGCGCTGGTCGACCGGCTCGGCAGTGGCGGCATGGGGATCGTCTACCTGGGGCGCTCGGACTCCGGACGGCAGGTCGCGGTCAAGGTCGTGCACGCACCGTATGCGCAGGACGAGGAGTTCCGGACGCGCTTCCGGCAGGAGGTCGCGGCGGCCCGCCGGGTGAGCGGCGCGTTCACCGCGCCGGTGGTGGACGCCGATCCGGACGCCGTACAGCCGTGGATGGCGACCCTCTACGTTCCTGGCCGCACGCTGTCGGACACCGTGGCCAAGGACGGCCCGCTGCGCGGACGCGAGTTGCGCGTGCTCGCGCTGGGTCTGGTCGAGGCGTTGCGGGAC
Organism: Streptomyces sp. NPDC001604; assembly: GCF_042893475.1. Classification (NCBI taxonomy): domain Bacteria; kingdom Bacillati; phylum Actinomycetota; class Actinomycetes; order Kitasatosporales; family Streptomycetaceae; genus Streptomyces; species Streptomyces sp. NPDC001604. The sequence goes on along the minus strand of NZ_JBIAUY010000003.1, from coordinate 498,565 downwards.
ATCCACCGGGTGGGCATGGTGCACCGCGATCTGAAGCCGAGCAACGTCCTGATGGCCGAGGACGGCCCCCGCGTCATCGACTTCGGCATCTCGTACGCCGTCGACAACGAGGCCCTCACCATGACCGGCCGGCTGATCGGTACCCCGCCCTTCATGTCTCCGGAGCAGTTCGCAGCGCCGCGCGAGGTCACCGGGGCCTCGGACGTCTTCTCGCTGGGCTCGGTGCTGGTCTACGCGGCCACTGGAAACCGTCCGTTCGACGGCAGCAGCCCGTACTTGACGGGGTATCAGGTGATGTACGAGGCCCCGGACCTCAACGGCGTCGCCGAACCGCTCCGGAGCATCGCCGAGCGGTGCCTGGACAAGAACCCGGCCGCCCGGCCCGGCCTCGACGAACTCCACCGTATGCTCCGCGAGTTGCCGGACTCCGATGTGCCGGCAGTCGTCTCCGTCGTGCCGGTCGCACCGGGACGGCCCGACTCCGCGGAAGCCGACCGCCGGGCCTCCCGCACCCACCCCTTCGCGCCGGGCCCGGCCGCGGACGCGAGCAGGACGCAAGGGGTCGGAACCCGGACCGGCCGCGGACCCCGGCGGCGGCGCGTCCTCATCGGCATCGCCGCCGCCCTGGCGGTCACCGGAGCGAGCATCGCCGCGGTGAGACTCGGGTCGCACCAGGACGTCGCCTCCCCGTCGCCGACCGGATCCGTGTCCGCCTCGCCCTCGGCTGCCACGGTGACCCTGCCGCCGAAGCATGTGCAGTGGGACTACCAGATCGGCGGTGCCTACCCCCTGGCGGCCGGTGCCCGGGTCGTGAGCCGCGACCACGACAGCGAGCCCGCGCCGGGCGTCTACAACATCTGCAACATCAACGCCTTCCAGGCACAGAAGGGCGAGGAGCGCGGCTGGGACTCCGACCTGCTGCTGCGCGACGCCAAGGCCGACGTCCTCTACGACAAGGACTGGGGCGAGGCGATCCTGGACATCCGCACGGCCGTCAAACGGCAGCGCATCGCCGCCAAGCTGAACAGCTGGATCGACGAGTGCGCGGCCAAGGGCTACAAGGCCGTGGAGCCGGACAACTACGACTCCTTCACGCGCTTCCCGAAGTACCTCAAGGCCGGCCAGGCCGAGGCGCTGATGAAGCTCCTGTCCGCCCACGCCCACGACAAGGGCCTGGCCATCGCCCAGAAGAACGCCACCGAGCTTCTGTCCGACCGTGCGTCCGTGGGCCTGGACTTCGCCGTGGCCGAGGAGTGCGCCGAGTGGAACGAATGTGGAGAGTTCGCAGAGGCATACGGCGACAACGTGCTCGTGGTCGAGTACACGGCGAAGGGCATGGCGAAGGCGTGCACCGACTGGGGCGGCACCCTGAGCATCGTCCGCCGTGACGCGTCGGTCGTACCCAAGGGTGCGAGCGGCTACGTACGCCAGACCTGTTGACGGCCGATCGTCCCAAGCGAACTGCCTGGCGTCTTGGTGGAATTGTGGTTTGCACTTTGCCTGTGCTTGCGTTGCCCACCATGCGGCTCGGACCTAGCCTCACCTGCGAAGCCGTGGGAAGGGCAGGCATGCTGAAGACCGTCCGCGAGCAGGCATCGGGTCTCACCAAAGATCAGCGCAATGCTTTTGTCGCCGCCTATCTGGGCTGGGCGATGGACGCCTTCGACTACTTCCTGGTGGTCCTCGTCTACAGTGAGATCGCCGACGACTTCCATGTCTCCCTCACCGACATGGCCTTCCTCACCACCGCCACCCTGGTGATGCGCCCGGTGGGTGCCCTGCTGTTCGGCATGTGGGCGGACCGCAAGGGCCGACGGCTCCCGTTGATGGTCGACGTGTGCTTCTACTCGGTCGTCGGGTTCGCCTGCGCCTTCGCGCCCAACTACGCCGTGCTGCTGGTGCTGCGCCTGCTGTACGGCATCGGCATGGGCGGCGAGTGGGGTCTGGGCGCGGCGCTGGCCATGGAGAAGATCCCGGCCGAGCGGCGCGGTTTCTGGTCGGGACTGCTGCAGAGCGGCTACTCGCTGGGATATCTGCTCGCCGCCGTGGCGTTCTTCGGCATCGAACCCGCCTTCGGCTGGCGGGGGTTGTTCGCCTTCAGCCTGGTGCCCGCCCTGGTCGCCCTGTGGGTGCGTACCCGGGTGGAGGAGAGCGAGGTGTGGGAGAAGAGCGTGGCGCTCAACCGCACCCCCGCCTACCAGGTGTTCAAGAACCCGGCGGTGCTCAAGCGCTTCGTCTACCTGGTCGCGCTGATGACCGCCTTCAACTGGATGTCGCACGGCACCCAGGACGTCTATCCGACCTTCGTCAAGAAGGGCCTGGGCCTGTCCCCGGACACCGCGATCGCCATCGCCGTGGTCTACAACATCGGCGCCATCATCGGAGGCATGGTGCTGGGCGCCTACTCCGAGAGGCTGGGCCGCCGTCACACGATCATGGTCGCGGCCGCCGCGGGCCTGGCCGTGGTGCCCTTCTTCGTGCTGTCCACCGCCGTGGGCTGGCTGATGCTCTCCTCCTTCCTGATGCAGATGTGCGTGCAGGGCGCCTGGGGTGTCATCCCCGCGCATCTGACCGAGATGAGCCCGGATGCCATCCGGGGCTTCTATCCGGGTGTCACCTACCAGTTGGGGAACCTGATCGCCGCCCTCAACCTGCCGATCCAGGAGGCCATCGCCGAGCGGCACGGCTATCCGGCGGCGATGTCGTGGACGGTGGTGCCCGCCCTGGCGGTGGTGATCGTCCTGAGCGCCGTCGGCAAGGAGGCCAAGGGCATCCGGTTCGGCAGCACCGGTACGCACGTCCCGACCACCGCAACGGCCGACACTGCCTAGCGGAACACCGATCGACGCGACGTGCACGGGCGCGAAGCGCCATGGCAGCCACGGCGGCACTTCGCCCGTTCGGGCCGGCGGTCATCCACCCGATCCGGCGTGTCGTCCTTGCCCGATCGCCGCTCGTCGTACTCACTGCCCGCCTTCCGCACCCTTTGGCCTGCCCACCGGGTGACAGGCGGGTGAAGCCTGAGGTGCCGTCCGTTTCCCGGGGCATGCATGAGGATCCCCGGCCGGACGGCGGGGCTCCATGCGCGGGAGGCGAGAGTGACGAACGAACGAGCCGATCTGGCCGGCCGGCACACCCACAGGGTCCCGGTGCTCATCGTCGGGGGCTCCCTGGTCGGCCTGTCCACCTCGTTGTTCCTCGGACGGCTGGGCGTGCGCCATCTGCTGGTCGAGCGTCACACCGGCACCTCCATCCACCCGCGCGGCCGCGGCAACAACATCCGCACGATGGAACTGTTCCGGGTTGCCGGAATCGAGCCGGCGATCCATGAGGCCGCCGCCACCCTGGCCGACAACCACGGCATCCTGCAGACCCCCACCCTGGTCGGCGACGCGGGGGAGTGGCTGTTCCGGGAGATCGACCCCGGCGGCGGAGTGGCCCGCTTCAGCCCCGGCGCCTGGTGTCTGTGCAGTCAGAACGACCTGGAGCCGGTCCTCCTCGAACAGGCCGCGGCACTCGGCGGCGACCTGCGCTTCGCCACCGAACTGATGTCGTTCGAGAGCAACCCCACCGGTGTCACCGCGGTGGTCAAGAGCCGGGAGACGGGCGAGCACACCACCGTCCACGCGGACTACCTCGTCGCCGCCGACGGCCCCCGCAGCCCCGTCCGCGAGCAGCTCGGGATCGGCCACAGCGGCCCCGGCGACCTGTTCCACAACGTCAGCATCACCTTCCGCTCCAGCCGCCTCGCGGACGTCGTCGGCGACCGCCGCTTCATCGTCTGCTACCTCACCGACCCGGAAGCCGACGGCGCCCTGCTCCCGGTGGACAACCGCGAGAACTGGGTCTTCCACGCCCCCTGGCACCCCGAACACGGCGAAACGCTGGAGGAGTTCACCGACCAGCGGTGCATCGAGCACATCCGCCGCGCGGTCGGCGTACCGGACCTCGACGTGGAGATCACCGGCCGGGCACCCTGGCACGCCGCCCAGCGCGTCGCCGGCAGCTACCGCTCCGGACGGGTCTTCCTCGCCGGGGACTCGGCCCACGAGATGTCGCCCACCGGGGCCTTCGGCTCCAACACCGGAATCCAGGACGCCCACAACCTCGCCTGGAAGCTGGCCGCGGTACTCGGCGGCTGGGCCGGGGAGGGCCTGCTGGACTCCTACGACGCCGAGCGCCGCCCGGTGGCGGAGGCGACCAGCGCCCGGGCCGCCGACCGGTCGGCCGAGCACAGCCACCCCGGGTTCACCCCGCCGCCCGACGCCGGCGGCGGCCCACGGCGCGGCATCCTCAACGTCGCCCTCGGCTACCGCTACCGGCAGGGCGCCGTCGTCGGCACCGACCCGGCGGCCGCGGTCGTTCCGGAGAACCTGGAGCTGACCGGCGAGCCCGGCAGCAGGGCGCCCCACCTGTGGGTGCGGCACGGGGCCGAACGGATCTCCACCCTCGACCTCTACGAACGGTCCCTGGTCCTGCTCAGCGACGCCGGCGACCCGAGCGGATGGCACCGGGCCGCCGGCCGCCTCGCCGAGGAGCTCTCGGTGCCCATCCGGGCGTACCGCGTGGGCAGCGGGCCTGGGGCCGAACTGGTACCGGAAGGCGATGCCCGGTGGACGGAGCGGCATGGCATCACGGCCGGGGGAGCCGTGCTCGTGCGGCCCGACGGGTTCGTCGCATGGCGGTCGCCCGGCCCGGAGCGGGACGCCGAACCGGTACTGCGGCAGGTCCTGAAAACCGTGCTGTCCCTGACCTGATCACCCGCGGTGGGACCCCTGTCCCAACCCTTGGTCCTGTCACCCAGGTGATCGTCCCGGCTGGTGGTGAGGTGACGGCTGACTGACGGTGGTTCACGTCGGGGTCCGGTCAAGTCAGCTGATGACGTACCAGCTGCCGGGCCTTGGCGGAAGGACGTTCCTATGCGTTCTGCTCGCATTTTTCTGGCCACAGCGGCGGCTTCCGCCGTCCTCGCCATCGGTGCGCCCGGCGCGTTCGCAAGCGGTGGCGACGGGAATCACGACGGTTCTTCGCACGGCAAGGAGCACGGGAAGGAACACGGCAAGGAGCACGGCAAGGAACATGGGAAGGAGCACGGCAAGGAGTCGAGGCACGAGGAGCCGCGCGGCGGCGTGCACGCCGGTGGTGGTGCGCTGACCGCGGTGAACGACGACGGAGACTGGAGCGGATCGCGGGGCTCGAAGACGGACCCGGACACCTACCGGGACGACTCGTGGGGCAGCGACCACGGGGGCCGTGACGAGGACGGTGGCGGCCGCGGCAGTGACTCCTGGGGCGGTGGCGACCACGAGAAGCCCCATGGCGGCATGCACACCGGCGGCGGGGCGCTCGCGGCGCCGACCGCGACCGCGGGCGGGCTGGCCGTGCTGGGCGTCGTCGCCACCGGGCTGTATGCGGTGCGCCGCAAGAAGCCTGCCGTGGGCGCGGCCTGACCCGTGCCCGATGCCATAGCGCAGCCGCGGCCGTCACCCGAGCCCCGTGCGGCGGCCGCGGCGTAGCGCTCCGCTGGGGGCCGCGCTGGAAGGGCCGCGCGGGCCGTCGACTCTCTGCGGCCCGGCGCCCCTCCAGGGCGCTGCCGCACCGCAGCGTCGCGCCCGGCCTGCTCAGCGCCCCCGCCGTCGTGCCCGAATGAGGTGCTCTCCCATGGCAGTTCCTCCTCCCTCTCCCTCCTCCGACGACCCACCGGCGCCCTCCGAACCCGGAGTGCCCCGCTCCGGCGTGATGATGATCTGCGCGGCCGCCTGCCTGGTGCTCGCAGCAAGCATGATCAGCGGCCAGGACACCTCCTCCGACGCCTCCCACTCGCAGTCCGCCGCGTCCGTCCGGCACCCCGCCACGGCGACGATGTCCCCCGGGCAGCCGGTGGGCAAGCACCTGCCCCGGTCGCGGCCCGTGCGCCTGCGCATCCCCAAGATCTGGGTCGACGCCCCCTTCACGGGCCTGTCCCTCGGCCCCAACGGACAGCTGCAGCCTCCCCCCGCCAACGACACCAACCTCGTCGGCTGGCACACCAAGGGAGCCTCCCCCGGAGAGACGGGGACAGCGGTCATCGCCGGGCACGTCGACACCAAGACGTCCGCGGCCGTCTTCGCCAACCTCGGCCAGCTGACCAAGGGCGACGTCTTCTACGTCGAACGCGCCGACGGGCGCACGGCGACCTTCCGGGTCGACAGCGTGGAGACCTTCGAGAAGGACGACTTCCCCAGCGACCGCGTGTACGACGACACCCCCCAGGCCCAGGTGCGGCTCATCACCTGCGCGGGCAACTACGACCGGTCGGTCATGGACTACACGGACAACCTGGTGGTCTTCGCCCACCTCGTCTGAGCATCACCCGCGTAGGCCATACGAGTCGCGCGCTGCGGGCCACGGGCACACGATCGAGGAATGTCGACGCCGCCGAACGCGGCCGACGTCGCTTCCGCCCCGCGAAGGAGATGTGCGCAGGATGACGACCACGTCCGAACGTGTTTCCGGTCCGCCGGCCCGACAGGTGTCGCCCCGGGTCTCCCAGTCCGTGTTCGACGGCTCCAGACTCCGGGTCGTCCTGCTGGTGGACGTCTACGACGGAGCCCAGCAGCAGTTCCTGGAGGCGTACGAGCTCCTGTGCAACCAGGTCGCCTCCGTCCCCGGACATGTCAGCGACCAGCTGTGCCAGTCCATCGAGAACCCCTCCCAGTGGCTCATCACCAGCGAGTGGGAGAGCGCCCCGCCGTTCCTTGCCTGGGTCAACAGCGAGGAACATGTGCGGATGGTGGAGCCGCTGCACAGCTGTGTCCGCGACACCAGGTCGCTGCGCTTCCACATCGTCCGCGAGACCGGCAGCCCTGCCCCCCACGCCGAGCACGGCAAGCGCCGGCTCCAGGCGGCGCCCAGGATCGGCGACGGCCTGATCCGGCACGCGCTGACCTTCACCGTCACACCGGGCAGCGAGGAGAAGGTCGCGAAGATCCTCGCCGACTACGCCTCACCCGAGCCGAAGGTCGACGACTCCACCCGGCTGTGCCGCACCTCGCTGTTCATGCACGGCAACCGGGTGGTACGGGCCATCGAGGTACGCGGTGACCTGCTCGCCGCACTGCGCCATGTCGCCCGGCAGCCCGAGGTGCGTGCCGTCGAGGAGGCCATCAACCCGTACCTGGAGCAGGACCGGGACCTCGACGACCCCGAGTCCGCCCGCGTCTTCTTCACCCGGGCCGCACTGCCCGCCGTCCACCACGTGACGCTGGAACAGCAGGACACGCAGGAGGAGCGGCACGCCCTGTCCTATCCGGTCCGGCCCGGCTGCGGCATGCGCCTGGCCGAGGCGCTGGCCCGGCAGGACGAGACCGCGGCGGACGACCCGCGCAGCCCGATCCTGCGCAGCACCATCTTCCAGCGCGACGACGTCGTCGTACGGCTGATCGACGTACGCGGCGGACTGGCGGCCGCCGACCCCGCCGTTGCCCTCGGCCTCCAGGACCCCGGGCAGCTGGCCGAGCTGACCACCTTCCGCATCGCCGCGTCCGCGCCCCGGCACGGCGAGCTCGAACGCTGCATCGGCCTCGCCCGCATGGACCTCGTCACCGACCGCCGCTCGCCCGAGGCCTGAGCTGCCCTCAGCCGGCCGTGGCGGCCACAGCCCCCACGTCGATGCAGGACCTGATCGGAGGAACGCCGTGATCACATCCCGTCCCAGAATCGTGGATCTCAGCGAGGTCGAGCCCAACCGTCGGCGAGGCGGCGATCTGCGTGCCATGCTCACCCCCGCCACGGTCGGCTCCACCAGCGGTTTCATGGGCGTCGCCATCGTCCAGCCCGGCGAGCGCATCGGGGAGCACTACCACCCGTACTCCGAGGAGTTCGTGTACGTCGTGTGCGGGGACCTGGAGGTGGACCTCGACGGCGTCCCCCAGCCGCTGCGGCCCGAACAGGGCCTCATGATCCCCATGCACATGCGGCACCGCTTCCGCAACGTCGGCAACGTCGAGGCCCGCATCGTCTTCCACCTCGGCCCGCTGGCCCCGAGCCCGCCGCTCGGCCACGTCGACACCGAGGAGAGCGATACCGCGGAGGTCCGGTCATGACACGCCGGGTGGCGGTCACCGGCATAGGCGTCGTCGCACCCGGCGGCATCGGCATACCGGCGTTCTGGGACCTCCTGGCCGCCGGGCGCACGGCGACGCGGGGCATCACCTTCTTCGACCCGGCCGGCCTGCGCTCCCGGATAGCCGCCGAGTGCGACTTCGACCCGGCGGCACACGGTCTCGACGCGGAGCAGACCGCACGGTGCGACCGCTACATACAGTTCGCCCTGGCCGCCGCGGCGGAGGCGATACGTGACGCCGGCCTGGAGCCCGAGCGGGAGAACCCCTGGCGGGTGGGGGTCTCGCTGGGCACCGCGGTCGGCGGCACCACCCGGCTGGAGCACGACTATGTGCTGGTCAGCCATCACGGGCAGCGCTGGGACGTGGACCCGCAGCAGGCCGGCCCGTATCTGCACCGCGCGTTCGCGCCCAGCACCCTCGCCTCCACGGTGGCCGAGCGGTTCGGGGCGCGCGGCCCGGTGCAGACCGTCTCCACGGGCTGCACCTCGGGGCTCGACGCCGTCGGATACGCCTTCCACACCGTCGAGGAGGGCCGCGCCGACGTGTGCATCGCCGGCGCCTCGGACTCGCCGATCTCCCCGATCACCATGGCCTGCTTCGACGCGATCAAGGCGACGTCGCCGAACAACGACGACCCCGCGCACGCCTCGCGCCCCTTCGACGCCGACCGTGACGGGTTCGTCATGGGCGAGGGCGGCGCCGTGCTCGTCCTGGAGGAGCTGGAGCACGCCCGGGCCCGCGGTGCGCACGTGTACTGCGAACTCGCCGGCTACGCCACCTTCGGCAACGCCTACCACATGACCGGACTCACCCGTGAGGGCGTGGAGATGGCGAAGGCCATCGAGGCCGCCCTCGACCACGCCCGGCTGGACGGCACGGCGATCGACTACGTCAACGCGCACGGCTCGGGCACCCAGCAGAACGACCGCCACGAGACCGCCGCGGTGAAACGGGCCCTCGGCCCGCACGCCTACGACACCCCGATGAGCTCCATCAAGTCCATGGTGGGCCACTCCCTCGGCGCGATCGGCGCCATCGAACTCGTCGCCTGCGTCCTGGCGTTGGCCCACCAGGTCGTCCCGCCGACCGCCAACTACCAGACCCCGGACCCCGAGTGCGACCTGGACTACGTCCCGCGCATCGCACGCGAATGGAAACTCGACAGTGTGCTCTCGGTGGGCAGCGGGTTCGGCGGCTTCCAGTCCGCGGTGGTCCTGACCCGGCCGAGGGAGAAGACACGATGAGCGAACCGCACATACGGCGGGCGGCCATCACCGGAATCGGCGTCGTCGCGCCCAACGGAGCCGGCACCGAAACCTTCTGGAAGTCCGTCAAGGAGGGCATCAGCGTCCTCGACCGGGTCACCCGCGAGGGCTGCACGCATCTGCCGCTGCGGGTGGCGGGCGAGGTCCGCGACTTCGACCCGTCCACCGCCGTCGAGGAACGCTTCCTCGTCCAGACCGACCGGTTCACCCACTTCGCCATGGCCGCCGCCGACCTCGCACTGGACGACGCCCGGCTCGGCCGGTCCGCGACCGACGGCTCCCCGTTCTCCGTGGGCGTGGTCACCGCGGCCGGTTCCGGCGGCGGCGAGTTCGGGCAGCGGGAGCTGCAGCAACTGTGGGGAAAGGGCAGCCGGTTCGTCGGCCCCTACCAGTCCATCGCCTGGTTCTACGCCGCCAGCACCGGCCAGATTTCCATCCGCTACGGCTTCAAGGGCCCCTGCTCGGTCGTCGCCGGCGACGAGGCCGGCGGCCTGGACGCCCTCGCGCACGCGGCGCGGGCGGTGCGGCGCGGCACCGACGTGATCGTGACCGGATCGACCGAGGCGCCGCTCGCCCCGTACTCCGTCGTCTGCCAGCTCGGCTACCCGGAGCTCAGCACCGAGGCCGACCCGGCCCGCGCCTACCGCCCCTTCACCTCCGCGGCCTGCGGGTTCGTCCCCGCCGAGGGCGGCGCCATGTTCGTCGTGGAGGACGAGGAGACGGCCCTGGCGCGGGGCGCGCGCGTGCAGGCGGTGCTCGCCGGACACGCGGCCACCTTCACCGGTGCCTCCCGCTGGGAGCAGTCCCGCGAAGGCCTCGCCCATGCCGTACGGGGCGCCCTGGCCGAAGCCGGCTGCGCCCCCGAGGAGATCGACGTGGTCTTCGCCGACGCCCTCGGCGTGCCGGAGGCGGACCGCGCCGAGGCCCTCGCGATCGTCGACGCGCTCGGCGCGCACGGCACCCGTGTGCCCGTCACCGCACCGAAGACCGGCATCGGACGCGGGTACGGCGCGGCAGCGGTGCTCGACGTGGCGGCGGCGGTGCTCGCCATGGAGCACGGGCTGATCCCGCCCACCCCCAACGTCTACGACATCTGCCACGAACTCGACCTCGTGACCGGCCGGGCCCGCGCCGCCCAGCCGCGCACGGCGCTGGTCCTGAGCCGGGGCCTCATGGGGTCGAACTCGGCGCTGGTGCTGCGGCACGGCGCCACCGGCGCCTCGTCCTGAGGCGCCGAAGAGCAGTAGAGGAGAACCGCATGTCCGACCGAATAACCGTCGAAGAGCTGGCCGAACTCATGAAGAAGTCCGCCGGTGTCACCGTCACCCCCGAGGAACTCGGGCTGCACAACCCCGGCTTCGACACCCTCGGCGTCGACTCGCTGGGCCTGCTGGGCATCGTGGGCGAACTGGAGAACCGCTACGGCACACCGATGCCGGCCGACGCCGAACGCTCCAAGACCCCCCGGCAGTTCCTCGATCTCGTCAACAGTGCCCTCATGACAGGAGCGTGAGATGACCGGACACACGCAGAACGAGATCACCATCGCGGCGCCGGTGGACCTGGTCTGGGAGATGACCAACGACCTGGAGAACTGGCCGCGGCTGTTCACCGAGTACGCCTCCGTCGAAGTCCTGGCCCGGGAGGGACGCAAGACCACCTTCCGGCTGACCATGCACCCCGACGAGAACGGCACCGTGTGGAGCTGGGTCTCCGAACGCGAACCGGACCGCGACACGCTCACCGTCAGGGCACGCCGGGTCGAGACGGGACCCTTCGACCACATGGACATCCTCTGGCGGTACGAGGAAGTGCCGGGCGGCACCCGCATGGTGTGGACGCAGGACTTCGCCATGAAACCGGAAGCACCGGTCGACGACGCCTGGATGACCGACAACATCAACCGGAACTCCAAGGTCCAGATGGGGCTCATCCGGGACCGCATCGAGAAGGTCGCCGCCGAGCGCGGTGCCACTCCGGGTCTGACCGACTGAACCGGACGGAGAACCAGCCCCCATGCACCAAGCACTGATCGTCGCCCGCATGGCCCCGGGATCGGCCCCGGACATCGCCAAGGTGTTCGCGGAGTCCGACCGGGGAGAGCTGCCGCACCTCGTCGGGGTGGTCCGGCGCAGCCTCTTCCAGTTCGGCGACGTGTACATGCACCTCATCGAGTCCGAGCGGGAACCCGGCCCTGCCATCGCCAAGGTGACCGAGCACCCCGAGTTCCGGTACGTCAGCGAGCGGCTGTCCGCGTACGTCAGCGCGTACGACCCCCAGACCTGGCGCTCCCCGAAGGACGCCATGGCGCAGCGCTTCTACCTCTGGGAGCGCGACCCGGCCGGCTGACCCGCCGTGACCTCACCGGTCGCCGGGCCCGCAGCGCCGCGGGCCCGGCGACCGGTGGTCTTCAGGGGGCCGTTCAGCCCGGGACGTGACAGTCGAACGCGTGCAGATAGGGGTTGACGGGGCGGATGTCGTCGATGACCAGCCCCGCCTCGGTCAGCCGGGCGACCATGCTGTCGGTGGTGTGCTTCGCCCCGCCGACGTTGAGGAGGAGCAGCAGGTCCATCGCGGTGCTGAACCGCATCGAGGGCGAGTCGTCGACGAGGTTCTCGATGACCACGACCCGGGCCCCCGCGCCGCCCGCCGCACGGACGTTGCGCAGCGTCCGGGCGGTGCTGTCGTCGTCCCACTCCAGGATGTTCTTGATGATGTAGACGTCCGCCGCGACCGGCACGGACACCCGGACGTCGCCGGGCACCACGCAGGCGCGGTCCGCGAGGTCGCCGCCCGGCCGCAGCCTCGGCAGCGCGTTCTCCACCACCCGCGGAAGGTCGAGCAGACTGCCGTGCAGCGAGGGGTACTTGTCCAGCAGGCTCACCAGCACGTGCCCCTGGCCGCCGCCGAGGTCGGCGACCGACGAACTCCCCGACAGGTCGAGGAACTCGGCGACGTCCCGCGCCGACTGCACGCTGGAGGTGGTCATGGCCCGGTTGAAGACATCGGCGGACTCCGGGGCGTCCTCGTTCAGGTAGGGGAAGAACTCCTTGCCGTACAGGTCCTCGACGACATTGCGCCCGGTGCGCACCGCCTCGTCGAGCCTCGGCCAGGCGTCCCAGGTCCATGGCTCGGTGCACCACAGCGAGATGGCGCGCAGACTGTTCGGATCGTCCTCGCGCAGCAGCCGGGAGACATCGGTGTGGGCGAAGGTCCCGTCCGGCAGCTCGGCGAAGACGCCGTAGCAGGAAAGGGTGCGCAGCAGCCGTCGTAGTGGGCGGGCCTCGGCCTTCACGGCGGCCGCCAGGTCCTCCGCGGTCATGGGAGTGTCACCGAGGGCGTCGGGGACTCCCAGCCGGGCGGCCGCCCGGAGGGCGGCGGCACATGCCGCCGCGAACGCTAGCTCCCTCAGCCGCATGGACGGCGGCGGGGCTGTCTGTGCGGTCGTCATGTGCCGCTTCCTTCCTTCTGGGCCCGCAGGCGGGCCATGACCTGCGGTCAGCACATTCCCGCGGGCTGGGAGGCCCGGCAGGCGTTGTGTTCGAAGGTGTTGCCCGTGCCGTGGTCGGTGTTGATGAGGTCCGCCGGGGAGTTGCCCTCGACCACGTTGTCGGTGATCCGGTTGCGGTCGCTGGTGACGCCCACAAAGCTCTTGAACAGGACGATGCCGCCCGACAGCGGCGAGTTGCCGACGTTGTCCCTGACCACGTTCCGGGTCACCAGGGTGTCCTCGGCGCCGGTCAGGACGATGCCTGAGCCCTGCAGGGCGTCCAGCCGTGTCGTCTTGGGGCACGACTTGTTGTTGCGTACGAGGAGGTTGTCGCGGACGGTCAGCGCGCCGGCCTTCGGCTTGTTCTCGTCGCCGACGACGAACACCGCCACGCAGTTGGCGGTCGCGCGGTTACGGGCGACGGTGAGGTTGCGCAGCCGCCGGACCGTCAGGCCGATCCGGTTGCCCTCCAGCCGGTTGTGGTCGATCAGTGTTCCACCGGTGTCCGTGGCGCCTGCCTCCTCATTGATCGTGTTGGCGAGGAAGACGCCCGCGTCGCCGTTGTCCAGGGCGCTGTTGTCCTGGATCAGCGAGCGGACCGAGCGCTCCTGGGCGATGCCCCACACGCCGTTGCGCGCCGTGGTCACATTCCGCACGGTCAGCCGGTCGGTCGCCATGGCGAACACCCCGGTCCTGGCAAAGCCCGTGACGGTCAGCGAGGCGATGGTGACGCCCTTGACGTCACGGTCCTTCGTGCCCAGGACACAGATGCCGTTGCCGCCCTCGGCACAGCTGTTGGCGGCCTTCTTCCGGCTCGGCTCGATCACTGTGGCTCGCCCCATGCCGCGCAGGGTCAGCCCGGGCGTGGTCACCTTGATGCTCTCGTGGAACGTGCCGGGGGCCACGAGCACGGTGTCTCCGGGCTTCGAGGCGTCCACCGCCTTCTGGATCGACTGGCCCGGCATGACCACATGGAACGCATGACGGGCGGCCGGCGGAGCGGCACCCAGCCCGGTTCCGACCACCACGGCGGTGCACATCATGTACGTAATGCGGTATTTCTTCATATCGCGAACGCTATGACCAGATAGGACGTTTACCTGCAGAATGGACCATTCGGCGGCGTGTCCTGCGGGCGCCCTGTGCCTGGCGCGGGCCCGGGGCGGGGCGGCATCCGTCAAATAGGGCGATAACCGGAGATACTTCGTACGGCGCCTTCGGAGTGTCCGGGGCGTGTCGCGTGAGCAGGCCGCTGCGGGCCGGGCGGGAGCGATGTTGATCCGTGTTCTTCTCGTCGAGGAGACCGACCTGGTGCGCGGGGCACTGGCTGCCCTGCTGACACGTGAGGAGGACATCGAGGTGGTCGCAGCGGCACCGGGGTGCGGGCAGGCCCTCACACGGGCGCTGTCGTACCGGCCCGATGTCGTCGTCATCGACTGTGACGGAGATGCCGTCGAGGACGGGGCGCTCGGTACCTCGCAGGAGCTGAGCGAGCGGCTTCCGGAGTGCAGGATCCTGCTGGTGGCCGGTACGGCGACGCCCGAGTATCTGCGCCAGGCGCTGGCCCAGCCCGTCGCGGGACTCATCGGCAGGAACAGCCCCAGCAACTTTCTGACGGAGGGCGTGCGCAAGGTGGCGGCGGGCGGACGGTTCGTCGACCCGGAGCTGGCGCTGCTGGCGCTCTCCTCGGCCCGGAGCCCGCTGACCCCCAGGGAGCTCGAGGTGCTGCGGCTGGCGGCGGACGGCACTCCGACGCGGGAGATCGCGGAACGGCTGTCGCTGTCGGTGGGAACGGTCCGCAACCATCTCAACGCGGTCTCCCGGAAGACCGGCGCACGCAACCGCATCGACGCGATCCGCATCGCCCGGCAGTCGGGCTGGCTGTAACCGGTCCGCGGCGCCCGTCCGGCTCACGCCCGTTCACGGCGGGCGAGTTCGCCGGCGTCGGCCGGTCGCTGTGTACCTTCTCGCTCGTCCCAGTGGCCGATCAGGTCGCGGTAGAGGGCGCAGTCCGTCATCAGTCGGTCGTGCGTGCCGAGGCGGCAGTGGGAGCCGTCCATGACGAGGACGAGGTCGGCGCGCAGCGCGGAGCTGATCCGGTGGGCGCAGACGATCAGCGTGGCCGGGCGGCTGGCGAAGGCCCGTTCGGCGACCGCCTCGGCCGCCGGGTCGAGGTGACAGGTGGCCTCGTCCAGCAGGACCAGCCGGGTCGGCGGCAGCAGGGCCCGGACCAGGGCGATCAGCTGCCGCTCACCCGCCGAGAGCACGGCAGGATCCACGGTCGCGCCATAGCCGCCGAGGCGCCGGACAAGCGTCTGCGCACCGATGGCGCGGACCGCCGCGTCCAGCTCGGACTCGGTGGCCGCGGGCTCGAGGTAGGCGAGATTCTCGCGCAGGGTGCCGGCGAACACGTACGCCTCCTGCGGAATCAGCACACGGCACCGGGACAGCCGTCCCCGGTCCAGCTCCCGCACCGGCACACCGCCCAGCCGGATCAGGCCGGCCCGCGGTTCGAGCACCCCGGCGATCAGCGAGGCCAGCGTCGACTTGCCCGCCCCGCTGGGGCCCACGACGGTCAGATGCGTGCCAGGCGCGAGTACAAGGTCGAGATCCCGGACGACCGGCTCGGCGGAACGGGCGTATCCAAAGGTGACCCCGCACAACTCGACCCGGCCGTCGCGGGGCTGCGGCCGTTCGGCCCCGCCCAGCGCCATCCTGGAGGAGAGCCCGGCGGTCCTGTGTGGTGCAGATCCGTCAGCAGTGGGGATCTGGTCGGCAGTCATGCGCTTTCCGGGGCCGTGGGCGGTGTCCGGTTCGGTGTCTCTTCCGGGGGTTCCTGGCCCCCCGGGCCCGCCCGTCAGCGTCCCTCGGAAGCTGTCGGTGGGGCTGCCGCTTCCCGAAGCGTCGGCAGTCGGTGGGGCGTCGCGCGGCTCCGTGGATGCTTCCAGGATTCGGGTGAGGGTGACCAGGAGCCACAGGCCGCTGCCGCCGAGGCCCTGGACGAAGCCCCGTAGGGCAGGCTGCAGGGACTGGGAGACGTAGGTCAGGGCGCCGAGGACGGCGCCCGTCGTCATCCCGCCGTGGACCAGCCACGGGGTTCCGGCGAGGATCAGCACGATCGGGAGCCAGCCGCCGACGCCCAGGGCGGCGCTCCGCACGGCGGTGAGCCGGGCCAGGGCGCGCGCCGCGTCCGCCGCGGCGTCGATGCGGGCGCCGACCCGGGCCCGTACGACGTCCTCGGCACCGCAGGCCGTGACGTCCCGCAGTCCGTCTGCCACCGCGCCCACCTGCTCGGCGATGGCCTCGTCGGCCAGCACGACAGCCCGCTGCCGGGCGGCCATCGCGCGCAGGGCCAGCAGGAACAGCGCGAGCCCGGCCGCGAGGGGCGGCAGCACGAACAGCAGGAGGGCGGGATCGAGCACGACCAGCCCGAGCAGCACGCTCACCGCGGTGACCGAGAAGGTCTGCACGAACATCACGATCGCCCCGTACGACTCGCGGGCGATCTCGACCTGTTCGGTCAGCCGCGCGACGCCCGCCGTGTCGGCCGGCCCGGTGAGGCGGGTGGAGCGTTGCAGCGTGCCCGTGGTGACGAGGGCGACCAGGTCGTCGCGGAACGGTTCGACGACGTCGGCGAGCCGGAGCATGGCCTGCCGGGTGCCCCAGGCGCCGAGCAGGACCGTGCAGGCCAGCAGCGCCAGCCAGCCGAGGCCCTCGGTACTGCGGCCGGCGAGGAAGCCGTCGTCGACGGCCCGGGCGACCAGCCAGCCGGACAGCAGCGCGGGCACCGCCTGCACCAGCGACCAGCCGGCGAGCCCTGCGAACTCCCGGCGCCGGGAGCGGAGGGCGGAGCGAAGCAGTCCGTGGGCCGCCCGGTTCATCGCGGCCCCCCGTCGGGCGGCCGGAACACGGCCCGGTACTCCGGGTCCGCCCAGAGCTCACGGTGGGTGCCCCGGCCGCGGACGCGGCCCGCCTCCAGCCAGACGACGTGGTCCGCGCGGGCCGCCGTCGACGCCCGGTGGGTCACCACGAGCCGGGTACGGCGGGCGAGCCGCCCGGACCCGGTGAGCACCTTGCCGATGTGGTGCTCGGTGACGGTGTCGAGACCGGCCGTCACGTCGTCGAGCACCAGGAGACGGCCGACCGGGCCGGCCTGGACGAACGCACGCGCCAGGCCGACGCGTTGGGTCTCCCCGCCGGACAGCGGGGCCATGGCCGGCCGGGTGCCGTACCCCTCGGGCAGGGTCTGGAGGAAGGCGTCGGCGCGCGCGGCGGTCGCCCCCGCCAGCACCTCGGCCTGCGTGGGGGCGCGGGACCCGAAGGCGATCGCGTCGGCGTACGTCTCGCCCAGCAGCACCGGCCGGTCGAAGCCGTACGCCACGGCCCGCCGCAGCGCCGCGCGCTCCACCTCACGCAAGGGCACCCCGTCGAGCAGCACCTCGCCCTCGTCCGGGTCGGCCAGCCGCCCGGCCAGCGCGGCGAGCAGCGACTTGCCGGATCCCGAACGCCCCACGACGGCCGTCAGCAGGCCGGGGGGCGGGGCCAGGTCGACCCGGTCCAGCACCGTGCCGCCCCCCGGCGCGCGGACGGTCACCCGGCGGAACTCCAGCCGGCCGCCGTCCCCGTCCGGCAGTGGCGCGTCGCCGTACACCACTGGGGGTTCGGCCAGCACCTCGGCGACCCGCCCCGCCGTGGCGCGCGCGAAGGCGAGCCGGTGCGCCGAGGCCACCAGCGAACTCACCCCCGTGGCCAGCAGCACGTACTCGCTCGCGGCAAGCGTCTGGCCCGGTGTGATGCGGCCCCGGGCGAGCTCCAGTCCGGCCACCGCCAGCACGGCGACCTCCAGCAGGGGGACGACCGCCGCGTCCCGCGCGGAGACCCGGGCGTACGCCCGCCACATCCCCATGCCGTGGCGGTGCAGTTCCGGCAGCGGCTGCAGGATCCGCCCGGCCTCCCGGGCCGTGGTCCCGGCGGCGGTGATGGAGCGGATGCCGGTGAGGGCGTCGACCAGGCGTGCGGCGATACGGCCCTGCGTGGCGAAGTAGCGGTCGTTGACGTCGGAGACGTCACGGACGAAGGCGCGCACCACCAGGACGACGAGCGGCAGCCCGGCGAGGAACGTCAGGCACAGCCAGGGGTCGATGAGGGCCAGGGCCACCACCGCCCCGACCGGGGGCAGCACTTCGGTCACCGCCCACACCAGGCCCGAGGGAGCGCTGCCCGTCCTGGCGGTGTTGCTCACCAGGCGCGTCACCAGATCGCCGGGGGTGTGACGGCGGGTGGCACGGGGCCCCATGTCGAGGACGTGCCCCAGCAGGGTGTGCCGGAGCCATGCCGTGGAGCGGGAGTTGGCGACGCCGCCCGCGTAGTCGTCCGCGGCGTCACACACCACGAGGAGCGTGACGGCCACGACGGACAGGGTCAGCCACAGGCCGGCGTCACCGCGCCCCAGCACGGCGTCGACCGTGCGGCCCATGACGGCGGGCAGGACGACGTAGACCCCGGCGAGCACAAGGGATGTGGCGGCCAGGACAGTGCCCCAGGTGCCGCCCCGCCGGACCGCCGTCAGCAGCAGTCGGTCCGCCGCACGTCGGTCCACCGGCTGCTCCCGTCTTTGTCGTCGAGGGTTCCAGCGGAGGCGGGGACACCGCAGGTGTCCCCGCCGTTGGGGTGAGAACTAGCAGAGCAGCAGGCTCAGGTGGCTGCCTCCACAGCCCTTGCTGGCGCGGCTGCCCGGCGGCGGAGCGTGCCCGGTTTCGGTCTCGATGGTGAGACCCTGCAGTTCGAGGAGCGACATGGCGTCCTCACCTCCTCTCTGGTACTCGCGTGGGGACGGGGAAGTCATGAGCGGGCAGGTCAGGTGTCAGGAACGGCAGTCCGGTCGGCCGGGAGTGGAAGGCGGCGCCCAGCGCGAGCAGGACGCCCGCGCCGCCCGTTGCCAGGTCCATGGACAGCCGCAGCAACTGCTCGCCCGGGAAGGCCAGTTGCCCGTCCAGGAGGCAGGCGTGGCGGGCCAGGCGGCGTACGTGGTCGGCGATCAGGGGGTCCCGTTCGGCGGCCGTGCCGGGCGGGTGCGGGCGGCTGAGGTGGAGGATCATCCCGGCGAGACCGTCGAAGAGCCCGGGCTCGATGTAGAAGGACGCCCTGGCCGCCTTGCGGATGGCCGCGGCGGCGTCCAGGAACTCCTCCTCCGCACGATGGGCGAGGTACTCCTCGAGGACCATTCCGATGCCCACGCTGCCGTCGGCGAGATACGGCATGGTGCGCCAGCCCTCGTTCACCTCCATCGACCCCTCCTCGCGCACCACGCAGCGGCGCAGGTCCTGGCGCAGCGCCGTGGCGGCCAGGTCGAGCAGGGCCGGGTCCTTGCTGCGCTCGTACAGGCGCAGGAACAGCAGCGCCGGTCCGGACGACCCGAACATCAGCCCCGCCCTGGGGTGGGCGCCGCCGCTGGTCTCCGCCACGGCATCGGCAGGGCCCAGGCGGTCGGCGACGGCCTCCGCCACCCGGCAGGCGGTGTCACGGCAGGTGGCGTCCCCGGTGGTGAGCGCGAAGTGCAGCAGGTTGAGCCCGATGCCGGACAGGCCGCCCTTGAGGTCGAGGGGCAGTGGCTCCCACCGTTCGCCCAGGCACATGTCGAGAACCTTGGCGGCCTCCTCGTGGTGTCCCAGGTGCTCGAGGACATGGGCGACGCCGTGCAGACCGTCGTAGAAGCCGAGGCGGGTGCCCGGTGCCGGGTCGAGCGCGTGCCGGATCAGCCACTCCTCGTGGTCCGGGTGGCGTCCCGCACCCGTCACGTCCAGCGCGTACAGCACGCCTGCCGCGCCGTGGGCGAGGCCCAGTCCGCTTCCTGGGAGCAGAAACTGCTCGATGTCGCCAGGGAAGAGCCGGTCGTGCCGCTCGGGTGCGGCGGAGGCCAGGACGGCCGAGGCGATCGAGTCCCGGGCGTGCAGCCAGCCCGCCCGGTCGGGCTCCAGCCGGGGCGCGTCGTCCGCCCCCGCGTCGATGCCGCCGTCGCCGGTGATGGTGCGTACGGCCTCGTCGAGGAAGGAGCGGGGGACCGGGAACAGCCGGGTGGCCTCCCTGGCGAGCTGTCCCGCCTTGCCGGTGTCCAGCTCGATCAGGCCGGTCAGCGGCAGGAACAGGAACAGCCGCAGACTGGCCAGGGCGTAGCGGTCGATGTCGAAGCCGGTGGCGCCGCGCGGGGCGATGAACCCCGGTGCGGCGAGGACCTGGCGGCGCGCCTGCGTCACGTCCATGGCGCCCTCGAAGTCGACCAGCACCACCCTGCCGTCGGGGCGGACCAGAATGTTGTCCGTGTGGACGTCCCCGATCACGAGGCCCCGCTCGTGGACCGCCGCGACCGCCTCCTCCACCTGCCGGTGGATGTCGAGGGCCCAGTCGGTGTAGGCCGCGAACGCGGCGGCGTCCGGGGCCAGGGCGGCGAGCGGATAGCGCTTGACGAACTCGTCGTGCAGGGCCGTGGCCTCCACGAGCTCCTCCACGAGGAAGTGATGGCCGCCCAGCTCGAAGTGGTCGCGGACCGCGGGCACGAACGGCAGTCCGGCCAGCCGCTCCAGGGCCTCCCGCTCGCGCCGGAGCCGGGTCACGGCGTCCGCGCCGTCCGGGGTGAGCCCCGCGTGCGGCCGCCCCTCCTTGAGGACGACCCGCTCCTGCGTCCGCGTGTCCACTGCGGAGTACAGTCCGCCGGCGTTGGAGAAGTGCAGCGCCTTCTCGATCCGGTAGGGCAGGTCGGCGACGGTGGTGCGGCGGCTCTCGGCGAGATGGGGTTCGAGGAAGCCGGGCAACTGAACCCACTCGGGCAGCCGGAAGGTGGGGCCGCGCACATCGGGCACCAGACGGCCGGAGGGATCCTCCACCGCCGGCTCCAGCTCTCCGTCGTCCGACACGCAGTACCGGTCGGCGAATGCCCCGTACCTGACGTACAGCGGACCGTCGCCCCAGCGCAGATCGCTGAGAATGTACGGGCCCTGGCGGCCGTCGAGCAGACCGCCGAGCTCGGTGAGGATGCGCTCGCACTCGGCCTCGTCCACGGGGTAGACGGTCACGAACTTGCCGCTGGAGCCGCGGTGCGCGTACTTCGCGTTCGCGAGGAAGAGGGTGTCCATGCCGGGCAGGAACTTGAACGCGATGCGGCGCGGGACGCAGTAGTCCCACACCTCGTCCAGGATCGACTGGGCGTTGTCCGGACAGGCCGAGACATGGATCTTCCAGCCCTGCCGCGGGAACACGGTGCCGGTGGGACGGCACACCACCCAGTCGCCGAGCTCCTCGCGCGTCCATGAATCGGGCAGCGGCCGGTCGGCCTGCCGGAAGTGGCCACGTGTCCGGCCGTGATGCGGTGCGTCGTAGAAGTGGGGGTCTGTGAGGCAGTAGACCTCGTAACGCTTGTCCACGGAGTCTCCAAGGGTTCAGTCCGCCTCCCTGGTGCCTCTCACCTCCCACAATGGCAGAAGGCGCAGGCGTGGACATCGTGCGTCTGTCACGTGACGCGCGTGGGATTCACCCGGCTTCTCTGTGCGAAACGCACACCCCGGGACGTGGATAATCACGACCGCAGGAGTATTCGAACCTCCCGAAAGGGTGCGTGTTTCCCGCCATGCGCAACGGTTCCGCACGATGAGCGTCGCCGACTCCTTCCCGCTCGGTGCCGCCACCACGCTCGACGAGCTCGCCCGGGACCCGCATCCCCGGCTGGCACGGCTGCGGGCGCACGAGCCGGTGTCCTGGCTGCCGGAGCTGGGCGGCTGGCTGGTGACCCGCCGCGACCTCGCGCTGCACGTGATGCGGGACGCCGCGACCTTCACCGTGGACGACCCCCGGTTCTCCACCGCGCAGGTCGTCGGGCCGAGCATGCTGTCGCTGGACGGGGAGCAGCACACCCGCCACCGCGAGCCGTTCAACGCCCCCTTCCGCCCACGGCAGGTACGCGACGGCTTCGCCTCGTTCATCGAGCAGGAGACCGGCCGGCTCATCACCGCACTGGAGCCTGCGGGTGCCGCCGAACTGAGACGCGCCTTCGCCGGACCGCTCGCGGTCGCCGTCGTGACCGAGGCGCTCGGGCTGGCCGGTGCCGGCACGGACACGGTGCTCTCCTGGTACGACTCCATCGTGCGCTCCGTCTCGGACATCACCGCCGGACACGAGGCGGGACCCGACGGAGCCGCCGCGTACGCGCAGCTGCGGGCCGCCGTGGAGAACACCGTCGCCGACGGGGGCAGCTCCTCGCTGCTGGTCTCAGCCGCCGGGCGGCTGGGGCTGCCCGAGGTGGCGTCAAATGCCGCGGTCCTGATGTTCGGGGGCATCGAGACCACCGAGGCGATAATCACCAATGCGCTGCTGCATCTGCTGAGCGACTCGGACCAACTGGCCCTCGTACTCAATGACTTCGAGCTGCTGGACAATGCGATCGAGGAGTCGCTGCGCCTGGAACCCGGTGCGGCCGTCGTGGACCGCTATGCGACTTGTGACACCGCACTGGGCCCCGCCACCGTCCGCCGGGGCGATCTGGTCACGGTCTCCCTGGCCGGCGCCAACCGCGACCCAGCCGTCTTCCCCGACCCCGACCGCTTCGACGTCCGCCGCGAGAACGCACGCCTCCAACTGGCCTTCGCCCACGGTCCGCACCACTGCATCGCCGCCCACCTGGCCCGCCTGGAGACCCGTATCGCCCTCCGGCGCCTGCTCGAACGCCTCCCCGCCCTGCGCCTCGACCCGGACCGCCCCACCGCCCCACACGGTCTGGTCTTCCGCAAGCCGCCTGCCCTGCATGTGCAGTGGGACAGCTCTCGCTGAGCGGCAGTTCGCGGCGGTCCTCGCAGCGGGGATGGCGAGGGCCCGTCCCACGGGCCGGGGGACGGTGGCGGGTCTCAGGGCCGTGCCTGAGCAGGATCCACCCATGTGAGCCCGTCCTCCGAAGCCACCAGCCCACCGGGCCGCACCGGCGTCTCCTCCTCCAACGGTCCGCCGAACACCCCTCGTTCCTGCAGAACCGCACCCTCCTGGAACACCTCGCGGATGGTGGCGGACTCGAAGAGCGGGTTGCGCAGGCCGTCGGAGTCCGGCAGCCGGCCCACCGCGGTGCCGAGTTCCGAGGAGGCCGTCGTCAGCCGGGCGCCCGCCTCTCCGAGCCCGCCGAAGCTCTCGTCCCCGGAGGCCAGACCGCCCACCAGCTCCACGAACGCCTCCAGTTCCGTCGCGCCCACCTTGGTGACCTTGCGGGCCTTCCAGAAGTAGGAACGCTCGTCCTGATGCATGTCGTAGAAGGAGACCAGGAACTCGTAGAACAGGCGGTACTCGTGCCGGTAGCGGACCTCGAACTCGTCGAACAGGCGTCCTTCGTCCAGCGTCCCGGCCAGGCCGGCGTTGATGGAGCGGGCCGCGAGCAGGGCACCGTACGTGGCGAGGTGCACGCCGGAGGAGAGCACCGGGTCGACGAAGCAGGCCGCGTCCCCGGCCAGCACCATGCCGGGCCGCCACAGCCGGGACTTCCAGTACGACCAGTCCTTGCGGACGCGGACCTGGTCGTAGGGCACCTCGGTGGCCTGTGGAACCCCCTGGAGGAGTTCGCGGACCTCGGGGCAGGAGTCGATCAGCCGGCGCCAGGCCGCGGCCGGGTCCCGCTGTATCCCGGCGGCGTTCTCCCGGCTCACCACCGCCCCCACGCTGGTGAGGTCGTCGCGGAGCGGGATGTACCAGATCCAGCCCTCGTCGAAGGCGGCGCAGAAGATGTTGCCGTCGTTGGGCTTCGGGAGCCGCCTGCCGCCGGCGAAGTAGCCGAACACCGCGATGTTGCGGAAGAAGTCGGAGTACGTCCGGCCGCCGCCGACCTCGGTGTGGATGCGGCTGCCGTTGCCGGACGCGTCCACGACGTACCGGGCCCGGGCCTCGCGGAGCTCGCCGCCGGGGCCGCTCCAGCTGACGCCCCGCACCCGCTCGTCGTCGGCGAGCACGCCTTTGGCGCGGCAGTTCTCCCGTACGTCGACGCCCACCCGGCGGGCGTTGTCCAGCAGGATCGCGTCGAACCGGGACCGCTCCACCTGGTAGGCGAACGAGGTCGGGTCGGCCAGCCGGGGAGACAGGGCGAAGGAGAACTGCCACGGATCCCGGTTGCGGCCCCACCGGAACGTCCCGCCGCGGTTCAGCTTGAAGCCCGCCCGTGCGACCTCGTCCTCGACGCCCAGGATGCGGCACACGCCGTGCACGGTGGACGGCAGCAGCGACTCGCCGATCTGGTAGCGGGGGAACGTCTGCTGTTCCAGGAGCAGGACGCGATGACCGCGCAGGGCGACGGCGGTGGCGGCGGTGGACCCGGCCGGACCACCGCCCACGACGATCACGTCGAACTCCTCAACTGCCCCGTGTTCATCGGCGGGTTGGGCAACGGTCACTGTGCTTCTCCCAGGGAGTCGAGCCATGTGCGGACGGCCGCCACGGTGGTCGGGGCGTGCTCCTGCATGAACGAGAAGTGGTCGCCAGGGACGTCGACCTCGGTGTGCGGCAGCGGCCAGGACGTCCGCCACTCGTCCGGGCCCGCGCTCGCCGCCATCTCCGGCGTGGGCCGGGTCGCCCGCACCAGCAGGGTGGGGGTGTCGACCGGTTCCGGGTCCCAGCCAAGGAACATGCGGGTGTACGCCCCCAGTGCGGCAACGCCTGCGTCCTCGTCCCCGGGGAACTCGGTGCCGCCCAGCCGCGGCGCGATCACGGCGGGCAGCGCCAGCAGCCAGTCCTTGTCGCTGTTGCCGTCGTCGACGAGGTACGTGTCCAGCAGCACCTGCCCGAGAGGAGCGGCTCCCAGCGTTTCGAGCCGCCGGGTCACGGCGTGTGCCACGGCGCCCCCGGTGCTGACGCCGACGACCACGAAGGGCCTGTCGCCCACGTGCCGCAGCACCGACTCGGCGTGGGTGAGGGCCAGGGTCTCCCGGTCGGCCGGCACCGCACCGCCCGCACCGATGCCCGGGTGCGGGAACTCCAGGACGTCCAACTCCCCTCGAAAGCAACCGTGGAAGCGAGCGAACTCCCCGCCCGGCGTGCCGAACGTCGGATGG
Source organism: Streptomyces sp. NPDC001604 (assembly GCF_042893475.1). Taxonomy (NCBI): domain Bacteria; kingdom Bacillati; phylum Actinomycetota; class Actinomycetes; order Kitasatosporales; family Streptomycetaceae; genus Streptomyces; species Streptomyces sp. NPDC001604. Next base: position 473,637 of record NZ_JBIAUY010000003.1, on the reverse strand, counting down.
GTGCCGGTGAAGAACACGAGCACCGGCCCGCCGGCCCCGGCACCGGTGGCGCGCCGCACCGGCGGGATCGCGTGCCGCCGGCTTTCACTCGCGTCGAAGGTCGGAACCGCCCAGGACGCCGTGACCAGCATCTGCATCGCGGCGACCACCTGACCGGCCTCGCAGACCCGCCGGTAGAGCGAGGACAGCGTCTGCGCGGGCCGCGGACCCGCGGTGTCGGGTGCCTTAGCCGGCAGGTCGTCCTCCAGCAGGCCGAGGATGTGCCGGGCCAGCCCCTGAGCCGTCGGGTGCTCGAACACCACGGCGGCCGAAAGCCGCAGCCGCAGCGCCATGCTCAGCCGGTTGCGGACCTGCACCGCCATCAGCGAGTCGAAGCCCAGCTCGGCGAAGGACCTGCCGGCCGGGAGCGCATCGGCGTCCGGGTATCCGAGCACCGCGGCCACATCGGCGCTCATCAACTCCGCGAGTCTGCCCTCCCGTTGCTCGGCGGGAAGCTCGGCCAGCACCTGGCGCCACGCTCCCGGCTCCCACGCCCGCTCAGGACCCGGCCGGGCCTTCTCGGCAGCAGCCGTACGAGGACGCACCAGCCCTTGCAGGAGCGGTGGCAGCGGCCCTCGGACGGAGCGGAGGCCCGCCCGGTCCAGCAGAACGGGCGCCAGCACGGGCCCGGCGTCGCGGAGCGCCGCGTCGAACAGGGCCAGACCCTGAGCCGTGGACAGCGGCCGCAGCACGTCACCTTCCCGCCGCTGTGCCCCGGCCATACCCCCTGCGGCCTCCCACGGCCCCCACGCCAAGGACACGGCCGGCAGGCCGAGCCGGGCGCGGTGACCGGCCAGGGCGTCCAGGAAGGAGTTCGCCGCCGCGTAGTTGCCCTGGCCCGCGCGACCCAGCAGACCGGACACCGAGGAGAACAGGACGAACGCCGACAGCTCCAGATCCCGCGTCAGCTCGTGCAGATGCCAGGCCGCATCCGCCTTCGGCCGCAACACCGCTGCCATCCGCTCGGGGCTCAGCGCGGTCAGCACCCCGTCGTCCAGCACCCCGGCGGCATGCACCACGGCGGTCAGAGCGGGCGCACAGCTGTCGATGACCTCGGCGAGCGCGGCACGGTCGGCCGCGTCGCACGCCACGATCCGTACCTCGGCGCCCAACTTCTCCAACGCGGCGCGCAGTTCTGCGGCGCCGGGCGCCTGCGGGCCCTGGCGCCCGGTGAGCACCAGGTGCCGTACGCCGTACGAGGTGACGAGATGGCGCGCGAGCTCCGCACCCAGAGCGCCGGTACCGCCGGTGATCAGGACGGTGCCGGTCCAGCGGGGGGCATCGGCGGATGCGGTGCCGTGGGCATGGACCAGTCGTGGCACGCGCAACTGATTGGAGCGGATGGAAAGTTGCGGTCGGCCCGTGGCCACGGCCGTCGGCAGGAGCCGTAGCGACTCGGGCTGTCCGTCCACGTCGACGAGCGTGATGCGCCCGGGCACCTCGGACTGGGCCGTGCGCACCAGCCCCCACACCGCGGCACCGGCCAGGTCCGGGTCCGGTGCGGTTGCATTGCGCGTCAGCACCACCAGGCGCGAGCCCGCCGTGCGCGGGTCGTCCTGCCAGTCCTGCAGCGCGCGGAGCACCTCGGCCGTCAGCCTGTGCACGGCGGGCAGCGGGTCGGGCTCCGGCGCCCCGACGGCCGTGACGACGAGGGTGTCAGGTTCGGCTACCGCGGTGTCCACGACGTCCGGGAGCAACGCGCACAGGTCCAGTTCGTCCGGGCCCAGGAGCGCCCAGCGCGTGGTGATGTCCCGTTCGCCGTCGGACGGTTCCAAGGGCGTCCAGTCGGGGCGCCACAAGCCCTGCCGCACCACGTCGAGTTCGGTTGCCGGGACGGGTAGTTCCCGGGTGACGAGGGAATCCACGCGCGCCACCGGGCGGCCCGACGGGTCGGCGAGCGTCACCGAGAGCGCGTCCGCTCCGTTCGGGACGACCCGTACGCGTACCTCCGACGCCCCCACCGCATACAGCCGCACACCGGTCCACGCGAACGGCACCCGGAGGGCCTCCGTCCCGGATCCCGTCAGCAGCGGTGCGTGCAGCGCCGCATCCAGGAGCGCTGGATGGATGCCGTAGCGGTCGGCGGCCGTCAACTCCCCTTCGGGCAGCTGCACTTCCCCGAAGAGGACCTCCCCGCGCCGCCACGCCGACCGTACGCCCCGGAAGGCCGGCCCGTACGCGAGGCCGCCCTCGGCGAGACCGTCGTAGGCGTCTGCGAGGTCGACCTCGACGGCGCCTTGCGGGGGCCATGCCGTGAGTTCCGCGTCCGGCGGCGGAGTCCGCCCGGGGGCGGGGCCGAGCAGACCGGTGGCGTGTCGGGTCCAGGCGGGCTCTTCGTCCACGTCGGGGCGGGCGTAGACGTCGAACGGCCGTCGGCCGGACTCGTCCGGTTCGCCTACGACGAGGTGGACGCGTACTCCGGTGTCCGGGGCGAGGGCGAGCGGGGCCACGACGACGAGTTCGTCGAGGGTGCCGCAGCCGACCTCGTGGCCCGCTTGTAGGGCCAGTTCCACGAAGGCCGTCGCGGGGACGAGGACCGACCCGGCGATCACATGGTCGCTGAGCCATGGGTGCGTGGTTGGAGAAAGCCGTCCCGAGAACACCGTGCGGCCGGTCTCCGGAACGGTGAACGCCGGGCCCAGCAGCGGGTGTTCGTGGGTGTCCGCCACCGGGGTCGGGGTGGGTGGCGCGTCCAGCCAGTAGCGGCGGCGCTGGAAGGCGTACGTCGGCAGGTCCACCCGACGGGCCCCGCTGTCCGCGAAGACCGCGGGCCAGTCGACCTGTGCCCCGTGCACATGGAGGCGGGCCACGGCGGCCAGCAGGGTCTGCGGCTCGTGTTCGCCGCCGCGGGTGGCGGTGATGCACACGGGCCCGTCGTCGTCCCGGCCGGTCAGGGATTCCTCGGCCGCCGCCGTGAGCGCGGGGCCGGGGCCGATCTCCAGGAACGCCGAGACGCCGTGGTCCCCGAGCCAGTGCAGGGCGTCGGCGAACCGCACCGGCCGGCGGGCGTGCCGTACCCAGTACTCCGGGGAACACAGCTCCGCGGCCTCGGCCGGGCGGCCCGTCACCGCAGAGACCACGGGTATCCGCGGTGGCCGGAAGGCCAGTCCCTCGGCGACCTGACGGAAGTCGTCGAGCATCGGCTCCACCAGCGGCGAGTGGAAGGCGTGGGCGACCCTCAGGCGTACGGTCCTGCGGCCGCGTGCCTCGAACCCGGCCGCGACGGCGAGCACCGTCTCCCGTACGCCGGAGATCACCACCGAGCGCGGACCGTTGAGGGAGGCGATCGACACCCGGTCGCCGGCGTTCTCGAGCGCGGCGAGGACCTCTTCCTCCGTCGCGTGCAGGGACATCATCGCGCCGCCGGTGGGCAGGGCCTGCATCAACCGGCCGCGGGCCGCGACAAGTTCGGCCGCGTCGGGCAGCTCCAGTACTCCGGCGGCATGGGCCGCCGCCAGTTCCCCCACGGAGTGCCCGGTCAGGAAGTCGGCGCGCACGCCCCAGGACTCCAGCAGCCGGAACAGTGCCACCTCGAAGGCGAACAGACCGGCCTGAGTGAAGTCCGTGCGGTCGAGCAGGGCGGCCTCGGGCGACCCTCGCTCCGCCGACAGCACCTGGCCCAGCGGCAGTTCGAGACGGCCGTCGAGCTCCCGGCAGACTTCGTCGAAAGCGGCGGCGAACAGGGGGAACGCGGTGCGCAACTCGGCGCCCATCCGGACGCGTTGGGCTCCCTGCCCGGTGAACAGGAAGGCCGTGCGCAGGCCCGGCTCGGCGACGGCCTGCATCGAGCCGCGGCCGTCGCCGCCCTCGGCGAGTGCGGTGAGGGCCGCGAGCATGCGCGCTCGGTCGTCGGCCGGCACCATCGCCCGGTGGGCGAGCGCCGACCGGGACACGGCCAGGGAGAAGGCGACGTCCTCCGCGGAGAGGTCGGGGCGGGACGTCAGGTGGTCGGCGAGTCGGCGGGCCTGGGCCCGCAGGGCCGTCCCGTCGGCGCCGGAGAGCAGCCAGGGCACCGGCGATGCGGGGCTGCATTCATGGGGGGCTTCGCCGCGGGGCGCGACCAGCCACGATGTGTCGGCAGACGATCGACGGCCAGTCGTGGCACCTCCCGCGGACCGCTCAGGCTCCTCCAGGATCACATGCGCATTGGTGCCTCCGATGCCGAAGGCCGACACACCGGCCCGGCGCGGCCCGGCGTCCGTCGCCGGCCACGGGCGGGCCTCGGTCAGCAGCCGCACCCGTCCGGCGGACCAGTCGACGTGCGGTGTGGGTGTCTGCGCGTACAGGGTCCGGGGGAGTTCCTCGTGGTGCAGGGCCTGCACCATCTTGATGACCCCGGCGACTCCGGCGGCCGCCTGTGTGTGACCGAGGTTGGACTTGACCGAGCCGAGCCACAGCGGCGGCCGGTCCTCGGGCCGCCCCTGGCCGTAGGCGGCCAGCAGCGCCCGCGCCTCCAGCGGGTCGCCGAGTGTGGTGCCCGTGCCGTGCGCCTCCACCACGTCCACGTCCTGCGCCCGGAGCCCGGCGTCGGCCAACGCCCGTTCGATCAGCCGTTGTTGGGCCTGGCCGTTGGGGGCCGTCAGCCCGTTGGAGGCGCCGTCGGAGTTGACCGCGGAGCCGCGCAGTACGGCCAGTACCGGGTGGCCGTGGCGGCGGGCGTCGGACAGGCGCTCCAGCAGCACCAGGCCCACGCCCTCGGCCCAGGCGGTGCCGTCCGCCGCGGCCGAGAACGACTTGCAGCGGCCGTCGGGCGCCAGACCGCGCTGGCGGCTGAACGCCGTGAACGGCTTGGGCGTCGCCATCACCGTGACCCCGCCCGCCAGCGCGAGGGAACATTCCCCGGAGCGCAGCGCCCGCGCCGCCCAGTGCAGCGCCACCAGCGAGGAGGAGCACGCGGTGTCGACGGTGATCGAAGGCCCGCGAAGGCCGTAGACGTACGAGATGCGGCCCGAGGCCACGCTGCCGGCCGAGCCCAGGCCCAGATGGGCCTCCAGTTCGTGGGTGGTGAAACGGGCGGAGTAGTCGCCGTGCATCACGCCCACGAACACGCCGGTGTCGCTCTCGCGGATCGTGGCCGGGTCGATGCCCGCCCGCTCCCAGACCTCCCACGAGGTCTCCAGCAGCAGCCGCTGCTGCGGATCCATGGCCAGCGCCTCGCGCGGCGAGATCCCGAACAGTCCCGCGTCGAACTCCGCGGCCCGGTGCAGGAATCCGCCCCGGCGGGTGTACGAGGTGCCGATCCGGTCCGGGTCGGGATCGTAGAGGGCGGCCAGGTCCCAGCCCCGGTCGGTCGGGAAGTCCGAGGTCGCGTCCCTGCCCTCGGACACCAGGCGCCACAGGTCCTCGGGCGATTCGACGTCACCGGGCAGGCGGCAGCCCATGGCGACGATCACCACCGGATCGTCCGTGACCGATTCCGCGGCGGAGGGCTGGCGGATCGCGGGCGCCGGGGTGAAGAGGATGTCGTGCAGGTGCCGGGCCAGCGCGGCCGGTGTGGGACGGTCGAAGACCAGCGTCGAGGGCAGCCGCAGTCCGGTCGCCTCGCCGAGCCGGTCGACGAGCGTGACGGCGCCCACGGAGGTCAGGCCGAGATCGCTGAACGGGCCGTCGGCGTCGAGCCGTTCGTACGGCTCGCCGTCGCAGACCGCGGCCGTCTCGGCGAGCACCGCCTCTCTCAGTGCCCGCTCACGTGCCTCCGGTGGCAGGGACAGCAGCCGCTGCCGCAGGGCTCCCGCGGCAGCCGTGGGGGAGGACGGGGCCGGCCGGGCCGCTCCCGTGACGACCGCGTGGCGGGCGATCTTGCCCGACGCCGTGCGCGGTACGGCCGCGATCTCGCGGATCTCGACGGGCATTTTGTAGGCGGCCAGACGCGTACGGCACGCCGCCAGGATCTCCCGCGCGTCGAACCCTTCCGGTCCCGGGACGACGTAGGCCACCGGAACCTCGCCGAGGACGTCGTGCGGGACGCCCACCACGACCGCGTCCCGCACGCCGGGGCAGCGCAGCAGGGCCTGTTCGATCTCCGTGGGGTGGATGTTCTCCCCACCGCGGATGATCAGCTCGCTGACCCGGCCGGTGAGGGTGAGATGACCGTGTGCGACGCGCCGGCCGAGGTCTCCGGTCCGGTACCAGCCGTCCCGCAGCGCGGCCTCGGTCTCCTTGGGCCGGTTGTGGTAGCCGGTCATCAGGCTCGGGCCGCGCACCCAGATCTCGCCCTCGTCCCCGTCCGCGACATCGTTGCCGGAGTCGGGATCGACGACGCGCACCTCCATGCCCGGCACGGGCGGACCGCAGGAACCGTCGACCCGCGGCGCGTCCGGACGGTTCACCGCGATCATGCCGCAGGTCTCGGTGCTGCCGTAGGCGTCGAGCAGTGGGGCCCCGAGCAGCTCCTCCACCGCCCGGCGCAGGGCGGGTGCGCTCGGGGCGCCCGCCACGATGCAGGTCCGCAGTCCCGGCGGGGCCGGGGAGGGCTGCTCCCTGGCTGAGGCCAGCAGCTGGTGGTAGGTGGCGGGCACCCCGGCCAGGACGGTGTAGGGGCCGCCCAGTTCCTTGCGCGGTGCGCGCAGCTCCCGCAACAGGCCGTCGGGCGGAAGGAGTTCGGCGGTGATCCTGGCGCTCGCGCCGACCGCGGTGACACCCAGGACGGCGAGGGAGTGCCCGAAGCTGTGGAACAGCGGCAGCGGCCACAGCAGCCGGTCCGCGGAGGAGAGCCCGAAGAGCGGGGCGTAACAGGCTGCCGCCGACCACAGGGCGGCCCGCTGCGTGGACAGCACGCCCTTGGGGCGGTGGGTGGTGCCGGAGGTGTAGAGCATCCAGGCGGGTTCGTCGAGGCCGAGATCGTCCCGGGGCTGCCCGGCGGACGAGGGATCGGCGGCGACGGCGTCGAAGAGGACCGTGCCGTCCGGGGCGTCCTCGGGGAGCGGTCCCGGGCCGGTCAGCAGGACGCGTGTACGGCGCTGTCCGGGGACCGTGCGGTGCAGCCGGGCCAGGTGCCCGGGGTCGGTGACGAGGACCGAGGCGCCGCTGTCCTCGAGGAAATGGGCGAGTTCCGCCTCGGAGGACCCGGGGATTGAGCGGTACGCCGACCGCCCCCGCCCTGACGACGGCCAGCACACTCTCCACCGTCTCGACACAGTTGCCCAGGCAGATCGCGACCCGCTCGCCCCGCCGAAGCCCGGTCCGGGCGAGGTACACGGCAAGTCGTCCGGTGCGCTCCTCCAACTCCGCGTAGGTGACGGCGCGTACGTCGTCGGCGAACGCCACACGTGACGGTGCCTCCAACGCGTGCGCCTTCAGCAGTTCCGGCAGCGGCCGGATCAGCCCGTCGTGCGTCATGTTCCTGCCCCTCCGGCGCGTGCTCGGCACGGCAGCCGTCAATCCCCTTGCAGGTCAATGACGTTGAGCCTACGTGGCGGAGGGCCGGGTGATCGAACATTCCGGCGGGGTGGCGCAAAGGAGGAGCCCCTTGCCTCTGCGGCGGGGCTCCTGCCTCACTGCGGGTTGAAGTCCGACGGATCCCAGTCGTGGCTGCTCGACGGCTGCGGTGCCTGGTCCTGCATCTGCTCCGCGGCCACACGGGCTTCGGCCACGACGTCACCGCGCTCACGCAGCAGGCTCTCGTACACCGGTAGGTGATCGTTTCCGCTCGGGTTGGATATCACAGTCTGGTCCTTCTCCGTGGTGAGCTGGTCGGGCGGGCCGGCCGGTCACGGATGCCGTGACCGACCAGCCAATAAATCAGGACAGGCGGACCGAATTGAGGAGAAGGAGAACGCCTTCGGTGTCCATGATGAAAATGTCCTGTGGGCTCAGCACTACGCGGCTGCCACGGCCGTGGCGGTGACCGTGTTGTCGCACTCCGCGAAGACACCGTCGTCCAGGGCGACCTGGTGTGCCCCGGAGCCCGGCAGGCCGACCACCAGCGTCGGGTAGGCGACCGGCGTCGCGCCGGACTTGCAGTAGCCGTCCGCCTCGCCCTGGACCTGGACGAAGGTCAGCTTCACCCAGGCCTTGGCGCCCGGTGCCAGCTTGACCGGAGCGGCGGAGCCGGACGGCGTCACCTTCAGCGGGGCGTTGTGCTCCGGGGAACCGTTGCCCGCGCCGGCCACGGTGGGGTGGCCCTGCACGATGCACGGCTTGGCGGAGACATTGGTGAACTCGACCACCGCCGCTCCGGTTCCGGTGCCCTCCGGGCGGTCGGTGGCCTGGTGCGCCGTCACGTTCAGGGCGGTCGCCGCGCACGTCTTCACGGCGCTTCCCGTGGAACCGGACCCGGATATGGGGGATGCCTTCGCGGTCGGAGCCTTCGAGGTGGGCGCGTGGGAGGGTTCCTGGGTCGTCGTGCCGGGGGTGGTGGTGGGAGCGGACGGCGCGTTGCTCGGCGCCTTCGACGACGTTTCGGCCGCCGCCTTGGAGCCGTCGGCCTGACACGCGGTCACCGACAGGGCGGCCAGAAGGGCGGCGATCGCCGGCGCGGCCTTGCGGATGCCGTTCACGTACTGCATGGAGTCCCCCGAGTTCGGATGGTGCGGGGCCGGTCCTTCGCCGGCGCCCGACCATGGAGACATGACTGCATCACCGGGGGTTTCGCCTGTGGATCAGCTGTGACACGTGTGGATCTTCTGTGACAGCGCGGTGACGAAGGGCGCCGGTCAGGTTGACCGGCGCCCTCTCGCACGGGGTGTCGCGGGTGGTCAGGCGGCCGCGGGCGCCTCCTCCGCGATGCCCACGGTCGCGTCCTTGTCGGCCTTCCCGCGCAGCGCGATCACGCTGAGGAGGCAGCAGGCCAGGGCCGAGAGGCCGCAGATCACATAGCCGATGGCGTACCCGTTGCCGAGGGCTTCCAGCGCGAGGGGGACCGCGCCGCCCGGCGGGGAGGACGGCGGTACGGAGTTGGAGGCGAGCGGGCCGCCCTCCGCCGCCACCTGCCCGGCGGCCGCCTTGACCTCGGCGGGCAGATGGGAGGAGGCCAGCTTCGAGGTGAACTCGTCCGCCGCGCGGCTCAGCGCGATCGCGCCGATGACCGCCGGGCCGAGCGTGAAGCCGAAGTCGCGCAGCAGGCTGGTCGATGCGCTGGCCATGCCCGCGTAGTGGACCTCCACCGTGTTGACGGCCGTCGCCGTGATCGAGGAGACCGTCAGCGCGAAGCCGATGCCGACCAGGCCGATGGGGAGGATGAGAGAGGTCAGGGCACGGTCGTGGACCGACAGGGTGGCGGCGATGAAGTCTCCCGTCGCCATCAGCCCCAGACCGGCGCCCAGTACCCAGCGAGGGCTGACCTTCTCGAGGAGCCGGGAGATCAGCGGCATCAGCAGCAGTGTCCAGGCGTTGAGGAGAATGAACGCGAACGAACCGCGCAGCGGGCTCTGGTGCTGGATCGGGCCGAGCCGGATGCTGGTCGCGTAGGCGGTGCCGAGGTAGCTGAACATGCCGACCACCGCGACGAACGACGCCACCGCGAACGCCCGGTTCCTGAACAGATCGAGCCGGAGCAGCGGGGAGGCGGCCCGGCTCTCGGCCACGACGAACAGGCCGATGAACACCGCGGCGACCACATAGGCGATCACCACCGGCGTCGCGGTCCAGCCGTCCGCCGGGCCCTGGATCACCGCGTAGAGCAGGGCGAACATGCCGATGCCGATGGTGATCTGGCCTGCCAGGTCGAGTGAACGGCCCTCCGGGGCGCTGGAGTTGTGTGCCAGCAGCTGGCTGAGCACGGTGCTGATCAGGGCGAGGCCGGTGACGACGATGAACGCCCAGCGCCAGGAGCCGTAGTTGCCGGTGATGCCGCCCAGGACGGGGGCGACGAAACCGCCGCTGGACAGGGCCGCCGCCCAGATGGTGATGGTGCGGGCACGGTCCTTGGCCGAGTGGGTGCCCGCGGCGATCATCGCGAGCGAGGTCGGGAACAGCGCCGCCGCACCCAGGCCGGCGATGGCCTGGCCCACCCAGAGCATGTGGATGCCGGTGCTGGCGGCGGCCAGCGCCTCGCCGACCACCAGCAGCGCACCGCCGCCGACCAGCAGCCGCTTGCGGCCGAAGAGGTCACCGAGGACGCCGAAGGTCAGCTCCAGTACGGACACGGGCAGCAGGAACGCGTCCGAGATCCAGGTCAGCTGCGAGCCGACGGGATGCAGGTCCTCCTGGAAGAGCCCGTTCAGCGTGGCCGGCATGGCCAGGGCGATCTGTGCCAGACAGACCGCGAAGCAGCCGGCGATCAGGGTGCCGACGGGCAGGCCGCCGGATGGTTGCGAGGCGACGGTGGCGCCGGTTTGAGTGCGCGTTTCGGTGGACACCTGTGCTCCCCTTTGAGCGGCTGGGCGGCTTCGAGCGGTACGGGGACGCCGAGAACGCGATGAATGTAGGGCAGTTTTTCGACGGCGGTCAATACATTGCCCAGTAATGATGGGCATGGGTGTGCCGGCCAGTACCACCGGAGGTCCGGGCGGTGTTAAGGGACGGCCACCCGGATCACGTCGAGAGTCCTCGCGGCCGCCTGACGGGCCGGCTCCTCGCAGCGGCGCGCCAACTCGTGGAACCGCTCCTCCGCGCGGGCGGCAGGCCAGTCCTCGGGCAGGTGCTCGGCGGGCAGATGGGGATCCTGGCGGACCTGGTCCAGCCAGTCGGTGTGCAGCAGCAACTGCCGTACGAGGGCGTCCGCCGGCTCGTCGGCGTCCGTGCTCCAGCGGGCCAGGAACGCCTCGTATCCCTTGGCGACGGACTCCACGTCGAACGCCGTGTGCAGGATCGTCCGGGCGTCGGTCGGGGCGACGGCCGTGGCGCCCTGGAAGACGCGCAGATACGGGTCGAGGTGCAGCCCGGCGACGATCTCGGGCACGTCCACCGTGCCGGGCGCCACCCACAGGCCGTTCTGCAGCGGCCCGAAACCGCTCCACAGCAGCCGGGAACGCAGGTCGTGCCGCTCGCGCCGCCACGCCTCCGGGAGCGAGAAGCCGACCAGGGTCCAGGTGCCGTCCCAGCTGCGGTTGACCGCACCGGTGTGCCAGACCCGGTCGTGGCCGTCCTGCAGCACGCGGGTGGCGCGGGGCGTCGGGCCGAAGTACGTCTTGCGGCCGCGCCGGTGCCGTTCCAGCAGGCCGCGCTTGACCATGCGGGTCAGCGTCGACCGTACGGCGTCCTCGGTGATCCCGGCCTGCCCGAACACGTCGATCAGACTGCTCGCCGACAGGGCGACGTCCCGGCCCAGGGCGTGGATGCCGAAGAAGGTCAGCATCAGCGACTGCGGCCGGGGTGCGCTGCCCGCCTGGTCCGGCGGATCGAAGCTGGTCACCGGGCAAGGGTAGATCCGGTCCTCTCCACCTCGACGGACAGGTCGTTGCCGGCGCAGCCGGTCGTGCTCCGCCGGCGTCCGCCTATCCGATGTCGACCACCCGGGCCCAGGCGGGCGGCGCATCGGGCACATAGTCGGGATCCTCCTCGTCCCAGCCCGCGCCGTGCCGGGGGAACAGACCCACCACCGTCCGGCACGCCGGTCGCGAGTCCGGCCACGGGGTCTGACCGTCGGTCAGCACCACTACGACATCGGGGCACGTGCGCAGCGCCCTGGTGAAGCCCGTGCGCAGATCCGTGCCGCCGCCGCCCAGCAGCGGGATGCCCTCGGCCCGGCACAGCGGGTGCGCGACCCGGGCCGCGGCGTCGCACGGCACCACGGTCACCAGGTCGCGGCGGCCGCCCACGGCACGGGAGATCGCGGCGACCTCCAGGAGCGCGCTGCCCAGTTCGGCGTCACTGACCGACCCGGACGTGTCGATGATCACCGAGACCCGGGGCGGTCTGCGCCGCAGGCTCGGCAGTACGACGCCGGGCAGTGACGCCGAGCGCCGCGCGGGCCGGCCGTAGCTGTAGTCCTCGCCCGCGCCCGACCCGGAGGCCGCCGAACGGACCGCCGCGCCCAGCAACTCCCGCCAGGGCTGCGGCGGATGGAACGCCTTCTCCGCCCACCGCCGCCACCCCTCCGGGGCGTTGCCCGGACGGCCCTTGAGTCCCTGCGCCACCCGGAACCGCACCGCGTCCTGTTCCTGCGCGCTCAGGCCGTGCGCGCCGTCCGGGCCCAGCTCCCACTCCCGTGCCAGCCCGTCGGCGCCGCTGCCGCAGTCCAGCCAGGCCATGCTCTGCGTCCGTGTGCCGAGCGTGAACTGGCACAGGTAGTCCTCCATCAACTGCCCCTCGGACAGCCCCAGGGCAGCCGGCCGCACCGCGCCCAGGGGCGAGACCAACCCGTCGCCGTAGATGTCGTCGTTGATCTCGCAGTCCGCGGCGATGTTCATCCGCAGCCGTTCGCCGGGGCCGGTCAGCCCCCGCTCCCGTGCGACCCGGTCGCTGCGCCCGTGGTGGTCGCGCAGCAGATGCGACACCTCGTGCACCCATACGGCCGCCAGGTCCTCCACCGGCATCCGGTCCACGAACCCGGGTGAGACATAGCAGCGCCAGTGCCGGTCGACGGCCATCGTCGGCACCTGCCGCGACTCGACGGTGTGCAGGGCGAACAGCGCGGTCGCCAGGTACGGGCGGGCCCTGGCGGCCTGCAGCCGGGCCGCGAAGAGCTTGTCGAGGTCCAGTGCCCCGGGTGCGTCGGGGCTCATCGGCCGGCCTTCGCGGTCAGGGCGGTACGGGCCGCCGCCTGGTCCGCGCGCCGGGACACGGACACCGCTCCGGCGAGCTTCTCGATCGAGGCCGGTACGTCCCAGTCCTCGCGGCGCAGCGTGGCGAGCGTGGTCGCGGGCACCACCACCAGGTCCGGCGCTCCGGTCTCCAGGGCGCGGACCAGCAGCGCCCAGGCCGCGTCCCAGCGGGACTTCTCGGGGCGGCCGCGGACCGCCGCCACCACGCCGTCGAGCACGGCCTGGCGCAGATCACCCCGCTCGGGCAGCTCCGCGTGCGCAGGGTCGGCCAGGAGCACCTCGGGGTCCGGCAGGTCCAACCGGTCCAGACTCGCCAGCAGTTCAAGGCCCGGACCGTCGCCCACCGTGCCCCGGACCAGCAGCGAGAGCACGTCGCGTGAGGAGCCGGCCGCGGTCGCGAAGGCGATCAGGCGCAGCGTCATCTCCCAGCTCCGGGGCGACGGCCAGGCGCCGCCCCGCCGCATCTCGTTGCCGGGAAGCCGGTGCACGAGTTTGGGCCGTGCGGTGAGGAACCCGCAGACCGCACGGCGGGCGAAGTCCACCGCCTCCGACAGTCTCTCCGGTGAGAGTCGCGGCAGCGTGGCCCGCGGCCAGGTCCCACCGAGGCCGCGCACGACGACCTCGTGGTCGTGGGTCCACTGCAGGTGTACGAAACGGTTGGCCAGCGGCGGGCTCAGCTCCCAGCCGTCGGCCGCCGAGGAGCGCGGATTGGCTGCGGCTACGATCCGCACCCCGGGCGGCAGTCGGAGGGCGCCGATCCGCCGTTCCAGCACCAGGCGCAGCAGCGCGGCCTGCACCGCGGGCGGCGCGGTGGACAACTCGTCCAGGAACAGCAGCCCCCGCCCGGCCCGCACCAGGCGCACCGCCCAGTCCGGCGGGGCCATCGGGACCCCCTGCTCCGCGGGATCGTCCCCGACGACGGGCAGCCCGGAGAAGTCGGACGGCTCGTGCACGCTGGCGATCACCGTGGTCAGCGGCAGGTCGAGGGCCTCGGCGAGCTGGGTGAGGGCCGCGGTCTTGCCGATCCCCGGCTCACCCCACAGCAGCACGGGCAGATCGGCGGCCACGGCCAGCGTCAGGGCCTCGAGCTGCATGTCGGGACGGGGTTCGGTGGTGGCGTTGCGCAGCAGGGTCAACAGCTCGTCGGCGACGCCGAGTTGGGAGCCGGAGGGGGTGACGGTGGCGGCGAACAGAGTGTGTGCAGGCATGTGTGTGGTCACCTTTTCGTCGGGGTGAGCCGAGTGAGACGGGTGTACGAGGGGTGAGGTCAGCGGAAATTCGCGTGGCGCGGGTGGGAGCGGTGGCGAGGGGTGCGGCAGAGGTCCCCGGGGCGATGGCGGGCAGGCCCGCGGGCGGGTCCGGTCAGCCCCTCCCTGAACAGGCCGTAGGTGATCCGCCGCTCCGCGGCCGCCTCCAGCTCGTCCCGCAACGGGCCGTCGCGCAGCACCGCGTCGGGACCGAGCAGGCCCTCCACGACGGCCAGTGCACCGGAGATGTCGCCGTGGTCGAGGCGCTCGCGCACGCCCGTGAGGCACTCCGGACGACGGTGCGCCTCGTCGATCGCCTGAAGGCAGGGCAGCGGAGTTCCGGTCAGCGCGACCAGCAGCTCCTCCCGCCGGATCTCGGCCGGGTCATGGTCCAGCGGGGCCAGCACCCCGTCCACCAGACCGATCCGGTGCCGAACTCCACGGCACTCCACGAGACGCGGCTGCCCTGCCGGTTCCGGAGCAGGGGGCGGCCCGGCCGGCGAGTAGTCCGGTACGAGGGCGGTGGCGACCAGCGGGTGCAGTCGCTCGGGCGTGATCGCACCGGTGCACAGCAACTCCACGTCGGGCGGGACCCAGGTCGCCGCATCGGGCAGCACCGGCAGCGCGGAGCTGTCGCCGTACCCGGACGCATCGGCGAGTCGTACCGAGGGCGGCCCGGTCTCATCGCTGCCCGCGGTCAGGTCCAGGACCAGGCGGTGCCTGCCCCCGAGCCGCACGAGCACGCAACCACCTGACCCGCGCCGGCCTTCTGTGCCGAGCAGTATCCCCGCCTCGGCCGCCCACCGGTCGACGGCGCAGCGCCGACCGTCCGGCACCGGCGCGGGCGACTCCCATTGCGCCGCAAGGCGGTTGTCGTTGCTCGGCCGATCGACCCCGGACCGCGTCCGCAGCTCTTCGGCTCTGCTCGCGTCCCACAGATGTCGATGCAGGTCGAGACGGAAGCGCCGGCTGGGACGGGGGTGCGGATGACGCCGGGCGGCGGCCTCCACGTGGGATCCGAGCCACAGTGCGAGGCTGATCCGCTGCCCGGCATCCGCCCAGGCCGGCGGAGTCCGCACCACCAGGTGCACCGGACCTGGCCCGTCCCGCCCGGCAGCGTCGTACCGGGCCAGAGCGATGGTCAGTCCCGGGCGCAGCAACCCGTCGGGAGCGATCCTCGGCATGTGCCAGCGCAGCAGGTCGGGAGCCAGCCGGCGCAGATCGGCCCGTACTCGGGCCGCGAGCTCCCGGCCGTGGCTGCGCGCCACGGAACGCAGGTTGAGATCGACGTCGAGGCCTGCGGCGGCACACGCTCCCGCCCAGTCGCCGACACGGCGGCGGGCGGTCGCAGTCTCGATCATGGAGGGCGGCACGGCGAACTCGCGCACGCGCTGCCAGAAGGAAAGGCGGGGATCCCCGTTCGCAGTCTCGGTGAGCATCAGCACTCACCTGGCGCGGACGGGACCCCCAATCTGTCAACAGAATGAGTCGTCATCGCGAGGGATCCTAGCCTTCCCCGTCTCGCTCGGCCAGGGGTTTTCCGATCAGCGAGTCCAGGACGATGTCTCCGCGCGCTGCCGTCCCGCCTGGACGGCAGCCCGCCCGGCCTCACGCCCCACTCGATCACCGATCCGGGCCGTCTGTGCTTGGCCCTGGAGAAGATCCGGGTGCCCGACCTCGCCTACGAGGAGCAGGGAGGCCCCCCGGGCGTGTCCCGCGTCCTGCGCGCAGGTGGCCGACACGGCCTGTTGCCACGCCCGCCCGCGATCGCGGAGGATCTCTTGGCCAGGCCCGGCACTCGACAGGAGCTCTCGTGACGTACGACATCACCGCCATCCGCTCCCAGTTCCCGGCCCTCGCGGCCGGAACGGCGCACTTCGACGGCCCCGGCGGCACCCAGACCCCGCGACCCGTCATCCAGGCCATCGCGGACGCCCTGTCCAACCCCCTGTCGAACCGGGGCCAGGTGGCGCCGGGGGAGCGCAACGCCGACACCATCGTCACCGGGGCCCGCCGGGCCATGGCCGACCTGCTCGGAGCGGATCCGTCGGGGATCGTCTTCGGCCGCAGCGCCACCCAGCTCACCTACGAGTTCTCCCGCACCCTCGCCAAGACCTGGCGGCCCGGGGACGAGGTCGTCGTCACCCGCCTCGACCACGACGCCAACATCCGCCCCTGGGTCCAGGCCGCAGCGGCGGCCGGCGCCACCGTACGCTGGGCCGACTTCGACCCCGCCACCGGGGAGTTGACCCTCGACGACATCCGCGCCGTCCTCACCGGACGCACCCGGCTGGTCGCCGTCACCGCCGCCTCCAACCTGATCGGCACCCGTCCCGCGATCGCCGGGATCTCCCGCCTGGCGCACGAGGTGGGGGCGCTCAGCTACGTCGACGGCGTCCACTATGCCGCCCACACGCTGGTCGACCTGGAGGCGCTCGGCGCGGACTTCTTCGTCTGCTCCCCGTACAAGTTCCTGGGCCCGCACCACGGAGTCCTCGCCGCCCGGCCGGAGCTGCTGGAGACCCTGCGGCCGGACAAGCTCCTGCCCTCCACCGACGCGGTCCCCGAGCGCTTCGAACTGGGCACGCTGCCCTATGAGTTCCTCGCGGGCACCACCGCCGCGGTCGACTTCCTCACCCGCCTCGACCCGAGCGCCACGGGAACCCGCCGACAGCGCCTGACCGCCGCGTTCGCGGCGCTCGAAGCACACGAACACAGCCTGCGCACCCAGATCGACAAGGGACTGCCCTCGCTCGACGGCATCACGGTCCACTCCCGGGCGGCCGACCGCACGCCCACCCTGCTGCTGACGTTCGAGGGCCGCTCCACCACGGACGCCTACCGCTTCCTCGCCGAGCGCGGCGTCCACGCCCCCTCGGGATCCTTCTACGCCATCGAGGCCTCCCGCCGGCTCGGCCTCGGCGACACCGGCGGCCTCCGCATGGGCCTCGCGCCCTACAACAGCGCGGAGGAAGTCGACCGGCTGCTGGGCGGGCTGTCCGAGTTCCTCAGCCTCTGAGCAGCGGCCGGACGCCCGAAGGTGCCGCCCGGGCCGTGTGCTGACCACGGCCGTGTTGCACGAGGCGGTCCTCCGGACCGTGGATCTGCCGGCGGGCGACCGCGCGGCGGACCACCGCGGAGCGCAGTTCCCTTGGGTGTATGTTTGAAGAATCAAACGTATTGGTCGGTTGTTCGTTCCAGGATCGAGGCCGGTTCTCATGCACGTCGTCATCAGCGGTTCCTCAGGATTGATCGGCGGTGCACTCGCCGTGTCGCTGCTGGCCGACGGTCACCGTGTGACCCGGCTGGTCCGGCGCGAGCCGCAGGCCCGGGCCGACGGAAGCGTCGAGGCACGGTGGGACCCCCGGGCGGAGACGGTGGGCGTCGATCCGGCGGTGCTCGACGGCGCGGACGCGGTGGTCGGGCTGGCCGGGGCCGGAGTCGGCGACCGCCGGTGGACCGCCGCGTACAAGAACGAGATCCGCGAGAGCCGGGTGCGCGGCACCGGCGCCCTCGCTGAGGCGATCCGTGGCTGCGAGAAGCCGCCGCAGGTGTTCGTGTCGGGGTCCGCCGTCGGCTACTACGGCGAGACCGGGCAGGCCGTCGTCGACGAGTCCGGCAGGCCGGGCCGGGACTTCCTGGCCGGCGTGTGCCAGGAGTGGGAAGCCGCCGCGGACGGCGCCCGGGCGGCCGGGACACGGGTGGTCACCACGCGCTTCGGGATCGTCGTGTCGGGCGCGGGCGGGGCGATGGGCCGTCTGCTGCCGCTCGCCCGGGCGGGGCTCGGCGGGCGGCTGGGCGACGGCCGCCAGTACTGGAGCTACATCTCCCTGCCCGACGCGGTCCGCGCCCTGCGCCACCTCATCGACACCGAATCGGTCAGCGGGCCGGTCAACATGACCACCCCGCACCCCGCGACCAACCGGGACATCACCGCCGCCATCGGCCGGGCCCTGCACCGGCCCACGGTGCTGCCCGTGCCGGCCTTCGCTCTGCGGCTGGTGCTCGGGGAGTTCGCCGACGGCATCCTGATGAGCCAGCGCGTGGTGCCCGGGTGCCTCCTCGACTCGGGCTTCACCTTCGAGCACCCGACCTTCGAGGCCGCCCTGGGCTCAGCGGTCCACTGACGGTGCTTTCAGGCGCCCGCCGCCCGACGACGGCCCAGGACGGGCTCCGCCAGCACTCTCGCCGTACGGCAGAGGGTCTGGCCGTGCCGGGCGAAGAGTTCGTCGCGCGAGTCGAAGTGCCCCAGGTCGGCCAGAACGTGGGCCGAGAGATCGCACGAGGCGCCGTCGGCCGGGCAGAGCGTCACCCCGTCCCAGTCGATCGCCGTCCTGGACAGCGCCTCGAACAGCGTCTCCGCACCGGCGTTGGTGAAGCCACCACCCCGGCCGTCGCTCAACTCGTCAAGGCTGCCGAAGAGTTCCGAGACCGTCAGCCAGGGAGCGGTGGCATGGACGGTCGGCGCCCCTACACCGAGGCGGAATTCCGGCCATGCCAGGAGAACCTGGTCCGGGACGAGCCGGCGCAGCCGCGGGAAGCGCGGATACCAGAAAGCCCCGTCGACCAGCAGCCCCCGCACCCGCGTGGCCACCCCGGACGCCCGCGCCACCGCCTCCAGCACGGCCAGCCGCTGGCTGCACGAACCACGGCCACGGCGCAGCACCTCGGACACGGGTCGCTCGTCCTGCACCGAGTACACCGGCCGCACCGCCGCGGCAATGACCCGGTGGGCCCGGCGCAGATCCGCTGTCCGGCGGTCGGGCGCCGCGACCGTCCCCGCGTCCGCCGCCGTGGCGACCTGCCGAAGCAGGGCAGTGACCTGCGGGTGCTGCCAGTCGAGGATCCGCGTAGGGGCAGTGCTCCCCGCCGCCACCCCGGCCGTCGTACCGGCGCGAGAACGGCCTCGTGGCGTGAGAAGCGAGCTCGTCATGACCGTGGTCCTCTCTCCGGCACCCGATGGCCACACGTATCATCGCCGATGAATTGAACATGTTCAACTCTGCTGCGGTCGCCGGAAAATGCGTGGCCGTGTCCCGCGCCGGCCTCTAACCTCTCCGCTCGTGGACGACAACGGGCGGGAAGCAGCGACGGCGGCGAGTGAAAGGGTGCCCTGCCGACGGGGGAGCAAGATCGCCCTCGCCCCTCTGGAGGTCGACGACGCCGAGGTGCTGCAGCGGTGGCGGTCCGACCCGGTCGCCGCGCACGAGATCGGCGTCTGGCCCCGGTCCCTGTCCTGGCTCCGCGAGCGGGTGGAGCGTGACCTCGACGACTCGGACCGCGACGACTTCCTCGTGCTGCTCCCCGACGGCACGCCGATCGGTTGCACGGCGCTCATCGATCAGGACCTGGCCGACGGTACGGCGGAGCTCGTCATGCTGCTCGCTCCCGAACACCGCGGGCAGGGACACGGCACCGACGCCCTCGACACCATGGTCGACCTGGCCTTCGGTGAACTGCCCCTGCACCGCCTGCAGGCAGTCACCCACACCGAGAACACCGCCGCCCTCAAGGTCCTGGCCAAGTCCGGGTTCGTCAGGGAAGGCGTGCGCCGCTCGGCCTGTCTGCACCGGGGGCGCCGCCACGACGTTGCGGTGCTGTCGCTGCTGCGCCCCGAGTGGGAGACGCTGTGGCGCCCGCGGACATGGGATCTGTGAGGACCCGTCAGCCCAGGTAGGCGGGGGCCACGGCCGAGGTCATCAGGCGGCGGGCCCTGCCGGTGCCGTCGGAGGGGACGGTCCACAGATCGGAGCCGTAGTCGCCGGGGAGGGCGTAGACGAGGGTGGAGTCGTCCGCCCAAAGGGCCTGGTCGTCGATGTTGCGCTGCTCGGCGGTCGCGGTCTCCTTCATGGAGCGCAGGTTCAGGACGTACAGCCGCCAAGGGGCGTCGGGAGAGGCTCCCGTGACGCGTTTCTTGTACGCGATGCGGGTGCCGTCGGGGGAGAGGGAGGGGCATTCGACGTTGCGGTGCAGGGTGGTGAGGGTGCGTGCCGCGACGTCTCCTCGGACGAGGTAGGTCTTGCCGCCGGTCGCCAGCGTGGCGTAGAAGCGGTCGTCGTCGGCGAAGGTGACGCCCCAGATGTTGGTGTCGGCGGCTCGGTAGCTCCGGCCGTCCTTGATGATGCGGAAGGTCTCCAGGTTGTCGTCGATCTTCCAGGTGCGGGTGTCGACGATGGCCGTGCGGGTGGAGAAGTTCGTACCGGCGTAGGAGTCTCCGCTGACGAAGACCGTCCAGGCCGCCATGTGGCCGGACGGCGAGACACGGGCCCGGGTGGGGATGCCCGCGGCCGCGAAGCGGTGCCGCTCGCGCAGGTGCGCGTCGAGGACGACCGCCCGGTAGGTGTCCCTGAGCGTGCCGTGCACGGCCTGCAGGCAGATGCCGGTTCCGGCCGCCGCGTGGAAGCGCAGGCACTTGACGCCCGAGGCGGTGCGCGGCCCCTGCGGATCGTCGGCGGGCACGGTCGCGATCTCGTCGCGGTGCGGGCCCCAGGCCAGGTTGCGCACCAGCAGCCGGCGTCCGGACGTCGGCCGGAGCGAGACGGTACCGGCCAGCACGGTCGGGCCGTTCGCCTGCTGCTCGTCGCGCATGCCCGAGCGGTGGGCGGCGTACAGCACCGCCCCGGTGCCGACGCCACCGAGCAGCAGGACGGCGGCCAGCAGGATCACCAGACGGGTGGTTCGGGTCATGCGGACACCTCCGCGAGGGACACGTCGGCGGTGGGGCGGAGCACGAAGAAGGCCACGACGGCGCTGACGGCCAGCGCGGCGGCGGTGACGGCCAGCGCGGTGCGACCGCCCCACAGGCTCCAGGCCGCGCCGAAGGCGAGCGAGCAGGTGAACCGGGCCAGCGCCTGGCCGGTGCCCACCAGCGCCTGCCCGGCGCCCTGGTGCTGTGCGGGCACGGCACCGGCGGTGGCGGCTGCGAGGACCCCGTCGGTGGCCGCGTAGAAGGTGCCGTGCAGGACGAGGACGGCGACCACGGCGGGAATGCCGTGCCAGGGGGAGAGCACCAGGCCGTAGCCGAGCAGCAGAACGCCGTGACCGGCCAGGAACAGCCGGCGGCGGTCGAGGCGGTCGGCGAGCGCGCCGAGCGGGACGGCGAGCAGCAGGAAGACGGCGGCGGTGCCCAGGGGCAGCAGCGGGAACAGGTCGGCGGACAGGTCGCCCGCGCGCTGCAGCAGCAGATACAGGAAGGAGTCGCTGACGGTGGTGAGACCCAGCAGGGCCGCGCAGAAGGTGAGCCGGCGCAGCTCCGGGCGGCGCAGCAGGCCGAGTGAATCGCGCAGGGCGGGGCGAGCGGCCTCGGGCGGAACTGCGGCACCGGCGGGTGTGATGCGGCCGGGCACGAAGAGCACCAGCACCAGCACCCCGAGCGCGGCGACACAGCCGCTGACGGTGAAGACCGCGTCGTAGCCGTCGACGGTGGCCCGCAGCACGGCGAAGGCGACCAGCGGGCCGAGCAGTGCGCCGGTGGTGTCCATGGCGCGGTGCACCCCGAACGCCCGTCCCCGGTGCTCGGGTTCGGTGGCCAGCGAGATCATCGCGTCCCGTGGGGCGGTGCGCAGTCCCTTGCCGGTGCGGTCGGCCGCGAGCACGGCGCCGATGACGGGGAGGGTGTGGGCGAGCAGCAGCAGCGGCTTGCACAGCGCCGACAGACCGTAGCCGAGGCCCGCCACGACCTTGTGCCGGCGGCCGCCGCGGTCGGCGAGATGACCGCCGGCCAGCCGGACCAGCGCCCCCACGCCGTTGTTGATGCCGTCGAGGAGACCGAAGCCGAGCGGGGACAGGCCGAGGCCGGCGACCACGTAGAGGGGCAGCACGGCGGTGACCATCTCCGAGGAGACGTCGGTGATGAGGCTGACCGCACCCAGGGCCAGCACCGTGCCCGGCACAGCGGCCGGCCGCCGCCCCGGACGGGTGTCCTGGGCGACGGCGGCCTTGGTGCTGCGGGAGTCCGCGAGGTACACGGGCGTCAGTTCCAGATGCCGGTGATGTCGGACGCCGACGCGGCGTTGCCCGCGTGGCTGCTCAGACCGGCCAGGTCCTCCACCGTGCGCAGGACGTTGTAGTGGTTGTACGTGGTCGAGCTGGAGCTGCCGGGCGCCACGTGCTGGCCGTAGAGGACGGTCGGGATGCGGTTGCCGGAGAGCTTGTTGTCCTCGTCGAAGGTGACGGCGAGGATGCTGTTGTGCGTCTGGGCCCAAGTGGCGTACGCGCCCAGGTTGTTCTTGATCCAGGTGTCGCCCGTGGAGACCGAGCAGTCGTGCATGTCGCTGCACAGGTTCGGCACGACGAAGGAGACCTTCGGCAGGGTCGTGTAGTCGGTCGGGAACTGCGCGAAGGTCATCGCGGTGTTCGTCGGCACGTTGGAGAAGCCGAACCACGGGTTGTGCTTCTGCGCGTAGTTGCCGCTGCTGCAGGTCGTCGAACCCTGGCTGGGCAGCGACTCGTTGTAGCTCTTCCAGGTCTTGCCCTCGGCGATCAGCTCGGAGGCGAGGTTCGGCGCGGAGATGGACCCGACGCTCACACAACTGTCGTCGGTGCGGCCCTGGTTGGAGCCGGAGAAGAGCATGTAGTAGTTCGGCTCACTGGGGTGGGTGAGGCCGTAGGACTGGGTGAGGTTGGCGCCACCCGCCTTGAGGGTGTTGTTGATGTACGGGGCGCTGGAGCTTCCGATCACCTGCGAGTAGGCGTGGTTCTCCATCACCACGACCACCACGTGGTCGGGTGTGGGGAGGGCGGCGGCCTGAGCAGCTGAGGTCGTGGCGGCCCACACACCGATCGAGGTGGCGGTGAGGGCGACGGCCCCGGCGAGTGCGGTGAGGGGGTGTCTGGTGCGCTTGGAAGCCTTTACGGCGGTCATGACTGTCCTCCGGACAGAAGTGACGGGCACGTGCGGGGGGAGGCGGCGCCGCAACCATAGGAGCCTCAGGCCGGTACTGCGTGAAGCCCAGACGAACGGCGGACCCCGATGGGCAAACATCGCACGACATGCTGGTCATGTACAGGTCATGCGCGGCATGGGCTCGCGGTCGCCACCACATGCGACCCGCGTACCCCGATCTCGGCGAGTCGGACGTCCGCGCAGGTCAGGCACGCAGATGTGCGGAAGTCATGGACTGCAGATGCCCGAGGAAGGCGAGCGTGGCCGGGTGTGTGGGAGTGCGCGGCCAGGCCATGCGGACCGTCACGGGCGGTACGTCCGCCAGGGGCAGATAGCGCACCCCCGGGTGCGGATGGCTCTGCTTGGTGGCCTCCGCGGTGACGCCGACCGCCTCCCCGGTGGCGATCACGGTGAGCCATTCGTCGACGTTGGCCACCTCGAACGTGCGGGGCCGTCGTCCCTCGGGCCACAGCTCGGCGGTGGTCGCGGCGGTGGCGCACAGCACCACCGGGCGGTCGGCGAGATCCGTCAGCCGCACCGACGGACGAGTGGCCAGCGGGTCGCTGTCGGGTACGGCGGCCATGCGCCGCTCCCGGTACAGCGACCGGACCTCGAGGCCGGCGCCGGGCGCGGGAGCGGTGCGCACCAGCGCCGCGTCGATCTCTCCGCGGCGCAGCGCCACCTCCGGATCGTCACGCCGGTACACCTGCACCGGGGTGCCGGGGTGCGCCTCCCGCCAGGTGCGCAGCAGTGGCACGGTCAGGTCGCCCAGTGCCGCCCAGGCGAAACCGATCCGCAGCGGCCGCACCCCGGCCGCGGCCTCCGTCAGTGCGTCATCCAGCTGACGAAGGATCAAATGAGCCCTTTG
Organism: Streptomyces sp. NPDC001604; assembly: GCF_042893475.1. Lineage (NCBI taxonomy): Bacteria > Bacillati > Actinomycetota > Actinomycetes > Kitasatosporales > Streptomycetaceae > Streptomyces > Streptomyces sp. NPDC001604. The sequence goes on along the minus strand of NZ_JBIAUY010000003.1, from coordinate 449,955 downwards.
GTGCAGCTGTTGACCGGCGTCGGTGAGCGAGAGGGTGCGGGTGGTACGTTCCACCAGCCGCACGCCGACCCGGTTCTCCAGCTGCTCCAGGGTGCGTGAGAGGGCGGGCTGGCTGATGTGGAGCGCGGCCGCCGCGCCGGTGATGGTGCCCTCGTCGCCGATGGCGGCGAGCGCCCGCAGATGCCGTAGCTCCACATTCATAACTCTGAAGCATAAGTGCTCCCCAGAAGGTATTTCCCTCCCGCCGGGGGCCGGGCCTAGCGTCGCTGCCATGAAGATTCTCCTCATCGGCGCCACCGGCACGCTCGGCGCGGCCCTCCACAAGACACTCGACACCCGCGGCCACGATGTCCTCACCGTGGGACGCAGCGGCGGCGATCTGCGCCACGACATCACCGACCCCGCGCAGGTCACCGAGCTCTACGAGCGGGTCGGCCGGGTGGACGCCGTGGTCAGCGCCGCCGGACACGTGCCGTACAAGCCGGTCACCGAGCTGACCCCCGAGGACTATCTGGCCGCCTTCCACGGCAAGGTGCTCAGCCAGATCGACCTGGTGCGCCAGGGCATCCCCCGGATCGCCGAGCGCGGCTCCTTCACCCTCATCACCGGCGTGCTGGCCCGCGAGCCCATCCCCACGGGCAGTGCGGCCTCCATGGCCAACGGGGCGCTGGAGGCGTTCGTCCGGGCCGCCGCCATCGAGATCGCCCCGCAGCGCATCAACGCGATCAGCCCGACGGTCTTCACCGAGAGCCTCGCCAAGTACGGCGACTACTTCCCGGGCATGCCACCCGTCGATCTCGCCGACGTCACCCAGGCGTACGTCCGGTCCGTCGAGGGCGCGCAGACCGGGCAGATCTACGCCCTGTAGTGAGCTGGGTCCTGTCCGGGACAGGCGCCTTCTGCTCCGCATCGCCGTGCGGACGCGCTCCTGGGACGGGGGCGGTCCGCGGCGGGCGGGGGAACGACCACCATGTTGGCGCGCAGCCTCGTCGAGATCGCCTCGAAGACGGCGGCGGTGTCAGGGCGGAACCCTGGGGGGCGGAGGCCCATCGCGAAGCCGGCCGCGACGGTGCTCCGGCGGTGGCGAAGACGTACGGGTCACTGTGATGCGGTGCGCGGCGAGGATGCCTGGTCCGCCGGTGCCGTGGGCAGGTCGGCGCCCTCCACGATGAGTTCGCCTTGAGCTCGTGCGCCGTGGCGTGGTCGATGGCGTCCTGCAGTGCGACGGCCCTCAACAGCTCGCAGTTCAACGGTGAGTTCGGCACCGGACGGCGCGGGCGACGAGACGGGTCGCCGCGCTCTTCGCTCACGGCCGCGGGCCCGAGGCGTCGAGACCGCCGGGTCGGACAGGGCGCCGTGTGCGGTGGGTGCGCCACGACGATGGCGCCGGGCTCCGTGAAACGCCGGGCGGCCGCGCTGCCGGCGACGCCGAAGCCCTGGAGGGCGACAGGGCGCCGTCCAAAGTCAGGCCCGGACATCGGGCCGCCCCATCGGCCGACTCGGCGACCCGTCGACGGCGACGCCGAGCTTGTCGTGCGCCGCACCGCCGAGGTGCTCGCGCGTGCCGCGGACCGCCCCGCGATCACCCAGCTCGTCCTGGACGACGGCCGCGTCGCTCTCGGACAGCCCCATGTCCAGCCCGATCACGAACGCGATGTTGTCGACACCCATGCGCTGCAGCGATTCCGGATACTGGCGGTAGTTCGAGGCACAGACCGAGTACCGCGCCCGGCGCCCGGTGTCACCCGCGGCCTCGCAGCAGGCCTTCGGGGCCAGGTCACCGGACCGTCGCCGTCATGCCCGCCCCGCGTCGAAGTGGGCCGCGGCGACCACCAGGTCCTGCCAGGCCATGCCCACGCTCTTGAACAACCGCGGTCGGTCGGAAGGGAGTTGGGCCGTGCCTCGAACCAGATCGGCGAGGCCGACCAGCGTGCCGGGATCGAGTGCCCCTGACTGCACGGCCAGCACGATGTCGCCCGCCTCACGCAGCGCCGCCGAGACCGCCTCCACCACCACCGTCGAACGCCCGACAGTCGTCTCGTCGACCTCCCGGGCGTCCGGCTCGTGCGATCCGACGGCCACCACGGTCGCGTGGGGCGGCAGCAGCGAGCCGTCGAACAGCGGTGTGCGCGCGGTGGTGCAGCAGGCCACGACGTCCGCGTCCGCCACGTCGTCCGCACTGCCGACCCGCGCCTTGATGTCATCGGCGAACGCGCGGGTGCGCTCGGCGTCGCGGCCGACGACCACGACCTCCCGGATCGGCCGGACGCACCGCAGGGCCTCGACATGCGACCGTGCCTGCGGCCCCGTCCCGAACAGCACCAGTCGGCTCGCGTCCGGCTCGGCGAGCGCGTCGGCGGCGACGGCGGACACCGCGGCGGTACGTACGTTGGTGAGCGCGATGCCGTCCAGCAGGGCCAGCGGGGTGAGGGTCTCGCCGTCCAGGAGCAGGTAGTTGCCCTGGATCCGCGGCAGTTCCCGCGCCGGGTTGTCCGGTGCCACGGTCACCACCTTGACTCCGGCGTACGAGCCCCAGTGCGCGGGCATGAGCAGCAGCTCACCGCGGGGCACCGGGACGGCCGAACGCGCCGGGCCGGCCTCCGGATCGAGCCCTCCGAGCAGGCTCGCACGCAGCGCCCCGATGGCCGCCTCCATGGGCGGCGCACCCTCCAGAACGATCACAGCTGGAAACCCTCCTTGCTCACCGGTCATCCACGACCGGTTCCTCCCACGATGTGGGCCGGACAGCGGTGACCACAAGGGCCAGAAGATCATCCGACCGACGGCCGCGGCACCCCGCCTGGCCGACACTGCCCGGCGTTCGGCGCCCGAACCGCATGGCCGGGTAGCGGAAACCGCCCGGTTTTTCATGACGCAGGGCAAGCGAGTGCCGGTACTACGTCGTCGCATCGCGCCGCGTTCCGGCCACCGCCCGCAGCACGTCGACCAGTGCGGCCACCGTCGGCCGGTGTTCGGCGGCGGAGCGGAACACCACGACGATGTGCCGCTCGACCCTCTCGCGCAGCCGCACCACGTCGAAGCGGGAGGCGCGCAGCCTGAGCATCAGCTCCGTCACCGTGCTGATCCCGATGCCCGCCTCGACCAGCGCCAGCGTGGCCGCCGTGTCGGTCACCTCGTGCTGGACGTCGGGTTCGATGCCGGCCCGCCGGCAGACGGTGCGCACGGCGCGGCCGTAGTAGCTGTCGGGAGAGGGCAGGATCCACCCCAGGTTCTGCGTCTCGGCCAGGGCGACCTCCTTGCGGCCCTCCAGCCACCCGGTCGGCACCGCAAGGGAGAACCGCTCCCGGTCCAGCTGCATCACCCGCAGCGCCGGATCGCGGGGGATGGGCACGTCGGGGTAGTCCAGGCCGAGCGCCAGGTCCACCGCACCGGAGGCGACGGCGTCGTACACCTCGTCCACGTCCATGTCGCGGCTGTGCACGGCGAGCCCGGGATGCGCCTCGCGCACCCGCTGCAGCGCCGGCGGCAGGATCTCGGCGGCGGCCGTGGCGAACAGCCCCACCACCAGCACCCCGGAGACCTCGCCGCGGCTGCGCTCCAGCGCCTCGACCGCCTCGGCCTCCGTGGACAGGATCCGCTCGGCATGCCGGGCCAGCGTCATCCCGGCGTCGGTCAGCTCCACCCGCCGCCCCACCCGCTGCAGCAGCTCCATGCCGGTGGCCTTCTCCAGCGCGGCGATCTGCTGCGAGACCCCGCCGGGCGTGTACCCCAGTGCCCGGGCCACCGCGGTGATGGTTCCGCGCCTGGTCAGCTCCACGAGCGAACGCAGCTGGGAGCTCGTCCAGTCCATATAGGAACACTAATAGATCAGGCGCAGTAACTGTTCATGGACGTCAATGGTCGGGATGCGTCACGATGACGGCCAGAAAGCCCGATGCCCCCGGCCCGGCGCGGCCTCCGGAAGGGACGGCCCCTTGTCCTCCACATCCGCCTTCCGCTCCGTTCCGCCGTCCGCGGACGTCGTGATCATCGGCGGTGGCGTGATGGGCGCCAGTGCCGCGTTCCACCTCGCCGAGGCGGGGGTGACCGACATCGTCGTCGTCGAGCGCGGCGACCTGGCGTGCGGCAGCTCGGGCAAACCGATCGGCGGCGTACGCGCCCAGTTCTCCGACCCGCTCAACATCGAGCTGGGCAGCCGGAGCCTGCGTGCGTACGCGGACTTCCCGCAGCGCCCCGGCGCCGACATCCGCCTGGACACCGTCGGCTACCTCTTCCTGCTGACCACGGACCGGCAGGTCGCGGACTTCGAGGCCGGCGTCAGGACCCAGAACGCCCTCGGCGTCCCCACCCGCATGATCACCCCGGACGAGGCCCGCCGCCTCTGCCCCTACGTCAGCACCGACGGACTCGTGGCCGCCGCCCACTCGCCCGCCGACGGCCATGCCCGCCCCGTACTGGTCGTGAGGGGATACGCCGACGCCGCCGCCCGTGCCGGCGCCACCTTCGCCACCCGCACCACCGTGACCGGCATCGACACCGCGGGGGACCGCGTCACCGCCGTCCGCACCGACCACGGCAGCATCGACTGCAACACCGTGATCTGTACGGCGGGCGCCTGGTCGGGCCTGATCGGCAACATGGTCGGCATCGACCTGCCGGTCCGGCCGGTGCGCCGCCAACTCGCCTTCACCGAACCGCTCGTGCCCCCGGCGCCCCGCATCCCCTTCACCATCGACTTCGCCTCGTCGGCCTACTTCCACAACAGCGACGACGGCCTGCTGTTCGGCCTCGCCGACCCCCGCCAGCCCGACGGCTTCGACACCACCTGGACCCCGGAGTGGCTCGAACTGTTCCGGGACGCCGTACGCAGGCGGGCCCCCGAACTGGCCGACATGAGGACCGTCGGCGGCTGGGCCGGCCTCTACGAGGTCACCCCCGACCACAACGCCCTCATCGGCCGCTCCGGCGAACTCGTCAACTTCCTCTACGCCACGGGGTTTTCGGGCCATGGCTTCCTGCAGGCCCCGGCCGTCGGCGAGATCCTGCGCGACCTCCACCTCGACCGCGCACCCTTCGTCGACATCTCCCCGCTCAGCGCCGACCGCTTCCGTTCGGGCGCCGAGATCCGCCCCGAAGCCCACGTGGTGTGAACCTGCCGAATCCCGTGCGGTGCGCCCCTGATCGCGCTGACCGCCCTTACCCGCCTGCCGAACCCGAAGGAAGCGCCATGACGAGCACGACCCTGCCCAGCACCGAGGACCTGCGCACCCGCGCCCGTACGAGCCTGGAGCGCATCGGCGTCACCGCCCCCGAAGGCGCCGACTTCCAGGCCCGTACGCCGATCACCGGCGAGGACCTCTTCGGCCTCACGGCTGCCGGCGCCGCCGACACCGAGGAGGCCATCGAGGCCACCCGGCAGGCCTTCCTCACCTGGCGCACCACCCCGGCCCCGCGCCGCGGTGAACTGGTGCGCCGACTGGGCGAGTTGCTGCGCGACCACAAGAGCGACCTGGCGGACCTCATCACCATCGAAGCGGGCAAGATCCGCTCCGAGGCGCTCGGCGAGGTCCAGGAGATGATCGACATCTGCGACTTCGCCGTCGGCCTCTCCCGCCAGCTCTACGGCCGCACGATCGCCTCCGAGCGCCCCGGCCACCGCCTGGCCGAGACCTGGCACCCGCTGGGCGTCGTCGGCGTGATCTCCGCGTTCAACTTCCCGGCCGCCGTGTGGTCCTGGAACACCGCCGTGGCCCTGGCCTGCGGCGACACGGTGATCTGGAAGCCGTCCGAGCTGACCCCGCTGATCTCCCTCGCCTGCGACCGGCTGCTCGCCCAGGCCGCCGAGGACACCGGCGCGCCCCGGGACGTGCACCGGCTCCTGCTCGGCGACCGCACCGTCGGCGAACGACTCGTCGACGACCCGCGCGTCGCCCTCGTCAGCGCCACCGGCTCCACCCGCATGGGCCGCGAGGTCGGCCCCCGCGTCGCGGCCCGCTTCGGCCGCAGCCTGCTGGAGCTCGGCGGCAACAACGCGGCGATCGTCGCTCCCTCGGCCGACCTCGACCTCGCCGTGCAGGGCATCGTCTTCGCCGCGGCCGGCACCGCGGGGCAACGCTGTACGACGCTGCGCCGCCTGATCGTGCACCGCGACATCGCCGACACACTCGTCGCACGGCTCACGGCCGCCTACGCCAGGCTTCCCATCGGGGACCCCTTCGACGAGAGCACCCTCGTCGGACCGCTCATCTCCACCAAGGCCCTCGACGGCATGCAGGACGCCGTCACCCGCGCCCAGGCCCAGGGCGGCAAGATCCTGGCCGGCGGTGAGCGCCGCCTGGCCGAAGCCGCGCCGCGGGCCGCCTACGTCGAACCGGTCATCGTCCGCGTCGACGAACAGACGGACGTCGTACGGGAGGAGACTTTCGCGCCGATCCTCTACGTCCTGACCTACGACACGCTGGAAGAGGCCATCGCCCTGCACAACGACGTCCCGCAGGGCCTGTCCTCCAGCATCTTCACCCGCGACCAGCAGGAAGCAGAGCTCTTCCTCTCCGCCGAGGGCTCCGACTGCGGCATCGCCAACGTCAACATCGGTACCTCCGGCGCCGAGATCGGCGGCGCCTTCGGCGGGGAGAAGGAGACGGGCGGCGGCCGCGAGTCGGGCTCCGACGCCTGGCGCGCGTACATGCGCCCGGCCACCAACACCATCAACTACTCCGGCCGACTCGCCCTGGCCCAGAACGTCAGCTTCCTCTAGGGGATCACCCGCGCTGGGCGAGCATCCTCAGACTGTACGACCGTCACTGCCCTGCCCTCGGATCAGCAACGAGCCTGTCGGCGGGGCCGGTTGGCGGGCACAGCCCTGCGCGGTCAGCGGGGTCGAGGGCGCGCGGTGACGTCCGCCAGATAGCCGCGCAGCATGACCTTGGCCTCGTCGAGGAGTTCCGCGTCCCCCTCGGCGTTTTGCCGGAACGCCTCCTGTGCCAGCGCGTCGGCCGCGAGGACCGCGGCCTGGCAGGTGCGGGCGAGGGTCTCGTGGTCGTGGGCCAGGTCGAGCGCGAGCAGGACACGGCGGATTCCGTCGGCCATACGCCACTTGTGCGCGCGGTCCGCGGCGCGGGTCCGCTCGGTCAGGCCGCTGCCGAACCACAGGGCCCGGAAGCCGTGCTCCGTGCGGTAGATCCCGGCGAACGCGTCGATCAGCACGCCCACCGGGTCTTCCCAGCGCTCCGCCGCCGCGGCCTGTACGAGGCCGTCCATGGCGGCCTCGAGTTTCGCGAAGTAACCGGCCGCCAGGGCGTCGATGATCGCGTCGCGGTCGGGCAGGTACTGATACAGCGAGCCGACCGACACCTTCGCTGCTGCGGCGACCCGGGTGGTGGTCAGCGCCTCGACTCCCTCACCGATGAGGATGCGCTCGGCGGCCTCCAGGACCCGTGCCAACCGCGCCTTGCTGCGCGCCTGTTGGGGGGTACGGCGCAGGGGAGCGGCCCCGCTGACCTCCGCGGTCGGCTCGCCCACGAACAACCTCCGAACCTGAACGTGACATTGTTTCATGTTTAGGTTACGGTCCCGCACATGACCGACTCAAGCGCGGCGCTCGGGCGGGAGCGGGCCGCCGTGGCGGACGCCTGCCGCCGGCTGGGGGCCGAGGGCCTGCTCATCGGTACGGCCGGGAACGTGAGCGTGCGGGTGGAGGAGCAGGTCGCGATCACCGCGACCGGGGCGGTGCTCGCCGAACTCACCGCGGACCAGGTGACGGTGGTCGACCTGGACGGCAAGATCATGGCCGGAACCCTGGAGCCGACCTCGGAGCTCGACCTGCACCTCGGCGTCTACCGTCGCTACGGCACCGGCGCGGTCGTCCACACCCACGCCCCGATGGCCACCGCTCTCTCCCTGGTCCTCGACGAACTGCCCTGCATCCACTACCAGTTGCTCGCTCTCGGCGGCACGGTCCGTGTCGCGCCGTACGCCACCTTCGGCACCCCCGAACTCGCCAGGTCGGTGCTCGCCGCGCTGGAGGGCCGCAGCGCCGCCCTGATGGCCAACCACGGCGCAGTCACTCACGCGCCGACCCTGGACAAGGCGGTCGAGCACGCCCTGCTGCTGGAGTGGGCCTGCGGTGTCTACCAGCACGCGGCCGCGCTCGGATCACCGCGCGTCCTCGACGAACAGCAGCAACTAGCGGTCATCGAGGCCGCCATCGCCCGCAACTACGGCACCACCCACCCCGTACCACCCGCGCAGGAGGAAGAGCGATGAAGGTCGTCACGATGGGCGTGCACGTGCTGGACGTACTGGTACGGCCGGTGGAGGAGATACCCGAGGGCCAGGGCGCGACCCTCGTCGACGACATCCGGATGACCGCCGCCGGGACCGCCGGCGGCACCGCCCTCACGCTCGCCAAGCTGGGCGCCTCGGTACGCACCGCCGGCGCGATCGGCAGCGACCCGACCGGCGACCTGCTCGTCCAACTCCTCGACAGGGCAGGCATCGACACCGGGCTGCTCGTCCGCCGCACCGACACCTCGACCTCGGCGAGCGTCCTGCCCATCCGCCCCAACGGCGACCGCCCCTCACTCCATCTCCTCGGCGCCAACATCACCTACGGCCTCGACGACGTGCCCTGGGACGCCGTGGCCGAGGCGACCCACCTCCACCTGGGCGGCCCCGAGCTGATCGGCGCCGACGTCGCCGCGCGCATCCTGGCGTACGCCAAGGAGCACGACGTGGTCACCTCGGTGGACCTCCTCGCCCCCGGCGAGCTGGGCACCTTCGACCAGATCGAACCGCTGCTCCCGCACGTCGACCACCTGCTCCCCAATGACGACCAGGTCCTCGGCTTCAGCGAGGAGCAGGACCTGGTGACCGGCGCGAAGAAGCTCCTGGCCGCCGGGGCCGGTCTCGTCGCCGTCACCCGCGGCGGCGACGGCGCGCTCCTGGTGACCGCGGACGGCACCGAGACCGTACCCGCCTTCGAGGTCGACGTCGTCGACACCACCGGCTGCGGTGACGCCTTCTCGGCAGGCTTCATACGCGGCATCGGCCTCGGCCGCACCCCGCGCGAGGCCGCCGTGCTGGGCAGCGCCGCGGCAGCACTGGTGGCGCAGGGGCTGGGCAGCGACCACGGGGAGTTCGACCTGCCGGAGGCCGACGAGTTCGCCATGACCCGCAAAACCCGTTCGTGAGCCGCTAGACCCCGGCTGAAACGGTGTAAACCGTCACCGGGTCAATCAAGTGGTGACGGTCACGACGGGGGCGTACGGTCGAACGGTAGACGCCGCAGTGGACGGAACCGTTCACTGATGCCGAGTGCGACACGCCATGAGCAGCAGTCCGCAGCCGACCTCCGCATCACAGGCCGCCACCCGCGAACCGGGCGGCGGCGGACACGGCATGGCGCTGCTGGTCATCGCGTCCTGCCAGCTGATGGTGGTCCTGGACATCACCATCGTGAACATCGCGCTGCCGCACATCCAGACCGCGCTGGACTTCTCCACCACCAGCCTGTCCTGGGTGGTCAACGCATACACCCTGACCTTCGGCGGCCTGCTGCTGCTCGGCGGCCGCACCGGGGACATCCTCGGCAGGCGGCGCATGTTCGTCTTCGGGGTGCTGCTGTTCGCGCTGGCCTCCCTGCTGGGCGGGCTCGCCCAGAACTCCGGCCAGCTCCTCGCCGCACGCGCACTGCAGGGTGTCGGCGGCGCCATCGCGTCACCGACGGCCCTCGCCCTGATCAGCACGACCTTCCGCGAGGGTCCGGAACGCAACCGGGCTTTCGGGGTGTTCGCCGGGGTCTCGGCGGGCGGCGGTGCCATCGGGCTGCTCGCGGGCGGGGTCATCGTCGAGTGGCTGAACTGGCGCTGGGTGCTCTTCGTGAACGTCCCCATCGCGGTGCTCATCACCCTCGCCACGCCACGCTGGATCAAGGAGTCCGAACGCCACCCGGGCCACTTCGACCTCGCCGGCGCGCTGACGTCCACGCTGGGCATGGTGCTGCTGGTGTACGGCTTCATCAGAGCGGCGCAGGACGGCTGGCGGGACGCGCTCACGCTGGCCTCGTTCGGTGCGGCCGTCGTCGTCCTCACGGCCTTCATCCTGATCGAGCGGCGCTCCAGCCAGCCGATCACACCGCTGCACATGTTCGCCGACCGCAACCGCGCCGGCACCTACGGCATCATGCTCAGCCTCGCCGCCGCGATCTTCGGCATGTTCTTCTTCCTCACGCTCTTCGTGCAGAACGTGCTGGGCTTCAGCCCACTGGCCACCGGGTTCGCCTTCCTTCCGGTCAGTGCGGTCATCGCCTTCGGTGCCGGGCTGGCCTCGCGGTTCCTGCCCACCTTCGGCCCCAAGCCGTTCATGGTGGTGGGAGCGATCCTCGCGGCGGCCGGTCTGGCCTGGCTGACCCTGACCGACGTCCACTCCACCTATGCGGGCAGCATTCTCGGCCCGATCCTCGTCTTCAGCCTGGGCATGGGCATGGAGTTCGTCTCGCTCACCCTCATGGCACTCTCGAACGTCTCCGTCGAGGAGACCGGCGCGGCCTCCGGACTCCTCAACGCCACCCAGCAGGTGGGCGGTTCACTCGGCCTGTCCATCCTGGTCACCATGTTCGGCACCGCCAGCACCAACGAGGCCCACAAGCAGATCCCGCGCTTCCTGGCCCAGGCCACCCCGGCCGAACGCCTGCGCTTCAAGCACACCGGTCAGCTCCCGAGCCCCTGGTCCGACCACGTGCTCACGTCCGGCATCTCGGCGGCCTTCATCATGGCGGCGATCTTCACCGTCGTCGCCGCCCTGATCGCCCTGTTCGTCATCCAGGTCCGCCCCTCCGACCTGGAACGACTCAAGGGCGGGATGGGACCCGGCCCGGGCTGACGCTCCTCAGCCCGCCGAGACCGTCTGCCCGCCCCACTCCTCCGGCGCGATGTCCGCAAGGGTCTCCGAGAACGTCCACTGATGGCCCGCGAGGTCCTCGGCCGTGTACTGGCGTTCCCCGTACTCGAAGTCGGTCGGTTCCATCACGATGCGTGCGCCGTGTGCCCGGGCCTGCTCACAGTGCGCGCGGGCGTCTTCGACGCGCACCATGACGGAGTGCGTGACCTCGCCGGGGCGCGGGGGACGGCGGTCCCTGCGGGTGTCCCCGACGATCACGGCGCCGTCGCCGAACCCGAGTTGCGCGCGGTGGTCCTCGCCGATCCGTACCCGTTCCACGAACCCGAAGGCCGCACCGAGCCAGGCGACCGCCGCACGTACATCGGGGTAGATCAGGACGGGGATGACGGTCGAGGAGGGGATGGAACGGTTCGGCTTCATGGCCGACTCCCTGTCGTCGGGAACCCGTCGCCGGAACACCCGGCCTCGGAAAAGGAGAGGCGGGGCGTGCGCCGGTCGTGCCAGGCTAGCCGGTCGGTCCATGCCTGCGCCGTGCGTCCACGAGTCCCCATGGGAGTGTCGGTGACCGTATCTCGTCTGGCTCCGTTGCTCGAGCAGTTCGACTTCGCCTGCGGGCGTCTGGCCGCCCGGCTGACCGGGCCGGTGATGGACAGCGGCGACGGCTCGGACACCGAGGTCGGGCCCATGACCGATGAGGAGTACCTCTGGGAGCCGGTGGCGGACTGCTGGTCGGTGCGGCGACGGGTGGACGGCCCCGGGCCGCGGGCCACCCTGCTGGCCGGTTCCGCGGACGGAGACTGGGGGCGTGACGCGGCGTCCTGTCCGCACCCCTGGCCGCCGCCCTTCACCACCATCGCGTGGCGGCTGAGCCACCTCAGCGAGATGCTCACCCTCCGCGCCGACCACACGGCAGGCACCCACGGCCTCACCCGGGACGACTACCTCGTCAGCGGTAACGTGGCAGCGGCCGTCGCCGCCTTCGACGCCGGTGTCACGGCCTGGCGGGAGGCGCTGCTGAGCAGCGGCGACGCGGCGCTCGACAAGGTCGGCCACTGTACGTATCCGCACGGCAGCGACCCGGAAGAGCCCTTCGTCGACATCGTGTGGTGGGTCAACCAGGAAGTCCTGCACCACGGGGCCGAGATCGCCCTGCTGCGCGACCTGTACCGCGCGCGCCGGCCCTGACCGCGCCGCCACGGTTCACGGCGTGGGGATCAGCCCCAGCTGCTGGGCCCGCAGGACCGTGCTGATGCGGTCGCGGGTGCCGAGTTTGCGGTAGATCTTCTCGATGTGCTTGTGGACCGTGCGGTCCGAGATGCCGAGCCGCCGGCCGATCGCGGCCGCGGTCAGGGCGTCCGTGAGCAGGAGCAGGACGGTCATCTCCCGGGGGGTGAGAGGACAGTCCGCGGCCGTTTCGCCTGCGGAGTCCGGGGCGGCCGTCCGCTTCCATCGCTCCAGGAGCTGCCGTTGCTGCTCGACGGCCGCCAGCAGCGGCTGCAGCTGCCGGGCCACCCGGATGTGGTCCTCGGTGAAGTCCGTACCGGAGCGGTAGATCATGCAACCGGTGATCGGCGTCGTCGTCTGGGGCAGGGGTACGGCCAGGACGTGGTCCGCGTCCATGACGTCGCCGATCAGCCGCGCGGTCGGGCTCGTGGACCATGCGGCGCCTGCGGCCGCGCGTGCCGTGAGGGGAGTCCGGTCCGGCCCGCCCGCGTAGTGGTCCGCGAACGGGAAACCCGCCCGCAACAGGCCCAGGTCCTCCTCCCCGAGCCCGTCGAACTCGACGGCGACCTCGGCGGGCATGCCGACCGTGCCCTGGGCCTCGTTCCAGTCGTCGAGCTTGTAGATCAGGGTCTCGCCGCCGCACAGACCGGGCAGGGCGGACGCCAGCAGCGGCCACAACCGCTCCGGCTCACGCTCGTTGAGGGCGGCGACGGCCACCGACAGCATGCGTTCGTGGGCTCCGCCCGGCACCTGTGCCACGTTCTTCTCCGCTCGTCCGCCGCGTACGCAGTTGTACCCATACCGGCGACGCCGTCCACTGCTCCAGACTGCATGCGAGCAGCCTCGAACAACAACGACGTTCTCGCATTACCCCAGCACACCGGCGCCACGGCAGCCGCAGCGGGGGAGTCCCGGCGGGAAGGCCCGTCGTCCGCCCGGAGGGCGGGAGAGTGACGACAGGGCCTGGGGAGGACGCCCGGGAACCCCACGCCGTGGCGGGGCCGCCGGCGCGGGGGGCCGGCGGCCCCCCCCCCGCGCACACCCGCCCCGCCCGGGGGGGACGCCCCCCACCCCACATAGCCATGACGCCACCCGCGGCGGGGCGGCCCCCGTCCACTCGTCGCGGCTGCGCATCCCCGACTCCACGTACAGCCGGTGCAGCCGGTCGAGGGCGTCGTGATCCAGCTCCACGCCACTCGCCGCCCACATGGGTGTGATCGCCTGGGAGGGGAGCGGCGGCCAGCACACCGTACTTCGAGGTCTCCACCGTCCAGGCCGTGTTGGGGTCCAGCCGCAAAGGCTGATCGGAAAAGGCCTCCGCCAGCGCCCTGATCGCCGCGATCCCCTCCCCGGCGGGAAGACGCCTCCTTGAGCTGGAACGACCGGAACCCGTACCGCTGTTGCATCAACCGGGCCTGCTCGCGTGCCTGCATCACCGGACGCTGCGGAGCGCCTGTGGCGAGCAAGGAGGTGGCCGCCGACTTCCGTCGGCGGCCACCTCCTTGCTCATCGTGCGGTTGGTGTCACACGGGGCGTACGGCGATACGGACCGCGGCTTCGCCTGCGTAGTGGACCGGGTCCTCGCGGATGACAGCACCCGGGCCGGGCGCGTGAATCATCAGGCCGTTGCCGGTGTAGATGCCGACATGGCTGAAGTTGTCGTTGAAGAAGATCAGGTCTCCGGGGCGGCTCTCGGCCAGGGGAATCACCGTGCCGGCGCCCGCCTGCTCGTACGTGGTGCGGGGCAGGGTGACCCCGGCGGCCCGCCAGGCGGCCTGGGTCAGCCCGGCGTTGTCGTACGACTCCGGCCCGACCGCACCCCACAGGCACGGCCTGCCGATCTGTGCACGGGCGAAGTCGATCGCCCTGTCGGCCTTGGTGGCGGTGGGCGTGACGGCGGCGGGCACACCCGTGTCGAGGACGGACGGCTGCACGGTCCAACCCCCGGCCTGGGGTATGCGGGTGTCGAGCGCGGACGGCTGGGTGCGCCATTCCTCCACGGCGGGTACGCCCGTGTCCAGCACGGAAGGCTGCATAGGCCACTCCTGCGTCGCGGGTGCACCCGTGTCGAGCACGGAAGGCTGCATGCGCCACTGCTCCACCGCGGGTACGCCGGTGTCGAGGACGGACGGCTGCATCAGCTGTGCCCCGGCCGGCGGCAGGCCCGTGTCGAGGACCGTCGGCTGCTGCCGCCACGCTTCCTCGGCCGCCGGGCGGGTCTGTTGCGTCTGGTCCTGCCAGGGCAGCTGGGCCGGCACGGCCTCGACAGCCGGGCGTGGTGCGGAGGTCTGCCGGGCGGTGTACCGGTACAGCAGTTCGCTGGCCGCCGCGATCTTGCGCTGGTTCTGCTCCTTGGACCTGCGCAGGGAGGTCTGCCTGGACTCGGGTGCCGCCGCCGGCAGCGCGGGGGCGGCCTCCTGGCGGGGCTGCGGGACGGCGGGGAGCACGGCCGTGGGGCCGGCGGTCAGCTCGGCGACCGGACGGCGGGACTCCGCGGAGGGCAGCTCGGGCACGGACCGGGCGGTCGTCGCCGGCTCCGGGGCGGTACTGCGGCTGTCCGCCGGGCGCCGGGGCTCGGCCTGGCGAGCCGGCATACGGTCGGCCGGCAGCACAGCGGGAACCGTCGGGCCCAGGGACGCACGCGCTCCGTCGAACCACCGCCGGGACACCGAGTCGAGTGCCGGATCCGAGCGGCCGCGCTCGCGTGCCGGGGCGGCGGGCGGCCGCGCTCCCAGCAGCTGGGCCCGGGTGAAGTTGTAGTTGCCGGTGTCGGACTCGGCCTGGTCGTAGAGGCTGCTCACCCGCTGCCTGACGGCTTCGCGGCTGGGGCCCTCGTCACCGGTCGACGGCGCGGCGTCGGCGGTCTGCGAGAACAGGGCCACCGAGGTGAGGGCCGCGGTCGCGAGAGCGGAGTTGCGCATGCCGGGAAGGCCGAGACCTCCGGTGCGCGATGGTCGATCCGGCGCCATGGGAGCCGTACTCCTTCCGTACTCCGCCTACCGAGTTAGCTGTCGGGTTCGGGCGGTCGGTTCCGGAAGGCATGCCCTACGGCCCCTGCCCTGGCGGGCAGTTGGCCGATTCACCCCGTCGTTCGGTTGGGTCCCCGGTTCCGGCTGCCACGGGGGCGCACCGGATTCGGCGGAGGCCGCGCGTCCCGGCGGGGTTCGCCGGAGGAACTCGTGCGGCCTGAAGCAACGCTAGCCAACTTGTGCGGCTCGTGTGAAGGTTGGAGGCCGGAATGTCCGATACGCTTTTGTGACCTTCGTCGTGACGCACCGTCAGATCCGTGTGTTGTGCACACAGTGGATCCGGACGGCGACCGTCCGTCGCGAACGGGCCGCGTCAGGCCCGCGGGCCCTCGCTGCGAGCCTCACGCTCGGCGTTGCGCTTCTTGATGCGCGCCGTCTCCTTGCGGACCTCCGCCTGAGTGGCGCGCTCCTTCTGCAGCCACTCGGGCTGTTCCTGCTTCAGGGCCTCGATCTGCTCGGTGGTGAGCGCCTCGGTGATCCCGCCGCGGGCGAGACCCGCGATGGAGACACCCAGCTTCGCCGCGACCACCGGACGCGGGTGCGGGCCATTGGCGCGCAGCTCGCGCAGCCACTCGGGCGGCTCGGCCTGGAGCTGGTCGAGCTCGGCTCGTGAGACGACACCCCCCCGGAACTCGGCGGGGGTGGCCTCGAGGTACACACCCAGCTTCTTCGCCGCGGTCGCGGGCTTCATCGTCTGGGTGCTCTGGTGCGACTTCATGCCGTCCAGGGTATCGAGCATGTTCGAGCCCTCCGACCACGGCCGGTAGCCTGGCCTGGTGACAGGCTCGGAAGAATCCCAGGCGTTCCGGCTTGCGTACGTCCCGGGAGCGACGCCCGCCAAGTGGGTGCGGATCTGGAACGAGCGCCTGCCCGACATCCCGCTGAACCTCCTCGCCGTACCGGCTGCCGAGGCACCCGACGTGCTGCGCGCCGGCGGGGCCGACGCGGGACTCGTACGGCTGCCGGTCGACCGTGCGTTCTTCAGCGCGATCCCCCTCTACACCGAGACGACGGTCGTCGTCGTGCCCAAGGACCATGTGATCACGGCGGCGGACGAGGTGACCGTGGCGGACCTCGCGGAAGAGGTCCTCTTCCACCCCCTCGACGACGTCTTCGACTGGGACCGGCCGCCGGGTGAGCCCGCCTTCGAGCGCCCTGCCACCACCGAGGACGCCGTGGAACTCGTCGCGGCGGGCGTCGGCCTCCTGGTCGTCCCCCAGTCCCTGGCCCGTCTGTACCACCGCAAGGACCTCACGTACCGGCCGCTGGTGGACGGCCCCGAGTCGAGCGTCGCCCTGGCGTGGCCCGAGGAGGCCACCACCGACCTGGTCGAGGATTTCATCGGAATCGTCCGCGGTCGCACGGTCAACAGCTCCCGCGGCCGCAAGGCGGCGACACCGGAATCGAAGGGCAGGGCGGGCGATACGACCGGCGCCCGGCGCAAGTCCGCCGCGGCGAAGACGACCGGAAAAACGGCTGGGAAGTCGGCGGGGCGCAACCCGAGGGCCGGATCCGACGTCTCCAAGGGCGCCAAGCGAAGGAAGCCCCGCCGCCGGGCCTAGCCTCCCTCGGGGTGGCCTCGCCCCGTTCCGACCATCCGGTGGGGCGATGGACGGGAGGCGGGGGAGTTTTGCTGCGCAAGGGGGTGCGGTGCGCGGGCGGCGCCGCGGATCGGCTGCGAGCCCACGGACTGTGGGGCGATCCGGCCGACCGCGAGTACCGGCGGCCGCGCGGTGCGCTGTGGCGGGTGGCGGCGTTCGTCGTGCGCACGCTGCGGGGCGAGTGGCAGGGCATCGTCGTCGATCCGGTGCGGCAACTCAGACGCCGCGGGCTGCCCGCACTGTTCCTGGCGTTCCTGGCCGCCTTCGGCGTCATCTTCTTCCATGCGCTGGCGCAGCGGCCGACCGGTGCGGTGGTGGTGCGGCTGCTCGGCGGTGTCAAGGGCGACCTGCCGTTGTGGCTGGCCCTGCTGCGGACGCCGGTGTCACTGTACGTCCCGGCCCTGGATCTGCCCGTGTGGGCGGGGATCACGAGCCTGTTCCTCGCGTTCGCCCTCGCAGAGCTGATCCTGGGCCGGGCCAGAACGCTCTTCATCTCGTACGCGACCACCCTCGCCGGCACCCTCATGGTGCGGGTGATGATCGCGCTCGGCCCCGGCTGGGGCGGGCTGGGGCTGCCGCGCGGGGTCGGGCAGGTGCTGGACACCGGACCGTCCGCCGCCGTCGTGGGCCTCTTCACCTATCTCTCGATCGTCCAGCGTGCTCCGATCGTGTTCGCCCTCACCGGCGGGTCGATGGTGTGGGAGTCGATCGCCGTACCCAATCTGGCCGGCCGCGAGCATCTGATAGCGGTCGGCACGGCGATCGTCCTGGCCCTGTTCCACGAACGCGGCCGCAGGCGGGCGCCCGCCTGGCCCCTCCTTCCGGTACGCCGGGCGGAGTCGCCGGGGGCGGGCGCCGGGCGCCCGCGTCCGGACGATCACGTCGCGGTCGGCTGAGCGCGGTCGGCGCACGTCGGACGCAGGTGGAACTCCGCGTCCGCCCGGACGCTGCCCCTCTCGCGTCAGGCCACCGCGGGACGGTCCCCCGCAAGGTCAAGCATGTTCCCGGTCCCGTTCATTCATCCGCCCGCGGCGGCGTGTGTGCACCGTGAAGGGAGTGGTCCTGGCTTATCTTCGCCACGAATCCGACATCCGGAGTAAATATGAATAAAACGGATGAACTGGTTGGCGTGGTGGAAGAAGTGGCGCTCGTCGCGCCGGCCGGCCATCAGGGGCGCCGCGTCACCGGACGGCCCCTGCCCCTCGTCGTCCTCACCGCCGTCGCCGCGGTGGCGGTCCTCTCGCTCACCGGCGTCGGATGGCTGAGCCGCCCCGCCGTCGCGGCCTGGCGCACCGTCTGTCTGGCCATCACCGTCCAGGCACTGCCCTTCCTGCTGCTGGGCACGGTCCTGTCGGGGGCGATCAACGCGTTCGTACCGGCCGATCTGTTCACCCGGATCCTGCCCCGCCGACCCGCGCTCGCCGTCCCGGTGGCCGGCATGGCGGGGGTCGTCCTGCCGGGGTGCGAGTGCGCCTCGGTGCCGGTCGCGAACAGCCTGATCCGCCGCGGTGTCACCCCGTCCGCGGCCTTCGCCTTCCTTCTCTCCGCGCCCGCGATCAACCCGATCGTGCTCACCGCCACAGCCGTCGCCTTCCCGGGAAATCCCGCCATGGTCGCCGCCCGACTGCTGGCCTCCCTGGTGACCGCGGCCGCGATGGGCTGGCTGTGGCTCTGGCTGGGGCGCGAGGAGTGGTTGCGGCCGTCCGTCCGCCACACCGGCCACCGGTCAGGACACAGTCGCCTGCGGGAGTTCCGCCTCGGCTTCCAGCACGACTTCCTGCACGCCGGCGGCTTCCTGGTGCTGGGCGCGATGGCCGCGGCCACCTTCAACGTGGCCGTGCCGCGCTCGGTCCTCGACACCTTCTCCGGTTCCCCCTGGCTGTCTGTGCTCTTCCTGGCCGCGCTCGCCGTCCTCCTCGCCGTCTGCTCGGAAGCCGACGCGTTCGTCGCCGCCTCACTCACCGGCTTCTCGCCCACCGCCCGACTGGTGTTCATGGTGGTCGGCCCGATGGTCGACCTGAAGCTGATCGCCCTTCAGGCGGGCACCTTCGGCCGGTCCTTCGCCCTGCGCTTCTCGACCGCGACCACGGTGGTGGCCGTGGCCGCCGGGGTCCTGATCGGAGGAGCACTGCTGTGAAGCGCCACGCCCAGATCCTGCTGCTGGTCCTGACCGGCCTTGGCCTGCTGCACGCCTCCCTGTTCAGCGACCTGTGTCTGCGCTACGTCAAGGAAGGCCTGCGGCCCCTGCTGATCGCCTCCGGGGTGCTGCTCCTGCTGCTGGGCCTCGCGGCAGCAGCGCTGGACCACGCGGCCCCCGAAGCCGACGCGCACGCACACGGCCACGACCACTCCACCGCACCCCGCATCGCCTGGCTGCTGTTCCTGCCCGCGCTCAGCCTGCTCCTCTACGCCCCGCCCGCCCTCGGCGCGTACACCGCCTCGCACGCGAGCAACAAGGCCGTGCCGAAGGCGCAGCGGTTCGATCCACTGCCCGCGACCGTCCCGCTGCCGATGACCCTCACCGACTTCACCGCCCGGGTCCAGCAGGACCGGGAGCAGGCCGTCAGAGGCCGCAGCATCCGGATGACCGGATTCGTCACCCCGGCCGGGCAGGGCGGCGGCTGGTACCTCACCCGGATCATCTTCACCTGCTGCGCGGCGGACTCCCAGTCGGTCAAGGTGCGCATGTACGGGGCCGCCCCACTGCCGGCCAACACCTGGGTGGCCGTCACCGGAACCTGGCACCCCAGGGGCACGCTCGGCACGAAGTCCGCGACGGCGGCCCTCGACGTCCACCGCACCGAGCGCATCTCCCCGCCGGTCAACGCCTACACGGACGACCTTCCGCTCACACCTTCGTGAGGGTGGATCCCGCTCCTCGGACGGGGTGGACGACGGCGGCAGCAAGGAAGCGGCCGCAGGTCGGCCAAGAGACCGGCTCGCGTCACGCACGCGTGGCATCCGCCGCCTGCTGCGGGTTCGTGCCGTACGGCAGATCCACGTCATGGCCTCCTCAGCGGGAACATCACCGACGGAGGCGCCCAGGCGGTCGACGCTCACGCCGAACCACGGCCGCTCCCCGGTGGTCGTCCACCCTCGCCCGTCACGGCCGGAGCTGACTCCACCGGCGACATCCGACCGGTAGGACCCGTCATCCCGCCCCGCTCCGGTGGCAGAATCGGCCGCGTGGACCGGGGGATCCTCGAGCGTGAGCCCGAGCTGGCACAGCTGGCCACGGCCGCACGGGAGGCGGCCGACGGGGCCGGTTCGGTGGTGCTCGTCTTCGGCGAGGCCGGAATCGGCAAGTCCAGCCTGGTGAGAGCCATGCCGGACCGGCTCCCCACACAGGCCCGGGTGCTCGTCGGACAGTGTGACGACCTCGCCACCCGGCGCCCCCTCGGGCCGTTCCGCGACCTCGTCGGCAGCGTCGGAGCCGAACTCGCCCGCGCCGTCACCGAGGGCGGCGACCGCCACCGCGTCTACGAGGCCCTGCACGGCGAGCTGGCCGTGACCCCGCACCCTGCGGTACTCGTCGTCGAGGACGTGCACTGGGCCGACGAGGCATCCATGGACGCCCTGCGTTTCCTCGTCCGGCGCATGGAGCGGCTGCCCGCCCTGCTCGTCCTGACCTACCGCGACGACGAGCTGAGCCGCGGACACCCCCTGCGCCACCTCCTCGGCCAGGTCTCCCGCGCACCCCGCGTACACCGCCTTCCCCTGGCCAGACTGTCGCTCGACGCCGTCCGCACACTCAGCGCGGCCGGCCGCCTCGACCCCGCTCAGGTCTACGAAGTCACGTCCGGGAACCCCTTCTTCGTCACCGAGGTCCTCGCCTCCGGCGGCACCGGGGGAGTGCCCCCGACCGTCGTCGACGCCGTGCTCGCCCGGCTGCGGGGACTGGAACCCGCCACCGTCGACGCACTGGAGCAGCTCGCCGTCGTCCCCTCGGCGGTCGAACGCACGCTGGTCGACGCGCTGCTCAACGGCGGGGTGACCGTCCTTGCGGCGGCCGAGCAGCGCGGGTTGCTGGCCGTGGCGCCGGAACGGGTGGCCTTCCGGCACGAGTTGATCCGGCGGGCGGTCGCCGACTCCGTGCCCACCGCCCGGCGCATCGACCTCAACCGCAACGTCCTGGCGGCGCTCGTGGCCCGGCCCGGCTCGGACGCCGCCCGCATCGTCCACCACGCCGCCCAGGCCGGCGACGAGGACGCCATCGCCCGCTACGGGCCCGACGCGGCCCGCGACGCAGCCGGAGCCGGCGCGCACCGCGAGGCCGCCGCCCAGCTGCGGCTCGTCCTGCAGCAACGGCACCGCTACCCTCCGCCCGACCTCGCCGACCTGCTCGAACGCTACGCCGTGGAGAGCTACACCATCGCCGACTCGGCCGTCGCCGTCACCGCCCAGCGCGAGGCGGTCGCCCTGCGCCGCTTGCTCGGCGACACCCTCGCCCTCGGCGCCGACCTGCGCTGGCTCTCCCGTATCCACTGGTGGGCCGGGGACGCCGACGAGGCGCAGGAGGCCGCCCGCGAGGCCGTCGCCGTACTGGAACACGCGGGCGACGACCGGCTGCTGGCCCTTGCGGTCAGCAACATCGCGCAGCTGCGGATGCTGTCCGACCGCTATCCCGAGGCCGTCGAACACGCCGAACGGGCCATCGTGCTCGCGCAGAAGACCCAGGACGCGGCGATCCTCTCGCACGCCCTCAACAACATGGGCACGGCCCGCTGGCGTGGTGGAGATCCGGGCGGGCGGCAGCAGTTGGAGGAGAGTCTCGAGGTCGCCCTGGACGCCGGGGAGGTCGAGCACGCCTGCCGTGCCTACGCCAACCTCATCTGGACCCTGCTCGACCACCTGCAGTACGCGGAGGCCGACCGTTTCCTGTCCCCGGCCATGGACCTGGCCGACCGGGCCGAACATCTCGGGTTCCTCACCTATCTCCATGTCGAGCTGGCCATACGCCGGCTCGCCGCCGCCGACTGGGACGAGGCGGAGCGGCACGCGGAGTTCGGCATCCACGACTTCCTGCCGGCCCGCTGTCCGGCGCTGACCGTCCTGGCGCGGGTGCGCACCCGCTGCGGCCGTACCGGCGCCGAGGAACTCCTCACCGAGGCCCGGGAGATCGCCGTACGGACCCGGGAGCTGCAGCGCACCGGGCCGGTCGCCGCCGCGCTCGCGGAGGCCGCCTGGCTGCGCGGCGACCACGCTGCCGTCGTCGAGGCCGTCGCCCCGGTGCACGCCCAGGCCCGCCATCTGACTGGTGTCCCCTACAGCGCCGAACTCGGCTACTGGCTCACCAAGGCCGGGCACCCGGTCCCGGCGGACGACTCGGGACACCCGTATGCGCTGCAGGCACGCGGGCAGTGGCGGCGGGCCGCGGCCCTGTGGCACACGGCGGGCTGCCCCTACGAATACGCCGCCGCGCTCGCCGAGAGCCCGGAGCCCGCCGACAAGCTCACCGCCCTCGCCCGGCTCGACGCGCTGGGTGCCGAGCCGCTGGCCCGGCTGGTCCGCGCCGAACTTCGCCGGCTCGGAGTGCCCCGCATCCCGCGCGGCCCGCTCGCCGCCACCCGCGGCAACCCGGCCGGCCTCACCGAACGCCAGCTGCAGGTCATCCGGCTGCTCGCCGAGGGCCTGACCAACTCCGAGATCGCCGCCCGGCTCGTCGTCTCCGTCCGCACCGTCGACAACCACGTTCGCGCGGTCCTCGACAAACTGGGCGCACCCACCCGCCGGCACGCAGCGGTCCGCGCCGCGGAGCTCGGACTGCTCGCCGAGGGCGAAACGTAGGTACCCCGCGGGCCCGAGCTGGGTGATGCCCACGGATGCCCGGGCGGGCGCAACCCGAGTAGAACGTGCGGATCGACCCGACTCCGAACAAATGGGGGATATCCGTATGTCCAGCACACCCGCCCAGGCGGCACGCAGGGAACTGGCCGACTTCACCGGTGAGTTGATCGGACCCGAGGACTCCGGCTACGAACGGGCCCGCGCCGTCTACAACGCGATGATCGACCGGCGCCCGGCACTCGTCGCACGCTGTGCCGACGCGGACGCCGTGGCCCGCGTGATCGGCTTCGCCCGCACGCACGACCTGCCCCTCGCCGTCCGTGGCGGCGGCCACCACGGAGCCGGCCTGGGCACCGTCGACGGCGGCGTGGTGGCCGACCTGTCACCCCTGAAGGACATCCACGTCGACCCGGTGGCCCGCACCGTTCGGGTTGGCGGCGGCTGCGTCTGGGGCGAGGTGGACCGCGCCACCAACCCGCACGGCCTCGCCACCCCCAGCGGCATCGTCTCCACCACCGGCGTCGGCGGGCTCACGCTCGGCGGCGGACTCGGCCATCTGACCCGCAAGTGCGGCCTGACCATCGACAACCTCCTCGCCGCCGACATCGTCCTGGCCGACGGCCGGCAGGTGCGGGCGAGCGCCGACGAGAACACCGACCTGTTCTGGGCGATCCGCGGGGGCGGCGGCAACTTCGGCGTCGTCACCTCCTTCCTGTTCCGGCTGCACGAGGTCGGCACCGTCGTCGGCGGCCCGACCTTCTGGCCCGTCGAGATCAGCCCGGAAGTCCTCAGCGCCTACCGTGACTTCCTCCCGAACGCACCACGCGACCTCAACGCCTTCTTCCTGTACGGCACCGTCCCACCCGCCCCGCCGTTCCCCGAGGACCTCCACCTGCGCAAGACGGCCGGCGTCGTCTGGTGCTACGCGGGCGACGACACCGAGGCCGCCGCACGCGAGATGGCCCCGCTGCTGGACGCCCTGCCGACGCCGATGCTGCACGCCGTGGGACCGATGGCCCACCCCGATCTGCAGTCCATGTTCGACGGGCTCTACCCGCAGGGCCACCAGTGGTACTGGCGCGCCGACTTCGTCAACGAGATCCCCGACGAGGCCGTCGAACTCCACGCCAAGTTCGGTGCCGAGGTGCCTACGGTCCAGTCGACCATGCACCTGTACCCGATCGACGGCGCCGCCCACGACGTCGGCCCCGACGACACCCCCTGGGCCTACCGGGGCGCCCAGTGGTCCACCGTCTACGCCGGAGTCGACCCCGACGCCGCCAACGCCGGCCTCGTCAGGCGCTGGACCGTCGACTACTTCGAGGCCCTGCACCCGTACTCGGCGGGCGGCGCCTACGTGAACATGATGATGGACGAGGGCCAGGACCGCGTCCGCGCCAGTTACCGCGGCAACTACGACCGTCTGGCCCGTATCAAGGCCGAGCGTGACCCGGACAACGTGTTCCGCCTCAACCAGAACATCCGGCCCAGCTGAACCAGGCCCGGATCACCAGGTGTCGACGAACGGGCGGTGCCCTGCCTCCGGAACAGGGCACCGCTCCAGCGCCGCAAGGATCCAGGCCCGCGACCCGGCCGGGTCGATCACCGCGTCGATCTCCAGCGCGGCCGCCGCGTTGACCGCCTTCCCGCGTTCGTACAACTCGGCGACCCGCTCCTCGAAGACACGCGCACGCTCGGCCGGGTCGGCGATCGCGGCCAGCTCCCTGCGGTAGCCGAGCCGCACCGCGCCCTCAAGACCCATCCCGCCGAACTCGCCGCTCGGCCAGGCCGCCGTGGCCAGCGGGGCCCGCGTCGAGCCGCCCATCATGGCCATCGCCCCGAGCCCGTACGCCTTGCGCAGCACCAGGCTCACCAGCGGCACCCGCAGATTGGCGCCCGTCACGAACAGCCGGGCGAAGTGCCGCACGGTGGCGGTCCGTTCGGCGTCCGGGCCGACCATGAACCCCGGTGTGTCGCACAGCGAGACCACCGGCAGCCCGAACGCGTCGCACAACTGCAGGAACCGTGCCGCCTTGTCGGCCGCGTCCCGGTCGATCGCCCCGCCCAGATGCGCCGGGTTGCTGGCCAGGAGCCCCAGCGGCCGCCCCTCGATGCGCACGAGACAGGTGAGCACGCCCACGCCGAACTCCGGCCGCAGTTCCAGCACCGAGTCCGTGTCCGCGAGCCCGGTGACGGCCGCCCGTACGTCGTAGGCCCGCCGCCGGTTCTGCGGCACCACCTGGCGCAGCAGCCGCTGATCGGGCGCCTCCCAGCTTTCCTGCTCTCCTTGGAAGTACGACAGATACCGCCGCGCCATCCGCACGGCCTCCGCCTCGTCGGCGACCGCGAGGTCCACCACCCCGTTGGGCACCTGCACCGACAGCGGGCCCACCTCCTCCGGCCGGAACACCCCGAGCCCGCCGCCCTCGATCATCGCGGGCCCGCCCATCCCGATCGTCGCGTCGGGCGTGGCGATCACGACGTCGCAGCAGCCCAGCAGCGCCGCGTTACCGGCGAAACACCGCCCCGAGACGATGCCCACCAGCGGCACCAGCCCGCTGAGCCGCCCCATCCGCTGGAAGGTGGTCACGTCGAGGCCCGCCACCGCCGTGGTGTCGGTGTCCCCGGGCCGCCCGCCACCGCCTTCCGCGAACAGCACCACGGGCAGCCGCCGCTCCTCGGCGAGCTCCAGCATCCGATCCGTCTTGCGGTGGTTCTGCAGCCCCTGGGTGCCGGCGAGAACCGTGTAGTCGTACGACATCGCCACGCACGGCCGGCCGTTGATCTGCCCGGTGCCGGTGACCATGCCGTCGGCCGGCGTCGACCGGATCAGGTCGTCCAGCGAGCGGCGGCTGCGCTGGGCGGCGATCGCCAGGGCGCCGAACTCGGTGAAGGTGCCCGTGTCGCACAGGTCCTCGATGTTCTCGCGGGCGGTGCGTCTGCCCAGGGCGTGCCGCCCCGCGACCGCCTCCGGCCGGTTCTCGTCGAGGCCGAAGGAGTGCCGCCGTACGACCTCGGCGAGGTCCGCACGCACGGCATCCGGATCGACCGGCTCCGCCGCGGGCCCCTCGCCCTGTGCGCCGGTGAGGTCGTCCAGGCCGGCCAACGGGGAGCCGGCGCCGACCGTTTCGCCCACGCGCGCGTGCACCAGCCGTACCACCCCAGCCCCGGGAGCCCGCACCACGTGCTCCATCTTCATCGCTTCCAGCACCAGCAACTGCTGTCCTGCCCGCACCGGTTCGCCGGGGGAGACGTCGACGGAGACGACGGTGCCGCTGAGCGGCGCGACGACCGTGCCGTCCGTGGCCGCCTCCTCGGGAACGACGTGGGCCTGCGCAAGCTCGGCCACCACCCCCGTGTGCGCCCAGAAACGCGGCCGGGCCAGCACCTCCCGCAGCAGCGGGATCCCCGTCCGCACCCCCTCCAACGCGAACTCGCCCAACGCCCGCCGCGCTCGCGCGCAAGCCGCCTCCGCATCGCCCGCCGGGACGTGCGCGACCACCTTGGCGAGCAACGGGTCGTACCGGACCCCGACTTCGGCCCCGGCGCGGATCGCCGTGTCGACCCGCACACCGGGCCCCGACGGCAGGTCGAACCGCGTGATCCGCCCCGCCCCCTCGGCCGTGACCCGCGCCTGCACGGCAAAACCGCGCGGCGCAGCCGGCGGCCCCGACAGCCCCAGCTCGTCCAGCGTGGCCCCGGCCGCCAGGCGCAGCTGCACGGCGACCAGGTCCACCCCTGTCACCTCCTCGGTGACCGTGTGCTCCACCTGAAGGCGCGGATTGGCCTCGATGAACCAGAACTCCTCGTCCCGGAGCAAGAATTCGAAGGTGACCAGGCTCGAACAGCGGGCGGCGCGGGCCATCCGCAGTGCGGCGCCGAGGATCCGCTCCCTGGTGTCCTCGGGGAGCTCGGGCGCGGGCGCGATCTCGATCACCTTCTGGTGACGGCGCTGCGCACTGCAGTCCCGGTCCCACAGATGTGTGACGGCGCCGACCGTGTCCCCGACGACCTGGACCTCGATGTGCCGGGCGCCCTCCAGCAGCCGTTCCGCATACAACTCGCCCGTCCCGAAGCCTTGTTGGGCCTCCGAGGCACACCGCTCCCAGGCCTCGTCCAGCTCCTCGGCCCGCCGTACGACCCGCATGCCGCGTCCGCCGCCCCCGCCCACCGCCTTGATCATCACGGGCCCGGCGGTCAGCAGCTCCCGCGCCCCGTCCGGGCCGTCGGCCCCGGCGAGCACGGGAACCCCCGCCTCGGCGGCGAACTCACGCGCTTGCGCCTTGTCCCCGAAGACCGCCAGCACCTCGGGCGTGGGCCCGACGAAAGTCACCCCCGCGTCGGCGCAGCGGCGCGCGAAGGCGGCGTCCTCGCTCAGAAAGCCGTACCCGGGATGCAGGAAGTCGCAGCCGGTGCCGCGCGCGGCGGCGAGCAGTGCGCCGCCGTCGAGGTAGTCGCCCAACGGGACGGCCTCGTCGGCCAGGCGGGCGTGCGCGTCGTCGCCCTCGGCGTACACCGCGACCGTGCGCAGCCCGGCCTCCGAGGCGGCCCGCAGGACGCGTACGGCGATCTCCCCGCGGTTGGCGACGAGCACGGCGGCACTACCCATGGGAGCCCTCCACGGACCTCGGCGGACCTCATCGACCGGCCCCGCCATGCTCATTGACATTGACGTCAACGTCAATACGCTCCCGGTGTGGCACGCACACACAAGGCCTGGGCGGTCCGCACCGCCCGCGACCGCACCGAGGCCCCGGCCCGCGCCCGGCTCCTGGACGCCGCCGAGGCCGTCTTCGCGCGGCTCGGCCTCGGCCCGGCCACCGTCGCCGACATCACGGCGGAAGCGGAGGTCTCCCGGGCGGGCTTCTACGTGTACTTCGCCTCCAAGGAGGAGATCTTCCGCGTCCTGGCGGTCCGTGTACGGGACGCGTTCCTCGCGGCACAGGAGGTGCCAGGCGTCGACACGGACGATCCGCACGCCGTCGCCGAGGCCTCCATCGGCGCCTTCATCGCCGCCTACGCCCGACACCAGCCGCTGCTGGGCCTGCTGGAGCAGCAGGCGCGCACCGACCCTGCCATGGCGCGACTGTGGGACGAGATCCGCGAACGGCCCGTTCACCGCCACGCCCGCTACATCCGCCGCCTCACCGACGGCGGCCTTGCCGCACCTGCCGCCGAACCCCTGGCACTGGCCCGTGCGGTGGGCGGCATGTGCGTCGAGTTCGCCCGCCGTGTCGCCGCGCACCCCGGCACCTACGAGGACGCCGTGCGCGACGTCACCGCCATGTATCTGCACCTGCTCGGAGCCGCCCGAACACGTCAGGAGTAGCCGCACCATGACGCCGACGCCACGCACCGACGCCTACCTCGCCGACCTGCGCGCCCGCTGGGCGAAGTCGCGGCGGAGCAGGCAGCCGGACACCACGACCCATCGCGCCGGCGAGCGGACGGTGCCGGGATACGTACGCCAGTGGACTCACGAGACACCCGACCGGCCCGCGTTCATCGCCCACGGGGTTCATCGCCCACGGGGTTCATCGCCCACGGGCGGACGCTCACCTACCGCGAACTCGACCACGCCGCTGAGCGCACGAGCCAGTCGTACGTGCCCCGCGCCGTGAACTCCTCCTGACCGCCGCGCAGCAGCAGGTCCGCGGTGGCGAACTCCGAGGCGTCGGCCTGTGCGGCGACGTACGGGATCGCGATGCAGCGCATGCCGGCGGCGTGCGCTGCTGCGGCGCCGGGGGCGGCGTCCTCCAGGACCACACAGTCGGCCGGGGCCGCCCCGAGGCGGCGGGCCGCCTCCAGGAAGACGTCCGGGGCCGGTTTGCCGCGGGGCACCTCGTCGGCCGAGACGACGGTGCGCAGATATGTGTCCAGGCCGGTACCGGCGAGGATCGCCTCGATCGCCTCCGGCGAGGACCCCGAGGCCACGGCCATCGGCACGCCCTCCGTCGCGAGCAGTTCGACGAACTTCCGCATCTCCGGGTACGTGTGCGTGGCGGCGCGGGCCAGCTCCAGATAGCGGCGGTCGGTGTCGGCGAGAAGCTCGGCGACGGGGGCCGCCAGGCCGTACTTCTGCTTCCACAGGACGGCCGTCTCCAGCGTGCTGACGCCGACGTACCCCTCGTGCTCCGCCCATGTGAAGTCCGGGACGCCGTGCTCGGCGAGGGTCTGGCGGCCCGCCTCGTAGTAGTTCGGCTCGCTGTCCACGAGTGTTCCGTCGAGATCGAAGATGACCGAAGTGGCGCCGAGCTTGCTCATGGTTCCAGCATGGCAGCGCACCAGAGCAAGGTCATTTGCGGGCCGCTCGGCCGATCGACTCGACCAGCGGCAGCAGCCGCTGCGGGACACGCTCGCGCAGCGCCACCTCGGTGCGGGTGCGGACGACGCCCGGCAGGCTGATCAGCTTCTGGATGACGTCCTCCAGATGGGCGTTGTCGCGCGCCACCACCCGGGTCAGCAGGTCGCCGCCGCCGGTGATCGAGAAGGCCTCGACGATCTCCGGCACGGAGGCCAGCGCCTCTCCCACGTCGTCCAGATGCCCCTGGGTGACCTCGATGTGCACGAACGCGAGCACCGGGTGGCCGAGCGCGGCGGGGGAGAGCGTCGGACCCGTTCCGGTGATCACGCCGTCCCGCTCCAGCCGGTCGAGGCGGGCCTGGAGGGTGCCGCGGGCGACGCCCAGGATCCGGGCGTACTCGCGCACGCTCGTACGCGGCTGCTCCATCAGCAGCCGCAGGATGCGGGTGTCGAGCTCGTCGACGGCCATGGTGCCCGGCCTCCTCGTGCCTGGTCCGTTGGCTCGCTCCTGGCCGCCGACGGACCGATATGTCTGTGCCAATGGTCCAGCATATTCGAGGCCGCTTGAGCCAGCCGACGCCTTGATGCTGCAATGTTCACGTCGATGGCGCTGCGGACCCCGTGGCGCCTTTTTCATGCCGGTGATGTGCGAGGGGTGGGACGCAGTGCTGAAGAGGGTGTTCGTGGCGCCGGATCCGGGGCGGATGCGGCTGCGCTTCGCAGCGCGGGCCGTCCTCGGCATCGCGCTCGCGGTCGTCGTCTGCTCCCTGGCCGGGCTCTCCCTCGCCGGTGCCGTCACCGGCGGGCTGGCCGCGCTGCTCGCCCTGTTCACCGTCATGGACGCCACCGTCCGCGGACAGGCCGTCACCACCACGCTGCTGCCCGCCGTCGGGCTGCCCGTGCTCGCCGCCGCGGCCGCACTGCACGACCACCCGGTGGCCCGCGACCTCACGTTCCTCGCCGTGATCGGCGCGGGCGTGTACGTGCGCCGCTTCGGGCCGCGCGGGCACAGCCTCGGTGTCTTCGCGTTCATGACCTACTTCGTGGCGCAGTTCCTGCACGCCACCACGGACCGCCTGCCCGAGCTGTATGCCGCCGTCCTCCTTTCCGTGCTCAGCGCCTCCGCGGTCCGCTTCGGCCTGTGGTGCTACGAGGCCAAGCTGCCCCCGGCGCCCGTGCCCGCCCCGCCCGCCGGCACCGGCCTGGCCCGCGTCACCACCCGCCAGGCGGTCCAGGCCACCGCCGGCGCGGGCTTCGCTCTGGTGGTGGGCCAGCTGGTATCCGGGCAGCGCTGGTACTGGGCCGTCGGCGCCACCTGGTGGATCTTCGTCAACACCGCCTCGCGCGGCGAGACCCTGGTCCGCGGCTTCCGCCGCGTCCTCGGCACGGTGATCGGGATCGCCCTCGGCCCGCTGATCGCCGTCCCCCTGCACGGAGCCGCCTTTCCCACGGCCGCGCTCCTCGCCGTCTGCGTCTTCGGCATCTTCTACACGGCCGCGGTGTCGTACACCTGGATGATGCTCTGGGTCACGCTCCTCGCCGAACTCCTCTACGGCCTCCTGGGCGTGCTGAACCCGGGTCTGCTCGCTCTGCGCCTCGCGGAGACCGGCGTCGGCGCGCTCGGGGCCGTACTCGCCGTGCTCTTCGTCCTGCCCGTCACCACGCACTCCATCACCGACGCCTGGATCCAGCGCGCCCTGCGCTGCGTCCACGCCTGCACGGCAGAGGCCGCCGCCCGCCTCGCGGGCTCCACGACCGCCGACCCGGCGCGGCGGATCGCGGAACTGGAGCAACTCCTCGGCCGCGTACGGCTGTCCGTCGCACCCCTCGTCCACCCGCTCAACCCGATGCTCGGCCGCAAACGACGCGCCCGCCGGGTGCTGGACCTGCTCGACGACTGCGCCCGCGAGACCCGCGGCCTGGTCGCCGTCGCCGCCGACCCGGAGGCCTCCCACGACGCCCGACTGGCAGCCGCCTGCTGGCGCGTGGAGGCGGCGGTGGAGGCGCTCACCGGTGGCGAACACGCCCGCCTCGACATCGCCGCCGAGGCCCCCGCGGCGGAACCCGCGCTGGCCCACCTGCACGGCCTGGAGCGGGCCCTCGCGGAACTGGCCACCCCGCTGCGGACGCCGTCCGGTTCGCCGCTCGTAGGGGCGTGAGCCCCCGCGCCGAGGCACTCTTGTCGGCCATGTAGGGGGTGGGTGTGTCCGGCGCGCGGTGCGGACGCCGGGGCCGAGGCGTACGCCGGGCATCTGCGGGAGGCCACCCGCGACGGCCGGGCTTGCGCCCTCATCCCGGTGTTCGCGCCCGACGCACCCGGCCGCCCCGGACCTCGCAGATGGAACGAACAGCTCGTCCGCCACGCCGGCGACGCGCGCAACGCCGACATCACCGGCCCCGTCTTCCGTCTCGGCGGCCCCGGTACCTCCTTCGACGTCCTGCCGCAGATCGCCGGCCGTCTCGGCTTCGACATCCGGACCGACGAGACGCTCTGGAAGGACCGCGCGCTGACCCCCGCGGGTGGGCGCCGACCGGTGGTGGATCGTGCTACTCCCTCGCGCGAGCCCGCCGCGAGACAGACGCCTCGGTTGCGGCCTGGTCAAATACCCCGCGTATGGTCTAGACCGCTGGTGATCGACTGCTAACGTCGCCCCGACGGCACAGGACCGAGAGGGGACAGCGGTGACAGACGGCGACGGGCGGCGACAGCGGGCCTTCATCGGGTCGTTCACGGCGGCGGGAGGCCCCGGGATCGTGACCGCGGCCGTAGCCCCGGACAGCGGTGCGCTGACCGCGCTGAGCAGCGTGGACGGCGTCCCCGACCCCTCCTACCTGGCACCGGCACCCGACGGGCGGACCCTCTACGCGGTCAGCGAGACCGCCGAAGGCGCGGTGGCCGCGTACCGGGTGACGGGAGACCGGCCGGAGAAGGCCGGGGCGCCGGTTCCGGTCGGCGGCAACACCCCGACGCACCTCAGCGTGTTCGACGGGCACGTCCTGACCGCCAACTACGGCTCCGGCAGCGTCACCGCCGTGCCCGTCCGCTCCGACGGCACCCTCGCCGGCGCAGCCTCCGACGTCCTCCAGCACAAGGGCTCGGGCCCGCACACCCTGCGCCAGCAGGGGCCGCACGCGCACCAGGTGCAGCCCGACCCGAGCGGGCGGTGGGCCGTCAGCGTCGACCTGGGCACGGACTCGGTCCGGGTCTGCACACTGACCGGCGGCCGCCTCGAAGTGCACCGGGAGATCGCCCTGCGACCCGGCTCCGGGCCGCGCCACCTGGCCTTCCACCCGGACGGCACGCGCGCGTACGTTCTCAACGAACTGACGCCGACGGTCACCGTCTGTCACTGGGACGCCGTGACCGGTTCCCTGGAACCGCTGACCGAGCGGCATGTGCTCCCCGGCGCCCCGACCGGCGACGCCTACCCGTCCGGCATCGTCGCCTCCCCCGACGGCCGCTTCGTGTGGACCGCCACCCGCGGCGAGGACGTCCTGTCCACCTTCGCCGTCGAGGGCGACGAGCTCCGCCTGATCGGCACGGTCCCCTGCGGCGGCCACTGGCCCCGCGCGATCGCCGAGTCGGACGGATTCCTGTACGTCGCCAACGAACGCTCCGGCGAGGTGACCTGGTTCGCCCTCGACCCCTCCACAGGCCTGCCGCGCTACGAGGGTTCCCTGGCGGTCCCTGCGGCGTCCTGCGTGGTGTTCGGCTGAGCAGGTCGGTCGGTGTGGCCGCGCACCGAAGGGGCGCGGGGCTGTATCGATCTGCGGCTCCGCCCGTGGGCGCGACCAGCCACGACGGGTCCGCAGACGATCGATGGCATTTCGCGCCGCGGCGGTGACGGACACGGGCCACGGGTGAACGCCGAAGGGCCCGCTCCAAGCACTGGAGCGGGCCCTTCGGCGTTCGTACATCTTTGGCAGCGAAGCTGCCGCACGCCTCAGCGCACCGGCGTCCCCTGCGGCTGCGGCGGGGCGATACCCAGCGCCGTCGTGTACTTGGCCAGTGCGAGCTTGCCGATCGCCGGGTACGGGCCGAGCGCCTCGGCGGCGGAGCAGCCCGCCTCCTTGGCCGCCTCCTCGATCAGGCCCGGGTCGATCTCCGGCCCTATCAGGTACGGCGCGAGCGCCAGCTGCTGCGAACCCGAGCCGCGCAGCTGCTCGGCGACGGCCGCGATCGAGCCGTCCTGGTCCAGCGCCGCCGCCATCACCGGCACGGCGAGACGTGCGGCGAGCAGCATGCCGGTGATCCCGGCCGCCTGAACGGCCTCGTCACCACCCACCGAGGCCAGGATGATGCCGTCCGCCGCGGTCGCCACGGTGAACAGGCGGGCGCGGTCGGCACGGGCCAGTCCGGCCTCCGACAGGCGCACGTGCAGCGCCTCGGCGAGCAGCGGGTGCGGGCCCAGCACGTCGGTGAGGTCGGCCGCGACACGGCTGTCCATCACGGCCTGGCGGATCCGGCGCAGCAGCGCGCCGTCGGGGCCGGCCAGCAGCGGCACGACGACGGCGACGGGGCCGTCCGGCTCCTTGACGTCCAGGCCGGCGGCGCGGGCGTGCTCGAAGCGGGCGGCACGCTCCTCGGAGGCGTGCGCGAGCACGGCCTGCAGCGTGGGGAACTCCGCCTCGTCCCCGTCCAGGTACCCGATCCGCGCATCGAGGCCGGGGAGCTCGGAGCGGGCGATGCTCACGACCTCCTCGGCGAGGCTGCGCGTGGGGGCGCCGGGAGTGCCCGGCACCGCGAGGACGAGCGCGGGCGCGCCCTCAGGAGCCGCCAGCGGCTCGGGTCGGCGGTGCCGCCCGGGCTGGCGAGGTCGCGGCATTCGTACTGGCAGGCCGGACGCGGGCCCAGTGGGGGAGCTCATGGCGACGCATGTTACTGGCTTCCTGGGCTCCCCTGTTCGGGGAGGGTGCAGGTGAGCGGTTTCTGTCCCATTTTGTCTGATGAGTTACATACGGATCAGAAGCTTGGGGCGTCCGGAGATCAGCCGTCGTCGCCGGTCATCACGCTCAGCATTGCTTCATCACTCGGGAGAGTGAGTGTTCCCGCCGCGAGATCGTCGGCGATACGCACCGAGCCGGCCAGTGGATCGCCGGCGGCCGCCACCAGCGGTGCGTGCGGCAGCCGCTGCGACAGCTCTTCCATGAGGGGGACGAGCAGAGGATCGCCCATCTTGAACAGGCCGCCTGTGACGGCAACGTGAGCGTCTCCCGCGGGTGGACAGACCGCGGCCGCGGACTCCGCCATGTGCCGGGCCGCCGCGCGCAGGATGCCGGCGGCGACCGGGTCGCCGTCGGCGCAGGCGGCCACCTGGGGTGCGAAGGAGGCGAGCACGGCGGGCCGGTCCTGGCGCGGGTAGAGCCTGCCCGGCAGCCCCGGCATCGGACCGAACACCTCCTCGGCGCGGGCCAGCAAGCCGGTCGAACCGCCGGGTCTTCCGTCGAACGCACGCAGGGCCGCCTCCAGCCCGGCCCGTCCGATCCAGGCGCCGCTGCCGCAGTCGCCCAGCAGATGCCCCCAGCCGTCCGCGCGGTGCCAGCGCGTCAGGTCCGTACCGATGGCGATCAGGCCCGTCCCGGCCGCGACCACGGCGCCCGGGCGGGGCCCGAGGGCGCCGACATAGGCGGTGACGGCGTCGGCGACGAGGGCGACGGAGCGGATGCCGAACTCCCGGCCCAGCGCACCGGGGAGTTCGGCACGCAGGGCATCGCCGAGGGAGGCGAGCCCGGCGGCACCCACGACGGCCGTGCTCAGTGCGGAGACACCGGTCTCTGAAATCAACTCCCGTACCATTGGCGCGATTTGGGCCATGAGATGGCCCGGATCGATCCCCCGGGCTCCGGTGCGCACCGGTTCCCGGGACTCCCGCTGGGCCGGCGGACCGCCGTCCGTGCGCTTGACGACGACCCGCAGACCCGAGCCCCCCGAGTCGACCGCGAGGATTCCCGTCGTGCCGGCCCGCGTCCCGTGCGCCGCCACGTCCGTACCCGGTCCGTCCCCCGCACCGCTCACGGCAGACGCCAGTCCACCGGCTGCCCGCCCTGTCTGATCAGCAGGTCGTTGGCCCGGCTGAAGGGACGCGAGCCGAAGAAGCCGCGGTCGGCCGACATCGGGGACGGGTGGGCGGACTCCACCGACGGGAGGCTGCCGAGCAGCGGGCGCAGATTGCGGGCGTCCCGGCCCCAGAGGATGGACACCAGAGGCTTGCCGCGCCCGGCGAGGGCCCGAATGGCCTGCTCGGTGACTTCCTCCCAGCCTTTGCCGCGGTGCGCGCCCGGTTTGCGCGGGGCGGTGGTCAGCGCCCTGTTGAGCAGCAGCACGCCCTGCTGTGTCCACGGCGTCAGATCCCCGTTGGACGGCTGGGGCAGGCCCAGGTCGGTGGTCAACTCCCGGTAGATGTTGATGAGACTGCCGGGCAGCGGACGCACCTCGGGCGCCACCGAGAACGACAGCCCCACGGCGTGCCCCGGCGTGGGATACGGGTCCTGGCCGACGATCAGGACCCGTACCTCGTCGAAGGGTTGCTGGAAGGCCCGCAGAACATTCGCTCCGGCCGGAAGATAGGTGCGCCCCGCGGAGATCTCCGCGCGCAGGAAGTCCCCCATCTCGGCGATCCGTCCGGCCACCGGTTCCAGGGCCTTCGCCCAGCCCGCTTCGACGATTTCATGCAACGGTCGTGGTGCCACGGGCGTCACCCTACTGCCGTACGGGCAGCAGAGATCAACCGGTGGCCAAGGGCGTGCGCTCCCCCCGCAGCACTCATCCGATCACCGCGGCCCGCACGCACAGCACATCCGGCAGATGCGAGGCCAACTGCCGCCAGCTGTCGCCGTCGTCGGCCGATGCGTACACCTCGCCGTTGCGGTTGCCGAAGTAAACGCCCGCAGGGTCAGCGCCGTCGGTGCACAGCGCGTCGCGCAGCACCGTGCCGTAGTGGTCCTCATGCGGCAGGCCCGCGGACAACGGCTCCCAGATCTTGCCCGCGTCGGCCGTGCGGAAGACCCGGCAGCGGCGGCCGGCGGGCACCCGGTCCGCGTCCGCGTTGATCGGGAACACATACGCCGTGTCGCCGCGGTGCGGGTGTGCGGCCGCGGCGAAGCCGAAGGTGGACGGCAGCCCTTCGCCGATGTCGCTCCAGTGCCCGCCCGCGTCGTCGCTGCGGTACACGCCCCAGTGGTTCTGCAGATACAGCCGGTCCGGGTTGGCCGCGTCCCGCGCGACCTTGTGCACGCACTGCCCGAACTCCGGGTTCGGATCCGGCAGGAACACCGCGGAGACACCGGAGTTGGACGGCGCCCAACTCGCCCCGCCGTCAGTGGTCCTGAACACCCCGGCCGTGGAGACGGCGACGGTCACCGCCTGCGGGTCGCGCTTGTCGGTGAGCACGGTGTGCAGGCCCTCACCGCCGCCGCCCGGCACCCACTTCGAGCGCGTGGGGTGCTCCCACAGGGGCCGCACCAGCTCGAAGGTCTCCCCGCGGTCCTCCGAGCGGTACAGGGCGGCCGGCTCCGTGCCCGCGTACACCACGTCCTGTTCCGCGGCCGCCGGATGCAGCTGCCACACCCGCTCCAGCGAAGCCCCGGTGTCCTTGGGGAACTTGACGGCCGGCCGGGCCGGTTCCGTCCAGGTGCGGCCCAGGTCGTCGGAGTGGAACACGGATGGGCCCCAGTGGGCGCTGTCGCCGCCGGCCAGCAGACGCGGACGGTCGCCGCGGGTGTCGATCGCGACCGAGTACACGGCCTGCGCGTTGAAGTAGGGGGTCTCGTCGAACTCCCATGCGCCACCTCGCCGACGCCCGATGAACAGGCCTTTGCGCGTGCCCACGGCGAGCAGTACCTCGGTCATGCCGAATCACCTCCGCTGTGTCTGTGACGGCTCTGTCCCAGACATCGGCCAGTCTGCACCCCACCACTGACAGTCCTCCTCTGCATCAGCATCTCTGCAGGTCAAGGCGGTGTCGGCGGATCGGGAGGCGATGACCGGCCCCGCTTGCGAGGACACCTGCGCGAGCGAGGTGACGCAGGCGACGGTCGAGTCGGTGGAGTCGACCTGAGCATCCGGCGGCCTTCGCCCGTATGGGAGGGAGGTTCCGGATGATCGTGCGCTCATGAGGAGGATGCCTTCGATGGCGTTCCGTGGTCCGAAGGTGTGGCTGTGGCGCTGGCGGCGCAATCCGCTGAGGCGTCGCGCCGACGCGGTGGAGGCGTGGGTCGTTCTCGGTACCTGGCTGGTCACCGTCCTGGTCGGTGTGCTCGCGGGTCTGGCGACCACGAGGTCCGTCGAGGACGGTCTGGCCCGCGAGCGCGTCGAGTGGCGGCAGGTCGCGGCGCGGCTGACGGAGAAGGCGCCCGGTTCGGCCTCCGACCACCCCGCCACGTTCAGCGGCGACCGGGTGTGGGGAAACGTGCGCTGGACCGCCCCGGACGGCACCACGCACACCGGTCAGGTCCGGGTCGGCCCCGGCAGCAGCGCCGGCACGGCGGTCACCGTCTGGACCGACCTGCAGGGCCACCTCGTCTCCCGGCCCGCCACCGCCGCCCAGGCCCAGCTGCGGTCCTCGCTGATCGGCGCGCTGGTGGGCATGACCGCGGCTGCGGCGCCCTTCGTCGGCGGACGTGTCCTGTGCGGGCGCCTGGAACGCCGCCGCATGTCGCAGTGGGACACCGAGTGGGCCCGCTTCGGACCGCTGTGGGGGCGCAAGACGAGCTGACGAGGACGCCTCCCGACAGAACCGCCGGGGGTCGTCGCGCTGCGGGTTCCGGGTCCCTGTGCCATCGTCGTAGGTGACGCCCTCGAGGCGGCACACAGGCGTAGCCCCAGGGCCGAAGTGGTGGCGGTTACTCCAGTTGATGCTGGGCCCCTGGACGCCTCGCGCCGGAGAACTACCCTCGCGGACACAACCATTTCTGGCGGAAGGCGGTGCCTCATGGCGGAGCAGACTTCCAGAAGGGAACTGGTCGGCGAACTGTCGGCGGAGTTCCTGGGCACCATGATCCTGATCCTCTTCGGCTGCGGTGTGGTCGCCCAGGTCGTGGCCGCCGGGATCGGAGATCACGACAGCATCGCCTGGGCCTGGGGCCTCGGCGTGACCATGGGCGTCTACGTCGCCGCCCGGCTCAGCGGCGCCCACATCAACCCCGCCATCACCCTGGCCCTGGCCTGCTTCAAGGGCTTCGAGTGGAAGAAGGTCGGGCCGTACGTCGTGGCGCAGACCGCGGGGGCTTTCGTCGCCGCGCTGCTGGTGCGCTGGAACTACACCGAGGTCCTCGCCAAGGCCGACCCCGGCCACACCATCAAGACACAGGGCGTCTTCTCGACCCTCCCGGGCAACGGCGCCCTGCCCGTGAGCGAACTCGGCGCGCTGCGCGACCAGGTGATCGGCACGGCCATCCTGGTCCTGGTCATCTTCGCCATCACCGACCTGATGAACACCCCGCCCGGCGCCAACTTGGCACCGTTCATCATCGGTCTCCTGGTGGTGGCGATCGGCATGGCCTGGGGCACG
The DNA here is from genome assembly GCF_042893475.1 of Streptomyces sp. NPDC001604. Taxonomy (NCBI): domain Bacteria; kingdom Bacillati; phylum Actinomycetota; class Actinomycetes; order Kitasatosporales; family Streptomycetaceae; genus Streptomyces; species Streptomyces sp. NPDC001604. The sequence continues at coordinate 411,642 of NZ_JBIAUY010000003.1, read as the reverse complement.
GACGCCGGCTACGCCATCAACCCGGCCCGTGACTTCGGGCCGCGGCTCGCCAGCTTCATCACCGGGTACGGGACCGCCTGGCGGGACCAGTACGGCAACATCTACTTCTGGGTGCCGATCGTCGGGCCGCTGGTCGGCGGTGTGCTCGGTGCCGCCATCTACAAGTTCTTCATCTCGCAGTTCCTGACCGGTGAGGAGGAACAGGAGCCGGGCCGCATCCCGACACCGGACGGCGAAGACATGGCCTAGCGGGCACGGCCCGCATCGAGCCGGGCGGGAGGCGGCCTTCACCAGGAGGGGGGCCCGTCACCCGTCCGGCCGCTCTCGGCCCGACGAGTGCGGTTACCGTCGTACGCAGCGGTGTGCGCCCGTTCGCGCAGGGCGACGAAGTCCCGCACGCCGGGCGAGGAGCGCCACGGCATGGCCGGGAGGGGCGGCAGGACCACGCCGACGGTCGCGGCGGCCGGGCCGGGGATGCGGCCGTGGCGGTTCGTCGTCACCTTCGGCACCGTCAGCCTGCTGGCCGACTTCGTCTACGAGGGCGCCCGATCCGTCACCGGCCCGCTGCTCGCCTCGCTCGGTGCGTCCGCCCTGGTCGTCGGCGTGGTCACCGGCGTCGGCGAGGCCGCCGCGCTGGTGCTGCGGCTGCTCTCCGGGCCGCTGACCGACCGCACCCGCCGCTTCTGGGCGTGGACGATCGCCGGATACACGCTCACGGTGGTCTCCGTGCCGGTGCTCGGCCTGGCCGGGGTGCTGTGGGTGGCGAGCGCGCTGGTGATCGCCGAACGCGTGGGCAAGGCGGTGCGCTCCCCGGCCAAGGACACGCTGCTGTCGCATGCCGCGGCCGCCACCGGGCGCGGCCGCGGCTTCGCCGTCCACGAGGCGATGGACCAGATCGGAGCGCTGATCGGACCCCTGGTGGTGGCCGGGGTGCTGGCCGCGACCGGCGACGACTACGCGCCCGCGCTGGGCGTGCTGGCCGTCCCCGGCGCCGCCGTACTGGCCCTGTTGCTGTGGCTGCGTCACCGGGTGCCGGATCCGGCCGCCTACGAACCCGAGGCGGAACCCGCGGCGGCCGTGGGACAGGCGGGCAGGGCGCGGTTGCCGCGCACCTTCTGGGTGTACGCCGCCTTCACGGCCGCGACGCTGGCCGGGTTCGCGACCTTCGGCGTGCTCTCCTACCACCTGGTCCAGCGGCAACTGCTGCCCACCGCCGCGGTGCCGGTGCTGTACGCCGCCGCCATGGGCGTCGACGCGCTCGCCGCGCTGGCCACCGGCTGGGCCTACGACCGGTACGGCGCCCGCACCCTGGCCGTACTGCCCGTCCTCGCTGCCGGTGTGCCCCTGCTGGCCTTCACCGACACCGTCGCCCTGACCGTGGCCGGCACGCTGCTGTGGGGCGCCGCCATGGGCGTACAGGAGTCGACCCTGCGGGCCACCGTCGCCGACCTCGTCCCGCCCGGTCGCCGCGCCACCGCGTACGGCCTGTTCGCCGCCGTCATCGGCGCGGCCACGCTGATCGGCGGCATCCTCGCGGGAGCCCTGTACTCCCGCTCGATCCCGGCGCTGATCATCGTCACCGTGGCCGTCCAGGCCCTTGCGCTCGTCCTGCTCGCCGTCACCCGGCCGGGGCGTACGTCCTGAAACGCGCGGACGGTCCGCGGGGCGAGCGCCCAGCGGACCGTCCGGTGCAGATTCTCCTAGCTCGCGGCGTGCCCGACGCGCCGCTTGCGGCGGTGCAGGGCGAACGCGGTGCCGGTGGCCCCCGCGGTGAGCAGACCCGCGGCCAGGGCCATCGGGAGCGCCGGGGAGGCCGAACCGGTGTCGGCGACGTTCTGCGCCTTGAGGTCCTGGACGTAGGGCGGGTAGGCGCCCTGCGCGGAGACGGCGGTGACCGTCCCGCTGTGGTGCGGGATGCCCTTCACGGACTTGACCGAGCCGTCCGAGTTCAGCAGCACCTGCTTGTTGTTGGGGTGCTTGAAGTCGAACAGCCCGCTCAGGGAGCCGGAGCGCCGGTCGAAGGAGGCGTCACCGATGCGGCCGGTGTGCCAGTTGTTCTCGATGAACCTGGTGATCGACGCCTGCTCGGTGGCGGTGTGGTCGATCGAGTTGACCTTGCTGTAGGGGGAGATGACCAGCAGCGGCTGCCGGGTGCCGGGGCCGCAGCGGTCCGCGTAGCCGCCGGCCGCAGCCGGGCCGGACTGGCAGGCCGGGCTGTCCAGGGCCTTGCCGTTGGAGCCGACCGTGGAGTCCTTGGAGCCGTTGAGCACCTTGGCGGCCACGTGGTCGTACCAGCCGTCGGAGTCGTCGTAGGCGACGACGACCGCGGTGGACTTCCACTGCGGCGACTGCTGCAGCGCGTTGATCTCCTTGACCAGGAAGTGCTGCTCGTCGATCGGGTCCGAGTAGCCGGCGTGACCGTCCTGGTACTCGGCCGCCTTGAGGAAGCTGACCGCGGGCAGGCGGCCGGCCTGGAGGGCGGCGTCGAAGTCCGTCAGGTCGTAGTTGTGGTTGGCCCGGCCGGCGTGTCCGATCTCGGCGATGCTCTTGGGGGCCAGGTGGTGAGGGTTGGACGTCGACTTGTAGTACTCGAACGGCGAGTGGTGCGGGCTGTAGTCCACGGATGCCGCGCCGCCGATGTTGGCGTGGGTGGTGCCGCCGCACTTGGCGTAGTCGCCCTGCTTGCCGTCCCAGGCGGTGCTAGGCCGGAAGCCGCCCTGGAACCAGCCCCAGCTCACACCCTTGGAGTTGAGCAGGTCACCGATGTTCTTGCCCTGCATGACCGCCAGCGCGTTGGTCGACGTGTGGTCCTTGTCCGAGCAGTCGTCGAAGGCCGGGTCCGGGTCGTTGACCAGCGTGCCGACACCCTTGGCGTCGGGGGAGAGGACCGTGTACGGGTCGGGCTTCGAGGTCTGCTTCGGGTCCTCCGTGCCGGAGGCCGGGTCGACGGAGATCACGCCGTGCGTCTGGCCGGAGATCAGGTTGAGCGCGCCGGGTGTGGAGGGCCCGTAGACCGAGCTGAACGACTTGTCGTTCAGGGCGTAGTGCTGGGCGTAGTTCCACAGCGCCGTGACGGTGTTGCCGTCGTAGTAGTCCATCACCAGGCCGGGCTCGCCGAAGAGCCCGCTGCACTTGTTGACCTCGGTGTTCTCGACGTACTTGTTGGCCTTGCCGCCGTCGGCCGCGTACTGCTCGGGGCCGTAGGAATGGTTCTGGTCGCAGGTCATGGCCTGCGAACTGGCCAGCCGCTTGGGCTGGTAGAGGTTCGGGTTGTTCTTCAGGAGTCCGGCGTTGAGGAGGTTGTCGGCCTTCGGGGTGTGCGCGGCCGCCTTGAACTTGGTGCCGTCGGTGTTCGCGGCCTTCGGATACGTGGCGAAGTAGTGGTCGAACGAGATGTTCTCGTCGTAGATCACCACCAGGTGCTTGATCGGTGTCGCGGTGCGCGCGCCCGAGGCGGCCTGAACGCCGGAGGCCGCCGAGGCGGGGACGGCACCGCCCGCGCTCGCCAGGGCGGCCGCACCGAGCAGGGTGCCTACGCGCGTCAACCGGCGCCGCGCCCTTGGACTTCTACCTGTGCCGATCATGCTGTCTCGCCTTCCGAGAGCACGGAATTCCACTGCAATTCCACCGAATCCACTGCCACGATCCGTGGCCATGACATCTACGGCTCGATCCTGGGCAATGGTGGCGGCGGGGCGGAGGAGTGGCAATGACGCGTCAGCGAATCTTCGGTCAGGAAATCCTCATTGTCTCTTGGCATGCCCTTGACCGGCATCGGCAGGGTGGGATCAGGCCAGCAGGGCGCGTCCCAGCCAGTCGGAGCCGTCCCGGACACCGGGCAGGGCGAAGAAGTAGCCGCCGCCGAACGGGGTGATGTAGTCGACCAGCGGCTCACCGGCCAGCCTCTTCTGCACCGTCTCGAACTGGCGGGCGAGGTCCTGCTGGTAGCAGCAGAACAGCAGGCCCATGTCGAGGTTGCCGTTGCTGTCCGTACCGCGGTCGTAGTTGTAGCCGCGCCGCAGGATGCGCTGGTCCTCGGTGGCGGCGGTGCGCGGATTGGCCCGCCGGATGTGGCTGTCCAGGGGGATCACATCGCCCTGGGGGTCCTGCGGGTAGTTGGGGGCGTCGGTCTCGTGACGTCCGTCCAGGGGTGCGCCGGTGTCCCGGGCGCGGCCGAACATCCGCTCCTGCTCGGTGATCGAGACCCGGTCCCAGAACTCCACCAGCATGCGGATCAGCCGTACGACCTGGTAGCTCCCGCCCACGGCCCAGTCGGGCTCGCCGGTGCCGCTGCCCACCCATACCAGGCGGTCCATCGTCCGGGCGTCGCGCCGGTCCGGGTTGGCGATGCCGTCCTTGAAGCCCAGGTGGTTGCGGGGCGTGCCCGAGGGGCGGGGCGGGCTGATGAAGCCGTCCATGCGCCAGCGCACCTGCATACCACCGCGGGTGTGCCGGGTGAGGTCGCGCAGGGCGTGGAGCACGGTGTCCTGGTTGGCCGCGCACAGTTGCACGCTCAGATCGCCGTGGCACCAGGCGGCATCCAGGTCGTCGTCGGGGAACGACGGCATCGTGGTGAGCCGGTGCGGCCTGCGGGAGCCCAGGCCGTAACGGTCGTCGAAGAGCGAGGCGCCGACGCCCACGGTGACGGTCAGGGCGTCCGCCGGGACGTCCGGGCCGAGGGTGCCGGAGTCGGCGGGCGGCCCGGTGATGCCCAACTCCTCCGGGCTGCCACCGGAGGTGAGGAACCGGGCCCGGTCCGTCACCGTACGCAACAGCTCCGCCAGTTCGCCCCGGTTCTCCGCGGTCGCGTCGAAGGCCACGAACGCCGTGGCCCGCTGGGCCGGAGTGACGATGCCCGCCTGGTGCCGCCCGTGAAAGGCCACGCGCCCCTCCTCACGCACCGGCCCGGCGGCCGACGCGCCCTGACGACCGGCGGCCACAAGCCCGGCCCCGGCAGTGGCGGCTGCGGCGGCCAGCAGGCCGCGGCGTGCGATGTCGGGGGGCGGGGTCACGTGGTCCTCCGTATGCCGGTGGAGGCGGGCCGGGCGGGAGGTCGCTCGACTGCCGCTCCCGGGTCGGTGTCGACGGTCTTGCGGTGCGTGCGGAGTCGCGCGGCGGGGGAGAGGGCGGCCGGCGGGCCGTGGAGTGCGATGTCGGGCGGCCGGTTCACGTGGTGCTCCGTGTGCCGGCGGGGCTGGGCGGGGGCCAGGAGGCCGGGGCTGGTGATGTCCTGCGGCGGGCTCACGCAGTTCTCCGTACGTCCGTGAGGGTGGCCACGGCGGCGAGGTGCTCGGCCAGTTCGCTCAGGTCTGCGTCGAGCTTCTCCCGCTGGGCGCGGGAGAGGCGGTCCAGCGGTGTCCAGTGGCCGTCGTGCTCGGCGGCGTCGAGCGTGTGCCGGGCCCGGGTCATCCAGGAGTCCAGGTCGGGCAGGCCTTTGTCACGGGACTTCAGCAGTGGACGCAGACAGCCGAGCAGCACGCCGGTGCCGTCGAGGTTGGCGCGGGCGGTGGCCAGATTGGTGCCGCTGCCGTAGTCGGTACGGCCCGTCAGCTCGAACTGCACGGTGTTCTCCACGATCTCGTGCGCGCGCAGACCGACGTCGGCCGGATCCATCCGCTGGTCGGGCCAGCCGTCGCGCAAGGCGTGCACGGCCTTGGCGAGCCGGTCCGCCGGCCCGCGCAGGCTGCTCGCCGGCTCGCCGTGCCACAGCCCGTACTCGACCCGGTGGAACCCCGTGAAGCCCGCGTCGTGCACCCCGCCGGACAGTCCCGCCGTGGTCCCGTTGATCGCCGAGTCCGCGTCACCGAAGGTGCCGTAAGCCGCGCCCATCCGCTCGTACACCAGGTGTGCGGGAAGCCAGTCGGCCCGCGCGGCCGAGAGGTCCCCGCGGTCGATCGCGTCGCGCAGCACGTCGGTCTTGTCCGCCAGCTCGACCGTGCGGGCCCCGATCCACCTCTGGTAGGCGAGTGTGGGCGGGATGAGCTGCTGCTGGGTCACCGGGAGGGCGGCCGGACCGCTCCGCACGTTCCCGCCGGTGATGTGCACGGTGGGGCCGGTGACGGCGTCGGCGTCGTCGGGCAGGCACTTGAAGGCGTACGAGCCCTTGCCGAGCGTGACGCGTATCGGGCGCTCGGTGCCCGGGGCCAGCCCTTCGACCTCGCCGTAGACGGCGCCCGTCTTGGCATCGGTCAGATAGACCTCGGCCGCCGAGCCGGAGGTGTTGCGCAGCTCGAAGACCTGACGGCCGGGTTCCGGGTGGGTCCAGCCGCGGCCGCAGGCGGCGGACGTGACCTCGACGGTCGTGTGCCGCAACCCGTCCGCGGCCCTGGCTGGATGCTGTCCCGCGCCGGAACACCCTGCGGCCAGCAGACCGGCCGTCAGCGCAGCCACCGCCGCGAGGGCTCCGCCCGCGAGCAGCGCGGTGCGCCGCCGGGCCCGGGGAACGGGTGGACCGGATGCGGTGTCGGGCATGCCGGCCCTCCTTGACAGTCGTACGAACGAGTCGGCGCCGAATGATCCTAAGCAGGCCGCAGGACCGCGACGGCGTTCCTGACCGCTTCCTGACCGGAGGAAGAGCCAGAATTCGGCCGGGGTTCACCCGCCCGTCGGGCAGCGTGGCGGCGTCTCACCTGCGAGGAACCCCGGTCCACGGCGCCCCGCATCCCCCGTCGGCTCAACCTCCGCCCGGCAGCGCCCGCCCCAGCACGGCGTCCAGATCGGCGGCGTCCGGCAGAGTGCCGAAGGCGTGTCCCCAGTCGCCGCCCAGCCGGGTCGCGCAGAAGGCGTCGGCGACGGCGGGCGGGGCGTGCCGGACCAGGAGCGAGGCCTGCAGGGTCAGCGCCATCAGCTCCACCAGGCGGCGGGCACCGGCCTCGGACCCGGTGGCCAGCAGGCCCTCGAGCCGGACCACGGCGGAATCCAGCCGCTCGTCCGCGCCCCGCGCCAGGGCGAGCTCGTCGAAGAGAGCCTGCGCGGTGCCGGGCTCACGCCTCAGCGCCCGTAGGACATCAAGTGCGTTGACGTTCCCCGAGCCCTCCCAGATCGACAGCAGCGGAGCCTCGCGGTAGTGGCGGGGCATACCCGACTCCTCCACATAGCCGTTGCCGCCGAGACACTCCAGGGCCTCCGCGGTGAAGGCCGGGCCCCGCTTGGTCACCCAGTACTTGCCGACGGCGGTCGCGATCCGCCGGAACGCCGCCTCCCCCGCATCCCCGCGCACCGCACGGTCCGCGGCACCCGCCAGCCGCAGGGCGAGCGTCGTCGCGGCCTCCGACTCCAGCGCGAGGTCCGCCAGCACATTGCGCATCAGCGGCTGGTCGACGAGGCGCGCCCCGAACGCGCTGCGATGGCGCACATGGTGACCCGCCTCGACCAGCGTCCTGCGCATCAGCGTCGCCGACATCATCACGCAGTCGAGCCGGGTGCAGTTGACCATCTCGATGATCGTCTTGACGCCACGGCCCTCCGGCCCGACCAGCCAGCCCACCGTCCCGTCGAACTCGGGTTCGGAGGAGGCGTTGGACCGGTTGCCCAGCTTGTCCTTGAGCCGCTGGATGCGGAAGGTGTTACGGCTCCCGTCGGGCAGGATCCGCGGCACCAGGAAGCACGACAGACCACCTTTGTCCCTGAGAGGGGATGCCTGCGCCAGCACCAGGAAGACGTCGCACATCGGCGCCGACGTGAACCACTTGTGCCCGCGCAGCTGGTACACGCCCGGCTCGGCGGTCGGCCACGCCGTGGTCGTGTTCGTACGGACGTCGGAGCCGCCCTGCTTCTCGGTCATCCCCATGCCGGCGAGCAGGCCGCGCTTCTCCGTCGGCACCCGCAGCCCCGGCTCGTACTCACGGCTGGTCAGCAGGGGTTCGTAGATCCTCGCGAGCTCGGGCTGCGCCCGCAGGGCGGGTACGGCCGCGTATGTCATCGAGGTGGGACAGCCGTGCCCCGCTTCGGTGTGCCCCCACACCAGCCCGCCCGCGGTACGGGCGACATGGGCGCCCGGCCGGTCCTCCGCCCACGGAGCGGCGGCCAGGCCCTCGGCGACCGCGGCCCGCATCAGATGGTGCCAGCTGGGATGGAAGTCGACCTCGTCGATGCGGTTGCCGTAGCGGTCGTGCGTGCGCAGCACCGGCTCGTGGACGTTGGCCTGCTCGGCCCACTCCTGCGCCTCGGCGCTGCCGGCCCGCAGGCCGATCCGCCGGACGTCCTCCTCGGCCCATCCGGCGCCCTCCCGGCGCAGGCCCTCCAGCAGGGCCGTGTCCTCGGAGGCGTCGTACGGCGTCAGGGCGGGCGGCTGGTTGGTGACGTCGTGCGTGGCGTACTGCCGGCGGGGCTGCGCGGGCGAGGGTGTCGAGACCATGCGGTCATGTTGCACCTTGCCTGCGGCCGTAGCAATATTGCAACAACAAGCGCGCACGTAGAGTACCTGCCCATGCGGATGAACATGTCGGTGCAGCCCGGCGAGGTCGACCTGCCGCCGCTGTCCGCGCGGTCCGTCGTGCTGAGCCTGCTGCTGGGCACGCACCCACCGCAGCTTCCGGTGAAGGACCTCGTCCGTGCGGTGGAACCCTTCGGCGTCGGCGGCTCCACGCTGCGCGCAGCGCTCAGCCGGATGGTGGCCGCCGGTGACCTGCGGCGCACCGACGCCGTCTACCGGCTCAGCGACCGCCTGCTGGCCCGCCAGCGGCGCCAGGACGAGGCCGTGGAGGCCCGCACGCGCGCGTGGGACGGCGACTGGGAGATGGTGGTGATCACGGCGACGGGCCGCGGCCCCGCCGAACGCGCCGACCTGCGCACCCGGTTGACCGCCCTGCGCCTGGCCGAACTCCGCGAGGGCGTCTGGCTGCGCCCCGCGAACCTCAGCCGTTCCCTGCCCGACGATCTGGCGCAGGTGGCCCAGTCCTACACCGCCCGCCCCGACCGGCCCGCGCGTGAACTGGCCGCGCAGCTGTGGCCGTTGGACTCCTGGGCCGCCACCGCGCGCTCCCTGCTCGCCCACGTCGCCGAGGCGCACCGCCCGGCGGACCGCTTCACCGCCTTCGCCGCGGTCGTCCGCCATCTGCTCGCCGATCCCGTGCTGCCGCCCGAGCTCCTTCCCGAGGACTGGCCGGGCGCGCCGCTGCGTGCCGCGTACGGGGCGTACCAGGGGGAGATCACCCGGTCGATCGGGCACTGAACCGATCGGAACCCGACACGACGGCGGCCGCACGCGCCACTCGTAGGTGATGCCTCCCCTCGGGGCCGGACGGGAATGTCATCTCGGCACCCCGAGCGCGGGTGACGTCGCATTTCGCGGGAACCCGGTGCGCACACGAAGGGCCACGTCATACGAGGTGAAGAGAGCTATGGACACGCAGCAAGCGTCGACGACTCTGCTCGAGCCGCTGCGGACCGCGGCCTCGGCGCTGCGCAGGGTGCCCGGTGCGGGGGTCGTGACCAGGGCCACCGAAGGTGCGCTGGACCGGATCGGAGCCGTCTCACCGCAAGGGCGCCGGATAGCCGTGTACACCGGAGCCGGAGTGCTCGGCCTCGCCGGTGTGGTCGAGTGGCCGGTCGCCCTGACCGGTGCAGCCGTGGCCTGGCTGACCCAGCCGAAGCCGGAGGACAGGCCGACCACGTCCGCCCGGAGCGGGAGCACGGCGTCCGGCACCCGCGGCAGGATGACCGCGACACTGACCAAGAACACGACGGCACAGACCAAGAAGGCCACCGCACTGGCCAAGAAGGCCACGGGCCAGAGCGCGAAATCCAGCGGTCCGGCCAGTGGGTCCACCGTTCAGAGGACGGCGTCCGCCGGTCGCGGCAGGTCCACCGCGTCCGACGGCTCGACGGCCCACCGCAGCAGCGCAACCGGCTGAGGGTGAGAGATGGTTCTGCAACTGCTCACGCGGCCGGCGAGCGCCGCCGTCGGGATCGTGTCGGTCGGCCCCCGGCTGCTCGCCGGAGGGGCCGCTCCCGCGGTGGGTGTCGCCGCCGGAGCGGTCGCAGGCACGGCTCGGGCCGGGGTACGGGGCGCGGACGCCGCGGTTCGTGTCGCACGGGTCGCCCGCAACGCCGTACCGCTCACCCCGCATCCCTGGCAGGCCGGATCCCGGGCGCACCTCGCGCTGCGGCCCGCCCAGCCGGACCGGGTACGGCACGCGGGCGGCATGGAGCATGCGGCGCGCCGGGTCGCCAAGGCGCTGGCCGAGCGGCCTGACGTGGCCCTCGCGTACTGGGACGGCGGACTGGGGCGGCTCGTGGTGACCGCGACCGAGGAAGCCCTCACCGACCGGGTCGTGGAGAAGGCGACGGAACTCGCGGCCCGGCACGGTCTGGAGCAGACCGACGAGGTGATCGACGACGTCCCGCACCCGGCCGATCCCGCCGGGGTGCGGGCCGCGGCGACGGCGCTCGCGGTGGACGGCGCGGGCATCGCGGCCGCACTGATCGGCTACGGCCTGCGGCTGCCGGCCTCGCCACGGGCGGTGACCGCGCTGGTCACCATGGTGCGGGAGAACCCGCGCTTCCGCGGCTGGCTGCGGGCCCGGATCGGCCGGTCCCGCATGGACCTGGCGCTGGCCGTCGCGAACGCGGTGGCCCATGGCGCGGGCCGGACGCCGACGCCCCTGGTCCTCGACAGCGCGTTGCGTGCTCTGCAGCTCGGCGAGACCGTGGCGCGCACGGCTGCGTTCGACGCGGTCCACGACCAGGTCTGCCTGCCGGAGCGGGACAGCATCGCCACGGGGGACCGCTGCCCACGCCCGCCGCTGCGTACCTCACCGGCCCAGGAGTACGCCGCGAAGGCGGAGACCGGCAGTGTGCTCGGCGCCGCTGCCATGCTGCTGGTCAAGCACGACGGCAGGGAGGCGGCGGAGGCGGTGCTCGCGGGCTCTCCCAAGGCCGCGCGCTACGGGCCCGCCGCCTTCCACGCCGTCCTGAGCGGCGCGCTGTCCCGTGCGGGCGTGCTGGTGCGGGACACGGAACGGCTGCGGCAGCTGGAGATGGCCGACACGGTCGTCCTGCATCCGAGCGCGCTGCGGGCCCCGGGCGAGGGCGCCGACGCGTGGGCCGAGGCCGTACTGGACGTGGCACGACGCGCGCGCCTGCGGGTGGTGATGGTGGACGACCCGGCCCTGGCCGACTTCACGAGCCTCGTCGACCAGGTGGTGAGCGCCGAGCGGCCGCTCGCCGAGGTGGTGCACGCGCTGCACGACGACGGCGCCGTCGTCGTGACGGTCGCCCGGCCGACGGCGTCCGACGACGACGTCCTGACCGGGCTGCTCGCCGGAGACGTGGCCCTCGCCGTCAGCGACGGCGACAGCGCCGTCGTGTGGGACGCGGACGTACTGGCCCTGAACGGTCTTGTCGACGTCTGGCGGCTGCTCACCGCGGTCCCGGCCGCACGCGCGGTGGGCCGCAGGTCGCAGACGCTCGCACGGTCCGGTGCCACGCTGTCCGGGCTCCTCGTGACCATCGGCGAATCCCGCCGTGGACGCCCCACCCCATGGCCGGGCCTGCGGCACACGCCCGTCGACGTGAGCGCGGCCTGGGCCCTGCTGAGCGGAACGCGGGCGGCCCTCGCTGTGGCGGCGGCCCGCGCCCCGCACCCCCGGCCGCGCGTGGCCTGGCACGAACTGCGGCCGGCCGAGGTGCGCGACCGGCTGGAGCACGAGACGGAACCGGAGCCGGCCTTCGCCGAGCAGCTCACGGACCGGGCACGCACGGCGATCCGCACACTGGGCAGGCAGCCCTTGCTGGCGCCGGTCCGGGGGTCCCTGGAGCTCGCCCGGGCCGTGCGCCGCGAACTCGACGATCCGCTGACCCCGGTGCTGGCGGTCGGCTCGGCCGCCGAGGCGATCCTCGGCTCCGTCGTGGACGCCCTGCTGGTGGTCGGCGCGCTGGACCTGAACGCCCTCGTCGGCGGCGTCCAGCGGCTGCGGGCCGAGCGGGCGCTGTCCAGGCTGCTGGCCGAACAGAAACCGAAGGCACGGGTCACGGAGGAGGAGACGTCCACCGAACCGCACCTCGTGGACGCCACCAAGCTCTCGCCCGGTGATGTGATCGAGCTCCGGGCCGACGACGTCGTACCCGCCGACGCCCGGATCCTGTGGGCGGACGGCCTGGAGGTGGACGAGTCCGCGCTCACGGGAGAGTCACTGCCGACCGACAAGGGCACCGACCCGACCCCGCACGCCGCCGTGCCGGACCGGCACTGCATGGTGTTCGAGGGCACCACCCTGGTGGCCGGACGGGCCCGGGCCGTCGTGGTGGACACCGGCGAGCGGACCGAGGCCGCCAGGGCCGTCCACCTCGCCGCCCGCACACCGCCGGCCGCCGGGATGCAGGCCAGGTTGCGCGAACTCACCAACAAGGAACTGCCGTTGACGCTGGCGGGCGGGGCCGCGGTGACCGCGCTCTCGCTGCTGCGCGGCGCACCCGTCCGGCGTGCGGTGAGCGGCGGCGTGGCGGTGGCGGTGGCCGCCGTCCCCGAAGGGCTGCCGCTGGTCGCGACCGTGGCGCAGATGGCGGCCGCACGCCGGCTGAGCAGTCGCGGCGTCCTCGTCCGCACCCCGCGCACCCTGGAGGCCCTGGGCCGGATGGACACCATCTGTTTCGACAAGACGGGCACCCTCACCGAGAACCGTTTGCGCCTGGTGCGGGTGAGCGACGCGGGCGGCACCGCCCATGCGCCGGACGCCGAGGCGGCCGACACCACGCTGCGGACCGCGGCCCGCGCGTGCCCCCGGCTGAACGGCGGCACGGAACAGCCCGTGCACGCCACCGACGAGGCCGTCCTGGACGCGGCCGCCCCGGACCCGCGGTGGACCCAGACCGCGGGGCTGCCCTTCGAGGCCGGCCGCGGGTATGCCGCCGCTGTCGGCCAGGAGGAGGACGGCGCGCCCCAACTCGTCGTCAAGGGCGCCCCCGAGACCGTGCTCCTCGCCTGCCCCGGCCTGTCCCCGGAAGCCTCGGACGCGGCGCAGGCCCTCGCCCGCGACGGACTGCGCGTACTGGCCGTGGCCCGGCGCCGCCTGGACGCGGACACGGCCTCGGAGATCATCGAACAGCCCCTGCAGGACCTGGAGTTCACCGGGCTGCTCGCGTTCGCCGACGTGCCGCGCGACACCTCCACGGCCCTGGTCCAGGGCCTGCGGGCGGCCGGCGTACGACCCATCGTGCTGACCGGCGACCACCCGCAGACCGCCCGGGCCATCGCCGCCGACCTGGGCTGGCCGGAGGACACCGGCGTGGTCACGGGCGACGAACTGGCCTCCGCGGACCGGGAGGCGCGGGCCCGGATGCTGCGCGACATGGGCGTCGTGGCCCGGGTCGCGCCCGAGCAGAAGCTCCAGGTCGTCGAGGCGCTGCGGGACGCGGGCCGGGTGGTCGGGATGGTCGGCGACGGCGCCAACGACGCCGCGGCCATCCGCGCCGCCGACATCGGCGTGGGCATCAGCGCCCGCGGCTCCGCGGCCGCCCGCAACGCGGCCGACCTCGTCCTGACCCTCGACGACCTCACGGTCCTGATCGAGGCGGTCGCCGAAGGGCGGGCCCTGTGGCACAGCGTCGCCGACGCCACCACCATCCTGATCGGCGGCAACGCGGGCGAGGTGGGCTTCGGCATCCTGGGCACGCTGCTGTCGGGCGCGGCACCCCTGTCCACCCGTCAGATGCTGCTGGTGAACCTGCTCACGGACCTGTTCCCGGCGATGGCCGTGTCGGTGACACCGCAGGCGCCGGGGGACCGGCACCCCGACTCGCCGGACGGCGCGAACGGCGCCGAAGGGACCGAGCCACTGGGTACCTCACTCCTGGGCGCCCCCCTGATGCGCAAGATCCGCCACCGCGCCCTCACCACCACCCTGGGCGCGACCACGGCCTGGCTGTTCGGCCGCTTCACACCGGGTACGGCCCGCCGATCCGCCACGATGGCGCTGTGCGCGCTCGTCGGCACCCAGCTCGCCCAGACGCTGGCCGACCGCCGCAACAGCCCGCTGGTGGCGGCCACCGCCCTCGGATCGGCGGCCGCCCTGTTCGCCGTGGTGGAGACCCCGGGCGTCAGCCGGCTCTTCGGCTGCACCCCGCTCGGCCCGCTCGCCTGGACCGGCGTCACCGCGGCGATCGCGGTCGCGGTGGCCGGTCAACGGGCGGTGCCGCACGTGGAGCGGGCCGTGCTCCGCCATGTGCCGGCAAGGATGCGGTGAGGGTGGCTCAGACGGACCGGTGGTACTGGTCGGGCACGTGCACATCCCCGCCGAGCTCCCGCGCGGCCTGCCGCGCCCACGACGGGCTGCGCAGCAGCTCCCGCCCCAGCAGCACCGCGTCCGCCTCCCCGTTGGCGACGATCTTCTCGGCCTGCTCGGCATCGGTGATGAGCCCCACCGCGGCGACCGGCATCGTCGTCTCGGCCTTCACCCGGGCGGCGAAGGGAACCTGGTAGCCGGGGCCGACAGGGATGCGGACGCCCGACGCGTTGCCGCCGGTGGACACGTCGACGAGGTCGATGCCGTGGGCCCTGAGGTCGGCGGCGAAACGGACGGTGTCGTCGGCCGTCCAGCCTCCCTCCTCCAGCCAGTCGGTGGCCGAGATGCGGAAGAACAGCGGCTTGTCGTCCGGCCACACCTCCCGTACGGCGTCCACGACTTCGAGGGCGAAGCGGGTGCGGTTCCCGTACGAGCCGCCGTAGGCGTCGGTGCGGTGGTTGGAGTGCGGTGAGAGGAACTCGTTGATCAGGTAGCCGTGCGCGCCGTGGATCTCGGCGACCTCGAACCCGGCGGCCAGCGCCCGGTGGGCGGCATCCGCGAACTGGACCACGATCTCCTGGATCTGATCAGTGGTCAGCTCGGTCGGCACCGGGTGCTTGTCGTCGAACGCGACCGCGCTCGGCGCGAGCGCCTGCCATCCGTGCGCGTCCGCGCCGACCGGCGCGCCGCCCTTCCAGGGCCGGTCGGTCGAGGCCTTGCGACCGGCGTGGGCGAGCTGGATTCCCGGCACCGTGCCCTGCGAGAGGAAGCGCGTGATACGGCGGAAGGCCTCGACCTGGGTGTCGTTCCAGATGCCGAGGTCGTAGGGCGAGATGCGGCCCTCGGGCGAGACACCGGTGGCCTCGACGATGATCAGCCCGGTGCCGCCGGCCGCGCGCGCCGCGTAGTGCGCGAAGTGCCAGTCGTTCGGCGCACCGGTCTCCGGGCCCTCGGGGGCGGCCGAGTACTGGCACATCGGGGGCATCCAGACCCGGTTCGGGATGGTCACGTCGCGCAGGGTGAAGGGCTGGAAAAGGGCGCTCATGGGGAGCTGCTCCGTTCTCGCGGGACCGAAGGACGGCTCGTACGATAGCCATCGTAGTACGGGAGATGTCAAACTACGACACCTCTCGTACAATGGAAGGCGTGAGTACCCCTGCCCCCGCCACCGCCGGCCGTGATCTGCCGCACCCCGCGCGAACCGAGATCCGGTTGGAGGCCGTGCTGCACGCCCTCTCCGACCCGATGCGGCTGCAGATCGTGCGGGAGCTCGCCGCCGAGCGCGACGAGCTCACGTGTTCGCACTTCGACCTGCCGGTCACCAAGTCCACGTCCACGCACCACTTCCGGGTGCTGCGCGAGGCGGGGGTGGTCCGGCAGTGCTACCGGGGCACGGCCAAGATGAACGGCCTGCGCCGGGAGGACCTAGACGATCTCTTCCCGGGGCTGCTCGACAGCCTGCTCGCCGCCGCCGCTCGGCAGGCCGCCCGCCTCGGCGGCTGAAGCCGCCTTCGAGGGAAGGTGGTTGAAGAGCAGGTTCAGCAGGATCGCCGTCAGACAGCCCGCGCTGATGCCGCTGTTCATCACCGTCTGGAACCAGTCCGGGAACTTCGCGTAGACCGTCGGGACGCCGACCGGCAGCATGCCCACGGCCACCGACACCGCCACGACCGTGAGGTTGTGGTTGTCCTTGAAGTCCACCTGGGCGAGGGTCCTGAGGCCGCTCGCGGCCACCGTCCCGAACATCACCAGACCCGCCCCGCCCAGCACCGGCGCGGGTATCGCCGCGACCACCGCACCCAGCTTGGGCAGCAGGCCGAGCAGCACGAGAATGCCGCCCGCGGTGGCCACCACCCAGCGGCTGCGCACCCGGGTCATGCCGACGAGGCCCACGTTCTGCGCGTACGCCGTGTACGGGAAGGTGTTGAACACACCGCCCAGCACGGTCGACAGACCGTCGGCGCGCAGACCGTCCGCCAGTGAACGCGGCTCGACCCCGCGTCCGGTCATCTCCCCGACCGCGATCAGGTCGCCGGTCGTCTCGGTCATCGTCACCAGCGCCACCACCAGCATCGAAATGATGGCCGACGCGTGGAAGGTGGGCGTCCCGAAGTGGAACGGCGTGCTGATGCCCAGCCAGTGGGCGTCGCCGACGCCGCTGAAGTCCGTGAACCCGAAGGGGATCGCCACCGCCAGGCCCACCGCGATGCCGATCAGCACCGCGATCCGGCTGAGGAACGCCGGCGCGAACCTCTGCACACCCAGCACCACCAGCAGCACGAAGAGGGCGAGACCCAGGTTCTTCGGCTCCCCGAAGTCCTTCGCCCCGACCCCGCCCGCGGCCCAGTTGCCCGCGACCGGCAGCAGCGACACCCCGATGATCAGGATGACGGTGCCGGTGACCAGAGGCGGGAAGAAGCGCAGCAGCCTGCCGAAGACCGGAGCGAGCAGTACGATCGCGAGCCCCGCGACGATCACGGACCCGTAGATCGCGGGCAGTCCGCCGCCCGTCGTCCCGATCAGCACCATCGGCGACACGGCCGCGAACGTGCAGCCCTGCATGATCGGCAGCCGCACCCCGAACCGCCAGAAGCCCACGCACTGGATGAGCGTCGCGATGCCGCACACCAGCAGATCCGCGGTGATCAGATACGCCAGGTCCGCGGGCGACAGTTTCATCGCACCGCCCACGATCAGCGGCACCGCCACCGCGCCCGCGTACATCGCGAGCACGTGCTGCAGACCGAAGGCGGCCAACTGCCGTACGGGTGGGACCTCGTCGACGGGATGGACGGGGGTGGTCGTGGCCATGGGCACTCCAGAGCGGCGGCGAGGGGGAGGGGCACATCCGAACAGCACGAGACCGTAAAAGGCTTGAACAGTTTGTTGATTTCAGCGTTGTTGCCGATGTGTGTCCTGCCCACTGGACGCCGTTCGACTCTGCTACGACACCTGCTGCGAGCCCGCCGCCCGCGCCGCCGCCAGCAGCGACTCCCAGTCCGCCAGCTTGACGACACTGCGCCCGAGCGAGGCCCCGAGGGCCGCCTCTGCCTGCTCGATGGCCTGCCAGCCCGTCCAGGAGACCGGTTCGATCCCCTCGGCGCGCAGCGCCGCGAGCGGATCCTCGGGGAGTTCCTTGCGTACGAGCACGGGAGCGTCCTCCAGCAGTGACAGCACCGTCTCCTTGGCGCACGGACGGTTGGTGCCGATGACGCCCGTAGGGCCGCGCTTGATCCAGCCGGCCACGTACTCACCCGGTGCGACGACGCCCGCGCGCAGCACACGTCCGGCCAGATGCGGCACGGTGCCGCTCGCCGCGTCGAAGGGCAGCCCCTCCAGCGGCACCCCGCGATAGCCCACCGAACGCAGCACCAACTGCGCCTCGATCTCCTCGTAGCGTCCCGTGCCCGTCACGCCGCCCCGGCCGTCGGGCTCCGTCCGTTCGAAGCGCACCGCACCCACGCGCCCCCCGTCGGCGAGCAGTTCGACGGGGCGCAGGAAGAAGCGCAGCCGGATGCGGCGCGGCGCGTCCTGGGCCGGCGCCTCGGCCCAGCCGCGCAGCACGTCCACGTTGCGGCGCTGGACCGCCGGCAGCGCGGCAGGCTCCACGTAACCCGGATCGATCTCCAACTCCGCCGGATCCACGAGGAGTTCGGTGTTCGGGAGGCCGCCCAGCTCGCGCAGTTCCTTGGTGGTGAAGCGGGCCTGGGAGGGGCCGCGGCGGCCCACCATGTGGATGTCGCTCACCCGGCTCGCGGACAGCGAGCTGAGCGCCGCCTGCGGCATGTCGGTCGGGCTCAGCTCCGCCGGACCGCGGGCCAGCATCCGCGTGACGTCCACCGCGACGTTCCCCACGCCGATGACCACGGCGGACCGGGCGTCGCGCACGAAACCGTCGTCGGCGGAGTCCGGATGGGCGCTGTACCAGGACACGAACTGCGTCGCCGACCAGCTGCCCGGCAGGTCCTCGCCCGGGATCCCCAGGTGGCGGTCGGTGGCGGCACCCACGCAGTACACGACCGCGTGGTACAGCTCGCGCAGCCGGGCGGCCGGCAGTCCGCCGGGGCCGACCTGGATGCCGCCGAGGAACCGCACCCGTTCGTGCTCCAGCACCGTGCGCAGGTTGTTCTGCAGTGACTTGATCTTCTCGTGGTCCGGTGCGACGCCGTAGCGCACCAGGCCGTAGGGGCACGGCAGCCGGTCCAGGACGTCGACGAGCACCCCGGGGTCCAGCTGGACGAGGTTCTGGGCGGTGTAGACCCCGCTGGGCCCGGAACCGACGACGGCGACACGCAACACGGCGGAACTCCTTACGAGAGGAGATCGCTGACAGCTCCAGCATCGCACCGCCGGTGCTCCGCTGACAGGGTGCAGGCGCGGCACCGACGTGCGTGTCCACCCTTGCCGAATGTGATCAAGTGGTTACGTTCCGCGTGTGCTAGACGCATCCTTTCTTAATCTTTCTGATCGTTGTCCGACGGACGGCACGGTGTCCGTATGGCCCGCGTGGGAAGTGCGGGAGGACGAGCGTGCCACCTCGTGGTTCACCGTCCGGCTTGCGTTCACCGACGGTGCCCGGATCGACGCGCTCGCCGTGGTCTGCGAGGGCTGTGCCTCGCTGGAGGAGGTCCGCTCCCAGCCGGCGCTGTCCCTGCACGACCTCGCGGAACTCGCCGAGTGGATCGAGGAGCCGCTCTTCGAGGCGTGCGGCCCCGGGGCGGATCCGGCCGCCGGGGGCGACGGCTCCCCGGTGCCCCGGCGGGCCCGCCCCGCGTGGCCCCCGGGCGTCGAGGGCCGCTGGCTCGTCGCCCAGGAGTACCGCGCGGCACAGGAAGGGGGCTTCGACCCCGTTCTCGCGGTGATGTGCGCGACCGGTCACAGCCGCCGCAAGTCACTCAGGCTGATCTCGCAGGCACGCGACTCGGGCTTTCTGTCGCCCCGTCACGCGCGGCGCTGACCGGTCTCGGGCCCCGGCTCCTCACCGGTCGCGAAAAACCTCGAAAGATCCGTCTCGCACGTCGCGCCGGAGGCCGCTTCGGCGTCCGGCGGCACGCCCATCTCCCAGTCGAGCCGGTAGCGCTCGAACAACTCGGCCCGCAGGGTCGTGATCGGCATCGGCACGTTCGGCAGCACCATCGCATAGACGGCACCCATCAGCAGGGAACGCAGCAACGGGTAGTCCACGTCGACGTCCTGCGCCCCGTTCCGGGCGACGACGTCCCGCAGCACCTCGGCGAGACGCTGCTGCTCCGGGCACTGCACGAAGCCCTCCGCCTGCAGCAGTCCGGCCATGTGCTGGCGCATCAGCACCGGCCGGTCCCGGGCCAGCCGCAGAATCGCGTCGATGGCCCGCGCCATCCGCTCCCGGCCGTCCTCGGTGCGCGGTTCGCGTTCCACCGCCTCCTCCAGCGTGCGGTGCATCAGCCGGTGCACCGCGGACTGCACGAGCTGGCGTTTTCCCGGGAAGTAGTACGACACCAGGCCGCGCGCCGAGCCCGCTCTGTCGGCGATGTCGCCGAGGGTCGTCGCCTCGTAGCCGTGCTCGCCGACGAGTTCGACGGCCGCCTGCAGGAGCCGCTCCCGGGAACGTCTCCGCAACTCTTCATTGACCGAGGCGCTGCGCGGGGACATGCTGTAACTCCTGCGTTGACTGGCTGCCAGCCAACTATACTCAGAACGTCCTGATCGGAGCTCCATAGGGGCTGGTCAGGGCTGCCGTCTGCTTCGGGCGACGCGGGGGATCGTCCGAGGCGGGCGGCCTCCTCGCCCTGAAGGTGTCCTCAGGCTACTTTCAGGGCGACCGGTCGCGCATTGTCTGGAGGCCCGGACATGGAACAGGAACAGCAGATTCTGGCCAGAATCACGGAGATGGTCGAGGACGAGCGCAAGCTCCGTGAGTCCCTCGCGTCCGGCGAGATCGACAGCGCGACGGAACACCAGCGGCTCGGCGTGCTGGAACGCGAACTCGACCAGTGCTGGGACCTGTTGCGGCAGCGGCGCGCCAAGGCCGAGTTCGGGGAGAACCCGGACGACGCACACGTACGGCCGTCCTCGCAGGTGGAGGGATATCGGGGCTGACCGCCCGGCGCGGCCGTCAGCCCGCCAGCTCCAGCACCGGCCGCAGCCCGTCCGGCCGCTCGGCCGCCAGCAGATGGTCCACCAGGTGCACCCGGCACCCCAGGGCCGCCGCGCCGCCGTCCGCCCGCCGGTCGTCACCCACCATCAGGGTCTCCCGCGGATCGACCCCGAGCGCCTCGCAGGCCACCGCGAACAACCGGGGGTCGGGCTTCTGGATGCCGTGCTCGTACGACAGGACGTACGCGTCGACATACCGGTCGAGGCCGTGCTCGCGGAAGACCGGGCGCAGATCCCAGCCGATGTTGCTGACCACGCCGATGCCGATCCCGCGCTCGCGCAGCGCGGCCAGCACCTCGGTGGCGTCGGGGTAAGGGGTCCACGCGGCCGGCGTCTTGTGCCGGTCGTACAGCGCGTCGTGCAATCCCGGGTCGGGGAGCGCCACTTGGCGGGAGAGTCCGGTGTAGGCGGCACGGTGCAGTTCGGTGCTCTGGTCCCGGATCCGCCACACCTCGGACAGTTCCTCGGGCAGTTGCGCCGGATTCGCCCCGCCGGGCAGGGCGCCCGCCACCTCCAGCGCCTTCGCCGCCTGTGCCAACTCGGGCTCCGGCAGCGTGAGGCCGGCGTCGTCCAGCACCGCACGCAGCCAGGACGCGGTGGACTCGATGCGGAAGAGAGTGCCGGAGAAGTCGAACAGGACAGCCGTCATGAGCGGATCTTACGTTGATGGACCAGCACGGCCAGCGCCACCAGCATCGCCCCCAGCAGCCAGCCGCCCACCACGTCGGAGGGCCAGTGCACGCCGAGCCATACGCGCGTGAGCCCCACCCCGAGCACCGAGACCACCCCCACGGCCAGGGCCGTACGCCACACGGCGCGGCCGGGCCCGTAGTGGTGCAGGAGCCACAGCAGGAGGCCGCAGACGACCGTGGCGGTCATCGCGTGCCCCGACGGGAAGGCCGCGTAACCCGCCGAGTCGACGGGGTCGGCCCAGACCGGGCGCGGTCGGTCGACCGCGGCCTTGAGGGTCTGTTGCAGCAGGCCGCCCAGCGTGCAGGTGGCCGCCAGCCACAGTGCCGTCCACCATGCCGAGCGCCGCCACGCCAGCCAGACCACGGCGACCGCGCACACCAGACGCATCGTCCAGGGGTCCCAGACCCAGTCCGTCAGGATGCGGAAGGTGTGGGTGAGGCCGGATTCGTCGACGGCCCAGCGGTGGGTGGTGCGGGCGATGTCGCCGTCGACGCTGATCAACGGGCGCCACTTGACGGCGACCAGGGTGAGCAACAGCGCGGAGCACAGCGCCAGAGCGGCCGCGGCGCGGGTGGTGGTGCGGTGGTCCGGCGGGCGGGGCGGGGAGTCGACGGGCGCGGAATGCATACAGCGATCGTCGCCGACCGACGGGGTGCGAGGCCAATGCCCGTGGTCGCGCAGCCCCGCGTCAGAGCGTGATCAGCATAGCCACCATCGCGATCCCCATCGACAGTCGGCACGCCCGCGCCAGCTCCGGACGGTCGCCCCAGCCCACCGAGCCGCCACCGGCCGTGGCCACGCCGGGCATCAGCCGGACACCGGCCAGCAGCACGAATCCCGTGAAGTAGAGCAGCAGCACCCCTGTCACCAGCGGCACTCCGCCCGAACTCCCGTGCCCGGCATGGTGTCCCGGGGTGGCCGCCATCACGACCGCCATGTACACCATGGCCGAGGCGCCCACCAGGTGGTGCAGATGGTGCGCGTTCGTCCGCGCCGCCCACAGGGCGCGCAGCGCGGCGACGCCGAAGACGGCCGCGTACCCGGGCCAGGCCCAGGTCGGCGGGCTGAACGCAGCCGCCGGTACGGCCATGGCGGCCATGCCGAAGCCCATCAGCGCCTCGCCGCCCGCGGCCCGGCGCTGCTCCTCGACGGTGCTGCGCATCCGCAGCAGACAGTAGGCCCCGGTCGCCGCACACAGCGCGACCAGCAGCCAGCCGGGCGAAGCCGGTCCGTGCACGCGCACCTCCCCGCTCGACGGTGTCGACAGTCGGTGGTTGCCCGCAACACGCGGCGCGCACGCAAGCGCAAGGATGTACACGGGGAGCATTCGCGGGAGCACAACAGGTGAGCGAGTGAACGCAAAATCATTTACGAGTAAAACACCTGCTAAACTCATGCACCATGAACCGTGTGACGCCCGCTCCCGCCACCACCCCGCGTGTCCGCCGTCTCCCGCTGGCGGGGGTGCTGCGGTTGGGCCGCCCCGCGGACATCTGGTTCAAGCCCGCACTGAGCGTGGTCGCCTCGGTCGCCCCGCCCAACCTGGCGCTGCTGGCCCTGGGCCGGCTCGACCTGGCGATGTACACGATGGCCGGGGCGCTGTGCGCGCTGTACGCCCACAACCGTCCCTACGCCGCCCGGGCCCGCACCCTGGCCTGGGTGGTCCTCGGCATGGTCGGTGGTCTCGCGGTCTCCCTGGTCGCCGCCTCGCTCACCCACAGCGCCGTCGTGCTGGTCACGATCGGTGCACTGCTGGCCGCCCTGCAGAAGGCGGTGTGCGACGCGACCCGCATCGGCCCGCCCGGCAATGTCGTCCCGACCTTCATCACCTCCGCGTCCCTCTTCGCCCCGCAGACCCTCGGCCAGGTCCCCGCCCATCTCGCGCCGGCGCTCGCCGCGGGTGGCTGGGCCTGGGTGGTCGGCATGGCGCCCGGGCTGCTGCGCCCGCACGGACCGGAGCGCCGGGCCACCGCGGCCGCCCTGAGGGCCGCCGCCGCCCACGCCGTCACCCGCGGCACCGGCGACGGCCACGCCCGGACCCGTACCGCGGCGGCCGCCGCCGCCCAGGCCGCCTGGCAGTCGCTGCTGTCCACCCGCGACACCGGCACCCGGCGCGCCCTCGAACGCCTCGTCGTCCGCGCCGAAGTCGCCCTCGCCGCCCCCGCCGACACCGACCCCCAGCAGCTGCGCGCCTGGGCCCGCGAGCTGACCGGGACCGGACCCGTCCCGGAGGTCCACGACCCGGCGGCCACCGCCGAACTCCTCGGCGTGGACGCCGAACTCGCCGTCCCGCCCCGCCCGTTGCGGCAGCGACTCGGCCCGCTCGCCCCGATCGCCGTACGCACCGCCCTGGGCTGCGCCCTCGCCGGCTACGCCGCCCTCGCCCTCGGGATCGGCCGCCCCTACTGGGCCCTGGTCACCGCCGCCTCCCTCTACCAGGCCAATCTCGCCCTCACCTGGAGCCGGGGCGTCCAGCGCGTCGTCGGCAACCTTGTCGGCGTGTTGCTCTTCGCCGCGGTCGTCCCGCTCGCCCACCTGGGCCCGGCGGCCCTCGTGCTGTGCTGCCTCGCCCTCAACTTCGGCGCCGAGGCCCTGATGGGCCGCAACTACTGGCTCGGCAGCGTCTGTGTGACCCCGATGGCCCTGCTCATCACCGAGTTCACCCGGTTCCAGGAGCCCGGGCGGCTGATCGCCGAACGGGTCGTGGACACCCTCGTGGGTGCACTGGTCGGCCTCCTCGCCGCCGTCGTCGTCACCAACCGCCGCGCAGGCGACCGGGTCGAGCAGGCGCTGGCCGCCGCCGAGCGCGCCCGCGAGCACACCGCCCGCCTGCTGGCCGAGCCCGTCCCCGCGCCCGCCGCCCTGGAGGCCGCCCGCCGCTCCCTCGCCGCCTCCCTGGCCGACCTGCGCGCCACCGCCGACGCCGCGTCCGGCGAGTGGTGGCAGCGCGCCCTGCCCCAGGAGCGGGTCGTGCACGCCGAGCAGGCCGGACACCGTACGCTCGCCGCGACGGCACGACACCAGGGACTGCACCGGAGCGCGAGAGCGGAGGGCGTACGGCCATGACGGCAGCGAACGGACGGCAGGCGGCGGCGACCAGGGGCGAGGACACCGTCTCCGCGGTCGTCCGGCAGTGGCAGGCCGTCCACCCCGACCTCGACACCGGCCCCATGGAGATCATCGGCCGTATCAACCGCTGCGCCGCCCTCCTCCAGCAGGCCGAGGACGCCCCACTGCGCCGCGCCGGCCTCAGCCGCCCCGAGTTCGACCTGCTCGGAGCGCTGCGCCGCACCGGCCACGAGCTGACCCCCGGCGAACTCGCCCGCGAGACCTTCTCCTCGGGCGCCGCCGTCACCAAGCGCCTCAAGCAGCTCACCGAGCGCGGCCTGGTCGAGCGCCGCGGCGACACCCGTGACCGGCGCGTCGCCCACCTCCGCCTCACGGACGCCGGCCGTGATCTCGTCGACGGCATCCTCCCCGAGCAGCTGGCCTACGAGACCTCCGTACTGGCCGTCCTCGATCCGCAGGGGCAGGGCGAACTGGCCGGGCTGCTGGGCGAGTTGCTCGGCCGGCTCGAAGGCCGCCTCGGCGCGCTCCGCGTCTGAACCCGCGCTGACCGCCGCCTCCGGAACTTTCGGAGGCCGTAGGCCCGTTGACGTGATCGACACCGACTCCCTACGGTCGACCGGGCCGGTTCGGATCGTCGATCGGCGTACGACATGCCGAACGAAAGGGCGATGCCGTGACAGCCGAAACGCTCACTGTCGACCTGGGCACGGAGACCGGTCCCTTCCACGGCGGCGCGAGCGGCACGCTCTACGGCCTGTACGGCGACGGCGTGCCCAGCCGTGCCGTCGTCGAGGGCATGTACGTCCGCACGGTCACCACCAAGGCCCAGGACGGCATCCAGCACCCCGGCGCCGACGCCCTGGAGATCCTGCCGTCCTTCGTCGCCGCGGGCGGCAAGGACGTCTACGTCTACCTGACCGACATCCACCGCGGCTTCCCCTACGAGTGGCCGGGCGCCACCGGAGAGGAACGGCTCACCGCCTACCTGGCGAACATCCAACGCCAGGTCGCCCAGGTGCAGACGCTGGGCGCCCTCAAGTCCCATGTCGTGTACGTGCCGTTCAACGAGCCCGAGGGCAACATGTTCGGCACGGGGGAGTGGAGCTACGACCAGGTCTCCTGGCACACCGAGCCGGGCCCCTACTTCGCGGCCTGGCGGCAGGCGTACCACCTCATCAAGGGCCTGGACCCCCAGGCGCGCATCGCCGGCCCGAACACCTGCATCCTCTACCCGGAGGTGCGCGGCTTCCTGGAGTTCGCGCGTGAGCACGGCGTGCTCCCCGACGTGATCACCTGGCACGAGCTGTCCTCGCCGGACGAGGTCCGCAGGAACGTCGCCAAGTACCGGAAGCTGGAACGGGACTTGGGTATCGGCCCGCTGCCCGTCAATCTCAACGAGTACGCCCACAACTACCATCTGTCCGTCCCCGGGCAGATGATCCAGTGGATCGCCGCGATCGAGGAGTCCAAGGTCGACGCCGACATGGCGTACTGGAACATCGCAGGCAACCTCAACGACTCGGCGGTCGAGGCCAACAAGGGCAACGGCCAGTGGTGGCTGTTCAACGCCTACGGGCAGCTGTCCGGCAACACCGTCCGCGTCACCGCACCGCACCCCAACGTCCAGTACACGCTGCAGGGCGTCGCCACGCTCGACCGGCTCAAACGGCAGGCCCGCGTGCTGTTCGGCGGCGCGGGCGGAGGCGCGGACCTGGTCCTCGAAGGCGTCGACGCGGACGTGTTCGGCACGAGCGTCCACGTACGCCTCCAGGAGATCGCCTGGAGCGGCCAAGTCGGGGCGAGCGCCCAGTCCCTGCGACTGCTCGACGCCGAACTGCCGGTCGTGGACGGCCGGGTGACGCTGACGCTCACCGACCTCGACGAGATGTCCGCCTATCAGTTGATCGTGGCCCCCGGCGGCCACGGCGCCGCCCTGCTGCCGCCCGCGGCGGGCCGGCGGCTGACCTACGAGGCCGAGGACGCCACGTACACGGGCGGCGGCTACGTCAGGCACGGCCCCGAGGGATCCCCTTCCGACGTCGACAAGTTCGCTACCTCCGGCGGCCACCACATCGGCGGCCTGCGCACCGGCTCCGACGGCGTGCTCGCCTTCGACGTCGAGGCCCCGCAGGACGGGACGTACGACCTGCGGGTCTTCGCCAACTCCCACAACCTGGCCGACCTGGTGCGCGAGCACGGCCCCACCAACGTCTTCCTGCGCGTCGACGGCAAGGACGCGCGCGAACTGCGGCTGCCGCTCGGCTACAAGTGGGCGGTG
This sequence comes from Streptomyces sp. NPDC001604, assembly GCF_042893475.1. Taxonomy (NCBI): domain Bacteria; kingdom Bacillati; phylum Actinomycetota; class Actinomycetes; order Kitasatosporales; family Streptomycetaceae; genus Streptomyces; species Streptomyces sp. NPDC001604. The sequence continues at coordinate 385,245 of NZ_JBIAUY010000003.1, read as the reverse complement.
TGGGGCCACACCGACACCGAGGTCGAACTGACCGCCGGCCCGCACCGGATCACCCTCGCCGCGCAGGACCCCGACCTCGGCACGACCCGGGGGGACGCGGTCGTCGACAAGCTGGACCTCGTGCTGCGCGACGACCAGGAGGCCCTGTACGAGGCCGAGTTCGCCGCCCTCGACGCGGGCGCACGGGTGAGCTACGCCGGCCTCGGCGCCTCCGGCCCCGGTGCCGCCGTCCTCCCGCGCGGCGGCACCGTCACCTTCTGGGTGCATGCTCCCGACGACGGCGAGGCGACGGTCACCGTCGACCTGCTCGGCCCCGGCGAGGGCCTGCTCACGGTCAACGGCGAGGAACTCGGACCCGTGCAGCGCGGTGCCGTGCCGCTCTTCCTGGCCGGCGGCATCAACAAGGTCACCGTCACCGGGACGTCGGACCGCCTGGTCGTGGACCGGCTGCGCGTCGGCGCCTCCCGCTCACTGCTGCCCACGTCCGTTACCGCCGCCGAGGACGGCGTCCTGACCGGCAGCACAAGGGTGACGGGCCACTCGTACGCCACCGGAGGCAAGGCCGTCGACGGCATCGGCGCCGGCCCCGGCAACGCGCTCACCCTGACGGTGACGGCCGAGCGCGCCGGGCGCCACGCACTCACCATCCGCTACTCCAACGGCGAGCAGGCGCCCGCCACCCACTACAACCCCGACCCGGTCTGCCGGCACGCGGACATCTCCGTCAACGGCACGGCACCGCAGCGCGTCCTGTTCCCCACCACCTTCCACTTCAACAACTTCTGGAACCTGTCCGTCCCCGTGACCCTCCATCAGGGCAGCAACACGCTCAACTTCACCGCCGACGAACTCCCCGACTTCGACGGCCGCACCAAGAACGCATACGGCCGGCGCTCGGCGTACGCCCCGGTCATCGACCAGGTCACGGTGACACCGCTGGCCCGAGGGGCCCTGTCGTGACGGGCACGAGGAAGGGACCTGATGCTGGAGTTCACGTTCGCGGGCCGGGTGATCGAGTGGCGCGGCCCGGCGCCCTACTACTACCTGCCCGTGCCCGACGAGGAGGCCGCGGACATCCGGGAGGTCGCCGCGCAGGCCGGCTACGGCTGGGGCGTGATCCCCGTGGCCGCGCGGATCGGCGAGGCCGACTTCGAGACCTCGCTGTTCCCCAAGGACGGCGGCTATCTGCTGCCGCTGAAGGCCGCGGTCCGGGCGCCCCGGCAGATCAGCGTCGGCGACGAGATCACCGTGGAGATGACCGTCCGACTCCCGCACTGATCAGTGCTCGTCGCCCGCCCGGTACACGCCGAACACCGCGGCCTGCGGATCCCGCAGCACCGCGATCCGCGGCCCGTCCGGCACCGAGGTGGGCTCCATGAGGACGGTGCCGCCCGCCTGTGTCGCCGTGGCCGCGGAGGCGTCCACGTCGGCCACCGCGAAGTACGGCAGCCAGTGCGGCGGCACCTCGTGCGGGAACTTCTCGTCCATGCGCACCATGCCGCCGAAGTCCGCGCCGTCGATGCCCCATTGCGGGTAATGCTCGGAAGGGCGGACGCTCCAGCCGAACACGGTCGTGTAGAAGCTCTCTGCGCGCTCGGGCGCGCGGGTCAGCAGTTCGACCCAGCCCAGTGAGCCGGGTGCGTTGAACAGTCCGGCACCCGGGAAGGCCCGAGCCTGCCACAACTGGAAAGCGGCACCCGCCGGATCGAGCGCCACCGCGAAACGGCCCAGGTCGAACACGTCCATCGGGCCCAGCAGAACCGTCCCGCCGGCGGCGGTCACCTGCGCGGCGGCGGCATCCGCGTCCGCCACCGCGAACGACACGTTCCACGCGACGGGCTGCGACTCCTGGTACAGCGGGGTCAGCGCGGCGACCGCGGCGTCCCCGAGGTGCGCGACCGTGTATCCGCCCGCCTCCTGACGCGGATCCGTCTCGCTGCGCCAGCCGAACAGCTCCGCGTAGAACCGCTTGGCCTCCGCCAGGTCGCTGGTCCCGAGCTCGGTCCAGCAGGGCCCGCCGGTCACCGGCTTGTCGAGCTTCATGGCGTCCTTCCGAAGCCTCGGGCGAACAATGGCCCCTCCAGCACGCTAAGCCCGGCCCCGCTCTCCGGCCATCCGACCGAACCCCTCGCGCCCGGCACCGGCCCCGACGTACGCTCGCCCATGTACCGCACCGCATGGCGGCCTCCAGCCCACGTCCTTGCCCCGGAGGTTCCCGCATGCCCGCGCCCACGGTGCGCCCCTTCCGCCGCGACGACCGCGACCAGCTCACCGACCTGATCAACGCACATGTCGCCGCCGTCGTCCCCGGCGTCTCCGTCTCGGTGAACACCGTCCTCACCGACCTGGAGCGACAGCCCGGCGAGTTCATCACCGACCCCTGGGTCGCCGAGCGCGTCACCCTTGTCGCCGAGCAGCGCCACCACGTCGTGGCCGCTGCCCATCTGCTGCGCTACCGCTCCGGCGCGGAGGTCGGCGAGCACTACCGGGACGCCGGTGAGATCGACTGGTTCGTGCACCGGCCACCGGCCTCCTTCTGGCCCGACTCCGAGGAAGCCGCGGACCAGCTGATGGCCGCGTGCCTGGCCCAGTTCGCCCGCTGGGACGTACGCGTCCGCTACGCCGACGGCGCCGTCCCGGCCCCCGTCGTCCACGGCCTGCCCCGCAACTGGCCGCACATCCGCGCCCTCTACGAACGCTCGGGCTTCCGCCACGTCGGAGACACCGAGGTGATCCTGATTGCGCGGGTGGCCGACCTGCCGGCCCTCGAACCCCGTGCGGGCCTGAGGTTCGAGCGGTCGCTGGGGGAGTGCGGCACCCGTTTCACGGCCTACGCAAAGACACGCGCGGCCGGCTTCATCGAGGTCGACACCGCCCTGTCCCGCCCCGAACGCCATACCCGTGCGGCGGGCCTCGCCGACATCGGCAACCTGTACATCGGTCCGGCCTTCCACGGCGAGGGCCTGGAGCGACAGCTGCTCGCCCGGGCAGCCGACTGGCTGTGCCTGTGCGGCACGGACCGTCTCTTCGCCTACGAGCCGGCCGACGACCGGGCAGCCCTCGACCGTCTGCTCGCCGCGGGTTTCCGGGAACTGACCCGCACCGACCGCCGCTGGGAACACCGCGTGCGTTGAGGAGCTGAAACCACCGAACTGAAATTCCGGGCATGAAGGTCGATAATTTTCTTCAGGTCTGCGGAGGGTGGAGCGACATTGATCCGCGTGCTTCTCGTCGAGAACACCCGCCTGGTGCGGGGAGCCTTCGCCGCCCTGCTCTCCCGCGAGGACGACATCGAGGTCGTCGCGGAGGCCGCGGGCGACGGCGAGGTGCTGGCGCGGGCACTGCTGTGCCGCCCCGACGTGGCCGTGATCGACGTCGACTCCAAGGAGGGCGAGGAACTCGCCGCACGGGGCGAGCTGAAGCGGCGGCTGCCCGAGTGCCGAGTGCTGCTGATGATGGCCTCGCCCACACCTGCGCGGTTGCGGCGGATGCTCGATCTGCGGGCCGCCGGGGTGATCAGTACGAACGCTCCGGCAGACCGGCTGGTCCACGGCATCCGCAAGCTGGTCAGGGGACAGCGCTTCATCGACCCCGAGTTCGCACTGGCCGCGCTGGAGGCGGGAGCGAACCCGCTGACCCCGCGGGACGTGGAGATCCTGCGGCTGACCGCCGACGGCGTCCCCACCCGGGAGGTCGCCGAGCGGCTTTCCTTGTCCGTGGCCACGGTCCGCAACCACCTGTCGGCGATCACCAGGAAGATCGGGGGACGCACCCGGATCGACGCCATCCGGATCGCGCGGGAGTCGGGCTGGATGTGACCATCGCCCCGAGGCGGAGCGGGCGGTGGCCGCCGCCGGGCCGGGTTCCTCAGTCGCCGCTGATCGCGTGGCTGCTCGCTCAGATCCCCGGCCGGTAGCGGATCGGATGGTCCGCCGGCACCTCGACCAGCACGATCCGTGTCCCGTCCGGATCCGCGATCCACATCTCGACCAGCCCCCACGGTTCCTTCGCGGGCGCCCGCACGATCTCGACGCCCTTGGCCCGCAGCTCCTCGTGCGCCGCGGTCACGTCCTCGACCTGCAGCCACAACCGGACGGCGGGGGAGGGCGGGGTCTCGGAGCGGCCCGAGACCTCCAGGAAGCCGCCGCCGAGGAAGTAGACGGTGCCGCGCTGTGGCCCCGTGCCGAACTCGCGGTAGACGGCGAGGCCCAACTGCTCGCCGTAGAACCTGCGGGAGCGCTCGGGATCGCTCGGCTGGAGAAGGGTCCGGCTGCTGAGAACGTGCACCATGCATCCGCAGCCTAGTGGCAGGGTTACCCTCGTCCCTGCCCGTGCCGAGCCGGAGACCGGAGTGACACCCATGGAGACCACCGCCGACGGACTGACCTTCCGCGACGCCACCGACGCCGACGTCGACGTGCTGGTCGCGCTGATCGAGTCGGCGTACCGCGGGGACTCCAGCCGGGCCGGGTGGACCACCGAGGCGGACATCCTGCAGGGGCAGCGCACCGACCCGGAGGGCGTGCTCGCCGTCATCAAGTCGCCCGACAGCCGGCTGCTGACGGTCGAGCGGGACGGCGCCGTCGTCGCCTGCTGCCAGCTCGAACACCGCGGGGAACACGCCTACTTCGGGATGTTCGCGGTCAGCCCGCAGCTGCAGGGCGCGGGCCTCGGCAAGGTGATCATCACGGAGGCGGAGCGTACGGCGCGCGAGAGCTGGGGCGTGCGCGAGATGCACATGACCGTGATCTCCGTGCGAGACGACCTCATCGCCTGGTACGAGCGCCGCGGCTACCGCCGTACGGGAAAGATGACCCCGTTCCCGTACGGCGACGAGCGCTTCGGCATCCCGCTCCGTGACGACCTTCAGTTCGAGCTGCTGGTCAAGGAGCTGGTCTGATGGGGAGCTGGTCCGAGGCTCAGGCCGTGAAGCGGCCGGTGCGCTTGATCTCCGGGTAGTCGGTGGTCGCGCCGTCCAGCTGCAGCGCCCGGACGAGTCGCAGATGGTCCTGGGTGTTCACCACCCAGCCGATGATCCGCAGGTCCGCCTTGCGGGCCTGCTCCACGATCTCCAGGGTGAGGCGGCGGATGTTGAGGCAGACGGTCGCGGCACCGGCCTCCACGGCGCGCTCCACGATGTCGGTGCCGTAGCGGCTGCCGATCAGCGCGGTCCGTACGCCCGGCACCAGACGGGTGACCTCGGCGATGGCCTCGTCGTGGAACGAGGACACCTCGACCCGGGAGACCAGGTCCCGTTTGAGCATGAGCTCGGCCAGCGCGCGTGCCGCCGCGATGTCCTTGATCTCGGCCTGCAGAGGTGCCCGCACGGCTTCGAGGACCTCCTCGAAGACCGGGACGCGCTCGCCGCGACCCGCGTCCAGGGCGCGCAGCTCGGCAAGGGTCTTCTCAGCGATCGGGCCGGTGCCGTCGGTCGTGCGGTCCACGTCGGTGTCGTGCATGACGACGAGGGCGCCGTCCTTGCTCAGGTGCAGATCGAGTTCGATCACGTCGAGCCCCGCGTGCTGGGCGGCGACGAAGGAACGGAGGGTGTTCTCGGGCTCGGTACCCATGACTCCGCGATGACCGATGGTAAGGAAGTTCAAGGTTCAACTCGCTTCCGTCGACGGCGGCTCGGCTCCGCGCGCGGACCGGAGCGGACGGCCGCGCGGGCAGAGCCGCAGCCTAATGGCCCGGCCCGGCGATGAACCCGCGCGTACACGGGGTATCGGCGTGCCGTCGGGCCCGTGCCTGGCCTGTACCCGTCGGGGATCACCCGGGCGTGGGCGAGTCCTTCCGGCGTTGACCGGTGGCCGGTTTCGACGCTCCGTCACCGGGTAGCTGCGCGATACCCAAATGTCTGCCGGACGGGTTTCTGACAGGAAAAAGTTCGGTGACCAAGGAGAAGCGCAGGATAATCTCCCGAGGCTCCTCTTGCTGAGAGGAAGTCCGTATGTATACGGTCTCCATACGCAAGCTTCTCCCGTGGAGGATGGGACATGACGGAAATTCTTGTGCAGGCGGCTGCGGAGGAGCAGGTTTCTCCGGTGACCAGGGTGGTTGAGCACCCGGCCTGGGCCGTGCTCAAGAATGCCGTGGAGCAGATCCGGCCATGGCAGTCCAAGGACGGGTCGATCGACCTCGAGGCCGAGGGTGCACCCGAGCGCGCGGACGCCGAGGCGGCCGTACGGCGTGTCGTGGCGGCCGTCGAGGAACTCTCCCCGCTGCTCCCGCACGACGCCGACTACCACGAGGCCCTGGCCAAGGACCTGCTCCGGTGGGCCGAGGGCGGCTTCGAGGTGCCCGACTTCCTGGACTCTCTGCTGGCCTTCCAGCCCGCCGCGAACCGTGCGGACGGCCTGCAGCACCTGGTCGTCTTCCCGATGTACACGCAGAACGGCAACCCGGACCGCAACCTGGAGGCGGTCGTGCTGCGCATGGTCTGGCCCGACTGGCTGGCCGAGCTGGAGCGCACCCGCTACGACAACCCGCTGTTCTGCGGCATCAAGTTCGAGGACTTCACGGCCGGCTACGACACCAACTCCGCCGTGCTCTTCCCGGAGACCATAGCCGTGCGCGAAGCGCCGGAACGTTTCTCCTGGGGTGGCATCTTCTGTGACCGCGAGGCCGCACGCTTCCGCCGTGTGACCGACGCCGCCGTCGACATCCTGGGCCTCGACCTGCCCGAGGACATCGCCGCGATGGTCCACGACCAGAAGCGCTGCGAGGAGGCCTTCGTGCTGTGGGACATGGTCCACGACCGCACCCACAGTCGCGGGGACCTGCCCTTCGACCCGTTCATGATCAAGCAGCGCCAGCCGTTCTGGATGTACGGCCTCGAAGAGCTGCGCTGCGACCTCACCGCCTTCAAGGAGGCTGTGAAGCTGCAGGCCGACGGCATCCCGCAGGCCCGTGACGTGCAGTACGCGGTGCTGTTCGACCGCATGTTCCGCTTCCCGGTCACCGGCGAGCGCGTGCGCAACTACGACGGCCTCGGCGGCCAGCTCCTCTTCGCCTATCTGCACAAGCACGACGTGATCCGCTGGACCGACAACAAGCTGCACATCGACTGGCAGCGCGCCCCGCAGGTCACCAACCAGCTGTGCGGCGAGATCGAGGACCTCTACCGGGCCGGCATCGACCGTCCGAAGCTGGTCCACTGGTTCGCCGCCTACGACCTGGTGTCGCAGTACCTCGCCCCGCACCCCGGCTCCCGCTGGGCCAAGGGCCCCGACGCCCTCGACCTGAGCCGCCCGCCGCGGAAACTCGTCGATGACGTGCTTCCGGACGAGTTTCCCCTGAGCATGTTCTATGAGGCCCTCTCCAAGAAGCTGAAGAACGTGATCGCCTCCACCAAGGGCATCACGGCGGAGAGCCCCGAGCGGGTCGCCGCATGAGCGACCGCAACACCAGAACCACTGCTCAGGAGGCGAAGACCATGGCGGGGAACGGAGCTCTCAGCGGTGCGGTGATCGCGGTGGCCGGAGCGGGCGGACCCGCCGGGCGCGCGGCACTGATCCGGCTCGCGGAGGCGGGCGCGACCGTCGTCGCCGCGGACAACGATCCCGAGCGGCTCGCGGAGGCCGTGGACGCGGCGCGTTACGCGTCCGGCGGCGCCACCGTGACCGGCGAGCCCGTCGACCTGCTGGACCTGGAGTCCACCCGTGAGTGGGCCATGCACATCGAGAAGGAGTTCGGCCGTGTCGACGGCCTGGTCCACCTCGTGGGCGGCTGGCGCGGCAGCGAGACCTTCATCAAGACCAGCCTCGACGACTGGGACTTCCTGGAGCTGCTGCTCATCCGCACCGTGCAGCACACCTCGCTCGCCTTCTCCGAGGCGCTGCAGCGCAGCGAGCGCGGCCGCTACGTCCTGATCAGCGCGGCCGGCGCGACGAAGCCCACCGCGGGCAACGCCGCGTACGCCGCCGCCAAGGCGGCCGCCGAGGCGTGGACCCTCGCCATGGCCGACTTCTTCCGCAAGGCGGGGGGCGCCGAGGGGCCGACGTCGGCGGCTGCGATCCTGGTGGTCAAGGCGTTGGTGCACGACGCGATGCGCGCCGAGCGACCCAATGCGAAGTTCGCGGGCTTCACGGACGTCAAGGAGCTGGCCGAGGCCATCGCCGACGTCTGGAACAAGCCCGCCGCCGAAGTGAACGGAAAGCGTCTGTGGCTGACCGAGAAGCCGTGAACCCCCCGAGGACCGACGCGCGTCGCCATCACGACCCGCAGGTCCGCGGCTTCGCCAGCGACAACTACGCCGGGGCCCACCCGGAGGTGCTCGCCGCCCTGGCCCTGGCCAACGGCGGGCACCAGGTCGCGTACGGCGAGGACGACTACACCGACAACCTGCAGGGCATCATCCGCAGCCACTTCGGGGCCACGGCCGAGGCCTTCCCGGTCTTCAACGGCACCGGCGCCAACGTCGTCGCGCTCCAGGCGGTCACCGACCGCTGGGGCGCGGTGATCTGCGCCGAGAGCGCGCACATCAACGTCGACGAGGGCGGCGCACCGGAGCGCATGGGCGGCCTCAAGCTGCTGACGGTCCCGACGCCGGACGGCAAGCTCACCCCCGAACTGATCGACCGGCAGGCGTACGGCTGGGACGACGAGCACCGCGCGATGCCGCAGGTCGTCTCGATCACCCAGAGCACGGAACTCGGCACGCTCTACACGCCGGACGAGATCCGCGCGATCTGCGAGCACGCCCACGCGCACGGCATGAAGGTGCACCTGGACGGCTCCCGGATAGCCAACGCGGCCGCGTCCCTGGACGTCCCGATGCGGACGTTCACCAACGCGGTCGGCGTCGACATCCTCTCGCTCGGCGGGACGAAGAACGGCGCGCTGTTCGGCGAGGCGGTCGTCGTCATCAACCAGGACGCCGTCCGCCACATGAAGCACCTGCGCAAGCTGTCCATGCAGCTCGCCTCCAAGATGCGCTTCGTCTCGGTGCAGTTGGAGGCCCTGCTCGCCAAGGACCTGTGGCTGCGCAACGCCCGCCACTCCAACGAGATGGCCCAGCGCCTGGCCGAGGGCGTGCGCGCCGTGCACGGCGTGGAGATCCTCTACCCGGTCCAGGCCAACGGGGTGTTCGCCAAGCTCCCGCACGACGTGAGCGAGCGGCTGCAGAAGCGGTTCCGCTTCTACTTCTGGGACGAGGCCGCGGGCGTGGTGCGCTGGATGTGCGCCTTCGACACCACCGAGGAGGACGTGGACACGTTCGTGGCGGCGCTCAAGGAGGAGATGGCGCGTTAGGTCTGCGTCAAGCCTCCGCGGCGGCGGTGTCGTCCCGGGAATTCCGGCGGTATGCCATGAGGCATGGACAGGACCATCCGCAACCCGTGGACGAACGGGCTGAGCTGCGTCGGGATCCTGATGCTCGGCGCAGTGGTCCTCAGCCTCGTCACCGAGGCCCCGGAGCCGGTGCAGCCCTTTCTTTTCCCCGCCCCGGCGGTGGCGATGACATGGCTGGCCTGGCGTGCCCTCTCCAGCCGGCTGCGGGTGTCCCCGGAGGGCATCCGCAGCCGTGGTCTGTGGCGGACCCGGTTCGTGGCGTGGGACGACATGGTGGTGGTCGAGAGCAGGATCGACTGGTCGACGAGGGGCGCCCTGTGGGAGCTTCCGGTGGCCATCCTCCTCGACGGCAGTGTCGTGAGCCTCACGGGTGTGTACGGGCTGCGCAGCGAGGGCGAGTCACGAGTCGATCGGATCGCGAAGGAGCTGAACAGGATGTGCGACGAGAGCTGATCGATGCATGAGTATGCAGAGCTCTGCAAATTGATTGACTGGCGATGATCGCATTCCTATGCTCTTCAGGCATGGAGCTGATCCAGAACACCCCTGACCTGTCCGCCTACTTGGCTGCTGACGAGGTCGTAGACCATGACCATCCAGTGGTACGGGAGGCGGCCGCCCGGCTCGCCCGGGACGTATCGGACTCGTATGCCTATGCGCGGGCCGCCTTCGAGTTCGTGCGTGACACCATCCCGCACTCCCAGGACTCGGGCGACCTGCGCGTCACCTGGCGGGCCTCCGACGTACTGCGGCAGGGCACCGGCATCTGCCACGCCAAAGCCCACGCCCTCGCGGCCCTGCTGCGGGCCGAGGACATCCCCACGGCGCTCTGCTACCAGAGACTGGCCCACGACGACGGCGACGGCCATGCCGTGCACGGGCTGATCGCCGTCCGCTTCAACGGCGCCTGGCACCGGCAGGACCCCCGCGGCAACAAGCCCGGCGTCGATGCCCAGTTCTCCCTCGAAGGCGAGCGGCTGGCCTGGATCCCCGATCCGGAGTCCCAGGAGGTGGACTATCCGGACCTGTACGCCGAACCGCATCCCGTGGTCATCGAAGCCCTCAAGGCCGCCGCCGACCGGCCCCGTCTCTGGAAACTGCTCCCCACCGCACTCTGACCCCGGGTTCACGCATGTCGCCATCGAGGCGCACGGCCAGGTCAACCGGCCCAGCATCGAAGAGAGTTCGGAACTGCTGGACGAGGCGGCCGCACGCCTGGACGGGCGCACGAGGACCCGCACATGGTCGCCTGGTGCGACACCTGCACGGAATTCGGCTCCAAGCCCCTCACGCACCCGCAACTCGGCCGAGGCGCCGGCGAAACGGGCACCGCCTCACCGAGGACCCCAACTGCTGGAGAGGTTCAGCCCCGGGGCACGGATCACCGTCCACGCCCCGGCGTGACGATTCAGCGGGCCTCGGCCGCCTTCACCTCTTCAGGGGTCGGCGCCGTGCCCCCGAGGTGGGCGGGCATCCACCAGGTGTCGTCCGGACCCTTGGGCCGTACGGGATAGGCGCGCTGCGCCGCCTCCAGCAGCTCCTGGACGCGCTCGCGCAGCCGCCGGGTGATGGCGCCCGCGTACTGGTCCTGGGGGGCCTCCACCGGCTCGCCCACGCGAATGGTGATCGGCGTGTGGCTGCGCTTGAAGTTGCGCGGGTGGCCCTTGGTCCACAGCCGCTGGGTGCCCCAGAGCGCCATCGGAATGAGCGGCACGCCGGCCTCCTGGGCCATGCGCGCGGCACCCGACTTGAAGCTCTTCAGGGTGAAGGACTGCGAGATCGTCGCCTCCGGGAAGACGCCGACGATCTCGCCGGACCGCAGCGACTGCAGCGCATGCTGGTACGCCGTCTCGCCCTGCTTGCGGTCCACCGGGATGTGCCTCATACCGCGCATCAGCGGGCCGGAGATCCGGTGCCGGAACACCGACTCCTTCGCCATGAAGCGCACCAGACGCTTCTGCGGGAGGGCGGCGAGACCGTCGAAGATGAAGTCCAGGTAGCTGATGTGATTGCTCACCAGCACGGCGCCGCCCGAGCGCGGAATGTTCTCCGATCCCTTGAGGTCGATCTTGAGGTCCCAGACCTTGAACAACGTTTGGGCGAGACCGACGACGGGACGGTAGACAAGCTCAGCCATGGACGGGGTGGACCCTTCTCTCTGCCTGGATGGGTGCTCCCGGCGGGAAGTTACGCAGCCGTAGGTTTACGGCATTGCGCAGATCGTGCCCCAAGAACGCACGGGGGGCCAGTCCTGGCGCCGCAGAACGGCGAGATCCTCGTCACGTCCCACAACTGATCCACCTCGGTTTTTTAAGCCGCCTTTACTCCGTACGGACCGTCACCCGCCGTACGAGCAGGTACATCTCGCAGCCCAGGCAGTACCCGAACGCCGCATTGAGGAACGCGGCGGCGAGCGCGGCGGCGGTCGCCGCGAGCCCCAGCCAGGTCGGGCCGAGTCCGAAACCGACCAGCCCCACGCCGGCGAAGACCAGACCCACCGCCTGCGCGAACCGCGGCGGCTCCGGCGACTCGAACTCGGTCGGCGGCCCGAGCCTGGGACGCACCACCCTGCGGAACAGCCAGCCGTACGGCGAACGGCCGACCCCGCCCGCCGCGCCCAGCGCGAACGCCAGCGTCTGCCAGGCGAGCAGCCAGGCGCTCCCGGTGATCAGCACCACCGCCAGGACGACGGTCGTCACGGCCGCCCCGAAGCGGGGTCCCCTCACATCAATGTCCATGAAGCAAGCATTCCGTATGGGAAAAGATCCGGGGAGTCGGGAATCTTTGCAGTCTCGTGAATGCTTGTGCAGGTGATGACCGGACTTGTGGTGTGCGCGATGGTGCTCGTGGCGGCGAGCGCCTACGGAGTGATTCATCGGCAGCGGAACGGGAGGGTACGCGTGCGTGGGCGCGACGGCGGGAAGCGGCTCGCGGCGGCCGAGTTGGGCGCGGAACTCGGTGAGCGCGCCACGCTCGTGCAGTTCTCCAGTGCCTTCTGTGCGCCCTGCCGGGCCACCCGCCGCGTCCTCGGCGAGGTGGCCGGGATGGTCCCGGGCGTGACCCATGTCGAGATCGACGCCGAGGACCATCTGGACCTGGTGCGCGAACTGGACATCCTCAAGACCCCGACCGTGCTGGTCCTTGACGCCGACGGCCGGATCGTACGGCGTGCCACCGGTCAGCCGCGCAAGGCCGACGTCATCGCCGCACTGGGGGAGGCGGTTTGACGGCTGTGCTGCGGACGGTGAGGCATCTCCCATATGCCGGAACGTACTTGACTGCGCGCACCACCTATCGTCAGCCTGACCGTATGCCTACGGAACTCCTTCTCTACGGGCGGGTCCACGTCGACCTCGCCCGCACTGCGAGCGCGCGCTGTCCGAGCTGTTGAGCAGCCACGACGCCCGCCCCTCCGCATAGAAGGACAATTCCATGACGGCCACGCCCGACCTCGGCACCCGTACCCCTCAGCTCGCCTCTCCCGACCTGCTGCGCTCCGTCTTCCGGCGGCACGCGGCAGGAGTCGCCGTGATCACCGCACGAGGCGACACCGGCCCGGTCGGCTTCACCGCCACCTCGCTCACCTCCGTCTCCGCCGAACCCCCGCTGCTGTCCTTCGGTATCAGCACCGGGGCCTCCAGCTGGCCGGCGATATCGGTGACCGACCACATCGGCGTCCACATACTCGGCGAGCATCAGCAGGAGCTTGCGGCCACCTTCGCCAAGAGCGGCGCCGACCGCTTCGGCGCGCCCACCGCCTGGCGTACGGGCCCCGAAGGCGTTCCCGTCCTGGACGACGTCCTCGCCTGGCTGGTGTGCCGGATCGTCGGCCGCGTCCCCGCCGGGGACCACCGCATCGTGCTGGCCGAGGTCGTGCTCGGCGACCCCACGGGCCCCGGCCGCCCGCTCCTCTACCACCAGGGTCATTTCAACGGCCTGCGCGACTGACTACCGGGCGGCTCCGCCTGCGAAGCGGTCGAGTTCCGATTACGCTGCGTTGCAAAGGTCACAGTTCAAAGCGCTTGCTTAGCGGGAACGAACTGGGTGTACTGACGAGTAATGTTTCGCTCGGAGCGTGGGTCGCCCCGATCGGGATCGGCCGCTTGAGGCGCCTATGCTGCCTGAAAGTAGGCAGCACCGAAATGACGATTGCAGTAGGAGAGCCGGCGTGAGCTTGAGGATCGTTGTCACTGTGAAGTACGTGCCCGACGCCACTGGCGACCGGCACTTCGCCGATGACCTGACCGTCGACCGGGACGACGTGGACGGTCTGCTCTCCGAGCTGGACGAGTACGCGGTCGAGCAGGCGCTGCAGATCTCCGAGAACTCCGACGACGACGTGGAGATCACCGTTTTGACGGTGGGTCCGGAGGACGCCAAGGACGCGCTGCGCAAGGCGCTGTCCATGGGCGCCGACAAGGCCATCCACGTCGAGGACGACGACCTGCACGGCACGGACGCGATCGGCACCTCGCTGGTGCTGGCCAAGGCGATCGAGAAGGCCGGCTACGACCTGGTGGTCTCGGGCATGGCCTCCACCGACGGCACCATGGGCGTCGTTCCGGCGCTGCTCGCGGAGCGTCTGGGCGTGCCGCAGGTGACGCTGCTGTCCGAGGTGTCGGTGGAGGACGGCACGGTCAAGGGCCGCCGCGACGGGGATGCCGCGTCCGAGCAGCTGGAGGCGCAGCTTCCGGCGGTGGTGTCGGTGACCGACCAGTCGGGTGAGGCGCGCTACCCGTCCTTCAAGGGGATCATGGCGGCCAAGAAGAAGCCGGTCGAGTCGTGGGACCTGTCCGACCTGGAGATCGACGCGGAGGAGGTCGGTCTGGCGGGTGCGTGGACGAAGGTCGAGTCGGCGGCCGAGCGTCCGGCCCGTACCGCGGGCACGATCGTCAAGGACGAGGGCGAGGGCGGCAAGCAGCTCGCCGAGTTCCTCGCGAGCCAGAAGTTCATCTAAGGGACCTGTAGTCCCTTCACGGCTCAACTCCCTCACCGCCCCTCAGACTTCGCACATCGCAGGAGAGCAATCCCATGGCTGAAGTTCTCGTCTACGTCGACCACGTGGACGGTGCCGTCCGCAAGCCCACCCTGGAGCTGCTGACGCTGGCCCGCCGCATCGGTGAGCCGGTTGCCGTCGCGCTGGGCAACGGCGCCGGTGACACCGCCGCCGCGCTGGCCGAGCACGGCGCGACCCGCGTCCTGACCCACGAGGCGTCCGAGTATGCCGACTACCTGGTCGTCCCCAAGGTGGACGCCCTGCAGGCCGCCGTCGAGGCCGTCTCCCCGGCCGCGGTGCTGGTGCCGTCCTCCGCCGAGGGCAAGGAGATCGCCGCCCGTCTGGCGCTGCGCATCGGCTCCGGCATCATCACCGACGCCGTCGACCTGGAGGCCGGCGACGAGGGCCCGGTGGCCACCCAGTCGGTGTTCGCCGCGTCCTTCACCACCAAGTCCCGTATCAGCAAGGGCACGCCGGTCATCACCGTCAAGCCGAACTCCGCCGCCGTGGAGGCCGCGCCGGCCGCAGGCAGCGTCGAGGCCCTGACGGTGTCGTTCTCGGAGAAGGCGACCGGCACGAAGGTCACCGGCCGTACGCCGCGGGAGTCGACCGGGCGTCCGGAGCTGACCGAGGCCGCGATCGTGGTCTCCGGCGGCCGCGGCGTCAACGGCGCCGAGAACTTCCCGCTCATCGAGGCCCTCGCCGACTCCCTCGGCGCGGCCGTCGGCGCCTCCCGTGCCGCGGTGGACGCCGGCTGGTACCCGCACACCAACCAGGTCGGCCAGACCGGCAAGTCGGTCTCGCCGCAGCTGTACATCGCCAACGGCATCTCCGGCGCCATCCAGCACCGGGCCGGCATGCAGACCTCGAAGACGATCGTGGCGGTCAACAAGGACCCCGAGGCCCCGATCTTCGACCTGGTCGACTACGGCGTGGTCGGCGACCTCTTCGACGTCGTCCCCCAGCTCACCGAGGAGATCAACGCCCGCAAGGGCTGATCACCCGAAGGCCGGCCGAGGCCCCCGCGACTGCACGAACAGTCGCGGGGGCCTCGGCTCATTCCAGACTGAGCGAGGCCTGTACGGGCAGATGGTCGCTCGGGAACTGGCCGTCGAGGGAGAAGGTGTCCACCGACGCACGGTGTGTCCTCACCCGTGGTGTGGTGAGGATCCAGTCGATGCGGTCGCCGTTCGGGGTGAGCCCCTTGTAGCCGTGGAAGGTCCCGTACGGGGCACTGCGGTGCGCCGCCGCGTCCCAGGTGTCGAGGAGTCCCGAGCCCACCAGCGTGCCGTAGACCGGGTTCCGGTGCGCGGCGGCGTTGAAGTCGCCGGTCACCACGGCCGGGAGCGAACGGTCGAGCCGGGCGATCCGCTGCACCATCAGCGAGGCGCTGCGCTCGCGCGCGTATTGGCTCGCGTGGTCGAAGTGGGTGTTGAGGACATAGAACTGCCGTCCGCCGTCGGCGAGATCGCGGAAGCGGACCCAGGTGACGATGCGCGGGAAGGCGGCGCCCCAGGTGTTCGAGCGGATGACCTCCGGGGTGTCGGAGAGCCAGAACGTGTAGTGCTCGACGGGGGCCAGGCGCCGGTTGTCGTAGAAGATCGCCGTGGACTCGTCGCGGCTGCCGCCCTCGCGGCCGGTGCCGATCCAGTCGTAGGACGGGCCGAGGTCGGAGTCGATGTCGCGCAGCTGCTGGTAGAGGCCCTCCTGGGTGCCGATGACGTGGGGGTGCGCGCGACGCAGCAGCTCACCCATCACCGGTCTGCGGTCCCTCCAGCTGTTGGGTTCCTTCGTGCTCGCGAAACGCAGGTTGAAGGTCATGACCTCGAGCCGGGGCGCCCGGCGCGCCTGTGTCGAGGGGGACGGCGCGGGCGAGGCGGACGAGGCGGACGAGGCGGAGATCGCGGCGCCGGCGAGCGGCACGGTGACCGCCGCGGCCAAGGTCGCCTTGAGGCCCAGACGGCGGGTGACTCGGCGGTGGTTCGGCACGGAGGCTCCTTCGGTGGCGGCGGCCGGACGAGTCGTGCGAGGGCGAGTCGTGCGCAGGGAAGTGTCATACCCGCGTGTGAGATGGACGTGAACATGCCGAGATCACGGCGTTGCTCCCCCGTGGACATGGTGTTGACCACCGGAAGGTGCCCAGATAACTTCATTCTACGGATTGTTGATTCCGTACAGTGGAAAACAGGAGGGTATGGGATGGGTCAGGGCCAGCAGGAGAAGGTGGCGACGAGCCTCGCGGGCGCGATCAGCGAGGAGATCAGCGCCTCCCTCGCCCCGGTCGACGCCGAACTGGAGCGCCGCTACCCGGGGGACCCTGGCACCCGCCAGCCCGTCCACACCGTCTATGTCCCGGGTGACGTCTTCGACGCCGACACCATCCGCTCCTGGGGAGACCGGGCCCTTGCGGCCCTCGACGAACACGCCCCGGACGCCGCCTCCTTCGCGGCCGTCCTCGGCCTGTCCGACGAGCTCGCCGAGCCCGTCCACGCGCGTGTGCGCGCCAAGCTGGAGCGTGAGCCCATCGAGGACCTGCGCGTCGACTTCGAGGACGGCTACGGCCCCCGCCCGGACGCCGAGGAGGACGAGGCGGCCGCCCGGGCGGCCCGTCTGATCGCGGAGGCGTACGCGAAGGGGACGGCGGCCCCGTACATGGGCATCCGCATGAAGTGCATGGAGGCGCCGGTACGCGACCGGGGCATCCGCACCCTCGACATCTTCCTCAGCGGTCTGATGGAGGCCGGCGGGCTGCCCGACGGGCTGGTGCTGACGCTGCCCAAGGTGACGTACGCCGAGCAGGTGACCGCCATGGTGCGGCTCCTGGAGGCCTTCGAGAAGGCGCGCGGGCTCGAACCCGGCCGGATCGGATTCGAGATCCAGATCGAGACCAGCCAGTCCATCCTCGCCACCGACGGCACCGCCACGGTCGCCCGCATGATCCAGGCCGCCGAGGGTCGCGCCACCGGACTGCACTACGGCACCTTCGACTACAGCGCCTGCCTCGGCGTCTCCGCCGCCTACCAGGCCAGCGACCACCCGGCCGCCGACCACGCCAAGGCGATCATGCAGGTCGCGGCGGCCGGCACGGGCGTACGCGTCTCGGACGGCTCCACCAACGTCCTGCCGATCGGCCCGACGGAGAAGGTCCACGACGCCTGGCGGCTCCACTACGGCCTCACCCGCCGGGCCCTCGCCCGCGCCTACTACCAGGGCTGGGACATGCACCCCGGCCACATCCCCACCCGGTACGCGGCCGTCTTCGCCTTCTACCGCGAGGGCTTCGAGCAGGCCGCCGCCCGCCTCGCGCGGTACGCCAACCGGGCCGGCGGCGACGTCATGGACGAGCCCGCCACCGCCAAGGCCCTCAGCGGCTATCTGCTGCGCGGTCTGGACTGCGGCGCGCTGGACATCGCCGAGGTCGCCCGGCTGACCGGTCTGACCCGGGCCGATCTCGAAGGCTTCGCGGCACCCCGGCGCGGCGACCTGACCGCGTCCGCCAAGTAGCGGACCCGTCACAGCAGTCACCACCGGCTGGCGTTGTCACCCCCGCCCCGTAGTCTGTACGGCACGCATTGGCATGTCACAGGAACGGGGCGGGCGGTGTCTTCGGGGGAGTCCTCAGGCGGGAACGGCCAGGCTGACGGGACGGGGCGGCTGCTGGCAGGGCGCTATCGCGTCGTGGCGCAGCTCGGCCGCGGAGGCATGAGCGTCGTCTGGAGAGCCGTCGACGAGGTGCTGGGCCGTGAGGTCGCCGTCAAGGAACTGCGCACCTACACCGACGCCGACGGGCCCGAACTCGCCGATCTGCGGCTGCGGATGCAGCGCGAGGCGCGCGCGGCGGCCCGGGTGCGCCACCCCGGAGTCGTCGCCGTGCACGACGTGACCGAGGTCGACGGCCGTCCGCTCATCGTCATGGAGCTGGTCGACGGGCCGTCCCTGGAACAGGTGTTGCGCGAGCGGGGCTCCCTCGACCCGGTCGAGGCCGCCGGTATCGGCGCCAAGGTGATGGACGCGCTGGCGGCCGCCCACCGGGCCGGCGTCCTGCACCGTGACGTGAAGCCCGGCAACATCCTGCTCGAGGGGTCCGGCCGCGTCGTCCTGACGGACTTCGGCATCGCGGCCATGGAGGACCCGGGCGACGGTGCGACCGCTCACCTGACGCGCAGCGGAGCGCTCGTCGGCTCCCTGGACTACCTGGCGCCCGAGCGGGCCCAGGGCGCCGAGGCGAGCCCGGCCTCCGACGTCTGGGCCCTGGGAGCCACGCTGTACGCGGCCGTCGAGGGGGCCTCGCCCTTCCGACGCACCTCGACGTACTCCACGCTCACCGCGATCGTCACCGAGCCCCTGCCGGAGCCGGAGCATGCCGGGCCGCTCACGCCCGTGCTCCGGCAACTGCTGGACAAGAGGCCCGAGACCCGCCCGGAGGCCGAGCAGGGGCGCGCTCTGCTGCAGGCGGTGGCGGACGCGGGCGGCACGGACACGCCGACGACGACCCTGCGCGATCACGCGGCGCCGAGGGCGCAGACGCAGCCCGACGTCCCGTCGCTGCCCCCAGGGTTCCTCATGCCGGGAGCGGCGCAGGGTCCCGCTCCCACCGAGCAGCGAGGGCCGGTGCCGCCCGGCTCCGACCCGGCCGCACGGCACGACCAGTCGGCGCCCGGCTCCAGTCCCGCGCCGTTCGCCGCACACGCACACGCGACGCCGGGCTTCGGCCCGCCCGCGACGTACAACCCGGCACCGGACCTGGCGACGGTCCCCACCGGGCCCATACCGCCCTCGACCTCCCCGCGCCGCAAGGGCCGCGCCCTGCTCGCCGCCGCGGCCGTCACCGTCGTCCTCGCGGCGGCCGGCGGCACCGTCGCCCTGCTGAACGCCCGGAACACGGAAGCGAACACGCGCACCTCCGCGTCCCGTTCGGACGCCCAGGGTTCCGCGTCCGTCACCGACCGCACCGACGCAGGCCACTCGGACGGCCCCAAGCCGACGGAGCAGGGCGACAAGAAGACCCCGGCGCCGACGAAGACCGCCGGTCAGAAGGGCGGGGCCACGCCGACGAACCGGGCCTCGTCCTCGGCCAAGTCCCCGGGCGGCGGCACCACCGGGGGCGGTACCGTGGGCGGTACGACCTCAGGCGGCACCACCACCGGCGGCGGCAGCGGCGGTACGACGGGCGGAGGGGGCGCGACCACCCCGGCACCGGCCTGCACCTCCATAGGCGGCGGCAAGTACAACTGCACGGTCTGGCGCACCGCCAAGTCCTACACGGCCTCCGGCACCGAGGTCGGCGTCCTCGGCGCGGGCACCAACTACTTCTACTGCCAGCAGAACCTGGGCCGGCGCGAGACCTACGGCCAGTGGACCAACGTCTGGTGGGCGAAGACGGACGACGACAGCGGCAACACGAACGTCTACGTCAGCGACGTCTACGTCAAGGGCGGCGACAACGACCAGCCGATCCCCGGGCTCCCGGTCTGCTGACGCCCCTCACGCTCACCCCTCCGCCACGTACCGTTCCAGCCCCGACTCCGTCACCAGCTTCTCCTCGGCGAACACCCGGGTGCCCCGCTCGCACAGCTCCGCGTCGGCACGCGCCCGCCTGCAGAACTCCTCGGGTGTGACACCGAACAGCTCCCTCAACCGGGCCGAACCGACGAGGAGTTCGGTGAGCAGCGCCCGCTGAGCGATCGGCCCGCGCGGTGCCGCCGAACCGTTGCGCAGGACCCCGCGCCGGTTGACGTAGACGTACGCACCGGGCAGCCGCGTCCCGTCCTCCAACTCGATCCCCACCTCCGGCTCCTGCAGCCAGGCACGCCGGAAGTTGCCGAACCGCAGCGGTACGCCCTCGCTCGCGTCGATCAGTGCGAGCTGCCCGGCGTCCAGCCAGGTCACGAACAAGTCCCGTACGGTGCCGGGCGCCTCGACCGGTGAAGCGGACACATAGCCCAGGCGGCTGACGTGTGCGGAGACGCCCACGTCGATGCCGGTGACCCGCGCGCGCACCATCGGGATGGGGGAGGTGATCCCGGACTCGTCCATCTTGTGGCGCAGTTGGCCCGGGCAGGCGTTGGAGCCGACCGCCAGCACGGGGACGCGGTCCTCGTGCACCAGGCGGTCGAGGGGCAGGAAACGGCCGCCGTCGAGGAGCCCGGACCGCGTGGGCCAGGCTCCCGGGTAGAGCAGCGGGTGGTCACGCGGGGCCGCCGCGAGGCCCAGGGCTTCGAGGCTGTGGTCCGCTCGACCGTCCATGGGCGGCTCAGTCCGCCGGCGGCAGCTCGCCCGAACCACGGGTGATCAGCCGGGTCGGCAGCTCGATGCGCTCCGGGGTGAGCAGAGCGCCGTCGAGCTGGCGGAAGAGGCGGTCGGCGGCGGTGCGCCCGAGGGCCGCCGCGTCCTGGGCGACGACGGTGACGCCCGGCTGCAGCAGATCGGCGAGCTCGAAGTCGTCGAAGCCGACCAGGGCGACCCGGCGGGGCTGCTCGGCGAGGACCCGGACCACGGTGACCGTCACGCGGTTGTTGCCCGCGAACACCGCGGTGACCGGGGCGGGCCCGGAGAGCATCTCCTCGGCGGCCCGGCGCACCCGCTGCGGATCCGTCACGCCCAGGGACATCCAGGAGTCCTCGACCGGGATGCCCGCGTCCTCCATGGCGGCGCGATAGCCCCGCAGGCGCTCGGCGGCCGTGTGGATACGGGGCATGTCGCCGATGAAGCCGATCCGGCGGTGGCCGTGGGCGATGAGGTGGGCGACGCCGTCGCGGGCGCCGCCGTAGTTGTCGGACAGGACGACATCGGCGTCGATCTTCCCGGCGGGCCGGTCGACGAACACCGTGGCGACACCCGCCCTGATCTCGGGCTCCAGATAGCGGTGGTCGTCACCGGCCGGAATGATCACCAGGCCGTCCACCCGCCGCGCGCACAGGGCCAGCGCCAGCTCCTGCTCGCGATCGGGGTCCTCGGCGCTGGAGCCGTTGATCAGCAGGGCGCCGTGCGCGCGGGCCACCTCCTCGACCGCGCGGCTGAGGGGGCCGTAGAACGGGTCGGCGAGGTCCTCCAGGACCAGGCCGATGCTGGCGGTGCGACCCTTGCGCAGCACGCGCGCGCTGTCGTTGCGGCGGAAGCCGAGCGCGTCGATGGCCTCCTGGACGCGGCGCTCGGTCTCGGGGGTGACGCCGGGCTCGCCGTTGACCACGCGGGAGACGGTCTTCAGGCCGACTCCGGCGCGCGCCGCAACGTCCTTCATGGTGGGACGGTTGCCGTACCGCGTTGCGGAGAGGGGGGCTGTTCGGCGAGCGGTCTCGGGCACGATGCGCTGTCCTGTCCTGTCTCGTCCACGGGTCTCATCCACGGGTCTCGTCCACGGGGATGCGTCAGACCATGAGTTTGTATGAGGATGTGGCGTCGAGCATAGAGCCTGGACAACGTTGTCATAAGCGCGAGAGACTGTCCATCGCAATCTCCGGCCTGCGCCCCCACCGCAAGGTCGGCCGCCCATCTCCGTAGTTGAAGGGGGAACCTTCCCCTGGCCAACGGGGATCCGATGGTTTTCGGGGAGATCCGACACTGATGCACACCGACCTCGTGGCAGCGCTCGACATCGGCGGTACAAAGATCGCCGGGGCGCTGGTGGACGGCCACGGCCAGATCGTGGTGCGCGCTCAGCGTGCGACGCCCGCGCAGCAGGACGGCGAGACCGTGATGGGTGCCGTGCGGGAGGTCCTCGGCGAGCTGACCGCCGCGCCCCTGTGGGGCCGCGCCACGGCGCTCGGGATCGGCAGCGCGGGCCCGGTGGACGCCTCCGCGGGTACGGTGAGCCCGGTGAACGTGCCGGGCTGGCGCGACTTCCCGCTCGTGCGGCGGGTCCAGGACGCGGTCGGGGGGCTGCCGGTCGAGCTGATCGGTGACGGCGTGGCGATCACGGCGGCCGAGCACTGGCAGGGCGCCGCCCGCGGCCACGACAACGCGCTGTGCATGGTGGTCTCCACGGGTGTCGGCGGCGGCCTGGTGCTGAACGGTCAACTGCACCCCGGCCCCACCGGCAACGCGGGCCATATCGGCCACATCAGCGTCGATCTCGACGGCGACCCCTGCCCGTGCGGCTCGCGCGGCTGCGTCGAACGCATCGCGAGCGGCCCCAACATCGCCCGCCGCGCCCTGGAGAACGGCTGGCGGCCCGGCCCCGACGGCGACACCTCAGCGGCCGCGGTGGCCGCCGCCGCCCGCGCCGGGGATCCGGTCGCCCTCGCCTCCTTCGAGCGCGCCGCCCAGGCACTGGCCGCCGGCATCGCGGCCACCGCCACGCTCGTCGAGATCGACATCGCGGTGATCGGCGGGGGCGTGGGCAAGGCGGGCGACGTGCTGTTCACCCCGCTGCGCAAGGCCCTCGGCGACTACGCGACCCTGTCCTTCGTGCAGCGCCTGGAGATCACGCCGGCCCAGATGGGCACGGACGCCGGGCTGGTCGGGGCGGCCGCGGCCGCGCTCGCCAAGCGGGCGGACGCGGCCGCGGTCTGAGAGAGCGGTGACATCGGGCCGACGGGCCTTCCAGAGCGGACTCAGCAGGTCAACTGCGCGTTCGCCCAGTCCGCATGGTCCGAGTCGATGCCGTCGCCGCCGTCGGTGACGACCAGGCGGACCACCTGGGCGCCGGTCACATCGGCGGTGAGCGGCTGGGCGGGCATCGCATTGGTCAGCACACCGGTCGAGGCCACCTTGGTGCCGTCGGCCCAGATCTCGAACGCGACGGTGCCGTTCGCGCCCTTCTCGTCGTCGACGCCGACATCGGCGGTGACCGTCCTGCACGCCTTGCCGGTGTAGTACTCGACGGCGCTCTCCGCGTGGACGCCGAGTCCCTTGCCGTACACCACCCCGCCGATGGTGAGGGGACGGCCGTCGCCCGCGGCGCTCTCCCCGTTGCTGGTGTTGCGCTCGACCGGCCCATAGCCGTTCGTGGCCGACAGCCACGGCAGATCGCCGAGTCCCGACGTCCCCGAGGGCGGCGGCACGACGACGGAAGCGGTCAGCGGGACCGAGCTGACGACGCGGTCACCGCTCGCCGAGCGGTAGCTCACCTTGAGGGTCACGTCGTACGACCCTGTCGGTGTTCCCGCCGGGGCGGTGAGCGACCACTGGGTGCGCAGGGAACGGCCCGTCGGCAGCGAGGCGGCCGTGGTCCGTGAGGTCGCCTCGACGGCCCAGCCCCGGGGCCCGGTCAGCGAGACGGACACGCGCCGGGCGGGCGTACGGCCCAGGTCGGTGACGGTCGACGTCAGCGCGGCCGCCTTGCCCGCCTCGACCAACGGGCTGCCGTCCGGGCCGAGTTCGACGGCGGGCGGGTGCGCCGCCCACTTGGGGTCGGCAAAGACCCGTACGAGGACCGTGCCGTGCGCCGGAACGGTTGCCGAGATGGCGCCGGCGGTGTTGTAGCTCTTGTGCTGCCACAGGTCGCGCAGGGTGTAGGCGTCGGCGGCGGGCAGGCCCACGGCCTCGGCGGTGGTGCTGATGTGCTGGGCGGTTCCGGACTCGTTGAACAGGGCCACCGCCCGGCTGCCGTCCTTCATCTCCTTGGCGACGACCCAGCGCCCGCCCTGGGAGGAGACGACCGTGCCCTGCTTGCCCAGGGGGTCCTGGTCGACGGCGACGACCTCCTTGTTGTCGAGGATGTCGAAGGTCGCCCGGGAGGCGTTGCGCAGATCGGAGCCGATGAGGAGCGGGGCGGCCATGATCGACCACATCGAGAAGTGCGAGCGGTACTCGGTGTCCGTCATGCCGCCGTTGCCGACCTCCAGCATGTCGGGGTCGTTCCAGTGCCCGGGGCCCGCGTACGGCGCGAGTGGCAGGTTCTTCTTCAGGATGGACAGCATCGAACCCCAGTTGTCGCTGATGTCGCCCGTCGTACGCCACAAGTGGCCCACGTCGGCCGCCCATTCCCAGGGTTTGTTCTGGCCCCATTCGCAGATGCTGTAGACGATCGGCCGACCGGTTGCCTCGATGGCGTCGCGCATGGTCGTGTAACGCACCTTGGCGTCCACACCTTGGTTATTGCAGTTGTCGTACTTGACGTAGTCCACGCCCCAGTCCGCGAACTGCCGGGCGTCGCTGTACTCGTGACCGAGCGCGCCCGGGAATCCGGCGCTGTTGCACGTCTTCGTGCCCGCGCTGGTGTAGATGCCGAGTTTGAGCCCCTTGGCGTGAACATAGTCGGCGACCGCCTTGATCCCGTTCGGGAAGCGGGCCGGATCGGGTACGAGTTTGCCGTCGGTGTCCCGGGCCGGCAGAGCCCAGCAGTCGTCGAGGTTGACGTACTGGTATCCGGCGTTCTTGAGGCCTTTCTCGACGAAGATGTCCGCGATTCCCTTGACCATGGACTCGTTGAACTCGGCACGGCAGTGCGTGGAGTTCCAGTTGTTGAAGCCCATCGGCGGGGTCAGGGCGAGGCCGTCGGCCAGGGCGGGGGCGGCGGGTGCGGTGGTTGCCGCCACGGCGGGCGCGGCGAGACCCGTGGCGCCCAGCAGCCCTGCGGTGAGCGCTCCGACCACTCTTCGACGGGTTGTGCGGGTGGGAAGGTGACGCATCGTTACGTTCCTCCGGGCACAGGAAAGGTGGGATGACGTCATGTCCGCGTCATCTCTGCGCGTTTACGGTAAGACCTGTCGGACTCTGTTGGAAGAGAGTAGGTAACGGTTGTTCGATATCCCGTCAGACCCCTTGACTGCATGGCCAGACGGAGGTGTGATCCGACTCACGCGTTCGGTTGTGTTGGGTGGCACTCCTGGGAGGGGCACATGGCACAGTCCTCGTTCGATCCGTTGGTCCAGCCCAAGGTTGGGGCAGGTCATCGGATGTCCCGGCGGAGTCTCTTACGCGGCTCAGCCCTTGCTGCGGGTGCGGTCACGCTGCCCGCACTGCTGTCGGGGTGCGGTGCGGGACCCGGCGGCGACAAGAAGGAAGTGACGGTCGGCTCCAACGCCTCGGACGCGGTACCGAAGACGGCATACGCGGCCGCGTTCCAGGCGTACGAGAAGAAGACCGGAAAGAAGGTGAAGGTCAACACCAAGGACCACAACGACTTCCAGGAGAACATCAACCGCTATCTTCAGGGCACCCCCGACGACGTCTTCATGTGGTTTGCCGGCTACCGCATGCAGTACTTCGCGGAGAAAGGCCTGTTGACCGAGATCAGTGACGTCTGGAAGAGCTTCTCGGGTTTCTCGGACGCCCTGAAGGCGCAGTCCACGCACGACGGCAAGCAGTACTTCGTGCCGTACTACTACTATCCGTGGGCGGTCTTCCACCGTAAGAGCCTCTTCCGGCAGAAGGGCTACCAACAGCCCGCCAAATGGGACGACTTCATCGCGCTCGCCAAGCAGATGCAGAAGGACGGCAACCCGGTCGCGTTCTGCGACAAGGACGGCTGGCCCGCGATGGGCACATTCGACTACATCAATCTGCGGCTGAACGGATACGAGTTCCACAAGTCCCTGATGGCGGGCGAGGAGTCGTGGACCGACATCAAGGTGAAGAACGTCTTCGACACCTGGCGCGAACTCATGCCGTACTACCAGAAGGGCGCCCTCGGCCGCACCTGGGAGGAGGCCGGACAGAGCCTGCAGCAGCGCAGGACGGGCATGGCCGTGTTCGGCATGCCGCACCCCGGCACCCAGTTCCCGGCGAGCCAGCGCGACGACATCGACTTCTTCGCCTTCCCGGAGATCGACCCGCAGTGGGGCCAGGACGCCGTCGAGGCGCCCATCGACGGCTTCCTCGTCGCGAAGAAGTCCAAGAACCTCACCGGCGCCAGGAACCTGCTGAAATGGCTCGGCAAGCCCGAGGCCGAGGACGTCTACCTCACGCACGACCCCAACAACGTGGCGGTCAACTCCGGTGCCGACACCTCGAAGTACAGCGCCCTGCAGAAGAAATCCGCACAACTCGTCTCCGGCGCCCGGCAGATCTCGCAGTTCCTGGACCGCGACACCCGGCCCGACTTCGCATCGACGGTGATGATCCAGTCGATCCAGGACTTCATCGGCAATCCGAAGGACGTCGACGGGCTGTGCAACAGCATCGAACGGCAGAAGAAGACCATCTTCTCGCAGCCCGTCGGCTGATCACCGGGGGAGTTGTTCCATGGCGCTCACCTTCCCGCGACGCGCCGGACGACGGCGGCGCCTGAGGCGGTTCACCCGCCGCGACGTCGCCGTCCTCGGCCTGCTGCTCGGCATCCCGGTCCTGCTCGACATCGCCGTCGTCTGGGGCCCGACGCTCGCCTCGATCGGTCTGTCCTTCACCGCCTGGGACGGCATCGGAGACATCCACTGGGTCGGCCTCGACAACTACAGGAACCTCGCCGACAACTACCCGCCGTTCTGGCCGGCGGTCCGCCACAACATCATGTGGCTGCTGTTCCTCGGCCTGATCGCCACGCCCTTCGGCCTGTTCCTGGCCGTACTCATCGACCGGGGTGTCCGCTTCAGCCGCTTCTACCAGTCCGTCCTCTATCTGCCGGTGGTGCTCTCGCTCGCCATCGTCGGCTTCATCGCCCAGCTGATCCTCGGCACCGACCAGGGTGTGGTCAACACGATCCTGGGCCACCGCGACGACCCCGTCGACTGGCTCGGCGACTCCCGCCTCAACCTCTGGATGATGATGCTCGCGGCGAGCTGGCGGCACGTCGGCTACGTGATGATCCTCTACCTGGCCGGGCTGAAGTCCGTCGACCCGCAGCTCAAGGAGGCGGCGGCGATCGACGGCGCCAACGAGCGGCAGACCTTCTTCCGTGTGGTCTTCCCGACCCTGCGCCCGGTCAACGTCGTCGTCGGAGTCATCACCGTCATCGAGGCCCTGCGCGCCTTCGACATCGTCTACGCCGTCAACAAGGGCCGCAACGGCCTGGAGCTGCTGTCGGTCCTCATCACCGACAACATCATCGGCGAGGCCAGCCGCATCGGCTTCGGCTCGGCCATCGCGGTCGTCCTGCTCGTCGTGTCCCTCGGCTTCATCGTGACCTTCCTGGTCCAAGAGCTGCGAGGTGCGCGCGAGCGATGACGGCAGACATCCGAACCACCGCGTCCACCGCGCCCCGTCGCCGGATGCCGGCACCGGCCCGCAGCCCGAAGTCCCGGCCACGGCGCGGACGTTGGGGCGTGCACATCTTCCTGACGGCGGTCTCACTGGCGTTCCTCGCGCCGCTGCTGCTCGCCGTCTACGCCAGCCTGCGGCCGTACGAGGAAACCGCGCAGCACGGCTACCTCTCCTGGCCCAGGCACCTTTCGTTCGCCTACTACCGCCGGGCCTACACCGAGTCCGGCATGGGCAGGTACTTCACCAACACCTTGCTGATCGCGATGCCCGCCGTCGTCGTCACGCTCTTCCTGGCGTCCTTCGTCGCGTTCGCGGTCTCCCGTCTCAAACTGCGCGGCGGCATCGTCCTGCTGATGTGCTTCACGGCGGGCAACCTGCTGCCGCAACAGGTGATCGTGACACCCCTGTACGTCCTGTTCAACAGGATCCCGCTGCCCTGGTGGATGTCCGACTCGCTGACGATGTACGACTCCTACTGGGCCGTCATCGTGGTCCACATCGGCTTCCAGACGGGCTTCTGCGTCTTCGTCCTCGCCCATTTCATGCGCACCCTGCCGCAGGAGATCCTGGAGGCGGCGATCGTCGACGGCGCGGGCGTGTGGACCCAGTTCTGGCGCATCACGCTGCCGCTGTGCCGCCCGGCTCTCGCGGCCCTGGCCACCCTGGAGTTCACCTGGATCTACAACGACTTCCTCTGGGCCCTGATCTTCATCTCGAACCCCGACAAGCTGCCGATCACGTCCTCGCTGAACAATCTGCGCGGGCAGTTCTTCACCGACTACAACCTGCTGGCCGCCGGCTCGGTCCTGGTCGCCCTCCCGACGATCCTCGTGTTCCTGCTGCTGCAGCGGCACTTCATCGCCGGCCTGACGCTGGGCTCGACGAAGGGATAGGGGAGAGCCGACCAGATTTTTTGAACGCGTTCAAGTTCCTGGGTTAGGCTTCAGCCCTACGAAGGGGGAAGCCTGATGAAGATCGTCATTCCCGGTGGGACGGGGCAGGTCGGCACGATCCTGAGGCGGGCGCTGACGGCCGCCGGTCACGAGGTCGTGATCCTCACCCGGCGGCCGGTGCGCGAGGGCGAGGTCCGCTGGGACGGCGAGCATCTGGGCCCCTGGGCCGAGGAGATCACCGGCAGCGACGTCGTGATCAACCTGGCCGGGCGCAGCGTCAGCTGCCGGTACACCCCGGCCAACCTGAAGGCCATGATGGACTCCCGGGTGAACTCGGCCCGGGTCGTCGGCGAGGCGATCGCGTCCGCCGCGCAGCCGCCCCGCGTCTGGCTCCAGATGAGCACGGCCACGGTCTACGCCCACCGCTTCGACGCGCCCCACGACGAGAGGGCCGGCGTGATCGGCGGCAGCGAGCCCGGCGTCCCCGGCTACTGGGCCTACAGCGTGGAGATCGCCAAGAACTGGGAACGGGCGCAGGAGGACGCCGACACACCCCGCACCCGCAAGGTCGCCCTGCGCTCCGCCATGGTGATGAGCCCCGACCGCGGAGGAGTCTTCGACGTCCTGCTGCGGCTGGCGCGGCTCGGCCTCGGCGGCCCGGTCGCGGGAGGCGCGCAGTACGTGTCCTGGATCCACGAGCGCGACTTCGTCCGCGCGGTGGAGTTCCTCGTCGACCGGGA
Organism: Streptomyces sp. NPDC001604; assembly: GCF_042893475.1. NCBI lineage: Bacteria > Bacillati > Actinomycetota > Actinomycetes > Kitasatosporales > Streptomycetaceae > Streptomyces > Streptomyces sp. NPDC001604. The sequence goes on along the minus strand of NZ_JBIAUY010000003.1, from coordinate 356,245 downwards.
CGACCTGGCCGGACCGGTGAACCTCGCCGCTCCGGGGCCGCTGCCGCACCGCGCCTTCATGCGGGCCCTGCGCACCGCCTGGGGCATGCCGGTCGGGCTTCCCGCCACGCGCTGGATGGCGGAACTCGGTGCCTTCGCCCTGCGCTCGGACACCGAACTCCTGCTGAAGAGCCGCCGGGTCGTCCCCGGCCGGCTGCTCGAAGCGGGGTTCGCCTTCGAGTACGCCCGGTGGCCCGAGGCCGCCGCCGACCTGGTGCGCCAGGTGCGCGACGGACGAGGGCGTGACCCGCGGGCGGTTTCACAGTTGAACCGGGCATGAAGAAACGCAGCATGCTCGCCATCGCCTCCCTCGCGACCGGTTTCGTCGTCGCGGCCATCAGCCCCTCGCAACACGCCGACCACCAGGTGGTCGGTGATCACCAGACGCTCGGCGACCTGGGCGTCGAGGACACCGTCGGCACGGTCACCCACACGACCGGGGACGAGGGCCTCGCCGGCCCCGGCAAGGCCCTCGGCCAGTAGCACCGAGGCGGACGAGGCCGGACCGCGGCGCCGGTGCCCCTGCAGCAGGGGCACCGGCGCCCTCCTTTTGCGCCCCCTCAACTGGGGCTGGTTTCCGTGGCAGGGTGGAGCGGGCAAGCCTCAGGGGGCCAATGGAAGAGGGGGACCTGTGACCGTCGTCTGGATCAACGGCGCGTTCGGTGCGGGGAAGACCACCACCGCACGGGAACTGATCGAGCTGATCCCGAACAGCACGCTCTTCGACCCCGAGGTGATCGGCGCAGCGCTCACGCACCTGCTGCCGCCCAAACACCTCGCCGAGGTCGGCGACTACCAGGACCTGCCGATCTGGCGACGTCTCGTGATCGACACGGCGGCCGCAATGCTCGCCGAACTCGGCGGAACCCTGGTCGTTCCGATGACCCTGCTGCGCCAGGAGTACCGCGACGAGATCTTCGGCGGCCTCGCAGCACGCCGTATCTCCGTCCGGCATGTCCTCCTCGCCCCGGCGGAAACGATCCTGCGGGAGCGAATAGCCGGCCGGGAGGTGCCGCCCGACCTGCCGGACGGCGAGATGCGGGTACGGCAGTGGTCGTACGACCACATCGAGCCGTACCGGACCGCCCTCGCCTCCTGGCTCACCGCCGATGCCTATCCCGTCGACACCGGGGCCCTCACTCCGTATGAGAGTGCGCTCCGTATCGCCGAGGCGGTCACCACGGGGGAGGTGGTGGCATGTGACATAGTGCAAACGCCCGAGCCCACCGCCGAGACGCTCGCCGCCGGCGTCCTCCTCTTCGACGAGCAGGACCGCGTCCTTCTCGTCGACCCCACCTACAAGGCCGGCTGGGAGTTCCCCGGCGGTGTCGTCGAACCCGGCGAGGCGCCTGCCCGGGCCGGCATGCGCGAGGTCGTCGAGGAGACCGGCATCCACCTCGACGAGGTCCCCCGCCTTCTGGTCGTCGACTGGGAGGCCCCCGCACCGCCCGGCTACGGCGGACTGCGCCTCCTCTTCGACGGCGGCCGCCTCGACTCCACCGAGGCCGCACGGCTCCTGCTGCCCGGCCCCGAGCTGCGCGACTGGCGGTTCGCCACCGAGGAGGAGGCCGCGGACCTGCTGCCGCCGGTGCGCTACGAGCGGTTGCGCTGGGCCTTGCGGGCACGCGAGCGCGGGGCGGCGCTGTATCTGGAAGCGGGCGTCCCGGTCGGCTGACCTGCACGAGTTCCACCGCCAGTGCGCAGCTCAGCTCTCTCGCGGCCGCTCGGCCGCTTCGACAAGGCGCGGAGCCTCCGTCGGCCGGAGGAGGGGCGGGCGCGCGCAACGCCGAGCACCTCGAGGTCGTACTGCCCGGTCGCCTGCCGCTACGCGGAGAGCGTGGAGCTGTTGTGGGCGAGCCGCAGTTCCTCGTACGGGTAGGGGGTCTGCCTGCTCTCGGTGCGCAGGCGGCCGAGGAAGCCGTTGAGGACGGCGGTCAGTGTCGCGTCGCGCTTGATGATCGCGGCGGCGGCCTCGGGGATGCCGTCGGGGTGCGCCCCGACGGCGCAGGCGCGCACGAAGGCCTCCCGCTCCTGCCTGTCGTACCCGTACAGGGCGGTGACGAGCCAGTTCACCAGGTGGGCGCGGCTGTAGACGAGGTCGTAGTCGCGATGCCGCTCGAAGAAGACGCGCTCCGGCCGGGAGAGCCGGAACCGCGAACTGAACGCGAGCCCGTAGTCCGCCAGGAAGAACTCCTCGCCATCGGTGAGGACATTCTGGAAGTGGGCGTCGCAGTGCAGTAGTTGGCCTTCGCGCAGGAAGCCGGTGAGTGCGCCCAGCCACTCGTCCACCTGGGTGCAGATCCGGTCCGAGTCGGCGGTGCGCACCTGTGTGTCGAGCCAGTCGTGGAGGGTGTGGGGGAAGTACTCCAGGAACAGGGTCAGGCTCGCGGACGAAGCGCGCAGGGCTTCCAGGCGCTCACGGACCTGTGGGGAGCCGCCGCAGTAGGCCACCGTCCCTTCCACATCGGCCAGTTCATCAGGGAGCGGCTGGACGGCATCCGGCAGCACCCGCCAGTGGTGCATCAGAGGGAAGCCGGTGAAGCGGTCGGAGAGCACCCAGTTCGTCGTCATCGTGTGCACGGCCAGCTCGCGCCAGGCGCCGAAGCCGGGGCTGTGGCCGGTGCCGTAATGGCAGAAGGCCGGCAGCTCGAACAGGTTCGCCGTGGACCGAGCGTTCTCGGGCAGCAACTCGACGTCCGTGAGTGGCATCCGCTTCACGAAGACCCGCCTCCCGTCCACCTCGACCAGCAGATAACGCCCGCCGATGCCGACGCCCGCTGGGGTTCCCGAGGCCAGGAGGCCCGCCAGCTCGTGGTCGCTGAGAAGGGAGAGGGTGGTGGCGAGGTCGGCGTGGACGGCGCGGCGCGCGGCGGAGGACATGAACTCCATGGTCAGGGTGACGGCGGCTGCGTGTCTGCCGATCGGTGAAGCGCCGTCCTCGCGTGTCCGGTCGTGACGGCCTGCCCGGGCACGGGGCTTGAGCGAGTGTCAGGTCCATCATGCCTGGTCGAAGACGCTTTCGGTAGGACGTAGCGCACGCCCGTTCGACCTTGTGCCGGATGGTGCCGCACCCGCAGACTCGTCGTCATCCACTCTCCGGCCCACGTGCCGGCAGCCGTCATCGGCTGCCGGCGCGTTCGCCGTGCTGTCTCGCCGTGTGACACGCACCGGTCGGGGAGGGGCGGGACGAAGGGGATCGATGGACCGGGACATGGTTGTGCTGGCAAAAGTCCGGCTGCTCAGTGCGAACCGGTGCGTGGTGCGGGGCGCCGAGGGACTGTGGATCTACCGACTGCTGACGCAGGTCGAGCCCGAGGTGTACGGATCGAAGCTGGTGTACGTCCTGGTGGAGGAGAGCGGCTCACCCCTGGTGCGGGAGTTGCCCGAGCGACGGCTGGCCCTGCTGGACGAGGCCGTGGACGTGGCGAAGGCCCTCAGCACGGCGAACCCCTACCGGGCGAAGATGCTGGCGAGGGCACTGGCCGCCAGGCAGCGCGAACTCGAGGCCGGCGCGGCAAAGCCGCGAGACCTCGAATGACCCGGTAGGCGACTGGCGCCGCCCGGAACATGGGGCCCCGACCGGGGTCGGGGCCCCTCCCAGGGCTTGCCTATCCTGGTGCCGGGCCAGGTGATCGGTGCAGACGCGGCCGCCCACGCGGCTCCTGGACGAGGAGGAGTGCGAGATGACGGTGCGCGTTCTCAGAGCGGACGAGCGCCCGGCCGTGCCGTGGAAGAACGGGGGCGGACTGACCCGCGAGATCGCCTCTTCTCCCAGCAGGGCAGGGATGTCGGACTTCGTGTGGCGGGTGAGTCTCGCCGACGTGGCCGAACCGGGGCCGTTCTCCCGCTTCGAAGGTGTCGACCGGATCATCACTCTGGTCGACGGCCCCGGCATGGTGCTGACCTTCGACGGCACCTCGCACACCGTGGCCGAGCGGTACGTCCCCTTCCCCTTCCCGGGGGAGGCCGCCACCGACTGCCGGCTGCTCGGCGGTCCGCTCGTCGACTTCAACGTGATGGTCCGGCGCGGACGGGCCACCGCGCAGGTCGAGATCGTACGGGACCGGGTGGCGCTCCCCGCTCTCGCCGGGACGACGCTGCTCGCGGTCGTACTGGACGGCTCCGCGGTTCTCGAGGCGTCCGGCCCGGTTCTCCACCGCTTCGACGCGGCCCTGATCACCGACGCTCCCGACGAAACCCTCAAGGTGAGCGGCACCGCAGCACTCGTCACCCTCACCGGCACAGCCGCGGAGGGGTAGTTCGGGGGTGCGACCGGGCGGCCAGGGCGAGGACACGCACAGGGGAAGGGCCCCCGCCCGTGGGCGAGGGCCCTTCCCGCGTTGCGGAGCCGTCAGTTCGCGGCGTAGTTCTGCAGGAACAGGGCCTCCGCCACCGACAGCCGTTCCAGTTCCTCGGGCGAGACGCTCTCGTTCACCGCGTGGATCTGGGCCTCCGGCTCGCTCAGGCCGATCAGGAGGATCTCCGCCTGCGGGTAGAGGGCGGCGAGGGTGTTGCACAGCGGGATCGAGCCGCCCTGGCCGGCGTACTGCATCTCCTGGCCGGGGTAGGCGACCGCCATCGCCTCGGCCATCGCCGTGTACGCCGGGCTGGTGGTGTCGGCGCTGAACGGCTGGCCCTGGCCGACCTGTTCGGTGCGCACCCGGGCGCCCCACGGGGTGTGCGCCTCCAGGTGGGCCTGCAGCAGCTTGGTGGCCTCGGCCGCGTCGACGCCCGGCGGCACCCGCAGGCTGACCAGGGCCCGGGCGCCCGCCTGCACCGACGGGGTGGCGCCGACGACGGGCGGGCAGTCGATGCCGAGGACCGTGACCGCCGGGCGCGCCCAGATGCGGTCGGCGACCGAGCCGGAGCCGATCAGCTGCACGCCGTCCAGCACCTTGGCGTCCTGGCGGAACTGCTCCTCGTCGTACTGCAGGCCCTCCCAGCGGGTTTCGGGGGTGAGCCCGTCGATGGTGGTCGAACCGTCCTCCGCGCGCAGCGAGTCCAGTACGCGGATCAGCGCGGCCAGGGCGTCGGGGGCGGCGCCGCCGAACTGGCCGGAGTGGAGGTTGCCGCGGAGGGTGTCGATCTGGATGCGGACCAGGGTCATGCCGCGCAGCGTGGAGGTGACCGTCGGCAGGCCCACCCGGAAGTTGCCCGCGTCGCCGATGACGATGGTGTCGGCGGCCAGCAGGTCGGGGTGGGCCTCGGCGTACCGCTCCAGACCGCCCGTGCCCATCTCCTCCGAGCCCTCGGCGATGACCTTGATGTGCACGGGCACGCCGCCGTTGGCCTTCAGGGCGCGCAGCGCGAGCAGGTGCATGATCACGCCGCCCTTGCAGTCGGCGGCGCCGCGCCCGTACCAGCGGCCGTCGCGCTCGGTCAGCTCGAAGGGCGGGGTGGTCCAGGCGGCCTCGTCCAGCGGCGGCTGGACGTCGTAGTGGGCGTAGAGCAGGACGGTCCTGGCGCCCTCGGGGCCGGGCAGGTAGCCGTACACGGACTGTGTGCCGTCGGGGGTGTCGAGGAGGGCGACGTCCTGGAACCCCTCGGCGGTCAGCGCGTCGGCGATCCAGTTCGCGGCGCCCTCGCTCTCGCTCCTGGGGAACTGGTCGAAGTCCGCCACCGACTTGAACGCCACCAGTTCGGCGAGCTCCGCCTGCGCCCTCGGTATCAGCGAGGCGACGGTCTCGGCGACCGGATTCGACGACATGGGCACGCTCCTTGTGGGTGCGACGTTGTACGTGTGGATATCGGGATCCTCCCACAGCGGCCTGCGGTGATGTCCGCCGTAGGATGCGGGGGACAGGTGCGGCAGCGGCTTGATCGGGAGCAGTAGACCATCGTGAGCAGCGAGAACTCTTCGGCGGACGACGTGCGGCGGGTGTGGGACGTCGTCGTGGTGGGCGCGGGACCCGCGGGGGCCTCGGCCGCCTATGCGGCGGCGGTCGCGGGGCGCAGCGTCCTGCTGCTGGAGAAGGCGGAGCTGCCCCGCTACAAGACGTGCGGCGGCGGGATCATCGGCCCCTCGCGCGACGCTCTGCCGCCCGGCTTCGAGCTGCCCTTCCGGGACCGGGTGCACGCGGTGACGTTCTCGAGCAACGGGCGCTTCAGCCGCACCCGGCGCTCCAAGCAGATGCTGTTCGGGCTGATCAACCGGCCCGAGTTCGACCAGCAGCTCGTCGAGCACGCGCAGAAGGCGGGCGCCGAGCTGCGCACCGGCGCCACCGTGCAGCGTGTGGAGCAGCACGGCTCCGCGGTGCCGGACCGGCGTACGGTCGCGGTGTTCCTGCAGGGCGGCGAGACGCTGTTCGCGCGGGCCGTGGTGGGTGCGGACGGCAGCGCCAGCCGCATAGGGGCGCACGTCGGGGTGAAGCTGGACCAGGTGGATCTCGGTCTGGAGGCGGAGATCCCGGTGCCTGAGACCGTCGCGGAGGACTGGAAGGGGCGGGTGCTCATCGACTGGGGCCCGATGCCCGGCAGTTACGGATGGGTGTTCCCCAAGGGAGACACGCTGACCGTCGGGGTGATCTCGGCGCGCGGTGAAGGAGCGGCCACCAAGCGGTACTTGGAGGAGTTCGTCGGACGGCTCGGTCTCGCCGGGTTCGAGCCGAGCATCTCCTCGGGCCACCTGACCCGGTGCCGGGCCGACGACTCGCCGCTGTCCCGCGGGAGGGTGCTGGTGTGCGGGGACGCGGCGGGGCTGCTGGAGCCGTGGACCCGCGAGGGCATCTCGTTCGCGCTGCGCTCGGGGCGGCTGGCGGGGGAGTGGGCGGTGCGGATCGCCGAGGCGCACGACGCGGTGGACACCCGGCGCCAGGCCCTGAACTACGCGTTCGCGATCAAGGCGGGACTCGGCGTCGAGATGAGTGTCGGCAAGCGTCTGATGACGGCGTTCGAGCGCAGGCCGGGCCTGTTCCACGCGGCGCTGACCGGGTTCAGGCCAGCGTGGAACGCGTTCCGGGACATCACGCGCGGCTCGACGTCCCTCGCCGAGATCGTGCGCACCCACCCGATGGCCCAGCGCGCGCTGACCGCGCTCGACCGTCGCCCGGTGGCCGGCGGCGAGGTCAGCTCCTGACCGTGATCAGGAAGACCGGGTGGTCCGGGGCGATACGGCGCAGCTCGGCGTCGGGGGAGTCGGGTCCGACCCCGTTGAAGAAGACCCCGACCTCGGCCTTCCATCGCTTGAGGTAGGCGCGCAGCAGCGGGACCTTGTCGTCGTCGGCGACCTCGGTCGCGGTGAACACGTCCACGTTCTTGCCGAGACGCAGCTCGCCACCGCCGGCCGCCCGCATGTTGTGCGTCCACTGGACGTGGCCGCGGGGGGCGAGCAGATACTGCTGCCCGTCCACCGTCAGCAGGTTCACGGGGGTGGTGCGCCACTCGCCGCTCTTGCGCCCGCGGACCGCCAGTACTCGTGAGCCCCAGACGCTGATGCCGCGGCGGGTCATCCACGCCACGGCGCGGTTGAAGACGTTGACGGTGAACCAGCCGGGCTTCTTGACGTGCGTGGACATGTGGACCCCCATCGGTGCCTGAGAGATCGCCGCTCACTTTTGTGAGCGCTGCTCTCGCTTGATGAACAGTCTGCACCGGATCGGCGATCAAAAGCAAGAGCGGTGCTCTCTTTTTTGTTCACCGCTCTCGATTGTGTGCACTGCTCTCGTTTCATGGGAGACTGCTCCCCATGAGCACCACACACGGCGCCCGCGCCCGGGCCAGGATCGAGGTCACCGCAGCCATCAAGGAGGAGGCGCGCAGACAGCTCGCGGCCGAGGGTGCCGCCAGGCTCTCGCTGCGCGCGGTGGCACGCGAGCTCGGCATGGCGTCCTCCGCGCTCTACCGCTACTTCCCGAGCCGCGACGACCTGCTGACCGCCCTCATCATCGACGCGTACGACTCCGTGGGCGAGGCGGCGGAGGCGGCGGACACCGCCGCGGCCGACGCCGGACCCGTGCAGCGCTGGACCACCGTGTGCGAGGCGGTGCGCGAGTGGGCCCTCGCGCACCCGCACGAGTACGCGCTGGTCTACGGTTCGCCGGTCCCCGGCTACACGGCCCCCGAGACCACCGTCCCACCCGCCGCCCGCGTCGGTCTCGTCCTGATCGGCATCGTCCGCGACGCCCGGCTGGGCCCCGGCCTGGACCTGCCCGCCCTCCCCGCCGAACTGCTGCCCGAGGCCGAACGCATGGCAGCCGACTTCGCCTCCGACCTGCCGCCCGCCGTCGCCCCGGCCCTCGTAGCTGCCTGGGCCCAGCTCTTCGGGCTGATCGGGTTCGAGCTGTTCGGTCAGTTCCACCGGGTCGTGGAGGAACGGGCGGCGTTCTTCCGGCATGCCGCGGGGCAGCTCGCCCTCGGTGTCGGGCTGAGGTGAGCGCAGGCGGGGGGTCGTACTTCCCGGGGAGTACCGCTGATCACCACGCCCGGCGGACGCCCCGCGCACCCGGTCACGTCTAGCGTGGCCGTCATGGACGAGCAGCGTGGGCACGGCGGCGGGCCGCCCCAGTGGTGGCGGCACGGGCCGCCGTGGCTGAACCGCTGGGGCGAGGAGCACCACCAGGCCCGCTGGCCGTGGCTGTCCACCGTGCTCCTCACCGCCTTCGTGCTCGTCGGCTCCCACTACGCGGCGCATCAGCAGGAGGGCAAGCGGGCCGCCCTCGACGTCTTCGCGAGCGTGCTGCTGCTGGTGGGCTCGGGACTGCTGCTGTGGCGTCGGCGCCATCCGGTGCTCGTGGTGTACGGCACGGCGGCCGCCGCGATGGTTTACCTCGGGGCCGGGTACGCGTACGGGCCGGTCTTCTTCACCGTGGTGGTGGCCTGCTTCAGCGCGATCGTCTCGGGGCATCGACGGGCCGCCTGGGGTGCGGTGGCGATGCTGTGGGGCGGGCACATGCTGGTGGCCCACTGGCTCTACCGCTGGCTGCCGCCGTCGCACGACTCGGCGGCCCCCTGGGCGCAGGAGGGCGTGATCGCCGCGTGGGTGGCGGCGATCGTGGCGGTGGCGGAACTGGCCCGGATCCGGCGCGAGCAGTGGGCCAGAGAGCGGGCCGAGCGGGCGCAGGCGGCGCGTCGGCGGGCGGACGAGGAGCGGCTGCGGATCGCCCGGGAGCTGCACGACGTCCTCGCCCACAGCATCTCGGTGATCAACGTCCAGGCGGGCGTCGGGCTCGCCCTCCTCGACACCGATCCCGAACAGGCGCGCAGCGCGCTCACCACCATCAAGGCCGCCAGCAAGGAGGCGCTGGGCGAGGTCCGCCAGGTCCTCGACACGCTCCGCACACCGGGAGACGCCCCGCGCGCTCCGGCACCCGGCCTCGACCGGCTGCCCGAGCTGGTGGAACAGGCGGCGAGCGCAGGCCTCACGGTCGACGTCGAAGGCGAGCCTCCCCTCCTCCCGCCCGGCGCCGACCTCGCCGCCTTCCGCATCGTCCAGGAGGCCCTCACCAACGTCGTACGGCACTCGGGTTCACGCCATGCGCGCGTGCACGTCGACCACGACGAGCGGACGCTACGGCTGCGCATCGACGACGACGGGCCCGCGACCGGCGCCGACGCGGGCGGCAGCGGCAACGGTCTGGCCGGAATGCGGGAGCGTGCCGCGGCGCTGGGTGGCACGATCGAGGCGGGCCCGCGCCCGGACGGCGGCTTCCGGGTGCTCGCCGTACTGCCGCTCAAGGTCAAGGCCAAGGCGAAGTCGAAGGAGGAGGACGACCGGTGATCCGCGTACTGCTCGCCGACGACCAGGCGCTGGTGCGGGCCGGCTTCAAGGCGCTGCTCGACGCGCAGCCGGACATCGAGGTGGCCGGGGAGGCCGCCGACGGCGAGGAGGCGCTGCGCAAGGTGCGCGAACTGCGCCCGGACGTCGTCCTGATGGACATCCGCATGCCGCTGCTGGACGGTCTGGCGGCGACCCGCCGGATCACCGACGAGGAGGCCCTGCAGGGCGTCAAGGTGGTCATGCTGACCACCTTCGAGCTCGACGAGTACGTCTTCGAGGCGATCCGCTCCGGCGCCTCCGGCTTCCTGGTCAAGGACACCGAACCGGAGGAACTCCTGCGTGCCGTAAGGGCGGTGGTCGAGGGCGACGCACTGCTCTCGCCCGGTGTGACCCGCCGGCTGATCGCCGAGTTCGCGGCCCGCTCCAAGGAACCCGCGGCGGCCGGCACCCTCGCCGAACTCACCGAGCGGGAACGGGAGGTGATGGCCCTGGTCGGCATCGGCCTGTCCAACGAGGAGATCGCCCGCCGTCTGGTCGTCAGCCCCCTCACCGCGAAGACCCACGTCAGCCGCACCATGGTCAAGCTGGGCGCCCGGGACCGGGCCCAACTGGTCGTCCTGGCCTACGAGTCGGGGCTGGTGCGGCCGGGCTGGCTGGGCTGAGCGCCCCGCCGGAAGCGCACCATCACGCTCACGACCCGGACCACGAACACGATGGGTGCGAGCGTCACCCCGACCAGCAGTAGCAGCCTGGACAGCAGGTCCGGCAGGTCGAAGAGCAACGCCGGTCCGGCGACGGCCCCGAAGACCACTCCTGCCACGAACACCGCACTGACCAGCGCGTAGCCGATCTCGACGATCATCGCGTCCTGCTCGGCCTTGTGGCGCCGTCCCCCGTATCCGTCCATGCACCCAGTCTCACAGCGGTGCGCCCGGCGGGACAAGCGGGCCCCGCCGGGCGCACATGGGGAGGCGTCCCCCTAGTCGCGTACGGGTACGCGCTCCGCCTCCAGGGATGTGGACTTGGCGACCACGACGGACTGCTGGGTACGGCGCGTCCGCAGGCCCGTGAGGGTGATCAGCAGGCCGGCGACGGCGATGCCCGTCACCACCACCAGCCCGGGCCGGTAGCTGTCCAGCACGGCCTGCGGGGTGGCGTGTTCGGGGGCCCCCGCGGTCACCACCGCGGTCACGACGGCCAGGAAGATCGCACCGCCCACCTGCACCGAGGTGTTCAGCAGCCCGGAGACCATGCCCTGCTCGTGGTCCTCGACGCCGTTGGTGGCCTGGATGTTGAGCGAGGGGAACACCAGCGCGCAGGCCGCGCCGATCAGCAGCATCGACGGCAGGATGACGGCGGCGTACACCGGGTCGAGGTTCACGCGCAGGAACAGCGCGTACCCGACGACCATCAGTGCGAAGCCCGCCGCGATCAGCCGCTGGGTGCCGAACCGGTCGACGATCGAGCCGACCTTCGTCGAGGACACCGCCACCAGCGCGCCGGCCGGCAGGAAGGCGAGCGCCGTGTGCAGCGCCGACCAGCCGAGCAGCGACTGCATGTACAGCGTGACCAGGAACTGGAAGCCGACGTAGGACCCGAAGAAGGCCATCGCGCCGAGCTGGGCGCGGATCTGGCTGCCGGAGCGCAGCACGCCGAGCCGGATCAGCGGACCGGCCGAGCGCCGCTCGACGAGCACGAACACGGTCAGCAGTGCGGCGACCGCCAGGAATGACAGCAGCGTGCGCGCCGAGGCCCAGCCGGCCTGCGGTGCCTGTACGACGGTGAAGACGAGCAGCAGCATCGACGCGGTGCCGATGACGGCGCCGGGGATGTCGTAGCCGTTGTGGTCCTTCTCGCGTTCGCTGCGCGGCAGCAGCTTCAGGCCCGCCACCAGGGCGATCAGGGCGATGGGCGCGGGCAGCAGCATGGTCAGGCGCCAGCTGGCCTCGGTGAGCAGACCGGAGAGCACCAGACCCATCGAGAACCCGGTGGCCGCGCAGGTGGTGTAGATGGACAGGGCCCGGTTGCGCAGCGGGCCCTCGGCGAAGGTCGTGGTGATGATGGACAGGCCGGCAGGCGCGGTGAAGGCCGCGCTCAGGCCCTTGACGAAGCGGCTGGCGATCAGCAGTGGACCCGAGTCGACGAGCCCGCCGAGCAGGGAGGCGAGCGCGAACACGCCCAGGGCGATCAGGAAGACCTGGCGCCTGCCCAGCAGGTCGGCGGTGCGTCCGCCGAGCAGCAGCAGACCGCCGTAGCCCAGGATGTAGCCGCTGACGATCCATTGCAGCGCCGAGGTGGACAGATCGAGGTCGGAGCCGATGGACGGCAGCGCGACACCGACCATCGACACGTCGAGCGCGTCCAGGAACATCGCGGCGCAGAGCACCAGCAGGGTGCCCCACAGCCGGGGAGTCCAGCGAGCCGCCGAGGACGGGGCCGCAGGGGTGGAGAGCGGAGAGGTCATGAACACAGACACTACATGCGCATGCATCGAATGCAAATGCATTTAATTCTGATGCAACAAATTCGTTTCTCTGCTACGGTGCGCCCATGGCGGCGAAGAAGGCCGAGCAGGCGCTCGTGGACCAGTGGCGGGACATCCTGGCGCTGCATGCGCGCACCCAGTGCGAACTGGACCGCGCACTGCATCAACACGGTCTGTGCGCCAGCGACTTCGAGGTGCTGGACGTACTGTCCGGCGACTCGTGCAACTACCGTGTGCAGGAGATCTCCGAGCGGGTCCATCTCAGTCAGAGCGCGCTGTCACGGCTGATCGCCCGGCTGGAGAAGGACGGCCTCGTCGAGCGCGCCATGTGCCCGGAGGACAGGCGGGGTGTCCGCGTCGCCCTCACCGCGAAGGGGCGCACGCTGCACGGCGAGGTGCTGCCGGTGCAGCGTGCGGTGCTGACGCGGATGCTGGCGGGCGACGTCAGCTCCAGGTGACGGCCGACCTCTCGCTCCACAGTGCGGCGACCGCGGTGTCCCCGGTCACGGCCGGGAACGGCAGCCGGTTCCACAGCGCCAGGTACAACTGTGCGGCAGGCCCGGCCACTTCGCAGTCCGCATCTCCTGCCGACTCCCGCACGGCCACCGGCGGCTCCTGAGACAGCCGTACGGTCCACACCGCGTCGCCCGTGTCCGTCGCCCGTACCCGCAGCACCCGGGGCTCCTCGCTGCGGACCTTGCTCTTGGGACGCGCGTGGAATCCGCGCAACAGCTCGTCGATGCCGTCCACCGCGAAGCCGGGGTCGATCGTGCTCGGTCCTCCGCCCCTCGCCGACTCCGCGTCGACCCGGTGCACCGTGGTCTCGTGCGCCTGCCGGCGCGCCCAGAACGCGAGCGGTGACGGCGCGGGCAGGAAGTGCCAGCACTGCACGTCGGGCGCGGCCGAGGCGAGGGTGTCGACGAGATACCGGTGTCCCTCGCGGAACCAGGCCAGAAGCTCGTCGCCGTCGAGGTCGGGCAGCCCGCCGTCGGGGTGGTAGGAGGAGTGCCCCTCGGCGACGAAGGCGGCCGCCCACCGGTGCACCATCCCCGTGTGCCGCAGCAGGTCCCTCACCTGCCAGTCCGGGCAGGTCGGCACCTTGGCGTCGGTCCCGGCCTCCTCGGCGGCCGCGGCCAGCAACCGGCCCTCCCGGTCCAGGATCTCCACGAACTCGGCTGTCTCCATGGGGCGAGTGTGCCAGGACATCGCCGACACCGTCGGCTGCATCGTCACCCCCCGCCACGTCGCCGTAGCCGGGCTCCGCGTACGCCCCACCGAGCAGGCATGAACCGGAGTCGAGGCCGACCCGACGCCCCCGCTCAGGGGCGGCCGGCGCGCAGCCGCCCCTGAGTGGCCGTCAACTGCCTTACCGCTGGGTGTAGATGAAGCCGACCTTGTCGACCTCGTCGCCCGTGCGTCCGTGGAAGCCCGCGATCTGCCAGCCCGAGGGGGCGGTGCGGGTCACGCAGTCGGAGGTCGTGGTGCCGCCGGCGAGGGTTCGGCCCAGGTTGGTCGTGAACTTGGCGTAGAAGATCCGCGTGTGGTCGTCCTTGGCGCCCTGGCAGAGGTAGGCGGTGGTGACGTACTCGCCGCTGCCGAGGGTGAGGGAGGACGCGGTGCCGCCCGTCCCGCCGTGGGTGAGCGTGGTGCCGTTCGTGAGGGTGAGGCTCAGCTGGTCGACACGGGAGCCGGAGCGCAGCGCGATGGTGGTGGCACGGGCGCCGGCGGGCACGCTGTCGATGTCGTTGTAGTAGTCGCCGTGCGGGCCGCCGAACTGCTCGCTGAACTGGTAGGACGAGGTGCGCGACCAGTTGAAGCCGACGGTGACCGGGTCGTGGTCGGAGAGCATCAGCCCGGCGTCCGTGAGGAACTTGGCGTGCTCGTTGTTGTACGACGTCGCGTTGAGCGAGACCAGCCTGCTGCTGCGGTAGAGGACCTTGTCGACGACCTCGCAGGTGTTGGGCACGGTCGCCCCGGACTGGTCGCAGACCAGGGCGTCGCTGCCCTTGGCGGGCGGGGTGCCGCCCCGTATCAGCTGCACCCAGGCGTCGGTGAGGCCGTTGGCCGCCGCGAACTCGGCGATGGTGTCGGCCGAGCGGGTGTAGCGGGTGTTCGTGTCACCCATGACGACGACGGCGTTGCCCGCGGAGTGCGTGTTGATGAAGGCGGTGAGCTGGTTGAGGTTGTCGGCGCGGGAGGCCTCGTCGCCGTCGTTGGTGCCGGCGTTGGTGTGCAGGTTGTAGAAGTCGACGTAGACGCCCTCGGCGAGGCGCTCGCGCATGAAGGTGAAGCCCTTGGGGGTCAGGCAGTCACCGGAGTCGACCTGGCAGGAGTTCCAGTGGACGCGCTCGAAGTCGTCCGTGTCGTAGGGGATTTTCGACAGGGTGTTGAGCCCGCTGCCGATGCCCGCGCCGCCGCTGGTGGGGGTGCGGTAGGCGTGCGCGGTGTCGGCGGCGTAGAGGTAGGAGTGGTAGTTGAAGTCCTCCTCGACGTGGACGATGTCGTACGGCGCGATCCGCTGGCCGATCGCGGTGGTGCTGGACTCGCGGGGCGTCGGCGCGCTGTTGACGGCCGCGGGCAGGCCGGCCACGTTGTAGCTGAGGACGCTGAAGCTGCCCGAGTCGGCCGCCGCCGCGGAGGGCGCGGCGGCGGTGAGCCCACCGAGGACGGCGGTGGCCGCCGCCAGGCAGGCGAGGAGTCTGCGCATGGGGTGTGTCTCCTGTGGAGGGAAAGCGGTTTCGGCGTGAGCCTGACAGAAGTTACCGCCGGTTACCCCGGGCCTGTCGAGTGTTTGGACGCTCTTCCGCAGGAGTTGTCGCTGAGGACTCATCCCTGCGTCGTATACGGCACCACGCTGATGCGCAGGGTGAAGGCGGCGCGTGCGGCGCCCGCCACGTCCGGCGCCTTCGCCAGCGCGGTGACCACGGCCGCGCCGCCGCGGGTGCCGGCGCACCGCAGTACGGCGTGGGCCGTTCCGTCCGCGTCGAGCCGCCATCCGGAAGCCGGCACGAGGGCCGGTGCGGAGGTGTTCACGGCGCTCCACCGCTTGTCGTCCGTCCGGGGCCGCAGCACAAGGGACACCACGGTCCCCGGCCGCACGCACAGCCGCTGCTCGACCGCGTCACCGGGGGAGACGCTGATCTCCGTGTGCCCGGCGGCGCAGTGGCCCGCCGGAGTCGAGGGCGGCGTCGCCGACTTGCTCGGACCCGGCCCGGAAGGGGACGCGGGGGCGGCTGTGGGTGCCGTGGAGGACGGCCGTGCCGAGCTGCTGCGGGAGGCCGACGCCGGTCCCGTGGATCCGCCGCCCGCCGACGTGCCGCACGCCGCCAGTACGACGATCCCGGCGATCCCGGCGATCATCCATGCCCCGGACCACCACCGCATCCCAGTACCTCCCGACCCCTACGTACCGAAGACAGCATCCCGCGGAATCCGGCCGGCAGCAGCAGGCCGCCGCCGATTTTCACGGCAGGGCGCTAGTTGAGGGCGCTGCCCTTCTTCCAGGTGGCCCAGGGGACGTTCCAGTCGCCGTAGCCGTTGTTGGCCGCGACGGTTTCGACGGAGTGGACGACCGTGACCGGGTCGCCGAGGTGGACCCGGGCGTAGAACCACTGTGCGTCGCCGGTGCTCATGCCGATGCAGCCGTGGCTGCCGTTGACCACGCCGAACTTGCCCTCGTTCCAGGGCGCCGCGTGCACATAGGTGCCGGACGGGGTGAGCTGGACGTCCCACTTGACCGCGCCCAGGTCGTACGCCTCGGGGCCGAAGATCCGCACCGTCGAGGAGTCCATGCGGATGGTCGGCACCTTGCCCAGGACGACCATGGTGCCGTTCCAGGTCTCGTAGCCCTTCTTGCCGCTGGAGACCTTCAGGGTGCGCAGCATCCTCCCGTTCTTGCGCACCGTCATCGTTTTCGTCATGACGTTCACCGTGCTCGTCACCGCGTCCCCGATGCGGAAGTCCACGACGCGTTGCTGGGTGCCGTAGAGCCCGTTGCCCGCGTTCACGCCTGCCAGGTCCATGCGCAGGGTGACACGGGTGCCCGGCTGCCAGTAGTTCACCGGGCGGTAGTCGACACGGTCCTTGCCGTCGCGGTCCTTCATCCAGCTCCAGGCGCCCTGGACCGCGGGGGAGGCGGTGACATGGAGCTTCCGCTCGACCGCCGCCTTGTCGCGGATCGGCTTGTTGAAGGTGATCGAGACCGGCATGGCGATACCGACCGTCATACCTCCGTCGGGGTGGTACTCGCCGACGAAGGCGTTCTTCGGCGTCTCGGTGGTGAAGGAGGCGGTCTTGTCGAGAGCCGACCCGCCGTCCGTCCTGCCGTGCGCCGTCACCGTGTAGGTGGCGCCCGGGGCGAGCGGCGTGGTCGAGGTCCACACGGTCCTGTCCTCGGACCAGGTGCCGGAGATCCGGCCCGGGCCCGGGGAGCCCACCTGGACGGAGATCAGGGATCCGCCCCGTGCGTGCACCGTCACCTTCCGCCCGACCGGCACCTTCGCACTGCCGGCGTCGGGCTGCACGACTATCGCGGGCGGTCCCCCCTTGTCCCCGCCGTCCGCATCGCCGCCCGAGCTGCATGCGGCGAGAAGGACGGCGGCGGCCGACGCGAACGCGACCGGAGGTGCGGTCCGGCGGCCCCACGATGCCGGCAGGCGCTGTCGCATGGGACTCTCCCCTTCCCCAAGGGCTTGCTTGCGTTTCCTGGTGCGTTGCTTTGTCGCTTTCCTGGTACCCCGGGAAGGCACCCGGCCGACCGGCCCATCGGGTGACTGCTTAAGGTGGGCGCCAACTGCGCCCTCCTTGGGCCACGATTCGACCGGGGGTCGGCGGTGACGGAGATCGGTCGTTGGACGGACGGCCTGGAGGAACAGGCCGCCCGCGCTCTGCCGCCCGAGATCTACGGCTATTTCCGCCGAGGTGCCGGCCAGGGCATCAGCGCCGCCGAGGCGGCCACCAGCTGGGACCGGCTGCGACTGCGGCCCCATGTGCTGCGCGACGTCTCCGTCTGCGACACCTCGACGACCGTGCTGGGCACACCGGTCGGCACCCCTGTCCTCGTCGCGCCGAGCACCTTGCAGCGCCGCGCCCACCCGGAGGGGGAGGCGGCCACCGCGCGCGGTGTCGCCCGTGCAGGATCGCTGCTGGCGGTCACCTCCAACACGGCGATCCCCTTCTCCGCGCTGCCGGCGAGCGAGGCGCCGTGGTGGGTGCAGGTCTACGTGGCGCGGGACCGGTCGTTGACCGTGGAGGTGCTGGAACGGGCGAAGGCCGCCGGCGCCCGGGCGGTCGTGCTCACGGCCGACACCCCGGTCATCGGCTCGCACGACAGGCCCGGAGCCCATGTGGCGGACTTCGTCGGACCGGAGGACCTGTACGGCAACATCACCGGCATCCCCACCCGGGAGGCTGCCGAGCACGCGCCCGACCTCACTCCGGACGTGATCGGCCGGCTGCGCCAGCAGACGGGACTCCCGGTCGTGGTCAAAGGCGTGCTACGTGGCGACGACGCGCGAGAGTTCGTGGCAGCCGGCGCCTCCGGGCTGCTGGTCTCCAACCATGGCGGACGGCAGTTGGACGGGCTGGTGCCCACCGCCTGGGCACTCCCCGAAGTCGCCGATGCGGTGGCCGGCACCGGTACGGAGGTCTACGTCGACGGCGGGCTGCGCCGGGGCACGCACATCCTGGCCGCGCTCGCGCTCGGCGCCCGTGCGGTGTTCGTCGGACGGCCGGTGCTGTGGGCGCTGACGGTCGGTGGGGACGCCGGAGTCGCCCGGTTGCTCGGCGAGCTCACCGGCGAACTGGCCGAGGCGATGCGCCTGACCGGCATGTCGTCCCTGGACCGTGTGACCCGCGATCTGCTCTGGAGCGGGCCTCCACCGTGAGCTGAGGGGTGCGGCGAGTACCGGAGGCCGAGACCTTCGGTGCGGCACGACGTGTTACTCAGGTTTGCCGCGCGATGTCCGCGCCGGTGACGCCGGCCGGCTTGCTTTTCTGCCGGGGTCCGGGGGCCGTCCCCCGGGAGAACGCAGTACCAGCCCGATGAGCGCGGCGACCGCTGCCAGCAGCGCGACGCTGGTGAGGGCGGTGGGCAGGGAGAACCAGTCGGCCATGAAACCGATCGCGGGCGGGCCGAGGAGCATGCCGCCGTAGCCGAGGGTGGAGGCGGTCGCGACGCCGCTCGGGCCGGCGAGCATCCCGGCACGTTCGACGGCGACCGGGAAGAGGTTCGCCAGACCGAGTCCCGTGACGGCGAAGCCGATCAGCGCGGCCCACAGGGAGGGTGCCAGGGAGCCGGCCACCATGCCGAGCGCGGCGGTGGTGCCGCCCGCGATGACGGTGCGGGTGCGGCCGAGACGTTCGAGCAGGGCCGTCCCCGTCAGCCGGCCGACGGTCATGGCGAGCGCGAAACAGGAGTATCCCAGCGCCGCGGCTCCCGCGGAGGCGCCCAGGTCCTGTTCGAGGTGCAGTGCGCCCCAGTCGGCCATGGCCCCCTCGCCGTATGCGGTGCACAGGGCGATGAGCCCGAAGACGGCGACGAGCCCGCGGCGTCGGCCGTCGAGGCGGCGCGGACCATGCTGTTCAGGGTCGCCTGCGGGCTCGGGCGGCTTCGGTGGCCGCCGGCGCAGCAGAAGGCGTCCCGTCACGGCTGTCACGACAAGCCCGATGAAGGCCAGGCCGAGGAGATGCCGGGTGGGGGAGAGGTGCCCGGCGACCAGC
Organism: Streptomyces sp. NPDC001604; assembly: GCF_042893475.1. Classification (NCBI taxonomy): domain Bacteria; kingdom Bacillati; phylum Actinomycetota; class Actinomycetes; order Kitasatosporales; family Streptomycetaceae; genus Streptomyces; species Streptomyces sp. NPDC001604. The sequence continues at coordinate 337,286 of NZ_JBIAUY010000003.1, read as the reverse complement.
CCGCCGAGCCCGGCGCCGAGCATGCCGCCCAGGCTGAAAGCGGCGTGGAAGCTCGGCATGACCGGTCGGCGCAGGGCGGCGACGAGGTCGACGGCCGCGCTGTTGAAGGCGACGTTGATCCCGCCGTAGGCGGCGCCGAAGACGAGGAGCACGGCGCCGAGCGCGAGGGCCGAATGGGTCAGCGGCGGCAGGGCGACGCTCAGGGACAGCAGGATGCCGCAGACCACGGTGACGGCGTGGCTTCCGTAGCGGCGGCACAGGCGTCCGGTGAGCATCATCGTGATCACGGCGCCTGCGGACACACCGAGCAGGGCGAGTCCGAGGGCGCTGGCGGAGGCGCCGGTCTGCTCCTTGATCGCGGGGATGCGCACGACCCAGCCGGCGAAGACGAAGCCGTCGAGGGCGAAGAAGACGGTGAGGGCGAAGCGGAGCCGGGTGAGGTCGGTGTTGTCGCTGCCCGGCACGACCTTGCGCGTTCGGGATTTGTTTATTTGCGGCACAAAACCACGCTAGGGGGGCGCGGGGAGCAGGGCAAGGGGGCTGCTCGACCCGGACGGGCGACCCCTGTTCAGGGCGTTTTCGGTGCCTCGCCCGGGTTTGAGTCGTGCTGAGGTGTGTACGCGATCGGTATGACCAAGTCGAAGCGTGAGACAGAGCGAAAGTACGATGCTCCGTCGGCCGAGGACGCCTCGTGGCTTCCGGAGCTCACCGGCGTGGGCGGCATCGCGGCGGTCGTGGAAGGGGGCACCGACGACCTGGACGCCGTGTACCACGACACCGAGGACCTGCGGCTGGCCCGCGCGTCGGCCACGCTACGGCGCAGGACGGGCGGGCCCGACGCCGGCTGGCACCTGAAACTGCCGCTGTCGCAGGACAGCCGGGAGGAGGTGCAGGCCCCGCTGTCCGAGACGGTTCCGGACACCCTGCGTGAGCTGACGCTTTCCCGTACCCGCGGGGCAGAACTGAGGCCGGTCGTCCGCATCCGGTCCACCCGCCGCACACGGCACCTCGTCGACTCCGAGGGCGCGACCCTCGCCGAACTGACCGTCGACGAGGTCCGCGCCGAATCCCTGGGCGGCATGACCACCCTGGCCGCCTGGACCGAGATGGAGGTCGAGCTCGCCGAGGACACCGAAGTCTCGCTGCTGGAGGCCGTGGACAAGGCGCTGCACAAGAACGGCATCGACCGTGCGGCCAGTCCCTCCAAGCTGGCCCGGGCCCTGGAGGAGACAGGAGTGGGCGGGGTGCGGCTGCCGGACCTCCGTGCCGAGACGGTCGAACCCGGCTCGGCCGGGGACGACGTCCTCAGGTACGTGAGCGACCAGGTGGACACCCTGGTGCGCCTCGATCCCGCGGTACGCCGTGACGTACCCGACTCGGTGCACCAGATGCGCGTCGCCTGCCGCCGGCTGCGCAGCATCCTGCGCTCCTACCGCCCGGTGCTGGACCGTGAGGTCACGGATCCGATCCGCGACGACCTCAAGTGGCTGGGCGGCGAACTGGGCGCGGAGCGCGACCAGGAGGTCCTCTTCGAACGGCTCGGTTCGCACATCGAGGCCCTGCCCGCGGAGCTGGTCCTCGGACCTGTCGCGGCCCGGCTGAAGGCATGGAACGTCGCCGCCGCCGACGAGGCCCACCGGCGCTCCCTCGCCGCCCTGCGCACGCCCCGCTACCTGGGCCTGCTGAACTCCCTGGCTGCGCTCACCGAGCAGCCGCCGCTGCGCCGCAAGGCCGCTCGCACACCGGAGAAGGTCACCGCCAAGGCGATCTTCAAGGAGTACGACCGGCTGGCCCGCCGGGTGGCACACGCGCTGGAGCTCTCCCCCGGGGCGGAACGCGACGTGGCCCTCCACGAGGCCCGCAAGTCGGCCAAGAAGACGCGCTATGCCACCGAACCGGCGCGCGCCTCGCTGGGTAAGCCCGCGAAGCGGCTCGGCAAGCGGGTGAAGGCCGTGCAGAAGGTGCTCGGTGACCATCAGGACAGCGTCGTGGCGCGGGACGCCCTGCGGAACCTGGCTGTCGCTGCGCACGCCGCGGGCGAACCCGGTTTCACCTGGGGTGTGCTGTACGGCGAGGAGCAGTGCGTGGCCGCAGACCGCGAACGCGAACTGCCGGACGCATGGGCCGAAGCGTCGAAGCCCGGTCTGCGCAAGAAGCTCGCCCCCTGACGGGTGCGCTGCGCAGGGGGCGGGTCGGATGCGGGGCGCCCGCCCGGGTGAAACCCCCTGGACCTCCGGAGCTGTGCACCGAGTCCGGCCCGGACGGGGCGGCATCGTTGCGGAGTCCCGACACCGGACTTCGCAGGAGGAAAAGCATGCTCGGCACCGACTTCCGCACCGGATCACCCAACTGGATCGACCTCGGCAGCCCCGACACGGACGCGGCCGCCGCCTTCTACGGCGCCGTCTTCGGGTGGCAGTTCGCGTCCGCAGGGCCCGAGGCCGGCGGATACGGGTTCTTCCAGAAGGACGGGAAGACGGTCGGCGCCCTCGGGCCGCTGAGCGAGGAGGGTGCCGGTTCGGCCTGGACGACGTACTTCCGGAGCGACGACATCCAGGCCACCGCCCGCGACGTGGTGGCCGGCGGAGGCACCGTGCGCACCGAACCCATGGACGTCATGGGTGAGGGCTGGATGGGCCAGTTCACCGACCCCTACGGCGCGCAGTTCGCCGTCTGGCAGCCGGGCAGGACGAAGGGCCTGGAGAAGGCCTCGGAGGACAACACGCTGGTGTGGGTGGAACTGCACGTCGCTGACCCGGAGGCGGCGATCCGCTTCTACGCCGGTCTGTTCGGCTGGCGTTCCCAGGAGATGCAGGCACCCGGGATGACGTACCGGGTGCTCAGCATCAAGGACGGCGACCAGCAGGAGGGCTCCTTCGGCGGTGTCGCCCCGCTCCAGGGCGAAGGGGAGGAGACGCGCTGGGTGCCGTACTTCGCCGTGGCCGACGCCGATGCCGTCGTGACGAAGGTGCAGGAGAACGGCGGATCGGTGCTCATGCCTGCCTCGGATGTGCCGGACGTCGGCCGGATCGCCTGGCTCGCCGACCCGGCCCAGGCGGTGTTCGCCGTACTGAAGCCGAACCCGCGGCAGGGGTGACGGCTCCTCTGGTGGGTGCCGGAGGTGTGCGCAGGGGCGGCCACGGCCATGGGTTCGTCAGGACGTATCGGCTAGAAAGCCGAGGTGTCAGGCCCGTCCGTGTGCCTCCTGCGAGCGTCGTGACAGGGCGTCGATGACCACCGCGGCGAAGAGCACCCCGCCCGTGATGACGAACTGGATGGCCGTGGGCGTGTCCGTGATCGCCATGCCGGACGCGATCGACTGGATGACCAGCATGCCGAGCACCGCGGACCAGGTCGTACCGCGTCCTCCGAACAGACTGGTGCCGCCGATGACGGCTGCCGCGATGGCGTTGAGCAGCAGGACACCCGATCCCGAGCTCTGGCTGACCGAGGTGATGCGCGAAGCGAGGAACAGGCCCCCGACCGCGGCCATCGTCCCGGAGACCGCGAGCACCGCGGTCTGGATGCCGATCACATTGAGGCTGGCGCGACGGGCCGCCTCGACGCCGCCGCCCAGTGCGTAGACCTGTCGGCCGTAGTGCGTGTGGCGCAGGACGATGTCGAGTCCGGCGACCACCGCGAGGAAGATCAGAAGGGCGAGCGGCAGTCCCTGGAACCGATTGAGCAGATACGCCGTGGTGAAGGCGACCACCGCGAGCCCTCCCGCTCGTCCCACGATGTCCCGCATCGAGCGGTGCGGCATGCCGGCGGCCACGCGGCGGCGCCGGTCCAGGTACGACATCAGGAAGAGGAGGCCCGCGCAGAGCGCCGCCAGGCCGTAGGCGACGGCGTCATTGGTGAAGTAGTAGCTGGTCAGCCTGGCGACCAGCCCGTTCTCGTCGAGGTTGACCGTGCCGCTGGTACCGAGGACGTAGAGCATCAGACCGTTCCAGGTGAGCAGCCCCGCCAGCGTGACGACGAACGCCGGTACCCGGGTCTTGGCGCAGGAGAAGCCCTGCAGGGCTCCCGCCCCGGTGCCCGCGAGGACCGCGAGGATCAGGGCGATCCATTCGGGCACGCCGTTGTTCACGTTCAGCACGGCGAAGATGGCCGCGGCGAAGCCGCTGATCGAGCCCACCGACAGGTCGAGTTCACCGAGGAGCAGTACGAAGACGATGCCGACCGCGATCAGGCCGGTGCCCACGATGTCCACGCTGAGATTCGACAGGTTCCGGGGCGAGAGGAAGTTGTCGTTGAGGGACTGGAAGATGATCCAGACCGTGGCCAGAACGAGGACCACGGGCAGTGAGCCCAGTTCACCGGCGCGGAACCTGCGCCGCAGGAGGTCGGCCCCGTCCTTCACGGCGAGGACCAGGGCCGCCCGGCCGTGCGGCCCGCGGGGCTCGGCGGCCGCGGCCTCCTCGGCCGGCGTGTTGTCCGTCATACGGCGCATCCCTTTCACCACGCCTCGTGGGTGGCCGGCCGGCGGGGCACGTTCTCCGTGGCACCGGTGATGGAGGAGATGATCTGTTCCTGGGAGGCGGTGTTCACGTTGAAGAAGCCGTTGTTGCGGCCGAGTCGCAGCACGGCGGCCCGGTCCGCGAGCGCTTTGACGTCCCCCATGTTGTGGCTGATGAGCAGCACTCCCATGCCGCGGTCGCGCAGCGCGTCGACGAGGTCCAGGACCTCGGTGGTCTGCTCGAAGCCCAGCGCCGCGGTCGGTTCGTCCAGCAGGAGAACCCGGGGCTCGCCGAGGAGCGAGCGTGCGATGGCGACCGTCTGGCGCTGGCCGCTGGACAGGGAGACCACCGGGGCGCGCAGGGCGGGCACGCTCCTGGTGAGGCGTTCGAGCAGCTCGATGGTGCGGCTCTCCATCTCCATCTCGTCGAGGAACCCGAACCTGCGGATCTCCCGGCCGAGGAAGAGATTGCCGACGACGTCGAGGTTCCCGCACAGCGAGAGGTCCTGGTAGACGGTGGCGATGCCGAGGTCCCGGGCGTCGTGCGGGCGCCTGATGTGCACCGCGCGCCCCTCCCACTCGATGACGCCCCTGTCCGCGGGGGCGACGCCGGAGATCACTTTGACGAGGGTGGACTTGCCGGCTCCGTTGTCGCCGAGCAGGGCGACGACCTGACCGGCGTGGATCTCCAGCTCGACGTCCTTGAGGACCTCGACGGCACCGAAGCGTTTGCACACGCCGTGCAGCGCCAGCAAGGGGGAATCCGGCACTCGGACCATCTCCTTCCCGGGGCTCGGACTCGGCGAAGCCGGTTTTGTCAGGTCAGTCCGGACCTGCTGCAGGCGGCCTGGAGTCGGGGGACGCAGATCTGCCGGACGGTGTAGAAGCCGTCCTTGACCAAGGTGTCCTTGATGGTGGCGGCGGTCACGGACACGGGGGTGAGCAGGACCGCGGGAACGGTCTTCCGGCCGCTGGTGGTGACCTTGTCCTTGGCGACCTGCTCGAGGCCGGTCCGGCGCGCCGCGGCCACGGCCATGGCGGCACCGGCGGAGGCCTCGGGGCCGAAGGGCTTGTAGACGGTCATGTACTGATCGCCGGCCACGATCCGCTGCACGGCCCCGAGTTCGGCGTCCTGCCCGGTGACCGGGGGCAGCGGGTCGACCTTGTTCGCCTTGAGGGCGGAGATACTGGCCCCGGCGAGACCGTCGTTGGCGGAGTACACCCCCTGGATCTTGGCCACGCCCAGGGCGGCGATGGCGCCGGACATGTTCGTGTTCGCGATCTCCGGGCGCCACTGCGGTGTGTCGTACGCCTTGCCGATCTTCACTCTCCCCGTGAGCACGGACAGCGCGCCCTTCTTGAACGACACCGCATTGGGGTCGCTGGGATCGCCGTTCATCATGACGATCTGTGGCAGTTGGCCGTGCTTGCCCATGGCCTTCAGCAGAGCCCTGCCCTGGAGCCTGCCGACCTCCTCGCCGTCGAAGGAGACGTAGCCCGAGATCGGGCCCTGCGCGAGCCGGTCGTAGGCGATCACCGGGATGCCCGCCTGAGCTGCCTCCTGCACGGACGTGGCGAGCGATCTGGCGTCCACCGCCACGAGCACGATCGCGTCGACGCCCTTGGTGATCACGGAGTCCATCTGCTCCTGCTGGAACGCCACATCGCCCTTGGCGTTGGCGGACTCGATCGTGCAGCGCCGGCACAGCTCCATGATCTTCTTCTCGAGCAAGGGCCTGTCCTGGGTCTCCCAACGGGCCGTGGTGGCATCCGGCAGCAGCAGGGCGATCTTCGGTGCGGTCCCCCCGTCGGGGGTGCTTCCGGTGCCCGACCCGCAGGCCGACACGGCGACGGCCGTCGAGACCGCGGTCATGACCATGGCCGCTCCCCGTATGCAGGCCTTCATGCGCGAGACCTCCCTCCGAGCGCGGGTCGGGTGGTCACGCCGGCATGGAGATCCAGAAAACACTGGTCGCTGCCCGCACGCGGCGACACCTGGCCCTCTCACGTGAGCGGCAAGACGACCATGCCGTCAGTGTGGCACCGGCTACGGCGATCTGCGAATGCAGTGGCGGTTTGCTCCGATATGCGATTCTGTTGTGGGGACGCCCGATCTCAGCCGCATCCGCGGCACGGACGGGAGGTAGGTTGCGGACATGCCTGAAGACGGCGGTGCCCGGGCCGGAGTCTCTCAGCTGCGGGCATCCGGAGCCGATGCCGCGGAGGTGGGCGGGCTGCCCGCGGTGCCGGAGGCGGCAGCGGACGAGCGCGCTCTGACCTTCGCCGGAGTGGTCATGGCGGCCGTCTACGTGCCCGCCGGCGACGCGGACGAGCTGCGACTGGCGGAGACGGCCCGCTGGGCCGTTTCCGACTACCGGCTGCCCGAGTGTCTGCCCCTCTCGGGGGGCTCGCCCGCCGCGCACGCCTTCCGCACCGACCGGCCGCTGTGGCTCACCCCCGCGGAACTGGCCGCCTACTCCGAGGGCACGCCCACCCCGCCGCACACGGAGGCCTCGCTCGGTGCCCTGCCGCTGGAGGCGGACGGCAGCCGGCTCGGCTGCCTCGTGGTCGTGGGCGCCGGTGCGGAGGGCTTCGAGGACGAGCAGCGCCGCTTCCTGGAGCGGTACGCCGATGCCGTCGCCGGTGTGCTGCTGGCCGCCGCCGGCCGGTCCCCGCCGTCGCCGCTGCTGAGTCCCGCGCTGCGGAGCCTGCGTGTCGGCTCGTTCGTGCTGGTGCCCGACACCGGACTGATCGACGCGGACGACGCCCTGCTCGAACTCCTCGGTATCACGCCGGCCGACTTCGACGGCAAGGCGGACACCCTGCTCGCGCACGCCCTGCCCGAGGACATGCACGCGCTGGTGTCGGTCCTGGAACCGGCTCCACAGGCGTTCGGCCGGCGGGAGCTGGAGTTCCGGGTGCGCGGCCCGACGGGGGAGATGCGCTGGCTGAGCCTGAGCTGCCGGGTCCTGGCGGCCACCGACGAACGCCCCGAGCAGGTGCTGGGCGTGGTGACGGCGACCTCCGTGCTGCGCCGCGGCCCCGACGACGTCTCCAGGATCCAGTGGCTGACCGCCGCACTCGACGACGCCACCACCGTACGCGACGTCAGCCGCGTCGTGGTCACCGCGCTGCGGGAGCCGCTGGGCGCCGACCGGGTGGCCCTCGCGGAGCTGCAGGGCGACCGGCTCATGGTCACCGTGCTCGATCCGCCGCAGCCCGCCGCCTGGCCTCAGGCCTGGCGCGCCGAGTGGCGTACCGAGTGGCCCGACGCACCGGTCAGCGCCCTGCCCACCCTCCAACTCGCCCTGCGTGACGGACGGTTGGACCTGTGGCCGGCCGGCACGGTCTTCGAACCGAACCTCGCGGGCATCGGCGACGGAGGTCTCGCCGTCCTGCCGCTGCCCGCCAAGGGCCGAGTCGCCGGCGTCTGCATGGTCGGCTGGGACCAGCCGCACGAGTTCGCCCCCGACGAACGGTCCCTGCTGACCGCCACCGCGGCGCTGGTCGGACAGGCCCTCAAACGGGCGCACGAGCACGACGCCGAGCAGGAACTCGCGACGATGCTCCAGCGCAGCCTGCTGCCCCGACGCCTGCCCGAGCTGCCCGGCGGCACGGCCGTGGCCAGGTATCTGCCCGCCAGACGGGGCCTGCAGGTGGGCGGCGACTGGTACGACGTCATCGCCCTGTCCGAGGACCGGGTGGCCCTGGTCATCGGCGACGTCCAGGGGCACAGCGCGGGAGCGGCGACCATCATGGGCCAGATGCGTACGGCCGTCAGGGCGTACGCCGTGGAGGGCCACCCGCCCGACGTGGTCGTCTCCCACGCCAACCGACTGCTCGTCGGCATGGAGACCGACCTCTTCGCCACCTGCTGCTACGCCGAACTGGACCTGGAGCAGGGCAACACCCTCTTCGTCCGGGCCGGGCACCTCGCTCCCCTGGTGCGCCACCCCGACGGCAGCACCGAGGAGATCGAGGTCGAGGGCGGACTCCCGCTGGGCATCCTCGACGAGGCCGAATTCCCCATGACCTCGGTGGAGTTGTCTCCCGGCACGGTCCTCGCCCTGGTCACCGACGGCCTGGTCGAAGCCGCCGGACTGCCCCTCGACGAGGGCATGCGCCAGACCCGCACGGCGCTCGCCGCGGCCGATCCGGAGGATCTGGGGCGCATGGCCGACCAGCTGCTCGGTGACGTCGGGCGCCGCGAGGACGACGTCGCGGTGCTGCTGCTGCGCTACGACGGCATGGGCACCCGGCCGATCAGGGCCGGCTGGGTGGTGTGGCGGCTGCCCGACGCCGTCATGCACGCCCGCCGCTTCACCGCCCGCACCCTGCGCAACTGGCAGGCCGACGACGTGGCCGACGCGGTCCTGCTGGTCGTGTCCGAACTCGTCACCAACGCCCTGGTGCACACCCAGGGCCCCGTCCGCCTCGACCTCATGCTCCGTGGCGACCGCGTACGGGTCTGCGTGGCCGACTCCTCGCCCCGTGCGCCCGCGAAGCCGGTGATCGTGGACTGGGAGTCGACCGGCGGCCGGGGACTGCTCCTGGTCGAGGCGATGTCGGAGTCGTTCGGCTCGATGCCGGTGGCCGGCGGCAAACAGGTGTGGAGCGAGATCGTCCTGCCGGAACGAGCACCGACGCCCACCGCCTCGGACCCGGGAACGGAACGAGGGGACCGGCGGTGAGAACCCGCCTGTGGCCTGTCGTCGCCGCCCTCGTCGCGGGACTCATGACGATGTCCCAGGCGGCCTGCGGCGGTGATGGCAAGGCGGGGTCGGACGGCTTCACCGTAGGCCTGCTGCTCCCGAGCCGATCGGTCCCCCGCTGGGAGCACTCCGACCGGCCGCTGATCGAGAAGCGGCTGAAGGCGCTGTGCCCGCGCTGCGCCGTGAAGTACGCCAACGCCGAGAACGATGCGGACCGGCAGCGGCAGCAGCTGACCTCCATGATCACCACGGGGGTCCGGGTCCTGATCCTCGACGCCGCCGACGCGAAGGCGCTGCGGTCCTCCATCATCGAGGCACACCGGGCGGGCGTACCGGTCGTCGCGTACGACCGGCTCGCGGAAGGCCCGGTGTCGGGCTACGTCACCTTCGACGGCGCACAGGTCGGCAGGCTCCAGGGCGAGGCGCTCCTGAAGGCCATGGACGGGCGGGTGAACAGCAGCCAGGTCGTCATGCTGAACGGCGATCCGACCAGCCCCAACGCCGCCTGGTACAGAAAAGGCGCCCTGTCCGTGCTGGCGGGCAAGGTCAGGATCGGCAGGTCGTACGACATCCAGGGCTGGAGCACGGACGACGCCCACGCCCAGATGACCGCCGCCGTCGCGGCCCTGGGCCCGGACCGGATCGGCGGGGTCCTGGCGGCCAACGACGCGATAGCCGCGGGTGCCCTCTCCGCGCTCAAACGCGCGGGCGTCAGGCCGCTTCCCCCGGTCACCGGTCAGGACGCGGACCTCGACGCCGTACGGCGCATCGTCACGGGCGAGCAGTACATGACGGTGTACAAGCCGTTCCGGGCGGAGGCGGACGCGGCTGCCGCCATGGCCGTGGCGCTGGGGCGTGGCGACGATCTGAGCAAGGTCGCCACCACGACGACCGACAGCCCCACCACCAGCGGTATCCCGTCCGTGCTGCTCACCCCGAGGGCTGTCACGGCCCGCACCATCAAGCAGACACTCGTCAAGGGCGGCGTGTACAGCGTCGACGAGATCTGCACCCACGCGCTCCGGCCCGCCTGCCGGCAGGCCGGACTCACGCAGTAGCCACCGTCCGTGAAGCCGGCCGCCTGGCCCTGCCAGGTGAGGGGTGGCCCGAGCAGCCGGATCCCGGACCGGGCCGCAGTCTTGTACTGCTTGCCGGGATCCGCCCGTTCCGACCTCCCGACCGCTCAGTCCGTGCTGCAGACCGTCTTCGGTGCCGCACTCGTGCCGGGCTGTGCGTCCTGCACTGCCTGTATGTCCTTGAGGAGGCCCGGGATGTCGGGGTCCTGGTGGTGGGGGGCAGCGGCCCTTGCCAGGGTCAGCAGGACGGCCTCGTAGAAGGCGTCCCGGACGGCCGGGGCCATGACGTCGGAAGCGTCCAGACAGCGCGGGCCGTCACCGGTGAGCCGCTCGGCGATCTCGTCCTCGACCCGGCCTTCGTGGGGATGTACCCGGCGGTTGGCCGAGAAGACGTGCGCCACCTTCGCCCATTGCTGCTGGCCCTCCTCGGAGGCCAGTCGCTCGATCAGGTCCTTGGCCGGGCGGCGGTCGCTGAACAGTGCGGCGAAGTCTCCGGTCACCTCATGGGCCCGGACCCGGTCCGGGCCTCCGGGCAGCAGCGGAGCGGAGTCCATCAGCTCCGCGTGCTTCGCGTCGGTCTCTCCGTAGAAGGAGCGGGCGAAGGAGCCCTGGTGCTCCAGGGTGCATCCGCGCCGGCCGCCGAACAGCAGCCCGTTGCCGCCCGGGGTGCCGCGGTGATCGGTGAGCAGGGCGTGCGCGGCCGCAGCCCTGTTCTGCTGGAACCCATGGGCCCATGCCTCCCAGGCGTCGCGCACCGCAGCACTGGTCCACCACTTTTCCTTCTTGTCCTTGCCCAGCGCCCACCTTCCGTAGATGTCCGGGCCCGAGCGCTGCAGCACCAGGTCCTCGATCCAGTCGGTGCCGGGCCAGCCGGAGGCGCCGTCGTCCCCCATGCCGATGCACCAACTCCGCAACGGCGCCGGTGCGTCGGCGGGCCTGTGGCCCTGTCGGTACCAGACGATGCTCTTCAGGTCCGCCTTGACCGGGACCCAGTACACGTCCCGGGAGGTCCCGCTCGCCGCGCTCCACGGCGAGCCGTACTGCCGAGGGTCGTAGAGGCCGTTGAGGCGCTTGAGCCGCTTCTGGTCCGCGTACTCGGCGAGTTCCCCGATACCGGGCATGATCACGATGTCCGGGGGCTCGCCCGACTGCACCTTGGAGAGCAGCACCTCGCGCTGCGCTGCGGTGCCCTGGTAGCGGAAGGGGATGCCGAAGCTCTGCAGCACCTCCTTGAACTGCTTCTCCTGGGTGCCGGTCCAGGTCCGAGGATGGTCACCGGCTGCCGGCCGTCCCGCTCCGCCCACACCACCACGACGCCGGTGGCAGCGGTCAGCAGCAGCACCACGACGAACACCAGCACCTTGAACCGCCGGGTCACCGTCGCCTCCAGTAGTCGCTGTCGAGTCGGAGCACGAGGCCTGTCGCAGGCAGCAGGACCACCAGCAGTCCGCCGATCAGGGTGCCCCGGTACACCCTGTCGGTCCAGGCGTCGTCGGCCAGTTCCCCCCGGACCTCCTCGGACTTCTCCGTGACCTCTTGCTGCGCGCCGACCAATGCCTGGCTGCAGCAGTTCTGACCGGACACCTCGGTGATCGTCTGCAGGTCGCCGAACGCGTTGTCGAGGTCGTCCTCGGTGGAGGACGTCGTCATCAGCGGGACGACCGCGAGCAGCACCGTGAGGACGAACCCTGCGAGCAGGTACGGATTCCAGTCGCGGCCGCAGCGGTCGCGCAGCACGAAAAGCGCCGATACCAGGGTCAAGGCGAGGGCAGCCAGGGCGAGTTCGGCGATCCACCAGCCGCTGCGCTGCATCCAGCCCATGGCGGCGGTGGCTTCGGCGTGCTTCAGCTGCACCTGCTGCAGTCGGTCCAGCCGGGGCACGAGTCCCACGCCCGGGCGGGTGAGCAGCGACTCCGCCTCCCTGAGCTTCTGCTGCTGCATGTAGTACTGACCCTGGTACAGGGACGTGCCGAGGTTGAGGGAGTTGCCGTAGGTGGCGAGCAGACCGTTGACGGTGCCGAGGTCCTGGTCCGTCCGGTCCGCGATCCGGGACAGGCTCTGGTCGGCGGCGGAGAGCTGGGACCGGTAGGTCTCGCCGGAGCCCGAGACGCGGACGAGGTCCTTTTTCAGCAGGACCTTGGTCTCCCACTCGGCACGCAACACCGCGAGCCGGGCGGCGGCGAGGCCTTGGACGGCCGGCGCCTCCCGGGACGAGAGCGCCTCGGCGCCGCGCTGGGTCTGGTGGTAGGAGAGGAGCAGGGAGCCCACCGCCACCATCGCGCACACCGCCAGGAGCAGGAGGTGCGCCTCCAGCAGCCGGCGGGTCCGAAAGGGGCTCAGGCGTGCGCGCCAGAAGGCGGTCGGGGAGTAGTCGCGCCGGGGCGCGGCGGTGCCGGTCGTCACAGCAGCTCCTTCCCGCAGGCGATGCAGTAGCGGGCCTCGCTCCCGGCCGGGGTCGAGCAGTGTCTGCAGTGCGGGCCCGGCCGCGGGAAGACCGTGTCGGTGAGGGTTCCGCCGGGATAGGAACCGGCGCGCAGGATCATCGGGCGGAGGGCGCCGGAGTCGACCGCGGTCGGCAGCCGGACCCGCCCCGCGGCGGCGTCCTCGATGTCGGCGACTTCGCGGATCTCGCCCAGCACCCAGTCCGCCTCGAACCTCTCAGCCATGCTCGCGGCCTGCCCCAAGCAGCGTTCCGCGACCTCCCGTTGGCCTCTTTGGAGAGCTTCCAGGCCCTCCCGCAGGGCATTGCGCATGGCGGCGGTGCCGGTCAGGAAGCGCACGCTGGCAGCGCCCGCCGAGGCGTGCGCAGGCGCCGGCCCGGGGCGGTGCCAGCGGGCGACGACGGGCGCATGGACCTCGCCGATGGAGACCATGGCGAACTGCAGGTCGGCCTCCAGCGGGTCGGCGTCCGCGTCGGCGACGAGGGTGAGCAGATAGTCACGCCTGCCCTGCTCCTGCCACTGGTAGGTCGGGAAGCTCCAGCGGTGCGGCCGGTCGGGGTGGGACTGTGCGCGCAGGCGGCGCGGCCGGGGCGCCTTCTCGCTGAGCGAGACCTGGCGCACGGAGGGCCGCACGGTCACCTCGATCGGCAGTTGCGGGGTGTGCACCCGGCGCAGCCGCTCGATGGCGCCGGTGATCGCCACGCCGAGCCCCTCGTCCACGAACTCGGCGGTGCCGTGCAGCCGTTCGGCCAGGGCCAGCAGCGGGTCGGGGTTCCAGTTCGCGCCCACGGCGAACACATCACAGGTGAACTGTCCGGCGCAGGCCTCCAGTTCCTCCTCCAGCCGGGTCTCTCCCGGGGCGCTGCTGCCGTCGGTGATCAGCACCAGATGGCGTACGGACAGCGGGCGGCCGGTGAGCAGGGCGCGCGCAGAAGCCGCCCAGACGGCGTACCCGGCGGGCCGCGGACCGTCCCGGTGCAGCGGGAGCGCGCCTGCGGCGAAGACGGCCCGGCGCCGCACGGCGTGGTCGGCGACGGCCCACTCGGCATCGCCGCGCGGATAGCACCGCACCGGCTCGGGCCCGCTGCCGAGCACGGTGAAGGAGATGCCGTCGGCAGGGCGCGCAGTGCGGCCGGCAGGGCGTGCCGCACGGCCGGCCGGTTGGCCTCGGCGACGTCCACCGCGATGATCACGGCGAGTTCCACCGCGGGCAGGTCGACGGGAGCGCTGTCGGCGGCCATGTCGACCCGCAGATGCGCCTCGATCTTCGCGCTGCGGTGCGGGCGCAGGTCACCGTCGAGATCGACGTGCAGCTGGATGGCCGGCTGCAGCGGCAGGGTGTGGCTGCTCATGCCGTACGTCACCGCTCCTTCCCCTTCGTCGCCGTTCGGGCTGTCGGTCGCCGTGCGGTCGGCGCGGCGGCCCGTCAGAACACGGTCTGAGGCCGTATCGCGTGCAGCAGGTCCACAAGGTGCTCATGGGCGGCGGCCGACTCCCGGTTGCGGGCGGCCAGTTGCCGGTAGTGCGACTCCAGCTGTCTGCGCAGTTCGCGTTCCGCCGCGCTCATGCGTCTGAGGCTGCGGACGTACAGCCGTCCGGCGTCCCCTCCCGCGGGGCCGGGCCGGTCGTCGAGGCTGCGCAGGGCGTCCAGTTTCCACTCGTGCAGTTCGGTGCTCAGGCGCAGTGCCTCGTCCTCCGACAGGCTCGGCTCACCGGCGCCCGGAGCCTGGTGCACCAGGCGGGCCAGCTCGGCCAGCGCCGCGTCGACGTCGGTCGGCGCGGGCAGCTGATCGCGCTCCCCGGGCAGCCGGGCCGCGCGGATGCGCAGGGAGGCGATCCGGGCGACCGTGTGGTCCAGGGTGCCGGGGCGGACCCGGCCGAGCACGTCGAGGGCCGCCCGGCGGTCGCCCGCCCGCAGCGCGAGGCGGGCCAGGCCCAGGGCGGCGCCGCCGTGCGCGGGGTTGCGGGCGAACACGGCCTCGTACAGTTCCTTGGCGGTCGGCCCGGCCCGGTCGTCGCCGAGCCGCTCCCCGCAGTAGGCGAGGGCCAGTTTGGGCGCATACTCGCCGGGCAGTTCGAGGTACACCTGGGCGAAGTGGGTCCTGGCCTCGGCGACCTGCCGGGGGTCGTCGTGCAGACCGGCGCTGCGCAGGGCGAGCAGCGCGCGGTGCCACTCCAGCCGCCACCGGCGCACGGCGGACGGCCCGGGGATGGAGTCGGCGGTGTCGAGCTCCAGTTGTGCCCGGTCCAGGTCGTCCTCCGTGTTGCGGTCCAGCAGGACGCGCACGTTGTGCAGGCAGATCTCCACCGAGCGCGGCTCCCTGTCCTCCTGGTCGAGGAGTTGGCCCGGGTCGTAGCCGCTGCTCACCTCGAACCGCGCGGTCTGCGGATCGCCCGGATAACGCCGCGGCACCGGCAGACAGCGGGCTATCTCGGCGGGGGTGGGCGCGCCCAGGTCGAGGGCGGGGGCCACCGGCGGTTCGTAGCGGAACCGGCGGGGGCGCTCCAGCCAGTGCTCGATGCCCGGGACCGTGCCGAGCCGGGCACCGAGCAGCTGCGGGGACGGCCGGAAGTGGTCGGAGGGCTCGGGCGGGTCGGTCTTGCCGCGCAGCGCACGGATCTCCCGCAGCGCGCCACGCAGCTGGCCGGCCATCTCCCGGGCGTCGGCGAACCGCTTGCCCGGGTCGGTCCGCACGGCGCGCTCGACGACCTTCCAGAAGGAGGCGGTGCCGAGACCGGGCACCTTGTCGACGGCCCAGCCGCCGAGTTCCCGCAGGGTGACGCCGACGGTGTGCAGGTCGTGGGCGACGGTGGGGCTCGGCAGGTACGCGGTCTCGGGCGCCATGTACGGGGGCGTGACATGGGCCGGGGGCCGGGTCTGGCCCAGTTCGCGCATGCCGCCGAGGTCGATGACCTTGACGCCGTCCTCGTGGTGCACGACGTTCGAGGGCTTCATGTCCCCGTACACGAAGACCCGTTCGCGGCCGGCGTGCAGATGGACGAAGGCCTCCAGGATCTGGCAGCCGTACGCGGCGACATGCTCGATGTCGAGGACCGTCTCACCGCGCCGGGTCTCCTCGACGACCTTCTCGAGGGTGCCGTCGCCGACGTCGTCCATGACGATGTAGCCGCCGGTCACCTGGCCGTCGGCGTCGCTGCGGGCGACGAAGTCGCGGATCTGGACGATGCGCGGGTGGCGGATGGCGACGAGGTTCTGGCGTTCCACGTCGGCGAGGCGGGCGCCGTCGTGCTCGTACCGGTTGAGCAGTCCCTTGACGGCGACGACGTCACCGAGATGGGTGTCCCGGGCGAGGTAGACCCAGCCCTGGCCGCCGTGCGCGATGGGCCCCATGATCCGGTACTGGTCGCGCAGCATCTCGCCCTCGGCGAGTTCGGGACGGTACGAGTAGGGCTTGCCGCAGACCGGGCAGTGCCCCTCGGTCGGCACCGGGCCCTCGGTGTAGGGCGGGGCGAAGGTGATGCCGCACTCGGCGGACGAGCAGGCCATGGTGATGCGCAGCGGTGCTTCGGGGTCGATGAGGCGTTCCTCAGGGGGGCGCGGCACGCGCTGGGGCAGCGCGAGGAGTTCGTCGGGCCCCAGGTCCCGCGGGTTCTCGGGCAGCGCGGGCAGTCGGGCAGTGCCCTCGGCGCGGCCGCAGTCGGAGCAGTACCCGGTGGGCAGCACGGTGCCGCCGCAGGGGGCGCCGCTGAAACGCCGGTGCGGGCAGGCCGTCATGCTCGCGTCCTCCTCCGCCGCCCGGGCCGGGCAGAGCCCCTCATCCCTGGCCTCCGTGCTGCCGCAGGTCGGCGCGCACGGTCTTGATCAGCCCGCGCAGCCGGGACAGTTGCTCGTGCGGGTCCGTGAGGCTTTCGACCACGCGGAGCTCGTGCCGCCGCCGGTCGGCCGTCTCGGTCGCGCGGCTGAGGGAGGCGCTGTCGACGACGCCCCGGCGGATCGTGCGGCCGAACTCCTCCGTCTGCAGACGGGTGATCAGCACGTCTGCATGGCCGAGCAGCGCGGGCCGCAGGAGTTGGTCGCGGGCGGCGTTCCAGCCGGTGCCGCCCTCGTGGCGGAAGACGAGCAGCAGCCGGACGCCGAGGATCCGTAATCGGACCAGGAGTTCGATCAGCGGGCCCGGCTCGGGTTCTTCGTCGAGGCGGTCGACGAGGACCGTGACCGGGCGGACGGGCGCGCGGTCGGCCGCCCGTGCGGGCTGGGGCTTGCGGCCGAGCAGCCAGTACCAGTACGCCAGGTACTCGCCGGTCGGGACGGTGATCCTGTCCAGGGCGCGGTCGGCGAGGTCCGGTCTGCTTGCGCCGCCGCGATGCACGACGTCGGCGCGGTGCAGCAGATGGCGCAGCGAGCGGTCCTTGCCGCTGCCCGGGGTCACCACGGTGATCTTCACCGGGTCCTCGTCCGGGTCCTCGAACCACCGGATCGACCGCTCCTCGAAGTCGCGGTCCCATGCGGACGGGCGGCTCAACTCCCCGACGAGCGGCGAGAGTGCGGCGATGCGCTCCATCGGGATCAGATACGAGAAGGCGAGCCGGTTCTTCTCGGGCAGCACCTCGTTCCTGTCGCCGCGCCAGCTGACGACGAGGCCGACCACGCGCACGGGAGGTCCTTCGCGCGGCCCGGTGCACACGCCGGCGCCGCTGAAGCCCCGGCGGACGACCTCCGCCTTGGTGACGGCGTCGAGCTGCACCAGATCGCCGCTGGCCCCGCTGATCCGGCCCCACAGGCTCATGCCGTCGTCGAAGCCCACCGCGTAACCGGTCGCGTACACCTGCATACCGCTGTGCAGTGTGCGTTCCAGCGGGGCGGGGTGCGCCTGCGGGCGTGGGCTCTCCAGGCGCAGCACGGCGACGTCCTCACCGCGGTCGGGCAGCCAGCCGCCGGGCAGGACACGCGCGGCCACCGGTTCCACGTCGCTGTTCTCCGCGAACTCCAGCCACATCACGGCGTCCGGATGGTCCACCACATGTGCGCAGGTCAGTGCCGTGTTCTGGTCGACGAGCACGCCGGCCCCACAGATGGGCCCATGAGCGCCCTCGCGCCGCAGCCTGAGTCTCCAGTCCGCACGCAGTTCCCCCATGGTGCCTCAGACTACGCTCGGAGCATGCTGTGCCCCTAGACTCGTGACCAGGATGGATCGGTCAAACAACGGAATCCGGCCGCTGGTTGGCATGGGGGCCCGAACTGGTTGCAGCTCCCCGCGCCCCTTTTGGGACGCGGGGAGTGTGCGCCTAGTGCCGGTGGTCACCGATGCTGACGGTGCCGGTGGTCCTCGTACCGTCCGGGTTGTCGTAGACGACGTCGCCGGTGGACTTCTTCCAGATCCTGATGCGGTACGTGTCCGGGCCGTCGGTGGCGGTGATGCGGAACGCGTAGCCGCCGTGGCCGTCGACCGTGCCGGAGCCCTGGTAGACGGCCCTGGAGCCGGTGATCACCAGCCAGTCGGAGCCGGTGGAGCGGAAGGTGAGCTTGGCGGCGCCGAAGGCGAACACCGCCTCCCCGGTGGGGGTGTTGGCCCCTTTTCGGTACCGGGCGCCGAAGGAGAACGCCGCCCTGCCGGTCAGGCCGGGCTTGGCCGGGAAGGCGCCGGCCGGTGACGTGATCGTGCCGGCGCCGAACGCCGGACCGGCGCCGCGGTCGTAGACGATCACCTCGGGGAGTGCCCTGCTGTCCGTGCCCCCGTCGTCGTCGGACACGGTGATCACCGGGCGGTGGATGCCTGCGGCGGCGTAGACGTGCTCGGCCCGGCAGGCGTCACCGGAGGCGGTGGTCCGGCCCGGTGTCGGCCGGGTGCCGTCCTTCCAGTCGATGGTGCAGGCGTGGCTGTCGGACCTGCCCGGATCGGTGAAGGAAGCGGTGACGACCACCGGCTTCCCGACCGGAGTCGGGGGCGCCGGGCCCGTCGCCGAGGTGATCGACGGGGCGGCGTTGGAGACCGTGACCGTGGTGGTGTCGGTGCTGCGGCCGCCGGTCAGGGTGAGCTCGAAGGTGCCGTTGTCGGTGCAACTGACCGTGGTGCGGGCCGAGTTGGGGTCGGTGACCGTACAGGGTGCGCCGCTCTCCACCGTCCACTTGGGCGTGCCCGCACCGGAGACGGTGCCGGCCAGCGGGATGGCGTCGCCCTCGGTGCCGGTGGCGTCCGGGCCCGCGTGGACGATGGTGACCGGGTCGATGCCGGTGAGCGTCGGGACGACCTTCTCGATCAGACCGTCCGAGTCGAACTCCATCTTGTCGATGGTGGTTTCACGATGCGTGCCGTCTCCGCCGGGGATGGCGAAGCGGTGGTAGGCGATGTACCAGTCGTCGGTGTTCGGGACGTGTACGACGCTGTGGTGGCCGGTGCCCTTGATGCCCTGGGAGAGGTCCTTCGAGAGGATCACGCCCCGCTTGGTCCAGGGGCCCGTGGGGGAGGGGCCGGTGGCGTAGGCGACCCGGTAGTTCTCGTCCCGGGTGTCGTTCTCCGACCACATGAAGTAGTAGGTGCCCTTGCGCTTGATGACGAAGGAGCCCTCGTTGTAGCCGCTCGGGGTGATGTCCTTGACCTTCGAGGTGTCGATGGAGGTCATGTCGGCGCCCAGCGGCACGACGTACGCGTGGCCGTTGCCGAAGTACAGATAGGACTGGCCGTCGTCGTCGGTGAAGACCGCGGGGTCGATCATCTGGCCGCTGAACTGGCCCGCCTTGAGCAGCGGCTTGCCCAGTGCGTCCTTGAACGGGCCCGTCGGCGAGTCGGAGACCGCGACGCCGATGTTCGCGTCGGCGCAGAAGTAGAAGTAGTACTTCCCGTCCTTCTCGGCTATGGTCGGCGCCCAGGCCCTGCTGTCCGCCCAGGAGACGTCCGGTCCGAGGTCGAGGATGACGCCGTGGTCCTTCCAGTGGACCAGGTCGGTCGAGGAGTACGCCTTGAACCGCGTACCGCTCCAGCCCTCGAAGCCGTCCGTGGTCGGGTAGATGTAGAAGGTGTCGCCGAAGCGCACGATGTTCGGATCGGCGTTCAGGCCCGGCAGCACCGGGCTCTTCATCACGACGGCTGAGACCGTCCAGGTGCGCTTCTTGCCGTCGGAGCCCGTCACCTCGTACGTCACCGGCTTGCTGAAGTCCTGGACGCTGCCCGAGGCGGGGCTGATCGCCGCGCCGTGGGCCAGGGTGAACTCCGGTGCCAGCGCCGTGAGATCGGTGCCTTCCTTCATCGGCAGCGTGATCCTGCTGTCCGCGTTGTCGACGATGGCGTCGACCTTCAGGTCGGGGTGTGTGGCCTTCGCGATGCCTGCCGTGTTGCCGCTGAGCTCCATGACCTCCGTGGCCGACAGGGCCCGGTCGTAGATGCGGAAGTCGTCGACCTCGCCGCCGAAGTACGGGTCGGCCGAGTACAGGGAGCGGCCGATGTAGCCGCTGTAGTCCTTGTTCGCGTCGTACAGCTCCGACGGCTTGATGGTGGTCGTCGTGCGGGCCGCCTCGATGCCGTCGACGTAGAGGATCATCGTGCCGGTCGAGCCGTCGAGGGTGACGGTGACGTGCCGCCACTCGCCGGGCGTGAGCTGCGAGCCGGCCGTGAGCTTCGACTCCGCCGACCAACTGGCCTTGGTGATCGCCGAGTAGAGGCTGGAGCCGCCGTTGGAGGGGGTGGCGAAGAGGTACTTGTTGCTGTCCGGGCCGAGCCCGAACAGCCACTGGAAGCTGCTGCCGCCCTTCCACTTGGCGTATGTCGACACGGTCACGCTGTCGGCGTTCTTCAGCACCCCGTTCGGGATCTTCACATACGGCGAAGTCGACGCGTCCCCGGACATCTTGAACGAGCCGCCCGTCACGCCTGTGCCGAAGCCGGGCGTGTGGACGTAGGTGCCGTGGTAGCCGTGTCCGCTGGAGTCGTGGGCGATGTTGCCGCCCGTCTCGTCGAAGTCGTAGCGCAGGAGCAGGTCGGCCGGGACGTCGGCGCCCTCCTCCGACACCGTGACCTCGGCCTGGACGGGGACGGCGGTGCCGTCCGGCAGGCTGCCGGTCACGGTGAAGGTCCCGGGGGTCGCGTAGGCCGAGGCCGGGACGTCGTCCCAGGTGACGGCGACCGGCCGGTCGACCCCGTCGGCGTACTTCGCGATCACGGTGGCCGGCAGGACCGGCGCCTGACCGGTCTTCGTCCTCACCTCCACGCCCTCGACGCTCTCCACCAGTTGGTCGGGCTGGTAGGCGCGCAGCAGACGGTCGTACTCGGCCTGGGTGACGGGCAGGACGGTGCCGTGGCGGGGCTTGGCCGGCAGGTCGTAGCCGGTGGACGGGGTCCAGTTGCCGGAGGCCAGGTCTGTGGTCTCGAACGGGATGTAGCCGCGGCCGCCGAACTCGTCCAGGAAGGCGTACCACTTGTCCTCGGTGTTGGACCTGAACACCAGCGGACCCTCGGCCGCGCTCATCGTGCCCTTGCCGATGCCCTCGGCGACCGGGTCCCAGGAGCCCAGGATCGAGTCGCTCTTCTCCTCGAAGATGAACTTGCTGTTGGGAGTGGGGGAGGTGTTGTTCCGCTCGTCCTTGGACAGGCGGTAGTACGTCCCGTCGTGCTGGATCATCGTGGAGTCGATGACCGAGTAGCCGCGGTCGATCCACACCTTGGGCTCGCTGAAGGTGTAGAAGTCGCGGGTGGTGGCGTACATCATGCGGTTGTACGTGTCGCCGCTGTGCTCGGCGTTGTCGTACAGCTTCGACGCCCAGAAGACCGCGTACTCGCCGCGTTTCGCGTCGTAGAAGGCCTCCGGCGCCCAGGTGTTGCCCGCGCTGTCGGGGGAGATCTTCACCAGCCGCTGGTTCGTCCAGTGCACCAGGTCGGTGGACTCCCAGATCATGATGGACCTGCTGCCGGTGCGCTGGGCGGCGTCCCAGTCGCCGTTGCCGTAGATCCTGAGGTCGGTGGCGATCTGGTAGAACTTGTCGCCCTCGGGGGAGCGGATGATGAACGGGTCGCGCAGGCCCTTCTCGCCGAGGGTGGAGGTCAGGACCGGCTTGCCGTCGTTCAACTCCCGCCAGTGCAGCGGGTCGTTGCCCTTGCTGAGGGCGTTGTAGATCTGCTCGCCGTCCGCGGTGCCCTCGCCGGTGAAGTAGCTGAACATGTAGCCCTTGAGGGCCGCCATGGCGGGCAGTTCGGGCACGTGCGCTGTGAAGGTGCGGGCGGCGGTCGCCCCGCCCTTGGTGACGGTGGCGGTCAGCTCGACGGTGGTGGCGCCGTCGCCGTGCGCGGGGCGGTGGACGACACCGTCGGCGGAGACGACCTCCGGGTTCGCGGAGGACCAGGTGACCTGCGTGGCGTACGAACCGCTCGTCGGGAGGGTGAGGTTGCCGCGTACGTCGTCGAGGTTGTGGACGCTCAGCGCGTCGGCGGCCTGCCGGGTGGCGGTGGCGTCGTCGAAGTCGGGCAGGACCGTGACCTCGAAGGTCCTGGTGTCGGTGACCGTGCCCTTCTTCAGGGTCGCCGTCAGCGTGGCGTGGCCGTCCGGTGAACCGGCGGCCGGGCGGGTCACCTTGCCGGAGTCCGAGACGACGGCGGTGTTGTCGCTGGCCCAGCTGATCGTGGAGCCGCCCGCCGTACCGGTCCTGGGCAGGTCCAGGTCGGCGGTGACGGCGCTGGTGTCACCGAGGCTCAGGGCCGCCTTGTCGTCGGCTACGCCCTGCGTGTCGACGGGGAGGGCGAGTTGCTCGACCTCCGAGCCGGCCAGTGCGCGGTCGTACACGCGGAAATCGCGGATGCGGCCCTTGAAGAGCTTGTCGCCCGAGTACACGGACCTGCCTATGTAGTTGGCGGTGGTGGTGCCGGAGCCGATCGCGCCGGGGGTGATCGTCACCGACGTGTTGCGGCCCACCTCGACGCCGTCCTCGTAGAGCACGCCGGTGGTGCCGGTCTGGGTGTAGGCGAGGTGCTTCCAGACCGCGCGGGTGAGGTTGTGGGAGTCGGACGGCTTCGTGGTCTGTTCCGTCGACCAGTTGCCGGTCGCCACCGAGGTGCGCAGGGAGTTGCCGGTGGTGAACAGGTAGCCGTTGCCGTTGCCGCCGCTGGTGTTGCCGAAGCCGTAGAGGAAGTACGGCGTGCTCTGCGCGGAGTCGAGGAGGACGTCCAGGGAGACGGTGATCGAGTCCATGCCCTTCATGACGTCGTCCGGCACCTTGATGTAGGTGTCCGATCCGTTGAAGGCGAGCCCCTGACCGGAGGCCGACCAGTCGGCGGTGCCGTTGACCGTGCCGTCGCGACCGTTGCCGGAGGCGTCGCTCACGGTGGTCCCGGATCCGCCGTCGAGTTTGTACCAGAGGGCGAGACCGTCGGTGAGGCCCGAGGCCTCGGCCGTCGGTGCCGCCTGCGCGGGGAGGGCGGGGCCGGCGAGGGGCAGGAGCATCGCGGCGGCGGTCAGTCCGGCGAGATGGCCCGCCAGGCGTCTCGCGCGGCCGCGAAGTCGTGCGCTGTGCGTCATGTCGGGATTCCCTGCTGAGACACGGCTGATGAGGGGGGAAAGACTGAATGCGGGCAAGCGGGAGCGGGCCGACAGCGCATGCGCCGAGGGCCTGGTGTTACGTGGAGGTGACGTCGTGTTGCGAGAGTTTCAATCGGCGTCCTGCGGAGCGTCAAGAGGTTTCGAACGATGTGCGACAGGTCGAACGAAAGGAGTCGGGATGAGTACGGCGACCGTCGTCGGCGCCGGGCCCAACGGTCTGGCCGCCGCCGTCGCCCTGGCCCGGGCAGGCCTGCGGGTCACGGTGCTGGAGGCGGCCGACACGATCGGCGGCGGCACCCGCTCCGGCGAGGCCATCGTGCCGGGACTGCTGCACGACTTCTGCTCGGCCATCCACCCCATGGCCGTCGGCTCGTCGTTCCTGAACTCGCTGGGCCTCGACCGGTACGGGCTGCGGTGGGCATGGCCGGAGATCGACTGCGTGCATCCGCTCGACGGCGGCACGGCCGGGGTGCTGCACCGCTCGGTGACCGCGACCGCCGCCGGTCTCGGCGCCGACGGCCGGACCTGGCGGCGGCTGTTCGAGGGCCCGTCGGCGGCGTACGACACCTTCGGCGACGACATCATGGCCCCGCTCCTGCGCCCGCCCCGGCACCCGCTCCACCTCGCCCGCTTCGGTGTTCCCGCGCTCGCCCCCGCCTCCCTGCTGGCGAAGGCGTTCAGGACCGAGGAGGCCAGGGGGCTGTGGGGCGGGGTCGCCGCGCACGCCTTCCACCCCCTGGAGCGGCCGCTGACCGCGAGCATCGGCCTGGGCATCGTCACCGCGGGCCACTGCTACGGCTGGGCGGTGGCGGAGGGAGGCTCACGCCGTATCACCGACGCGCTGGCGGCGCTGCTGCGGGAGCTCGGCGGAACGATCGAGACCGGTGTACGCGTGCGGTCGCCCGCCCAACTCCCGGACGTGGACGTGACGTTGTGGGACGTGGCCCCCACCGCGCTCGCCGACATCCTCGGTGATCTGCTGCCGCCGCGGACCGCCCGTGCCTACCGGCGCTACCGCTACGGACCGGGTGCGTTCAAGGTCGACTTCGCGGTCGAGGGCGGAGTCCCCTGGCGTGCCGAGGCTGCACGACGGGCCGGCACGGTGCACCTCGGCGGCACCTACGCGGAGATCGCGGCCGCGGAGCGGGACGTCCATGCCGGGCGGATGCCCGAGCGGCCGTTCGTCCTGGTCGGGCAGCAGTACCTGGCCGACCCGTCACGGTCGGCCGGCGACGTCCATCCCGTCTGGTCGTACGCCCACGTCCCGAACGGGTACACCGGCGACGCCACAGCGGCGATCACCGCCCAGATCGAACGGTTCGCGCCCGGCTTCCGGGACCGCATCATCGGCACCGCGGTGCGCACCACGCCCGGCTTCGCCGAATACAACCCCAACTACGTCGGCGGCAACATCATGACCGGCGCCACGGACATCCCCCAGCTCCTCCTCGGAACGCACCTCACCCTGCAGCCCTACGACACCGGGGTCCCCGGCCACTATCTGTGCTCGGCGGCCACCCCGCCCGGCGCCGGCGCCCACGGAATGTGCGGAGCCCATGCCGCGGCACGGGCCCTGCGGCGGCTGCGCGCGTGACGCGGGATCTGTGAGCCGTCAGTGCCCGTCCCTGGCCGCCCGAACCAGGGCGTCGAAGAGGCCCTGCTGCGATGTCCTCGTGGGCGGTGACCTCCGGGTGCCATTGAACGGCCGTGAACCATCCGTGGGTGTCGGGGAGTTCGAGTCCCTCCACCGTGCCGTCCGTGGCGCGCGCGGTGACCGTGAGCCCCCTGCCGGGGCGGTCCAGCTGGTGGTGGCAGCAGGACGCCTCCACTTTCTGCACGCTCGTGGCCGGCTCGAGCAGGGTGCCGGCCCGGCAGGGATCCCGTCACCCGGCGTCCCCCGTCCACCACTTCGGCCCCACCGCGACCCGGAGCGTGGAGCTGGGCGGCAAGCAGGTCAGGGAGGGCGACAAGGTCGTCATGTGGCTCGCCTCAGGCAACCGCGACGAGGAGGTCTTCGGCACCCCCTACGACTTCGACGTCACCCGGCCCGGCGACGTGCCGCGCGTACGTCCAACCTAGTCAACGGCATCAAGAAGCCGCCCGTCGAGGTGACCCTGGCCTGAGGGATCAGGACGTCATCCCGTAGTGGAGCACACCGCCCGAGGTCAGCACCCCTTCCGGAAGGAAGGGGCCGTTGACGGGGAGCCCGTTCAGCCTCAGTGACCGTACGTGGGTGTGCGTGGCCGAGGCGTCCGGGGCGAGGAGGCTGAGGGTGACCCCGTTGCCGCGGTGCACCGTGGCGGCCGGGAAGAGTGGCCCCGCCAGTGCGAGTTGGGCGCTCCCCGGGACCTGGGGATACATGCCCAGGCAGGCCCAGACCGCCCATGACGACATCTCGCCCAGGTCGTCGTTGCCGACCAGACCGTCGGGCCGGTCGGTGAAGAGAGTGGTGAGGGCCCGCCGCACGATGTCCTCCGTGCGGTCGGGGCGGCCCGCGTAGTCGTACGCCCAGGGGATGTTGAAGGACGGCTCGTTGCCGAGATAGGCGTACGGCTTGTCCGCGCCCGCGTTGAGCTGGGTGAAGAAGGTGTCGAGACGGGCGGTGGCCGCGGCGGTGCCGCCCATGGCGGTGAACAGACCGGGCAGGTCGTGCGGCACCAGCCAGGTGTACTGCGCGGCGTTGCCCTCGACGTACTCCCCGTGCTGGGTGGGGGAGAAGGACGGCCAGCTCCCGTCGGCGTTGCGGGGCTGGATGTAGCCGCTCACCGGGTTGAACAGGTTGCGCCAGTTGCCGGCGGCGCGGGTGAGGACCGCCTGGGTCTTCGTGTCGCCGAGGCGTCCGGCCAGGTGGGCCAGCGCGGCGTCGGCGATCGCGTACTCCAGCGTGGTGGCCGCGCTGCCCCAGACGCCCTTGGTGCCGGCCGGGATGTAGCCCAGGGTGTCGTACTGCTGGTGCCCCGGCCGCTGCCGGTCGTCCTGCCGGCCCGCCACGGCCGCGCGCAGCAGCCCCCGGGCGTCGAAGTCGGTGCCGCCGAAGGCGTGGATGGAGGCGGCCATGGCCGGCAGCGGGTCGCCGACCATGACGCGGGTGCCGCCGTTGGCCACCGTCCAGCGGTCGAAGTAGCCCGCCTGGCGGCCCTGTTCGAGGATCGACTGGGCGACGTCCGACGCCTCGTGCGGCGCGATCAGAGCCAGCAGCTGGCCCTGGGAACGGTAGACGTCCCAGCCGGAGAAGTCCGCGTACTGCACATGCCCCGGCCGGGTGCGGTGGACGCGGCCGTCCATTCCCCGGTAGCGGCCGTCGGTGTCGCTGAAGGCACTGGGGTGCAGCAGCGCGTGATACAGCGCCGTGTAGAACACCCGGCGCTGGGTCTCGGTGCCGCCGCGCACGGCGATCCTGCCCAGCCACTCGTTCCAGCGGTCACGGGCGGCCCTGTGCAGCTGGTCGTAGGAGCGTTTGCCCTGCTCCACGGCGACATTGCGGCGGGCGGCGGCGACGTCCACGAAGGACACACCGACCCGCGCGGTCACCGTGCGGGTCCCGGGCGCGAAGGAGACGTACGCCCCGGAGGTCTTCCCGTCCAGGGGCTCGGTGTGCGCGAAGGGCCGGTCGAAGACGACGTGGAAGTAGAGCCGGTAGCGGTTCGAGGAGTGGCAGAAGCCGCCGCTGTCGGTGTAGCCGGACAGGGTGCGCGACCCGATGCTGATCTTCCCGGTGGCCTTGTTGAAGGCCCGCCCCGCGTCCACCGTCAGCCCGGCGGGCCGCGCGTCGCCGGCCGGATAGGTGAAGCGCGCGATGCCGGAGCGCTGGGTGACGGAGATCTGCGTACGGATGCCGTTGTCGAACCGGACCCCGTAACTGCCCGGCGACGCCTCCTCGTTGGTGTGGGAGAAGGTGGCGTGGCGCGCGGCGGGATCCGGATCCGGGCGGCCGGTGAGCGGCATGAACGGCACATTGCCGTAGTCGCTGCAGCCCGCGCCGGAGATGTGGGTGAGGCTGAAGCCCCGGATCCGGTTGTCCTTGTACGCGTACCCGCCGTGCTGGCGGGTGACCGTGTCGGGGCTCCACTGGATGCCGCCCAATGCCGCCGAGGCGCCGGGGAAGGTGTTCCCGGCCCCTCCGCCGTGGCCGAAGTCGGTGCCTCCCGGAGCGGTGCCGACGAACGGGTTGACGTAGCCGGCGGGGTCGTCCGTGGCGCGCGCGGGCTCGGCCGTGGCCGGGGCGGCGGATGCCGCCGGGAGCGGCGAGGCCAGCAGCACGGCCGAGGTCAGGGCGGCCGCGACAGGGTGCAGGCGCAAGAAGCTCTCCTCGAGACGGTGGGACGTCGCGGTGGCGAACGACGACGGAATGCCCACCTTCCCGGCCTAACGGCGTGGTTGCGCGGCGCCTTGCCGGGGAACGCGCGTGGATCAGGCTCACGGCGCAATGCACCGGAGTGAACAGGGGCGCGCGGGAGGGGAGCTCACACCTCCCGGTGGTCGATGTCCAGCAGGCTCGCCGCGGCCCGGAAATCGGCGCTGTGGCTGCCGACGGCGAGGGACCAGTGGTGGCCGACGCCCGTCGCGCTCCAGGCGTCGACCCATTCGCCGGGGTCACGGCCGAAGTCGACGCGGCTGGTGGTGTTGCCGATCTCCAGCAGGGGGCCGGGCACGACGGTGCCCTCGGAGGTGATGAACGACAGGCTGCCGTCGGCGTCCTGGCCGAGGCCGAGCAGGGTGACCGGGCCGTGCCGGACGTCGAACTCCACGCTGACGCCCCAGCCGCGCTTTCCGTGGTAGACGCCGAGACCGCGCAGCAGCGGGTCACGGGCGCTGACGGCGAGATGGGCGGGCCCGTCGTGGCCCATCTCCACCACGCCGTCCTCGAAGTCGAGGGCCTGGATCTCGGTGAAGGAACCCCCGGCGCCGACGCTCTGCGAGACCAACTGGGCGACGCTGGTGCGCAGTTCGTACTCGCCGGCCGCGGGTACGCCCCGGGCGGTGAGCAGGGAGGCGCCCAGGATCATGCCCGCGCCGAGCCGTTCGTGCAGTTCACCGTCGAGGCCGCGGTGGTAGTAGGCGAGCGTGTCGAGGCCGAAGTCCTCGACCAGCCGGTCCAGTGCG
Organism: Streptomyces sp. NPDC001604; assembly: GCF_042893475.1. Classification (NCBI taxonomy): domain Bacteria; kingdom Bacillati; phylum Actinomycetota; class Actinomycetes; order Kitasatosporales; family Streptomycetaceae; genus Streptomyces; species Streptomyces sp. NPDC001604. Next base: position 309,013 of record NZ_JBIAUY010000003.1, on the reverse strand, counting down.
ACGGACACCTTCGCGCCCCACGCGAAGTCCTCCTCCGCCACGCTGTCGTCGAGGGTGAAGACCCGGCGGGCCAGCGCCATGCGCTCACGGGTCTCCGCCTCGGTCACCCGCTCCACCCGGTGCCGCAGGTCGTCGAACTCCAGTACCTCCACATGCGAGCCGAAGGTCGCGGGCAGCAGGGTCAGATCGGTCGACACGTCCAGCATCCCCGGGTACAGATGCCCCATCAGGCCGTGCCGGGCGTGCCGCAGCGCCGCGCGGACCCGGGCCGCGCGGATCCACTGCTCGATGCGCCGCCAGGCGGACTCCTGGCGCAGCCAGCCCGACACCGACCGGAAGGGGATGCCGGCCCGGCGGAAGACATTGCCGACCTCCGGCACCGAGCACTGCGCGCAGTACGCCAGCCAGGCGCCCGTGTCGAAGGTGGCGTGGTCCATCCGCTCGGACGGCTGGAGGTCGACGACCAGCACGGGGGTGTGCGAGCGCCGGGCGATCGGCAGCACCATCGACGAGGTCAGATACGTCGTCAGGAACAGCACGATCAGGTCGCAGTCGGCCCGGCGCAGCTCCTCGGCGGCGAGGGCGCCCTCCTGCGCGTCGGAGATGAACCCGACGTCCGTCACTTCCGCGTCCAGCTGCCCGAGCCGCTCGGCCATGTACCCGGCCGACTCCTTCAACTGCGGCAGCAGACCGGGAAACTGGGGCCAGTAGGTGCCGAGCCCGCCGGAGACCAGGCCGACACGGGTACGGCGCCGGTGCACCGGCGGCAGCAACTCCATCAGGGACACGGGGCGTTCGGCGGTTGCCATGGCGTGGTGCAGCTCCTTCGGGGGTCACAGTCTGAATCAGGGGGTGCCCGGGCCCTCCCTACGCCCGGGCCACTCCCAGGTCCGCCGGAGCCGCGGCGGCGCCGGGGGAGCGCCGGACGAGGACACGGATGATGTACACGCCTGCCACCGCCGACAACGCCATGCAGAGGGTGATCGACCAGAGCAGCAGGGAGGCGCTGTACTCCATCAGGGCGGGCGTGACGAACGCGATGCCCGCGAAGACCCCGCGCGCCAGGGCGTAGGTGAGGCCCTGGGTGGTGCCGCGGGTGTCCGGGGGCAGGGTGAGCTGCGACCACACCTTGTAGTTGGCCTCCCCCGCGAAGGGATAGGAGATCTGGTAGAGCACGAAGAAGACCAGCATCCCGAGCAGGGCGCCGGCGGTGAGGGAGGCGATGCAGAAGGCGATGATCTGCACGACGGTGAACACGTAGAACAGCCGGTCGCGCAGGGGAGTGTCGGCGATGCGCACGAACACGAAGGTCAGCACCAGCGCGACCGGGAGGAAGGCGAGGTTGATCCCGGTGGCCAGGCTCTGCGAGGCACCGCTGACGGTGACCAGCAGATAGGTGCCGAACTGGCCGAAGGTGTTGGCCCCGATGCCCCAGGTGACGTAGTAGGCGAAGGTCGCGACCATCGGCAGCAGCGCGGCACGGTTCAGGAGGTTCTTCAGGTCGATGCCGCGCGGCGCCTCCAGTGCGGCCGCCTCTTGCGCCAGCTCTGCGTCCGAGGGTTCGTCGGCCAGCTTCAGCCGGGCGCGGAGCTGCCAGGTGAGGAACGCGGCGACGGCCAGATGGCCGGTGATGATCCGCGCCCCGGTCATGCCCGTGTGCGACAGCAGATAGCTCAGGAAGATGACGACGACGATGCCCGCCGTCCACATGACCTGGGTGAAGGACACCAGACGCGCCCGGCCGTCGGCGGGCGCCGCGTCCGAGACAACCGCCAGGGAGGTCGGCAGGTCGGCACCGGCCGCAAGGCCCGCCACGAGCACGCCGACGAAGAGCACGATGTCGTTCGGCGCCAGGGTGATGACGACCGCGCCGAGCGTGAAGCAGAAGATGTCCCAGTTGTAGACGCGGCGGCGCCCGAACATGTCGGCGAGCCGCCCGCCGACCAGGGAGCCGACCGCGATGCAGCCGGTGACGATCGCGCTGATCGCGCCCGCCATCCACACGCCCATGTCGTAACTGTCGCGGTAGATGGCCAGGTTGACGGCGATGCTGACGATGAGGGCGGCGTCGAGGTAGGAGGCCATGCCCGACAGGGCCGCCACCTTCCAGAGCCGCCAGGGGATGGGTTGTTCCGAGCGTTCGCGAGCGGTCGGGGTTCGGACCATGATGCGACTCCGTCGTCTGGGGATGGGCCGAGCGGAGAGGGACGGCGCGGCTCTGAGGCCGAGTGGTGCAGTGAATATAGGGTCGGAAAAACGTTCCAACAACCCCTCATGCGCCCATTTGCAGGAAGCCGTGTCGGCATGCTTCCCGCACCCGGGATCCGGTGCGAACATTCCAGGTTGTCGGTGACCAGACCATGTAAAACGTTTTGATACGCGAGGGTGCCCAGCCGTACTCGGAAGGACCGTGTCCGTGATCTCCTCCGCGCTGCAGCAGCTGTTCGACGACCCGCCAAGGGACTTCGGCCCCACTCCGTTGTGGTGGTGGTCGGGTGCGAAAGTCACCCGCGAGCGCCTCGCCTGGCAGCTGCGCAGGTTCGCCGAGGGCGGCGTCCACAACCTCGTCGTGATCAACCTGGCGCCGGCCGGCCCGAGCTTCGGCGCCCGCGCGGACGATCCGCCGTGGTTCGGCGAGGAGTGGTGGGCACGCTTCACCGAGGCCTGCGAGATCGCCCGGGACCTGGGCATGCGCCTGTGGTTCTACGACCAGATCGGGTTCTCGGGTGCCAATGTGCAGGGCGAAGTGACCCGCTCGCAGCCTGAGGCGGCCGGCCTCGCCCTGCGCTGCCGCACGGCGACAGTCTCCGACGGCGCCGTCCCGCTGGGGAGTTCGGAGACGCTGCTGGGCGCGTACTCCCCGGAGGGCCGGCGCCTTCCTGTCACCGGCACCGCGATCGCGGCCGCCGACGGCAGCGAGGTGCAACTCGTCACCGCCGTCCCCACCGCCTTCGACTACCTGGACCCCGGCGCCGTCCGCCTGCTCCTGGACGCCGTGCACCACGAGTACGACCGTCGCGTCCCCGAGTACCTGGGCAATGTCGTCGCCGGAAGCTTCCAGGACGAACTGCCCGGCACCAACGCCTGGAGCCGCCGCTTTCCCGCGGAGTTCCTCGCCCGTCGCGGCTACGACCTCCTCGACCACCTCCCGGCCCTCTTCCACGACACCCCCGACGCCGCTCGGGCCGCGAAGGTCCGCGCCGACTACTACGCGGTCCGCGCCGAACTCACCGAAGAGGCCCTGTTCAAACCCCTCGCCGCCTGGCACGACGAACGCGGCATGCTCCTCGGCTGCGACCAGAGCCACCCCGCCCGCTCAGGCTTCCCGGCCCAGTCCACACAGATCTACTCGGACTACTTCCGCACCCACCGCTGGTACGGCGCCGCGGGCAGCGACCACCACGGCGACGCCAAGGTCCACTCCTCCATGGCGCACCTCTACGGCCACGAGCGGGTCTGGATCGAGGCGTTCCACTCCTCCGGCTGGGGCGGCACCCTCGAGGACACCTACGACTGGCTCCTGCCGTTCCTGCGCAGCGGCGCCAACCTGTACAACCCGCACGCCAGTTACTTCGGCACCGCGGGCGGCTGGTTCGAGTGGGCACCACCCTCCACCGACTGGCGCCAGCCCTACTGGCCGCAGTACCCGGCCTTCTCCCGGGCCGTCGCCCGGCTCTGCTCGATCCTGTCCTGGGGCACCTACAGCGCCGACGTGGCCGTCCTGCACCCCACTACCACCATGCAGTCGCTCATCCCGCTGGACGCCCCCGTCAAACACTTCGGCGACGGCCGCCTCGGCGACGGCCACGCCGAGGTCGACGAGACCCAGCGCCACTACCTCGACCTGTGCGGCACCAACAACTGGCTGCGGCCCCACATCGGCGCCCTGGACCGGCACGGCGTCTCCTACGACGTCATCGACGACGCCTCGCTGCAGCGGGCCAGGCCCGCCGACGGCGCCCTACGGGTCGGAGACCTGGCGTACACCGCGGTGCTGCTGCCCTCGGCGAGCGTCCTGGAGCAGGCCACGGCACGACGGCTGACCGAACTCCTCGACGCCGGGGGACGGGTGGTGGCCGTGGGCCGCCCGCCGACCGCTGCGGCAGGCCTGGCCGGCGACGACGCCGTCGTAGCGGCGCTGTGCGCACATCCCGGGCTGGAGCGGGCGAGTGACGCCGAGGCGGGCGCCGCGGCCGTGGCGGACACCACCGGCTATGCCACCAGCGACGTGCCGCTGCTCGTGCGGCGGCGGGGAGAGGAAGCGGTCGCCCTCGTGACCGGGGCCTTCCCCGACGCCCGCGCGCATCCGCCCGAGGGCAACCACGACATCGACCCCGCCCGCTACGCCCCCACCAGGTCCCTCACCGTGCGCGCCCCGGTTGCAGCGGCCGAGGTCTGGAACCCGGCGAACGGCGCCCGACGCCCCGCGCGCGTCACCGTCACCGACGGCGTCTCGACCATCGAGGTGCCGCTGGAAGGCGCACCCGCCGCCCTCGTCGTATGGCGGGAAGGCACCCCGGTGTCCCCGAGCCCCGCTCCACCGCCCGAGCCGGCCCGGACCATCGACCTGTCCAGCGGCTGGGAGGGCCGCCTGGCGCCCACCATGGACAACACGTGGGGCGACCTCGCGCTGCCCGCCGGGTCGTCCGTCGAGGAACCGCAGATCTGGACCATGCGGTGGACCGAGAGCGACGCCCCCGACGCACCCTGGGAGCAGACGCGGGCGACGTACGGCAACCGGGCACGCGTGCTGCCACCGGTGCCCGCCGCGAAGGCCCCCGACCCGCTCGACCAGGCCTCCGTCGCACGGGTTCTGGAAGGAGAGCAGCCCCTTGTGCCCTGGGACGAGAGCTGGAGCGTGGCGCTCTTCTCGTCGAGCCGCGGAATCCCGGACCCGGACGGGCTGCTGGGCAACAAGGGGCTGGTGACCGAGGAGTTCGTGCGGGTCCCGGTGCCGGGCCTCGGAACCGTCGCCCGGGTCCGGTCGATCGTCGAGACCGACCACCGCGGACCCGCCGATCTGCACGTCGGGGCGGCAGCGGCCAAGCGGGTGTGGTGGAACGGCGAGAGGCTGCCCACGGGCCGCGGATACCTGGCGTCCGCCCGGGTGGAGGTCGACCGGCCGCGCAACGTCCTGGAGTACGAACTGTCCGACGCCGAGGACCGCCCCTCGATGATCTCGGCCACGGCCCAAGCCCCGTTGGGCAGTTACTTCAGTCTGTCTCTTCCGGACGGGTTCGCTGCGCGTCCGCAGTTCATGTGTCTGCCGGACGGCGTACGGCCGGACGGCGTACGGCCGGACGGCGGCGTCACCTACCGGGGCCGTCTGCGACTCTCCGACGGCGGAGAGCGAGCGGTGCTCGTGGTGGGCGCCGCGGCGGGAGTCACCGTGCTGCTCGACGGCGCGGTCGTGGCGCGGCAGGAGAAGGTCGAGTACTACGAGTCCGACTGGGGCGCCGTGCCGATGTTCTTCCGCCACGAACTGACCCTCTCCGCCGGCGATCACGTGCTCGACGTCGTGGCCGACAGCGTCCGTGCACGGGATGCCGTGTTCGTCGACCTCGTAGCCGGAGAAGGGGTGACCGCGCTGGTCAGCGGGGCCGGCTGGGAGGCCGAGACCGGCCGGTGGCGCGGGCGTACCGTTGAACACGAGGGCAGGTGGGGGGAGTTGCAGCACTGCCACGCCGCCGTACGACCGCACCCCTTGCCGGACACCGAGTGGCTGACCGGCGGACCGGTGCTCGGCACCGCGGTCCTGCCGCTGCGCTGCACCGACGAAGTCCGCCCCCGCGCACAGCGTTTCCGCTTCACCGTGCCTCCGGGCACCGTGTCGCTCAGGCTGCCACTGGCCCTGCCCGCACGGGTGAGCACTGCGGACGGAGCGGAACGGCCACTCGAAGGACAGGTACTGTCGCTGCCCCAACCCGTGTGCGAAGCAACGGAGTTCGAGGTCGTCACCGAGCCGACCGCCGTGCTGCGAGGCGGCTCCGCCTGGTGCGGGCCGGTGCGCGTGCGTACCGTGGCGGCGCCCCTGCCCCTCGGGGACTGGCAGTCGCTGGGTCTTGGCGGCTGGAGCGGCGGTGTGACGTACTCGCGCGAGGTGGAGGTGCCCGCCGGGCCGGACCCGGTGCTCGACCTGGGGCGGGTGCGGGGGAGCGTCGCGGTTCTTCTCGACGGGGAGCCGGTCGGCGAGGCGTTCTGCGCGCCGTACCGCTTCGAGCTGCGCGGTGCCGCCGGGCGTACCGTGCGGATCGACGTCACCGTCCACAACACCCTGGCCCCGTATCTCGCCGAGGCCACCCCCACCGCCTGGGCCTTCCCCTCCCAGTTGACGTCCGGGCTGCTGGGGCCGGTGACGCTCCGGATCCCGGGGTCAGCCGCGGGTGAGTGACCGGGTGGAGTCCCGCAGGACCAGTCCGGGCGCGAACACCCTTGTCTCATGGGCGTGTTCGGAGCGGGCCTCCACCTCGTCCAGGAGCATCTCCACGGCGGCCCGGCCGAGATCCTCGACGGGCTGCCGGACGGTCGTCAGGGTCGTCCCCACGAAGCTCGCGATGTCGAGGTCGCCGTAACCGACCACCTGTACGTCCTCGGGGACCTTCATACCCCGCTCGGCGAGGCCCCGGCACAGTCCGGCGGCGAGGAAGTCGTTGGTGCAGAACACCCCGTCGGGCAGTTCGCCGAGTGCCTGGGCGATCTCCGTGCCGTAGGCCACCGTCATCTCCTCGGCGACCACCTGGCCGAGCCGTGCCTCGCGCCGGGTGCGCACGGCCTGCCGGGCGCCCTGGTAGCGGTCGGCACACTGCCGTATGGACCGTTCGCCGTTCACGACGAGGATGTCGCGCGCCCCGCACTCCAGGAGGTGCTGTACGGCGATACGGCCGCCGGCGATGTCGTCGACGGAGACGGAACAGCCGTCCTGCGCGGGCATCGCACGGTCCGCAAGGACCAGGGGAATGCCCCGCTCGCGCAGTCGTGTGAGCCGGGTGGGGTCGGCGCTGAGCGGGACGACCACGGCGCCGACGGCGCGCTGTTCGACGAGCATGGTGAAGTAGCCCTGCTCGCGCTCCGGGGCGTCCCCGCTGTGGCAGAGGACGAGGGAGTAGCCGTGGTCGTAGGCGGCATCGGCGGCGCCCCGTGCGATGCGGGCGTAGAAGGAGTTGGTCACGTCGGGCAGGACCAGGCCGATCGAGGACGTGTGGCCGGTGCGCAGTCCGGCGGCGCCCGGATGGGGCACGTAGTCGAGCGCCGCGACCGCGTCGCGGACCCGCTCGGCGGTGGCCGCGTTGACGCGCTCCGGGCGGTTCAGCACGTTCGACACCGTCGACACCGACACTCCGGCGGCGGCCGCGACGTCCTGGATCCGGGCGGGGCGAACCGGGATGGCGTCCACCCCCCTCGCTGTGACAGCCGTGCGACCAGGCACGACGTGGTCCTCATGGGCGACGCAAGTCTACCCCGCCGGCCGGCTGAAACGTTTTTCGCATGGGCGAGGCGCCGAGTTCAGCGGGCGAGCAGTTCTCTGAGCTCCTCCGTGACCTGATCGGGGGCCTCCTCCGCCATGAAGTGACCGCAGTCCACGGTGCGGTGGGTCAGCCGCCGCGCCCAGGCCGACCACAGGGCACGGGCGTCGAAACCGAGCGCGGCGCCCCAGTCCTGCTGGAGCACGGTGACCGGCATGTCCAGCACCCGGCCCGCGTCCCTGTCGGCCTGGTCGTGTACGAGGTCGATGCCGGCCGAGGCACGGTAGTCGGCCACGATCGAGGGCACCGCGGCTCGGCACGCGGCGAGGTAGGCGGCGCGGACGGGGGCGGGGACGGCCTTCGGGTTCCGGGCCCACAGGTCGAGGAAGTGGCCGAAGAAGTCGTCCGGGGCGGCGGCGATCATCCGCTCGGGCAGCCCCGGCGGCTGGGCCATCAGATAGAGGTGGAAGCCCACGGCGGCACCGGTGCCGTGCATCACCTGCCACATGTCCAGTGTGGGCAGCACGTCCAGACAGGCCAGATGGGTGACGGCGGCCGGGTGGTCGAGCGCGGTGCGGAACGCGACCAGGGCTCCGCGGTCATGGCCGGCCAGCGCGAATCGCTCGTGGCCGAGTGAACGGGCCAGGGCGACGGTGTCGGCGGCCATGACGCGCTTCGCATAGGTGGCCCCGTCGGTGTCGGCGGGCTTGTCGCTGGCGCCGTAGCCTCGCAGGTCGGGGCAGATGACGGTGTGGTCGGCCGCGAGATCCGCGGCTACGTGCCGCCACATCAGGTGTGTCTGCGGGAAGCCGTGCAGCAGCACGACCGGGCTGCCCGAGCCGCCGACGGCGGTGTGGAGGGCCACGCCGTCGGCGACCTGGATGCGGTGCTGCTCGAAGCCGGGAATCGTGGGGAGGGCGCGTGTCACGGTGTGCTGCTTTCGTCGGTGCGGAGGACGACCGCCGGCAGGCGGACACGAGTGAGCCTCCCGCGCGCGAATCAGCATCCGGTCAGCACGTACTGTGGCGGCCGAGGCGGCCGCGGGAGGTGGGGATGGAGCGGATCACCTTCGGTGTGCTCGGGCCGGTGGTGGCCTGGGACGGCGCCGGCGGCGTACTGGCGTTGAAGGGCCCGCGGCACCGGGCGGTGCTGGCCCGGCTCATCACGGCCCGCCGGCGTGTGGTTCCGGTCGCCCGCCTCGTGACAGACCTGTGGGACGACCCCGGGCCGGGCGCCGTCGGGGCCGTGCAGACCTTCGTCGCGGCACTGCGCCGGGTCCTGGAGCCGGACCGCCCGGCGCGCGCACCGGCCCGGCTGCTGGTGACGGAGGGGCCCGGGTACGCGCTGCGGGCGGCGCCGGGGAGCGTGGACGCCTGGCGGTTCGAGGAAGCCGTCGTGGGCGCGGCACAGCTGCCGCCCGCTCAGGCACTCCAACAGCTCGAAGAGGCACTGGAGTTGTGGCGCGGGCCCGCCTACGCCGGGTTCGCCGACGAGGACTGGGCCCGCGGTGAGTGTGCCCGTCTGACCGAGCTGCGGCTACGGGCGGTCGAACAACGCGCCCAGGCCCGGCTGGACCTGGGGCGCGCCCCCGAGACGGTGCCCGACCTCGACGCCCATGTGGCCGGACATCCCTGGCGCGAGGACGGCTGGCGCCTGCTGGCCCTCGCGCTGTACCGCGCGGGCCGCCAGGCGGACGCGCTGGACGCACTGCGCCGGGCGCGGGCCATGCTGGCCGGGCAGCTGGGCGTGGACCCGGGACCCGAACTGCGCCGTCTGGAGAGGGACATCCTCACGCAGGACCCACGCCTCGACCTCCCGGCCGGCCCGTCGAGCGCGGCCGGCCGGCTGTGGAGCCGGGTGGCCACGGACTTCGACCGTACGGTCGCGGCGGGCGCCCGGGCCCGGCTGGAGTCGACCGTCGGCCTGGTCCGCAATCTCGCGGTCACCGGAGGCGGTGGGCTGCGGGCCGCCGGGGAACACCGCCTCGCGGCCGTCGCAGCGGCCGAGGAGTCGGGCGACCCGGAGCTGACCGCCCGGGTGATCGGTGCCTACGACGTCCCCGCGATCTGGACCCGCAGCGACGACCCCGAGCAGGCGGGGCGGATCGTCGCGGCCGCCGAGCGCACCCTGGCCGCACTGCCCGACGACGGCGCGCACGAGGCCGCGCGCTGCCGGCTGCTGGCCACCATCGCCCTGGAGATGCGCGGCACTCGCTCCCCGCGCGGACCACGGGCCGCACACGAAGCGGAGGAGCTCGCCCGCGGGCTTGACGATCCCACGCTGCTGGCGTTCGCTCTCAACGGGGCGTTCATGCAGTCCTGCACCCGGGCGGGGCTCGCGGCGCGGCGGGACGCGATCGGCGCGGAGCTGGTCGAACTGGCCGCGCGGCACGGCCTGGAGAACTTCGAGGTCCTCGGCCGCCTGATCCGGATGCAGGCGCGCAGCGCGCTCGGTGACTTCCCGGCGGCGGACGCGCACGCCGCGGCGGCGGACCGGCTCGCCGAGCGGCACGAACGGCCGCTGGTCGGCGTCTTCACGCAGTGGTACGGCGCGCTGCGGCCGGCCGCCGCCGGACGTACGCGCGAGGCCGAGGCCGTCTACGAGGTGGCCGCGGCAGGGCTGCCGGCTGCCGGCATGCCCGGCGTGGAGAGCGGCCTGCTGCCCCTCACGCGGCTGTCGCTGCGCCTGGCCGGTGCCGGAACCGGCTTCCGCCAGGCCGCCGAGCACATCGACCCGGACGCCGACTGGGGTCCGTACCGGCCCTGGATCGAGCCCTACATCCGACTGCGCGAGGGCGACCGTACGGCCGCCCTGGCCAGTCTGCACGCAGCGCCGGAACCGCCCGCGGACCTCCTGTACGAGGCGCTGTGCTGCGTGCAGGCAGCGGTCGCCCTCGACCTGGGAGACCGGACGACGCTGACCCGCCTGCACACGTCTCTTTCCCCGGCCGCGGGCGAACTCGCCGGGGCGGGCAGCGGTCTGCTCACCTTCGGCCCGGTGGCCCGCTGGCTCGCCGCCCTCAGGCAGGCTCTCGCCTGACGAGCATCAGCACGCCTTCCGCGCTCACCCATGGGCCGTGCTCCGTTCCCGGATGCCGGTACGCGTACATCCCGGCGGTGAACGTCTCGCCGAGGCGCAGGTCGGTGAACGAGCCTTCGACGAGGTACACCTCCTCGAAGTAGTCGTGCCGGACGCCGCCCTGGGCGCTGGTGTCCGTCCCCGGTTCGTAGCGTTGCAGCACGGTGGCGTCCCCGGTCTGCGGATCCTCGGCCAGCACCTGCTCCCATACACCGTCGGCGGCCCCGGGCGGGCGCAGCCAGGGCGCGCCGGGGCGGTGGAACTCGGACTGCGGTCTGCTCATCGGCGATGCTCCTCACGGTGTGGACCGAGTTCAGCAAGGATGCGGCGGCACCTTCACCCTCTGTCGTATCACCGAGCACTTGTGGTGATCGGCACGTCGCCGACTGTGCCGGACCGGTTCGAGGTGGGACGCTGGGACGAGAGGTATCCGTCGAGGGGACTCGGGAGGGCCCCATGGGACGTGACGTACCTGCCCTGGTGTTCACACGCGAGGACCGTCGCCGGTACCGGGACAAGATGCACCTCTGTCTCGACGTGCTGGCGCAGATGCTGCGCGAGTCGGGCTTCGAGAGCGAGCGCCCTCAGGTCGGGCTGGAGATCGAGCTCAACCTGGTGGACGGCGAGGGGCGGCCCGCGATGCGGAACACCGAGGTGCTCCAGGCGATCGCCGACCCCGCCTGGTCGAGCGAGCTCGGCCGCTTCAACCTGGAGATCAACATTCCGCCCCGGCAGCTGACGGCCGGCGGCCCGGGCGCCTGGGAGCAGGCCATCCGCGATGCCCTCAACCACGCCGAGGAACGCGCCTCCGCCGTGGGCGCACACATGATCATGGTCGGGATCCTGCCGACCCTGGGGGAGTCGGACGTGGGCGAGTCCGCCCTGTCCGGCGATCCGCGGTACAAGCTGCTCAACGAGCAGATCTTCGCGGCCCGCGGCGAGGACCTGCGGATCCGGGTGGACGGTGTGGAGCGTCTGTCGATGTACGCCGACGCCATCACCCCGGAGGCCGCCTGCACCAGCACCCAGTTCCATCTGCAGGTCGCCCCGAAGGAGTTCGCGCCCTACTGGAACGCGGCCCAGGCCGTCGCGGGCGTACAGGTCGCCCTGGCCGCCAACTCGCCCTTCCTCTTCGGCCGGGAGCTGTGGCGCGAGACCCGCATCCCCCTGTTCGAGCAGGCCACCGACACCCGACCGCAGGAGATCAAGGCCCAGGGCGTACGGCCGCGGGTGTGGTTCGGCGAGCGCTGGATCACCAGCGTCTTCGACCTCTTCGAGGAGAACGTCCGCTACTTCCCGGCCCTGCTGCCGCTGTGCGACGAGGAGGACCCGCAGGCGACGCTCGACGCCGGAGGCGTCCCGCAGCTGGGCGAACTGACCCTGCACAACGGCACGATCTACCGCTGGAACCGCCCCGTGTACGCCGTCACCGAAAGCGGCCCGCACCTGCGCATCGAGAACCGCGTCCTGCCGGCGGGCCCGACCGTGGCCGACATCATCGCCAACGGCGCCCTCTACTACGGCCTGACCCGTGCCCTGGTCGACGAGGACCGGCCGGTGTGGACACGGATGTCCTTCGCGGTGGCCGAGGAGAACCTGCACGCGGCCGCCCGCGACGGCATCGACGCCCGCCTGTACTGGCCCGGCGTGGGCGAAGTCCCGGTCACGGAACTGGTGTTGCGGCGCCTGCTGCCGCTGGCCCACCGGGGCCTCGACCTGGCCGGCATGGACGCGACCTGGCGCGAACCCCTGCTCGGCATCATCGAGCAGCGCTGCGTCACGGCCCGCAACGGCGCCCTGTGGCAGGCGGAGACGGTCCACCACCTGGAGAAGACCGGCACCGACCGTCAGGAGGCGCTGCGCCGGATGACCACCACATACATGGACTACATGCACCTGAACGCGCCCGCGCACACCTGGCCCGTGGACTGACACGGTGGACGTTCCTCGTCCCGTCAGGAGTGCTCGTCGACGACGTCGACCCCCCACTCGGTCGCGACGGGCATGAAGCGGTGCTCGGCCGCGTACGCCGCCATGCGGGCGTTGCGCGCCTCGGCCTCGGGGCCGTCCGGCAGGTGGAACTCGTCGCCGGTCCGCGCGGAACGGGCCTGCATGCTCGTGGCGGCCGCCAGGCGCCTGCGCACATACCGGTCGAGGGCGTCGGGTACGTCGGTGGGCCCCGCCTCCGTGAGGCAGTCGCCGAGCACGGCCGCGTCCAGGACCGCCTGTGCCGCGCCCTGGGCCTGGAACGGCACCATCGCGTGGGCGCTGTCGCCGAGCAGGGTCACCCGCCCGCTGTGCCAGCGGGGGAGCGGGGTGCGCGTGTAGATGCTCCAGCGGAAGACCTGCCCCGCGCGTTCCAGGACGCTGCGCACCCGGAAGTCCCAGCCCTCGAACGCGCGCAACTGTTCTCCCGGCGCGGCCTGCGCGGTCCACGACTCCTGGGCGGCGGTCTCCGTCCCGAACACGGCGACCACGTTGAGGAGTTCACCCCGGCGCACCCGGTAGTGGACGAAATGCCGCCCCGGTCCCAGCCACACCCCGGTGTCGGGCAGGCCGAGACCGGCCACCTCGCCGACCGGGAGCAGCGCCCGGTAGGCGGCGGTCCTGGAGAACACCGCCTCGTCCGCGCCGAAGAGCCACTGGCGGGCCGCGGACCGGATCCCGTCCGCGGCCACGACCAGGTCCGCACCCAGGCGTTCACCGCTCGCCGTCGTCACATACGCGGTCCGGTCGTCCTGGTCGATGCCCACGACCAGGGTGTTCAGCCGCACCCACCCCTTCGGCACGGCGGCGGCCAGCGCATCGCGCAGATCAGCCCGGTGCACCTGCAGATACGGCGCCCCGAACTCGTCCTCGACCTCGCGGCCCAGGGCGTAGCTGCAGATCTCGGCCCCGTCGGACCAGGTGCGGAAGCTGATGGCGGCAGGGCGGGCGGACTGCGCGGCGACCACGTCGAGCAGCCCCAGTCGGCGCAACTCGCGCGTGGCGTTGGGAGCGAGCTGGATCCCGGCGCCGACCTCGCTGAACTGCGGTGTCTGTTCCAGGAGCGTGACCTCGTGACCGGCGCGGCGCAGACTCAGCGTCGCCGCGAGTCCCCCGATGCCCGCCCCCACGACGATCGCTCTCATGGCACGACCTCACTTCGACGAACGCGCGGTCCCTGCACCGGTCAAGTGTCAACCCCTCGGCCCCGCACGGCACTTACGCGAACCGGTCACCTGCGTCAGCACACCGGTTCGGCCGTGACTTCGACCCCCTCATAAGGTAATGTGAAGGCAAAGAAAGTTTCGGTGCATGGCAAAGGAGGCGACGGTGTTCGATCTTCGGACAGAGGCGGAGATGAGGCTGCACTCGGAAAAGACGGCCAGGGAACTCGCCCTGAGGAAGCAGCGTGAGGAGACCCCGACGGCTCCTGGCGCCGGCGAGGAGAGTGCGAGCGCTGAAACGCAGCCGCCGCCGACCTGGCGTGCCAGTCGGTTCCCTCTGGCGGAGGGTGGCTGACCTGCGTCTTGTGTGTGGGGTGGCGTGATGGAACGCTTCCTGTCCACGGCGGCAGGGGAGCGTATTCGATGGATCTGGAGCTACGGCATCTGCGCGTCCTGTGTGCGATCGCGGATGCCGGGAGCGTGGGTCGTGCCGCCTCGGACCTCGGCTACTCGCAACCCGCCATGAGTACCCAACTCCGGCGGATCGAGCGCCACTTCGGGCAGTCGCTGTTCGAGCGCGGGGCGACAGGAGTCAGGCCGACACGGTACGGCGTCGAGGTCGTCGCCCAGGCCCGCGACGTCCTCGCCCGCGCCGCGGCGATCGGGTGCCGTCCGGCCGCCGGTGCCACGAGCAGCCGTAGCACCCTGCGCGTCGCGGCGACCAACTCGCCGGTGCTGTCCGGCATGGTCTCGCGGGTCCGGGCCCGGCTGCCGGACGTCACACTCGCGGTCAGCAGCGTGTACGCCTCCTCGCGGATCGTCGAACTCCTGGAGGGCGGCGAGGTGGACGCGGCCGTCGCCGCGGACTACCCCGGGATGGAACTGAAGCATGCGGACACGGTGACCCACCGGGGGATCGTCACCGAGCCCACCTTCGTGGCGCTGCCCACCCGCCATCGCCTCGGACACCGCGCCCAGGTCTCGCTCGCCGATCTGGCCGAGGACGCCTGGTTCCTGACACCGGACGACGGAGCAGGCTGGCCGGGCGTCTTCTACACGGCCTGCGCCGCGGCCGGTTTCTCACCGGTCGCCGTACATGAGTTCCTCGGTGACCAGCTGCAGTTGCAGCGCATGATCGCCGACGGCCTCGGGGTCTCCGTCGTGCAGGCGACGCTGCGGCCGATCCCGGACGTGGTGATCAGGCCGCTGATCGGTACGCCGCTGTGGTGCCGCTATGTGCTGGCCTGGCGGCGTGACGCGGTTGCGGAGGATGTGGTGGAGGAGCTGTTCCATTCAGCCGACTCTGCATACCGCGAACTTGCCGGGCGGTCACCGCACTTGAGGGCGTGGGCCGCGCGGACTTGGCGGGGAAGCGGGGCGTAGACGGAGCAGGGGGCGGGGCGGCCGGGTGTTATGGCCGGGCGCCGCACAGTGCTATGTCACATTCCATTGTTGGGGGCAGTCGGCGCTGAGATGGTGCCTCACGCGCCTCAACACCCTTATCGAGGCGCATCCCTCCGCAGAGGAGTACAGAGATGCGCTACCTCTTCGCGCTGCCCAGACGCGCCGCCGTCACCCTCGCCGTCTGCACGACCCTCGCAGGCATGCTGTCGGTGCCGGCGCTCGCGGCACCCCCCGCCCGGCAAGGCGCCACCCCCACGACACTGGTCCGGAAGACGCCGCCGCCGACCGGCTCGACCGCCACCGCGGCCGAGCAGCCGGCCGTGCAGGCCCGCCCGCTCGCCACGGCCCAACTGCCCCCGTTGAAGCCGACCGGACCGAAACCCAAACCGAAGCCGGTCTCGTGCACCCCGGACGACTTCGCAAGCAGGACCGGTTCAGCGCTCGTCACCTTCGTCGAAGCCTCGGCCACGGGCTGCGTGAACACCCTGTTCGCAGTGACCGGCACCGAAGCCCGCGACATCTTCCGTCAGTCCCAGATGGTCACCGTGGCGAAGGCCTTCGGACGAGAGGCGCAAAGGTATCGGGGCGACAACTCCTCCGGAGTGTGGCAGCTCGTCCTGTTCCTGAGGGCCGGCTACTACGTCCAGTTCAACCACCCGTCCGACGTCGGCCCGTACGGCGCACCCCTGGCCCAGGCCACCACCCGCGGCCTGGACGCCTTCTTCGCCAACCGGCACTCCCGCGACGTCACCGCGGCGAACGGAGACGTGCTGGGCGAGGCCGTCGTCCTCACCGACAGCGCCGACCAGCAGGCCCACTACCTGAAGACCTATCGGCGCCTGCTCAACGCCTACGACAGCTCCTATGACGCGGTCCCGAGCATGATCACCGCCGTCAACGACGTCTACACCCCGCTCTGGCGCGGCAACTGGAACCCGGACTACGTCAACGCGGTGACCGCCGACCCGGGCATCGCGCGGACCCTGCACGGTTTCGCGCTCAAGCACCTCGACCTGCTCGGCACCGACCGCGCCTACCTCGACTCCAACGCAGGGATGAACGTCGCCCGTTACGTCGAACACACCGCGCTGCGCGCCACGGTCCAGCCGCTGGCCAAGGACCTGCTGAACGCCTCGAAGATCACCGGTCCCACGGCCGGGCTGTGGGTCGCGGTGGCGACCCAGGCCGACTACTACAACCGCCCCGACTGCTCCTACTACGACATCTGCAACCTGTCCGCCCGGCTCACCGACGCGGCCCTGCCCCTCATCCACACCTGCGACGCGACCCACACCGTCCGGGCCCAGGCGCTCACCTCCGCCGAACTCGACGCCGTATGCGCCGACCTCGACGCCCAGGACCCGTACTTCCACGATCTCGTCAAGGACGACGGCCCCATACCGGGCCAGTACCTGTCGAACGTGCAGCTCGTCGTCTTCGCCAGCCGCGCGGACTACCAGACCTACGCCGGGGCGATCTACGGCGTCAGCACCGACAACGGCGGCATCACGCTGACCGGAGATCCGGCCGACCCCGCCGACCAGCCGCTCTCGATCATGTACCAGAAGCCCTTTGACGACGGCTTCACGGCCCGCGTCTGGAACCTCAACCACGAGTACACGCACCTCCTGGACGCCCGCTTCGACATGAAGGGCGACTTCACCCGGCAGACGTCGGTGCCGGACGTCTGGTGGATCGAGGGCCTGGCGGAATACGTCTCCTACGGCTACCGAGGCATCACCGACGAGCAGGCCGTCGGCGAGGCGGGCAAGCACACCTACCGGCTGAGCACGCTGTTCCAGAACACCTATGCGAACAGCGACGTGATCCGCACCTACCCGTGGGGGTATCTCGCGGTCCGCTACATGTTCGAGAACCACCCGGCGGACATCCAGCGCATGCTCACCCGCTTCAGGGTCGGCGACTACACGGGCGGATACGCCGTCTACGACTCCGACATCGGTACCCGCTACGACGCCGACTTCGACCAGTGGCTCACGGCATGCGCCGCCGGCGCCTGCTCCGACACGCCCGCCCCCGGAAGGCGTAGCGCGTCGGTGTGGTAGTCCGGACGGGGCGGAGGCCAGTGCTGGGGCGCGAGCGGCGTGCTGAACGCGAAACCGAGGGCGTGACGCCGGACTCCTGCGGATGCGCCGCGGGCCGAAATGGAGTATTGGACGCGCCCAAGATCCCAAATTACTACTTAGTGCATGTATATGCTCACACTAAGTAGTCAATCCAGGGCTTTGCGCCCAGGTGAGAAAGGGTCAACCATGCGCAGGTTTCAGCGCGCTGCGGTCGTAGCCGTAGCGGTGGCGGGGCTGTCCGTTCTCGGTGTCGGTGTCGGCTTCGCCGACGACGCCGACGGGCCGCGGCAGGCCACCGAAGTCACCCCGCAGTGGCACTTTGCGCCGGCGGTGAGTTCCAAGAAGGCGACGCCGGAGCAGGCACCCAGATACACGGTGCCGGAGTTGGATCTCAATCGGTTCCTCGATGCGTTCGTCGCCCCGGTTTCCAAGGATGCGAGCGACAAGTAGCCAGGCGCCAAGGGGACGAGCGGCTCCGTAGCCCGCACCCCGGTCGGCCCACATCTGTCAGAGCAGCAAAGGCAGCCCGGACGCGCAGACACCCTCAGGGTGCGCGCCCGGGCTTTTGCCGTTTCCGCCACCGCCCCCTCCATCGCCCCCTCCAAGGCGGCACACGTTCCGTCGCCCGGGGTCCGTGATTGGAAAGACCTCTCCAGCCAGGGCAGGGAAAACAATCACCTGTATTCACGAATGCTGGACCGGGGCGGGTTCCCGATCCGGTATTTCGGCTTTCCGGGATACCGGCGGACGGCCGGCTTTTCCGTGCATGCGAAAACCCCGGTGCCCCGGCTTGTGGCCGGGGCACCGGGGTGAGCTTTTGTGTTACTTACCGCCGACGCTGTTGTTGCAGCCCATGGACGAGCCCAGCGAGGTCGACTGTGCGCCCTCGTTGCCCTCGCCGTTCAGGGCGCCGCCCAGCAGGCCGTTGAGCAGTCCGACCTGGCCGAGGATGTCCAGGTTCAGGTCGTGTGACCTGCAGGTGGTGCTCTGCAGGACGGTGCTGCCGCCGCCCTTTCCGCCGTCGTCGTGGGCCTGAGCGGTGCCGGCACCCAGAAGTCCGACGCTGACGGCGGCGACCAGGACGGCAGCCTTGCGAAGCTGGTGCATGTCATCTCCGGTGGAGTGAAGTGGATGCGACCTGCGATAGATCGACTTCGTGCAGTTGTGGAGGTTAATAAGAAATATCCCCGGAACATCCGGCGGCGCGCCGAATTCGGGGAATGACTCACTACCCTGGTCGATGGCCCGGAAAATAGGCCTTGTGAGTGAGGCACCGCGTAAGCAGATATTGAGGCCTGCCAACTTGGCCGACTGCCGGGCGAGTTGTTGCGCGCCCTGTGCAGCTGGCGCACGCTGGTCACATGGGTGAGCACGACGGCCCCACGCTGATCACTTCCGTCCAGCGGGCCTTCCGGCTGCTGGAGGCGGCGAGCGCGCACGAGAACGGCGCGCCGGCGAAACAGCTGGCACGGGAGACGGGCCTGCCCCTGGCCACCGCCTATCACCTGCTGCGGACGCTGGTCCACGACGGATACCTGCGGAAGCTGGGCGACGGCGGGTTCGTGCTCGGCGACAGACTGCAGACCCTGCAGACCACGGGCCGTGGACAGGCACTGCTCAGCCGGGTCCGCCCCACGCTCGCCGCACTGCGGGACGAGTTCGCGACCGCCGCCTATCTCACCTTCTACGAGGACGGCGAGATCCGCGTCGCCGAGATCGTCGACAGCGCCCGCGCACCCCGCGTCGACTTGTGGGTCGGGTTCGAGGATGCGGGGCACGCCACCGCGCTGGGCAAGTCCGTGCTGCGGGAACTGGACGAGGAGGCCCGCAAGGACTACCTGTCCCGCCATCACCTCGCCGACCTCACTCCCCGGACGATCACCAGCCGCCCGGAGCTGCTCCGCAGGCTGGACACCTCACCCGTGGCCCCGGCCGTCACGGACCTGGAGGAGTACAGCCTCGGCACGGTCTGTGTCGCCGTCCCCGTCTACAGCGGCGACACCCTCGGCTCGCTCGGCGTCTCGATGCCGGCGGAGCGGCTCTCCCGGCTGCCGGAGATCCGGGCGCGGCTGCTCCCGACGGCAGACCGCGTGACGAGGAGCCTGTCGCTCACTATCTGAAAAACCTCTGCTTGTGACGGCCGGTCCTCGCCCCGTTTCCTGGATGAAACCGACATTTCAGTGGCGGGCTCCAGGACCGACGGCCCCACACAGATGAGGACTGCAGACAGAAGATGAGTCAGGCCCGAGACCATGGCGGCGGACACTGGCCCATACGGTCGCTCAGACGCGCCGTCGCGCAGCTGGCCGCGGGGGCGCCCGTCCTGCCCGTGCTGATCGTCTCCGTGATCGTGCTCGCCGACCTGGCCGGCGGAGCCGGGGTCACCTGGCTGCCGATGCTCGCGGCCGGGCCCGCCCTGGCCGCCACCACCAACGGCCCGCGCGGTGTCCTGTGCGTCGGCACCCTCGCCGCGGCGCTGGGCGGCTCGCTCGGCACCCGCAACGGTGTCCCGGGCAGCGAGCTGGCGGCCGTACTGTCCGCCCTGGCGGCCGTCACCCTGGCGAGCGGTCTGGCCAGCGCACTGCGCGGACGCCGCGAACGCGTGCTCGCCGCCGTCCGTTCGGTCGCGGAGACCGCCCAGCATGCGCTGCTCACGCCCGTCCCGGCGACCGTCGGCCCCTTCCAGGTGGCCGTCCGCTACAGTGCCGCCGCGGCCGAGGCCCGTATCGGCGGCGATCTCTACGCGCTGATCCCCACCCCGTACGGGGTACGGCTGATCGTCGGCGACGTGCGCGGCAAGGGGCTGCCGGCCGTGGGAACCGCCGCGCTGGTGCTCGGGATCTTCCGGGAGGCCGCCTACGACGAGCCCGATCTCCTGGCCGTCGTCGACAGGATCGAACGGAGCCTCGCCCGCAACCTCGGCAGCGACGACTTCGTCACCGCCGTGGTCGCCGGATACCCGAGGGCCGGGCAGCTGGAGGTGGTGAACTGCGGACACGCGCCCCCGCTGCTGGTGCGCGGGGACGGCAGCGTCACGGCGGTGGAGTCCGCGCACCCGGCCCCGCCCCTCGGGCTGCGCGCGCTCACCGATCACGCCCCTCGGCTCCAGGTGCTGCCCTTCGCCGAAAGGGACCAGCTGCTGCTCTACACCGACGGCGTCACCGAGGCCCGCGACCGCGGCCGCGCGTTCTATCCGCTCGACGAGGGGCTGGCCCGCCATGTGTCCGACGACCCGGCCCGCACCCTCGGCGCGCTCCACGACGAACTGCTGGCCCATGTCGGCGGCCGTCTCCACGACGACGCCGCGCTGCTCCTGATCCGTAAACCTGCCCTCGCCGAGCTCGTCGCCGACGCGGAGCCCGGCGGCAGGGACCTGGCCTCCGAGGCCGCGTGACGGGAAGGTGCTGCCGGTTTCACCGTGCGGCGGTTCGGCCGGCGGTCGGTTCTCTCCATGTCTCGGCGGCCGTGAGGGGAACCAGGGCCGGCGGCAGCACCGAGGTCGTCAGCTCGATGCGGCGTCCCTCGGCCGACGAGCGCAGGAGGGCGGTCATCGTCTCCAGCACGTGCAGGGCGAGATCGCCGCTCGCGCGGGGCGCCCGCCGCCCGTCGGCGCTGAGGAAGTCGAGCAGACCGAGGCCGCGTGCGCCGTCGACGTAACCCGCCGACGGCGGGAGTGTGCGCCACTGCGTGCCGCCGAGTTCGAAGAGACGCACCTCGCCGTCGAAGTGGTTGGGATCCGGCACCGTCAGCGTGCCGGTCTCGCCGTGGACCTCTATCGGGGCGGCCGTGGTGGCCACGCCGTCGAAGCTCGTCGTGATCGTGGTCAGGGCACCGCCCACGTGCTCCAGCACACCGGAGACATGACTGTCCACCTCGACCGGAATCCGTTCGCCCGCGCGCGGGCCGGAACCGATCACGCGCTCGGTGCGCAGCCGGCCGACCGCGCCGATCACGGCACGCACCGGACCCAGCAGATGAACCAGGGACGCGAGATAGTACGGCCCCATGTCGAGCAGGGGGCCGCCACCGGCGGTGTAGTAGAAGTCGGGGTGGGGGTGCCAGCGCTCGTGTCCGGGAGTCACCATGACGGCCGAGGCGAACTGGGGGCGCCCGATGCTCCCCGCCTCCAGGGCCGACCGCGCCGTCTGTACTCCGGTGCCCAGGACGGTGTCCGGTGCGCATCCCACGCCGACCCCCGCCTTCTCGGCGGCTGCCATGACGGCCTGGGCGTCGGCGAGGGTGGCGGCCAGCGGCTTCTCCCCGTAGACGTTCTTGCCGCGGGCGATCGCGCCCAGGGCTATCTCGGCGTGGGCGGCAGGGACGGTCAGATTGAGCACCGTGTCCACGTCCGGGCTGCTCAGCAACTCCTCGACGGTCAGCGCCCGGGCGTCGGGCAGCTCGGCGGCCACCGCGGCCGACCGCGTGGGGTCGAGGTCGGCGACCGCGGTGACGCGTACGGCGGGATGGCCGAGGAGCGTGTCCAGATAGGCACGGGAGATGACGCCGAGACCTACGACGCCGATGCGGTGCGCGTCGCCCACAGCATGCCCCTCTCGATGACGGTACGGACGTTCGGGTTCTCCAGTACGTCCAGGCTGTGCCCGGGTGTCGTCACCACGATCCGCCCGGCGCCCCACTGCCGGGCCCAGATCGCCGGCGAGGTGACGGGCCGCTGCCAGGGCTGCCAGGCGCGGGCGGGGTGCGTGGTGGTGGCGAGGACGTCGATCAGGTCGTCGTGGAGCACCCAGTACTGCTCGGTGCACAGCGCGAAGTCGTCGAGTCCTTCGGTGACGGGGTGCTTGCGGCCGAGCTCGGTGATGTCGATGGTGTGCGGCAGGAAGTTGTCCTCCGCCTCGCCCCGGCGCTCGCACGGCTCCTTGCCGGGGTGGCACGCGAACTGGCCTCCGACCAGCTGGAGATAGTCGGAGGAGGCGCGGAAGGAATCGGCGATTCCGCCGTGCCAGCCGGTGAAACCGGTGCCGGCCGCGACCGCCGCGCTCAGTCCCGACACCTGCTCGGCGCTGATCTCCGACATCGAGATGCACTGCACCACCAGGTCGGTGCGGGCCATCTCGGCGGTATCGGCGTAGACGTCGGTCGACTCCTCGACCCGGACGGTGAAACCGCTGCTTTCGAGGAAGGGCAGGAACAACTCGGTGGCCTGGACCGGCCGGTGCCCCTCCCATCCGCCTCGGACCACCAGGGCTCTCTTCGGCTGCATCCTGTTCCTTCACCCCGTCGTACGGAGTCCTCACTATGCGTCAGTCACCCGCGCCCGGCAACGGGCTGCCGGATACACGAAAGTTTCGCGGCTGCGGAGCCCTCGACCCGGGTCAGCGGGTGGCCGAGGTGACCGACGCGCGGGCTTCGACCAGCCAGCAGGCAGCGGTGAAGCGGACCTCCGTGCCGTGCACAAAGGGGTCGAACGCGGCGCGGACCGTGTCGATGACGTGTGCGCGGGTCGGCTCGTCGACCCCGTTCAGGGCCAGACCGACCGGACCGAGCCGGGTGAGGTAGTGGACCAACTCGCTCTCGGGCAGGGCACAGGACACGTCGATGGGCCGGATGTCGATCCCCCTCCAGCCGCTCTCCGTCAGGATGCGGCGGACCCGGTCCGGGTCCGCGAAGGCGAACTGGCCCGGCTCTTCCGGGCGGCGGACGGGCAGGTCGGGCAGCAGCGGTGCCGCCGCGCGTTCGGCCGTCGTCATGAACGGGTTCTCCGCAGGGCCGCGCCAGGCGATGAACTGCAGCAGGGCACCGTCCGCGGCGGCACGCCGGAGGTTCGCGAACGCCCGCACGGAGTCCTTGAAGAACATGACACCGAAGCGCGAGATGACGGCGTCGAAGGCGGCGGGCTCGAAGGCGTGGTCCTGGGCGTCACCGAGGACGAAGGACGCCGGTGTGCCCTCGCGTTCGGCACGCGCCCGGGCGGCGGCGATCACCGGTTCGGAGATGTCGACGCCCACGCTGCGGCCCGCCGCACCGAGCCGCCGCGCGACGGCCAGCGTGACGCCCCCGGTGCCGCAGCCGACATCGAGCACGCGGTGCGCGTGTCCGGCGGCCACGGCATCGACGAGCAGGTCCTCGAAGGGCTTGAACATCCCGTCCAGCACCGCCTGCAGCTCGACCCAGGCATTGCCGCCGGGCCCCTTCCAACGGGCCGCCTGATCGTCACCGCTCCCGCGCCTGACGTCCATGAACGCCTCCTCCGCTTGCCTTGGTCGGGTCGAGATGACACCGTGCCACTTCAAGTCGACTTGAGGTAAAGAGAATGACAGAGCTGGACATCGCCGAGGTGGTGCAGCGCGCCGGAGTTCCCGCCTCCACCCTGCGGTTCTACGAGGAAAAGGGGCTGATCGCCGCGAGTGGCCGGCGGGGTCTGCGCCGCCAGTACGACCCCGCCGTACTGGAGCGCCTGGCGCTGATATCGATGGGGCGCACCGCCGGGTTCTCGCTCGACGAGATCGCGCGCATGTTCGCACCGGACGGGCAGCCGCGCATCGACCGCCAGGTGCTCGCGGCCAAGGCGGAGGAGCTCGACCGCACGATCCGCGAACTGGGCGTCCTGCGCGACTCCTTGCGGCACGCCGCAGCCTGTCCCGCCCCGAGCCACATGGAGTGCCCCACTTTCCGCCGCCTCCTCAGGGCGACCGCCTCGGGGACTGCCGCCGTACCGAGGAAGCGGGCTCCGCGCTCGCCGCAGGAGCGCTGACGGATCCTGCGGGACCGACAGCCCCTCAGGCCGAATCGGCGTCGTAGTGCTGCCGGGACTGTTCGACCTTCTCGAGGTTGTCGGCGGACCATTCGGCGAGATGCGCGAAGAGCGGGGCGAGGCTGCGGCCGAGTTCGCTGATCTCGTACTCGACGCGGGGCGGGACCTCCGGATGGTAGGTGCGCACGACGAGACCGTCGCGTTCCAGCTGCCTCAGTCGCTGGGTCAGGACCTTCGGCGTGATCCTCGCGATGCGCCGCTCCAGCTCCACGAACCGCTGCCGGCCGTGCGTGTGCAGGCTCCACAGGATCGGTGTGGTCCACCGGCTGAACACGATGTCCACGACCGGACCGATCGGACACGCAACTTCCGGGTCGGTCCCGGCCGTTGCCGCCTGCATGCCTTTGACCGTCATGCGCATCCCTCCGGGATAGCCACTTTCCTCTAGGTACCTACTATATCGGCGGTGTTAGCGTCCTGGAGGCGCCCGGGGCACAGCATCCCGCGGCGTTCACGCCCGATCAGGGCATCGACAACACACCGAATCCACAGGGGAGTTGACCGTGATCGTAGTGACGGGGGCGACTGGCAACGTCGGCCGATCGCTCGTGCAGACCCTCGCAGCCGGCGGTGCGCAGGTGACCGCGACCTCCCGGAACGTATCGGCCGCGGACGCGCCCCACGGTGTCCGCCATCGAAAGGCAGACCTGACCGATCCGGAGAGCCTCCGGCCGGTGTTCGACGGCGCCGAGGCGCTGTTCCTGCAGAACGGCGGCCCCAGCGCACACCTGCTCAGCCCGGGAGACATCCTCGACGTCGCCAAGACCGCCGGGATCGAACGAGTCGTGCTGCTCTCCTCCCAAGGGGCCGCTACCCGGCCGGAGTCGGCCTCGCACGGGGGTGTCGCACGCGCCATCGAGGACGCCGTCCGGCAGTCGGGCCTGGACTGGACGATCCTGCGGCCCGGCGGCTTCAACTCCAACACCTACGCCTGGGCCGAGTCCGTGCGCACCCGACGGACGGTCGCCGCGCCGTTCGCCGACATCGGCCTGCCCACCATCGACCCGGACGACATCGCCGAGGTCGCCGCCGCGGCCCTGCGCGAGGACCGCCACGCCGGACAGACCTACGAGCTGACCGGACCCGCCCTCACCACGCCCCGCCGACAGGCCGAGGCGATCGGCGACGCGCTCGGTGAACCGGTGCGCTTCATCGAGCAGACCCGCGACGAGGCCCGCGCACAGATGCTGCAGTTCCTGCCCGAGCCCGTGGCCGACACGACCCTCGACATCCTCGGCAATCCCACACCTGCCGAGCAGCGCATCAGCCCCGACGTCGAGCAGATCCTGCACCGCGCGCCCCGCACGTTCGCCGACTGGGCGCGGAGTCATGTCGCGGCGTTCCGGTAAGCCCTTGCGGCTGCGCAAGGCGTGGGCGGGCCGCGTCGGCTGATGCGCGGTGAAGCCCGCTCAGTCGCATCGGTGGGAGCGCAGGCGGTGTGCAGGGTCAGCCTATGGGGTGGGTTGGGCCGAGCTACCTGCCGAGCAGTGCATCAGCCCCGCCGTCGAGCAGATCCTGCACCGCGCGCCCCGCACGTTCGCCGACTGGGCGCGGAGTCATGTCGCGGCGTTCCGGTAAGCCCTCGTACATGCCAAAAGACCTGTGCGGGCTTCGCCGGTTGAGTCCGGCGAAGCCCGCTCGGCCTCGGCGGCGCGGACTCAGGCAGTCTGCAGCGTCAGCCCGTACCGGTTGAGGATCTCGTTGACCGGCTGGTACCAGGTCTCGCCTCCGGAGCTGCAGTTGCCCCAGCCGCCGGAGGTGACGCCCTGCGCCTGGTCGCCGCTGATGAAGGAGCCGCCGGAGTCGCCGGGCTCGGCGCAGACGCTGGTCTTCGTCAGCTCGTGGACGGCGCCCTGGCTGTAGTTGACCGTCTCGTTCTTGGCCAGGACGGTGCCGCAGTGCCAGTGCGAGGTGGAGCCGGAGCGGCAGATCGACGCACCGACGGGGGCTTCGGCGGAACCGCGCACGAACTGGTCGGAGACGGTGCCCCAGCCGAGCACCACCGGCACGGTCCACCAGCCGCTGCCCACGTTCACCCAGGCGTAGTCGTTGTCCGGGAACGACGAGCCCTGGAAGTTGCCGACGTAGGAGCCGTCCCAGCCGTACACCGCGCCCGTGTGCTGGTCGCAGTGCCCGGCGGTGACGAAGCCGCCGTACACCGAGAAACCTATGGAGCAGCGGACGTTGCCGGTGTAGTACGGGTCGCCGCCCACGGTGCCGGCGGCGAAGGTCCGCGGCGCGTCGGCGGTCTGCCGCACCGTGACCGGGCCGGAATGGCGGGCCTGGGCCAGGAAGGCGCGGACATCGTTGTCACGACGGTGTGCGGCGACGACGTCCACGACGACCTTGTTGGTCTTGGCGTCGACGTACCAACTGCTGATGCCTGTGGGCGCGGAGTGTGCGTCGATGCGTGCCTTCGCCGCGTCCAGTTGCCGCGCGCTGTGCCGCACCAGGCGTACGGTCGCGCCGGTCGCGCGCACGGCTTCGGTGTTCGCGCCACGGGTGACAGCGACGGTCAGCTTGCCGCTGGCGGCGTCGAACCAGGAGCCGCCGTACGACGACCCGGCGGCACGCCTCGCCTCCCGTTCCACGGCCGCCGCCGTCTTCTCGGCGGCCAGACGCGCCTCGGCCTGCCCCCTCGTCAGGCCCAGGTCGTGCTGCATGGCGGAGAGCAGTGAGGCGGAGGCCGGCGGTTCGGGGGTGCGTGAGGGGGAGTCGGCGGCAGAGGCCGGCACGGCACTCGCGGTGGCCCAACTGCCGAGCAGGAGAAGTGCGGACAGTGCGGTGCGCATGGCTGTTGTGCGTCTCAAGGGAGTGGCCCCTTCGTTGTTCCAGCAGGGTGGGGTGGAACAGCAGAACGTTGAGAGCGCTCTCACTTCATGCGCGGCAGAGCCTAGCGGGGGCTCGAGGGGAGGTCCATACCAATCCCCGAGCGAGATGGAGGCGCGACGAGCTCGAGCACCTCGGGCCTGTTCGCTCGTGCGGACTCCCATCACTGCACGGGGGGTTGTCCTGACATTCCCCCGCACCTAAGGTCACCTTCGGGCGCAAGCGCTTTCTGCAACAGGCCAGGCATGGCGACCACCCCCACACTGCGCCCCGAGGAGTGCGCATGAGCATTCGCGTCAGTCACGCGTACGGCGACCACATCGCGGTCGCGGCGCTGGACGGCACCGAGATCCTCCGCTACGTCTACCGTCCCGACCCCGATGCCTTCGAGGCGCGCAAGCCCTACGCGCACCCGGTGCGCACCCTCGCCGGACGCACCGTGACCGGCTACCGCCCCAGCGACCACCGCTGGCACAAGGGCCTGCAGATGACGGCCAGTCACCTGTCCGGGCAGAACTTCTGGGGCGGCAACTGCTATGTCCACGGCCGTGGTTATCTGCCGCTGCCCGACCGCATCGGCTCGATGCGCCACGACGGCTTCCGCGCGTTCACCGTCGAGGACGACCGGCTCGCCTTCACGGAGGCCCTCACCTGGGTGGAGAACGGCGGTGCCGAGTGGGCGCGCGAGGAGCGCGGGCTCACCGTCCACTCCGTCGACCAGGAGGCCGGAGCCTGGGCCCTGGACTGGTCGATCCACCTCACCAACCTCCGTGAGGAGCCCCTGGCCTTCGGCTCGCCCACCACCGAGGGCCGCGAGATGGCCGGCTACACCGGACTGCAGTGGCGCGGCCCCCGCGACTTCACCGGCGGCACCGCCTTCGGCCCCGACCTCGACGGGGGAGCGGGTTCGGACGCGGGCAAGCTGATGGGCACCCAGGGCCCCTGGCTGGCCTTCACCACCGAGCACGACGACGTCGACGCGCACTCCACCCTCGTCTTCGTCCACGCACCCGAGAACCTCGACGGGCGGTCCGCGATCCACGACTCGCACTGGTTCGTGCGCTCGGAACCGATCCCCACGGTCGCGTTCTCCTGGGCGTTCTTCGAGGAGTTCGCGCTGCCGTCCGGCGAGTCCTTCGCCTACCGCTATCGGCTCGTCGTCGCCGACGGCGCCTGGGACCGCGACCGGGTCGCCGGCCACCTGGCCGGTCTGGCGTGGTGACCGACCTGTCGTGAGAGCAAGCAGCTGTGAGGAAAAGAGGTGACCTCGGCATGCCCGGACACAGGACAAAGGGGTTCTGCGCAGCGGCCGCCGCACTCGTGCTCAGTGCGGTGCTGGCCGGCTGCGGGGGATCCGGGGAGTCGGCCGGCGGCGGCAAGGTCGTGCTGCGTTACACGTGGTGGGGCAACCCCGACCGCGCGGCACGCACCGAACAGGCCGTCGCCCTGTTCGAGAAACAGCATCCGAACGTGCGGGTGCAGACGTCGTTCTCCGGCTACGACGCCTACAAGCAGAAGCTCGCCATCCAGGCCACGGGCGGCGACGCACCCGATGTGATGCAGCTCGACTACCGCCAGATCGACCAGTACGCCTCCGGCCATGTCCTGCTCGACCTCGGCAAGGTCAAGGACGTCCTGCGCACGGCCGAGATCGACCCGGGCCTGCTGGCCACCGGACGGGTGAACGGCACCCAGTACGCCATTCCGCAGGGCCGCGGCACCGAGACCGTCGTCTACGACGTGAAGGCGTGGAAGGCGTCCGGGGTGCCCCTCCCGCGCAAGGGCTGGACCTGGAGCCAATGGGCCGACAGCGTACGGGAGTTGGCCAGGAAGACCGGCAGGCCCGGCTCCACCGACCCGGGCCAGAGCGAGGACGCCTTCGAGGTGTGGCTGCGCGGCCAGGGCAAGGCCCTGTACACCAAGTCCGGCGGCCTCGGCTTCACCGCCGGCGACCTCGCCCGCTGGTGGACCTTCACCGACCGGCTGCGCCGGGAGGGCGCCGTCTCCCCGGCCGAACAGACCACCCAGCTCGACGGCTCTGTTGAGAACACCCCGCTCGGCCGCGGAAAGGCCACCGCCGACTTCAACTGGGACGCCCCGTCCAGCGGTTACCTCGCACTCGTCAAGGGCGGCGTCGCGCTCGCACCGATGCCCTCGGGGGAGGACGGCACGCCCGGACAGTACTTCAAGCCGTCCATGTTCCTCGGCATAGGAGCCCACACCGGCCACCGCAAGGAGGCCGCCGCACTCGTCGACTTCCTCCTCAACGACCAGCAGGCGGCGAAGATCCTCGGCGCGACCCGCGGCATCCCCGTCAACGAGACCATCCGCGAGCAGACGGCCTCACAGCTCAAGGACTTCGACAAGACGGTCGCCGACTTCCAGTCCTCCCTGGAGGGCTCACTCAAGGACCCGCCGCAGGCCCCGCCCTCCGGCGACAACGCCCTGCAGACCACCTTCCAGCGCGACTACGACCAGGTGTCGTACGAGCGCATGTCGCCGCGCCGGGCGGCCGAGAACTATGTCACCGAGGCGAAGGCGGAGCTGAGGTCATGACCACCACCGACATCCCCGCACCCACCGCACGCCCGCCCCGGCCCGCACCCACAGCCGAACGCCGCCCCAAGCGCGAACGCGAGGGCGCCGCCTGGGTGTTCCTGTCCCCGTGGGTGCTCGGAGCAAGTGTCCTCACGCTGCTGCCGATGGCCGTGTCGCTGTATCTCTCCTTCACCGACTACGACCTGTTCAGCCCGCCGCACTGGGTGGGCCTGCGGAACTACACGCAGATGTTCACCGAGGACCCGCGGTACTGGCGGTCGGTCGTCACGACCCTGACGTACGTCGTGATCGCGGTCCCCCTGCAACTGGCGCTCGCCCTCCTGGTCGCGCTCGCCCTCAAGACCATGAAGCGCGGCAAGGGCTTCTACCGCTCCGCCTTCTACGCCCCCTCGCTGCTCGGCGCGTCCATGTCCATCGCCCTCGTCTGGCGCGCGGTCTTCAACGACGGCGGCACCGTGGACCACCTCCTCGGCACCGGCGGCTGGGTCAACAAGCCCGGCTGGGCGCTGCTCGCCGTAGCGCTGCTGACGGTGTGGCAGTTCGGTGCGCCGATGGTCATCTTCCTGGCCGGGCTGCAGCAGATACCGGCCGAGCTGTACGAGGCGGCGGCCGTGGACGGGGCGGGCAGGTGGCGGCAGTTCCGGTCCGTCACCGTGCCGATGCTGTCCCCGGTGCTCTTCTTCAACCTGGTGCTGCAGACCATCCAGGCGTTCCAGGTGTTCACGCCCGCCTTCGCGGTCAGCGGCGGCAAGGGCGGCCCCGCGGACTCCACCCTCGTCTACACCCTCTACCTCTACGACCGCGGGTTCGTCGCCTCCCACATGGGCTACGCCTCCGCCATGGCCTGGGTGCTGCTGCTCGTCATCGGCGCCGTCACCGCGGTGCTGTTCCGCACCTCGCGCTCCTGGGTCTTCTACGCCTCCGAGGGGGAGCGATGACCACAACCGCCGTAGCCCGAAATCCTGTTCGCCGGGGCCGCATCGCCGTGCACCTCGGCTGTCTGGCCGCACTGCTGGTCATGCTCTACCCGCTGGCCTGGCTCCTCGCCACCTCCCTGAAACCGGCCGACGAGGTCATCGCGAGCCTCAACCTCCTGCCCAGCCATCTGGAATGGTCGAACTACAAGACCGCCCTGGACGGCGTGAACGACGTGTCCGTCTGGCGGCTGCTCGGCAACTCGCTGCTGATCGCGGGCGGTGCGGTCGTCGGCAACGTCGTCAGCTGCTCCCTTGCGGCCTATGCCTTCGCCCGGCTGCGTTTCCGCTTCCGCGGGCCGATGTTCGCCTTCATGATCGCGACGATCATGCTGCCGCACCATGCGGTGCTGATCCCGCAGTACATCATCTTCAACAAGCTCGGCATGGTGAACACGCACTGGCCGCTGATCCTGCCGAAGTTCCTCGCCACGGAGGCGTTCTTCGTCTTCCTGATCGTGCAGTTCATGCGCGGACTGCCGAGGGAGCTGGAGGAGGCGGCGCGCATCGACGGCTGCGGGCCGTTCCGCAGCTTCTTCCAGGTGATCCTGCCGCTGACGCGCCCCGCGCTGATCACCACGGCGATCTTCACCTTCATCTGGACCTGGAACGACTTCTTCACCCAGCTGATCTACCTCTTCGACCCGGACAAGTTCACGCTCACGCTTGCGCTGCGCTCGTTCGTGGACGCCTCCAGCCAGTCGGCTTTCGGGCCCATGTTCGCGATGTCGGTGATCGCGCTGCTGCCGATCGTGCTGTTCTTCCTCGCCTTCCAGCGGTTCCTGGTGGAGGGCATGGCCGGCTCCGGACTGAAGGGGTGAGCGGGGTGAGCGATGCGCGGACGCGCGAGCCGGGCGAGGTCTTCGGGCCGCGCATGACCCTGTTCGCCGACATGCTGAGCGTCGGCCTCGCCACGGCGGCGGCCTGCCTGCCGCTGCTGACCGCCCCGGCAGCACTGTCGACGGCCTGCGCGGTCCTGCGGGGCGCACGGGAGGACCAGCCCGTCACCGCCGGTCGCTACGTCGCTCTGCTGCGGCGGCGCCTGCGGGCGGGCGACCTTGCCGCAGGCGCCGCCGCGCTGGCGGGTGCGCTGCTGTTCGCCGCGGACCTGGCGCTCGCGGGGGCGGGACTGCCGGGCGGGCCGCTGTTCGCGGTGACCGCGGCCGTGATCGGCGCCTGCGCCGCCGTGGTCGCCCTCAGGGCCTGCGCCCGCCCCGCGTCCTTGGACGACTGGCCGACCGCCCTGCGTGAGGCCGCCCGGGACGCGGTACGGGACCTGGGCGGCAGCGGCCTGGTGCTCCTCGCCCTGGCGACGGCCGCCGTGTGCGCCTCGGTGCTGGTGCCGCTGGCGTTTCTGGCGCCGGGGCCGCTGGCGCTGGCGCTCACGGCTGTGGATGTGCGGCGTACACCTCGGGCCGGCGCTGGGCGGGGATCGCCGCTGTCGGGCGGGTGATGCCGGACAGATCGCGGGCGGTCATGCTGTTGCGGTCGGTGACCGAGCGGCCGAGGGCGTGGTGCGGCCACAGTCCCGCGGCCACCCGGCGGCTGCGCTCGGTCCATTCACGGGCCGCGGCGCTGCTCGCCTTGTAGTGGTTCACGGCGTACCCGCCCGAGTGGATCCGCAGCAGACAGAACCCGCCGGGATAGTCCTTGACCGCGCTGACCTCCTGCATCGTGACATGCGGGGCCTGCGGCAGCACCGTGCGCTTGTTGCGGTGGGTGTGGCCCGCGTGATGGAGGAAGACGCCGGGTGCGCTCGCATAGGCGTCGAGGATGGAGCGGGCCTGACGGCGGCCGAGGCGCTGCCCT
The DNA here is from genome assembly GCF_042893475.1 of Streptomyces sp. NPDC001604. NCBI lineage: Bacteria > Bacillati > Actinomycetota > Actinomycetes > Kitasatosporales > Streptomycetaceae > Streptomyces > Streptomyces sp. NPDC001604. Next base: position 276,889 of record NZ_JBIAUY010000003.1, on the reverse strand, counting down.
CCGGTCACCGGGAAGACGGAGTCCCGCACGGCCAGCGGATGGTGTCCGAACACCACCGTGGGCTGGTCCCCATTCTCCCTCAACTTGGCCCGGAACCAGGCCAGTTGCTCGGCGCCGAGGCCGCCCGAGTCGGCGCCGTTCCCGTCCTTCTCGTAGGTGTCGAGTCCGACGATCCGCAGTCCGCCGAGGTCGCGCGCCAAGTACGCGGGCCCGTCGCCGTCGAGGAAGCCGTCCCGGAAGGAGTCCCCGCAACCGCCGTCACATGAGCGGCAGTTGCCGTGCCCGGGCCGGTCATGGTTGCCGCGTACCACGAAGTAGTCCTGACCGTGGGCGCCGAAACCGTCCAGGATCTGCTTGGCCTCGGCCAGGTCCTCGGCCGCCCCGCCGGCCGAGATGTCCCCGGCCGCCAGCAGCACGTCCGCCCCGCGCCGGCGGGCCTCCTCGACCACGGCCCGGCTCATGATCTCGGGATACGGCGCGCGGCCGTGTTCCTGCCTGATCCCCCGCATCAGAGGCATGCCGGTCACCAGGCCGGCGGTGGTCTCACCCAGGTGCAGATCGTTGCAGAGCGCGATCGACAGCAGATGCCGCCCCGGCGGCGGCTGCGGCGTGGTGAAGGAGTACGGGCCTCCGGCCGAGCCCAGCCCGTGGCGGTTGGTGCCGACGGCGTTGCCGCGCACGAGATGCAGCGGCGTCGGCGTCGCCGATACGCCCCGTGAGCGGGCCTGGTAGTAGTACGTCTGCCCGGGCTCCAGGTCCGTGAGCTCCACGTAGTGGTGCGCCACCGGACCGTCCTCCGCCGCGACCCGGGTGAGGCGGCCGGGATGGGTGCCGTAGACGACCTCGCCCTCGGTGACCGCCGGGAGCATGTGGCCGAAGCCGTCGTCGGTGCCGGGCACCCCGGTGTACCAGGTGATGACGGCGCGGTCCTCGGTCAGGGTGACCAGTTCCAGATGGACGGCGGCCAGTCCGTCGCGGTGGCTGTGCCTGTTCCTGCCCGCCGGGCCGCGCAGGGCATCGGCGGCGGTCCGCAGCAGGGCAGGGGTGAGAAGGGCGCCGGAACGCAGGATCTGACAGGGGTCCGGCAGGGCCGAGAGAGCGGCGAGGGGAGCGGACAGGCAGCAGCGCATGCCCCAGTGTGCCCATCCGCAGTGAACGGCGGCAGTGATGTGGATGCCGGGGCGGCGGCCGGAGGGCGACAAATCCCAGGTCGGCCCCCTGCGACCGGTCCGGGTGAGAATGCTCACCTCATCATGATCAGCGCGGTTCGCCCCGATATGTCCCGAAGTACCATCGGTTGCCTTCGGGGTCGCGGGCGGCGAAGTCGCGGGAGCCGTAGTCGGTGACGTGAAGATCCGTGGTGATCTCGGCGCCGGCGGCCTTGGCGCGCGCGTGGACGGCGTCCGGGTCGGCGGTGACGACGTAGGCGCCGAAGGCACCGGGCGGCGTCGGGCCGGTGCCCGGCTCCTTTTCCTCGCGCACGGAGCCCAGCATGATGCCGCCACCCTCGGGCCAGCTGAGCTGGGCGTGCTGTACCAGGTCGCCCTCTGCGTAGACCACGGTCTCCTCGAAGCCGAAGGCCTCGACGAGGAAGCGGATCAGCGCGCGGGCGTCGTGGGCGCGCAGAGTGGGCCAGACCTGCGGGGCGGGCGGCTGCTTGGCGGTGTCGGGCGTACTGGTCGTCATGGCGGTGTGCCTCCGTTTCGCGGGAGCCGGGAGCCTGCCGGGGTGCCCGGCCGCTCTCACCAGGGTCACGCGGGCGGATGGTGCCCGGCTTGGATGTTTCGGAACTCCTGAGCCAGCCAGGCGCTCGGTGTGCAGGAGGCCAGGGCGGCGAACTCGCGGTCGAGGTGGGACTGGTCCGCGTAGCCGCAGTCGGCGGCCAGCCTCGCGAGGTCGGGCAGGCCCGGGCGGGCTGCCAGACGGCGTCGTGCCAGGTCGAAGCGGATGACCCGGGCGGCAGCCTTGGGAGTGAGGCCGATGTCGGCGCGGAAGCGGTTGCGCAGATGCCGCTCGCTGAAGCCGGAGTCGGCGGCCAACTTGTCGATGCGCAGGCGACCGCCGGCGGCCAGCAACCGCTGCCAGGCGTCGGCCACCGGGGTGATCGTTTCCGCACCGTCGCCTCGGGACATGCGGTGCAGCAGCCAGTGGTCGAGGACGGCGAACCGGGCGGCCCAGTCCGGAGCCTCCCGCACCCTGTCGTGGACCTCGCGCATGCCCGCCCCCAGCACGTCGTCGGCGTGGACGTCGGTCCCGGCCAGCTCTCCCGCGGGCAGCCCCAGCAGGACGCGCGCGCCGAGCGGGCTGATCGCGACCTGGATGCCGGACTGCCGTCCGGGGATGTCGATCAGCGCGGGCGTCAGGTGCAGGCCGCCCAGCAGGGTGGGGTAGTCGCCGGGGGCGGCGCCCGGATCGGGATGGGCGGCCATGCTGAGCGGCTCGTCCAGGGTGATGATCAAGGTCAGCCACGGGGAGGGCAGCCCCCGGTGCCGACCGTGCGGGATGCCGCGCTGACGGTAGCCGGAGTACCAGCCCACCAGTCCGCGCAGCGGCGGCGCAGGCGCCGCCCGCACCGCCTCGTCCACCGGCTCACCCATGCGGTCATTGTCCTGCGCCGGGCGCGGACGGCGCTACGGAAGCCCCCACGCCGCACCGGGCTCGGTCACCGCCACCGGCGCGATGACGAGATCGGGCCGGTCGCCGGTGTACAGCAGGACCTCACGGCCCTTGGGGAGGTCGATCGCGAGGGTGCCCTCGGCGGTGGTGCGGGTGTGCGCCGGGCGGCCGTCGTCGAGGACGGCGGTCAGCCGGCCGTCGGGCAGCCCGTGGCGCAGTTCCAGCGGCTCGCCCGCCAGGCTGCGCACGCGCACGAAGCGGGTGATCCCCTCGGTGCGGACCGCGCTGACCAGGAAGGCGCCCTGGGCGCGGAAGTCGTGCAGGGTGACGTCCGGCCAGGAGGACGGGACGGCGGGGAAGACCCGTACGACACCGCCCCAGCTCTGGCACAGCATGTCGTGCAGGGACTGCGAGGCCGACAGCGGCGTCTCGATCACCGGACCGGCCTCGGTGTAGTGGGTGTTGGCCCGGCACGGATAGCGGGTGGTGGGGTCGAAGAACTTCTTCAGGTACGTCAGCGCCGTGTCGCCGCGGCCCATCATCGCGTACATCGACGCGGCGCCCGTGTAGCTGTAGCCGCGGTGCGCGCCGGTCAGCGCGTGCCATCGCACCACCGTCTTCTCGATCAGCTCCCGCTGCTCCGGCTGGTCCCAGTTGACGAGGTAGAGCGGATAGACCATCAGCAGATGCGAGTAGTGGCGGTGGGACTGGGCGTACGGTGTCTCCGCGCCGATCATGAAGCCGTTCTCGTCGACCGGATACGGGGTCAGTCTGGCCAGGATCTCCTGCCAGCGCTGCTTCAGCGGGTCGTCGATCCCGAGTCGTGCGGTCGCGTCCAGGAGTGTGGTGCAGCCCCAGCGGATCAGCGCCAGGTCGTAGTTGGTGTCCCGTGGGGGGACCACCGGGTACTCGGGCGAGAGTGTCGAGGGCAGGTGGAGCCTGCCGTCGTCGCCGGGCTGGAGGAAGTGCCCGTAGTAGTTGATGGTGCGGCGCAGCAGCGGGTAGATGGTGTCGCGCAGCAGGGCCTCGTCCATGGTGTGCCGGTAGCTCAGCCACGCGTTGTGCAACGCCCAGGTCAGGTCGCCCACTTCGGCGCCGGCGCCGGGCATGCCGACACTGCGGTCGGCGAACATGTCGGAGCTGCGGCCGATGCCGGCACTGTCCGGGCGGTAGGCGGAGGGCACATTGGCGACCAGCTGCTCCTGGCTCTGCCTCAACGTGCTGACGAGCGAGTCGAGTTCGAGATGGTTGGAGCCGTGGATGAGCCAGTACTCGAGCTGGACGTTGAGGTTCCACCACACGGCCGGCCAGGGCGTCGCTTCCAGCCACGGCCCGGAGGTGGCCATCACGGGGCCGCCCGCGCGGCTCGCCGACGCGACCTTGTACAGCTGGATCCAGTGGAAGCTCTGCAGCCGCTGGTCGGGGATCGAGACGAAGCTCTTGCGGTAGAACGCGTGCCACCAGCGGGTGTGCTGGGAGCGGAGCTTGCCGTAGGAACCGGCGCGCTGGATCTTCCTGAGCGAGACCTCCCCGGCCCTGGTGTCGGAGGGGTGGCTGTGGGCCACGCTGAGCAGGAGGGTGTCGCCGGAGCGGCGGTGCGCCGTCGCGGTCTGGCCGCCGCCGGCGAGCGGCTGCAGGACCTGTTCGACATCGCCGGTGGTCTGTGTGGTCCAGGGCGGGTTGGCGACGTATCCGGCCGGTGGCGCCTCCTGGATCTTGCGGGGGCTGATGGCCTCCTCGGGGTGGAAGGTCCAGCGGACCTGCTCCTCGCCGTCGGCCGTCACGTGTGCGGCGAGTATCCCGTCGTGGATGAGCGCGGAGAGTGTCAGGGTGCCCTTGTCCGTGCTGACCGTGCCGGTGAGCTCGGCGTTCCACAGGCTCAGCCGCCAGTCGACGGAGGTGATGGTGCCGGCCGGGTCCAGGGTCAGATGCCCCACGGGCAGCCGGGCGGTGCCCCAGCCGCTGCCGAACTCCGGCCGGTGGTCCTGCACTTCGCCGTGCTGCACGGTGAAACGGATGCTGTTCGCGTCCGGCTCCCGGTACACCATGCTGCCCAGGCGCCCGTCGCCGAGGAACGGGCCCTCGTACCAGACCGTGGGCAGCCGGTGCCACACCAGATCCTGCCCCCGCAGGAATCCGGCCCAGGCGCCGTCGGAGTCCATCCGGTTGCGAAGTTGCCAGCGGCCGTCGGCCGCGGAGGCATCCGGGGGAGCGGTGGCGGCAGCGGCGACGCCGGGTAAGGCGGCGGCCGTCGTGGCGCCGAGGGCTGAGCCGAGCACGGTTCGTCTAGAGGTCATTGCGGGGTGCCTCCACGATGCGAACGGACGGTTCTGACGGTTCGATTCATCGGATCTATTTTTCGGAGGAGCGTAGGACTTGCGCGCAGTAGGCGTCAACGTTCTCAACCAATCAGGAATTGATCCGATGTACGGTGTCGTTCGCGGGCTCTGCGACGGCGATGAACCGGCCCGCCACCGGCCGGATGCGAACCGACCACCCCAGCGCGGTGAGGTCGCGCGTCAGCGTCCGGGGATCGTGGAAGACCTTCACTATGCGGTACTCGCTGCCGTCGTCGAGCCGACGCACCGCCGCCGGGACGGGATGATCCGCGAGGACGACCTCCGTCGCGGCCTCGGCGGGCCCGTCGTCGATGAAGATCACTTTGCCGCCGGGAGCGAGCGCTTCGGCGACGGTGCTCCAGAAGCGGGGCAACCGCGCCGGCGGGACATGCGAGAGCCAGAAGGAGAAGAACACGGTGTCGTAGCGCCGCGGCGGCCGCCACGCGAACAGGTCGGCCTCGACGAACTCGACCGTGGGGGCGTCGGTGCGCGCACGGGCGAGGGCCAGCGTTTCGGCCGCCGCGTCGACGGCCGTCACCGAGCGCGCCCGCGTGGCGAGCAGCCGGGTCCACTGGCCCGTTCCGCAGGCCAGTTCCAGCACATCTCCCGTGATCGGCAGAGTGTCGACGGAGGCCAGCAGGTCCTGCAGGTCTGCGAGCTGCGCATAGGGCCGGTCGTATTCGGCCGCGCCGGCCCGGTAGTAGGCCAACTGTTCGGCCAGCAGTGCGTCGTCATCCATACCGCCACGGTCGGCCCTGCCCCTTGGGCAGGGTCAAGGCCGACCGGACATGTGGCGCCGCGGTCAGGCGCCGACGTACTGCGCGAGGTGCTCGCCGGTGAGGGTGGAGCGGGCCGCGACCAGGTCGGCCGGGGTGCCCTCGAAGACGATGCGGCCGCCGTCGTGGCCGGCGCCGGGGCCGAGGTCGATGATCCAGTCGGCGTGCGCCATGACCGCCTGGTGGTGCTCGATGACGATCACGGACTTGCCGGAGTCCACCAACCGGTCCAGCAGACCGAGGAGTTGCTCGACGTCGGCGAGATGGAGGCCGGTGGTCGGCTCGTCGAGGACGTAGACACCGCCCTTCTCGCCCATGTGCGTGGCCAGCTTCAGGCGCTGGCGCTCACCGCCGGAGAGCGTGGTGAGCGGCTGGCCGAGGGTGAGATAGCCGAGCCCGACGTCCGCGAGACGCTCCAGCACCTTGTGCGCGGCCGGGGTGCGGGCCTCGCCCTCGGCGAAGAACTCCAGGGCCTCGGAAACCGGCATCGCGAGCACCTCGGAGATGTCCCGGCCGCCGAGCCGGTATTCGAGGACCGAGGCGTCGAACCGCTTGCCCTCGCAGTCCTCGCAGGTGCTGGCGACCCCGGCCATCATGCCCAGGTCGGTGTAGATGACGCCCGCGCCGTTGCACGTCGGGCAGGCGCCCTCGGAGTTGGCGCTGAACAGCGCGGGCTTGACGCCGTTGGCCTTGGCGAACGCCTTGCGGATCGGTTCGAGCAGACCGGTGTACGTCGCCGGGTTGCTGCGCCGCGAACCCCGGATCGGGCTCTGGTCGACCGAGACGACCCCGAGCTCGGCGGGGATCGACCCGTGCACGAGCGAACTCTTGCCGGACCCCGCGACACCGGTGATCACGGCGAGCACGCCGAGCGGGATGTCCACGTCGACGTCGCGCAGGTTGTTCGCCGTGGCGCCGCGGATCTCCAGCGTGCCGGTGGACCTGCGCACCCCGTCCTTGAGCTTCGAGCGGTCGTCGAGGTGGCGTCCGGTGACGGTGTCGCTGCCGCGCAGCCCGTCGAGCGGGCCCTCGTAGCAGACGGTGCCGCCCGCCGTGCCGGCGCCGGGGCCGAGGTCGACCACGTGGTCCGCGATCGCGATGACCTCCGGTTTGTGCTCCACGACGAGTACCGTGTTGCCCTTGTCCCGCAGCCGTAGCAGCAGGCCGTTCATCCGCTGGATGTCGTGCGGGTGCAGGCCCGCGGTCGGCTCGTCGAAGACGTACGTGACGTCGGTGAGGGAGGAGCCGAGGTGGCGGATCATCTTCACGCGCTGCGCCTCACCACCGGAGAGCGTGCCGGCTGGCCGGTTCAGCGAGAGGTAGCCGAGACCGATCTCGACGAACGAGTCGAGGGTCTGCTGCAGCGAGGTGAGCAGCGGCGCCACCGACGGCTCCGCGAGTCCACGCACCCAGTCGGCCAGGTCCCTGATCTCCATCGCGCAGGCGTCCGCGATCGAGATCTTCTTGATCTTCGAGGACCGGGCGTGCTCGGCGAGCCGGGTTCCCTCGCACTCGGGACAGACGGTGAAGGTGACCGCACGCTCCACGAAGGCCCGCACGTGCGGCTGCATCGCCTCCTTGTCCTTGGACAGCATCGACTTCTGCAGGCGCGGGATCAGACCCTCGTAGGTCATGTTGATGCCCGCGATCTTCATCCGGGTCGGCTCCCGGTGCAGCAGGTCGTGCAGCTCCTTCTTGCTGAACCTGCTGATCGGCTTGTCCGGGTCGAAGAAGCCGGACTCCGCGTACAGCCGGGAGTTCCAGCCGCCGCCGGTGTAGCCGGGGATGGTGAACGCACCCTCGTTGATCGACTTGCTGTCGTCGTAGAGCTGGGTCAGGTCCAGGTCGGATACCGAGCCGCGGCCCTCGCAGCGCGGGCACATGCCGCCCACCTTGTTGAAGGTGACCTTCTGCTTGGCGCCGCCGCCCACGGAGATGGCACCGGCCGCGGAGACCGAGGGGACGTTGAAGGCGAACGCCCCGGGCGGGCCCACGTAGGGCTTGCCGAGCCGGCTGAACAGGATCCGCAGCATCGCGTTGGCGTCGGTGGCGGTGCCGACCGTGGAGCGCGGGTCGGCGCCCATCCGCTGCTGGTCGACGCTGATCGCGGTGGTCAGACCGTCCAGGACGTCGACCTCGGGCCGCGACAGGCTGGGCATGAAGCCCTGCACGAAGGCACTGTAGGTCTCGTTGATCAGGCGCTGCGACTCCGCGGCGATCGTGTCGAAGACCAGCGAGCTCTTGCCCGAACCGGAGACCCCCGTGAACACCGTCAGCCGGCGCTTCGGGATCTCGATGCTGACGTCCTTGAGGTTGTTCTCGCGCGCACCGTGCACGCGGATCATGTCGTGGCTGTCTGCGGCGTGCAGCGCGGGCACCTGCGCGTTCGTCCTCTTCGCCGTGGTCATCGTCTCTCCATGGGTCGGTCCGGGCGGGCGCGGGAGTCGTCGTTCTGCGGTCACGTTAGCCGCGGCTCACCAGGGCGCGCTTCTCGATTCCTGATCGGTTCCTGCGCCGGGCGAGGAGCAGGACGCACGCGAGCGCGCCGAGCGCCACGGTGGCGAGCCCCGAGCCCCCGAGCGTCGCGCGCGGGCCCAGCGCCGTGGTGAGCGGTCCGCCGAGCACCGTGCCCAGCGGCGACGCGGTGAGGAGCACCGCGCTGCGGGCTGCGAGCATCGCCGCCAGGTGCTGCGGGGGCGACTCGGCCTGCATCAGCGTCACCGACAGCGCCACGAACGGGCCGTAGATCGCTCCGCCGAGGGTGAAGCACGCGACGGTGACGGCCGTCGGCGCACCGGTCCCGAACGGCACCAGTACGAGCCCCCAGGCCGTCACGATGCCGACCGTCACGGGCCACAGCGGCAGCCGCTGCAGCGCGCCGACCGCCAGCGAGCCGAGTACCGCGCCGCAGCCGAACAGCATCCAGTACAGGCCGAGCAGCGTGCCGGGTGCGTGCAGGTCCTCGGTCACATGCAGCGGCAGGGCGACCTCGACCGGGCCGTACAGGAAGCTGAAGAACCAGGTGAGCGCCAGCAGCCCGAGCAGCTCGGGACGGGACCGCAGCAGCGCAAGCCCGCCGCGGGCGGCCGTCCCGTCGACGGGGGAGACCTGCCCCGACTCCGGCACACGGGTGCGTACGACGAGCACGGCGAGGAACACATAGGTGAGGGCGTCCAGGCCGAGTACGAGCGGCGGGCTCCCGTAGGTGACCAGCATTCCGGCGAGGGCGGGCCCGGCGATCGTGGCGGCGAAGTCGAGCGAGCCGACGAGGGTGTTCGCGGCGAGCCGCTGCTCGTCCGGGAGCAGTTCGGCGAGCAGGGTGTACTTGCCCGCACTGCCCCAGGCGTGCAGCAGTGACGAGACGGCGAGCAGCACGACGTACAGCGATGGCGTGAGCAGCCCGGCGAACCAGGCGAGCGGTACGGCGCCGAGGAACACACCACGCACCACGCTGTCGGCGATCAGCAGCCGCCTGGCCGGCACCCGGCGCAGCCTGCGGCCGAGCACAAGCGCGCCGAGCACGCCCGGCAGGGTGTACGCGGCGACCGCGCCACCGACCCACAGCCCCGCCCCGGTCTGCGGCGCGAGCTCGATGGCGAGCCATGCCACCGCCACGAAGCTCATGCCGTCGCCGAGGCAGGAGACCGCGAAGCCGAGGAACAGCCGCCGGAACAGCCGGTGGGCCAGGACCGGCCGGTACGTGGAGGGAACGAGGTGTCGGATCACCCCGATCACGCTAGGTGTGGGCGAGGGCGCGGCGCTTCTCGATTCCTGATCGCTCTGTACGGGGGTTCCCGGCGAGCGACCGTCGGCGTCCACGCGTACCCCTGGTCGTACCCTCATCCGTCCGGGGCAGGGCGGAACAGCGCCGACAGGGAGACTCTCCTGTTGCCGCACCCCGGCAAAGGTGGAGGCCATCGCCGGACCGACCAGCTGCAAGGCCAGGATCCGGGTGGAGGCGCGCCCAGGCCGGGCGGGACAGGCAACTGGGCGCGGCGGGCCCGACACCGCAGCCTGGATCTTCGTGACGCCGGTTCCCGGTCCTCCAAGCAGGACGGGCGGAGTGCACTGCGGTTCGGTCGCGCTCTGAAGGCACGCGGGGCTGCATCCGTAGAGGGCTCCCCCGCGCGGGCCAGCCACGATGGCGCCCAGTCGAGCGACGGCACGGGGCGGCACTTCCCGCGGAGCGCTCAGCGCGCGGCGGACGGTGTCCCGAACCGGACCGAGACGCCCGGCGAGTACAGCACGCTGACCGGCGCCTCAGCCATCCGCGGCAGACCGGCCGCCGTGATCAACTCGTCGTCCAGATCGAGAAGTTCGGCCCGGTGCAGCGGCCAGGGCGCATGCTCGTTGGGCAGGTGCATCGTGCGGCCGTGCCACGGGACGTGCATGCCCCAGCGGGCGGTGAGGAACAGCTCCAGGGGCGTGGGTTGCGCTATGGGCGCGCCGGGTCGCACCACGACCCGGCTTCGGGGGCCGCGGGCTGCGGACCGTCCGCGGCGGCAGGTGTAGGTGATCCTGTCGTTCTCGCGGTGCAGCCGCATCGCCGACCACACATAGGGCAGTCGCACGCCCAGCCGCCCCACCAGCACGGGCAGCAGCCGGGTCGCGTCCAGGGAGCGGAACACGACACCGCGGCGGCCCCGCTCGTCCACCGAGTACAGCCGTACGTTCGTCTCGCAGAAGGTCCCGAGATACGGCAGGCCGGGCCCCGGACCGAGGCCCACGCCGCGCATCAGGAACGGCACGAGGCCGACGTAGGTGACGCCGTCGAGCGTGTCGGGGCGGGTCCCGGAAGGCAGCAGCGGAGCCACCCGCTCCGGCTCCACCGGCCAGTGCAGGAAGGTCAGTTCGTGCCAGCCCTGCACCAGGGTCGGCCTGCGAACGGGCCGCGGGGTGGACGGGGTGACCGGTTCGATCTCCATGACCAGGCTTGTAGCACGCGGGCAGCGGCCCGGCCGCCCCAACGGGCCCGGGTTGGCCGGTGTTGTGCGCAACGGCACAGTCATCGATGCCGGTCCGGTGGGGGTGCGGTGCTGTGCCTGACGACCAGGGTGGTCGGGACGAGATCGGTGCCGGGCTTGGAGTCGCCGCGGGTGCGGATCTGCTGGAGGGCGTCCTGGACGCAGCGGCGGCCGACCTCCGCGAAGTCCTGGTGGACCGTGGTCAGCGGCGGCACGAAGAAGGCGGCGTCGGGGATGTCGTCGAAGCCGACGACGCTGATGTCCGCGGGCACCCGCAGACCGCGCTCGTGGAAGGCCCGCAGCAGCCCCAGCGCCATCTGGTCGTTGGAGGCGAACACGGCCGTGCAGTCCGGCTGTTCGGCGAGTGCGAGGCCGGCCGCGTAGCCGGACTCGGCCGACCAGTCGCCGTGCAGGGGCGGTGGCACCGGGCGTCCCGCCTCCTCCAGGACCGTGCGCCAGGCCTGGGTGCGGCGCTGCCCGGCGAAGGACGTCTCCGGTCCTGTCACGTGCCAGACGGTGCGGTGGCCCAGGTCGAGCAGGTGGCTGACGGCCTTGCGGGTGCCGTCGGCCTGGTCGGTGTCGACCACGCTGTAGCGGTCACCGGCGTCGGAGTCCACCACGACGACGTGCACGCCGGGCGGCAGCTGCACCGTGCCCGTGTCCAGCAGATGGATCTCCATGATGACGATGACGGCGTCGACGGCCAGCTCTCCCATGCGCGTGAACGCGCCCAGCACGTTGTCCTGGGTGGGGACGTCGATGGGGATCAGGGTGATCGCATAGCCCTCGGCCGCGGCATGGGTGGCGATGGCCTCCACGGTGCGGCTGTTGCCCGTCGAGGAGAGGCTGAAGAGGATCACGCCGATGGTGTTGAACTGGCCGTAACGCAGGGCGCGCGCCGCGCTGTTGGGCCGGTAGCCCAGATCCCGCATGGCCGAGAGCACCTGCTCACGGGTCGAACTGATCACCCCGGGATAGCCGTTGGAGACCCGTGAGACCGTCTGGGAGGACACGCCCGCGAGCTTGGCGACATCCGCCATGGAGACCCGTTGCTTGCGGCGTCCGCCCGGGACGCCGGTGCTGCCCCGTTCCACCACTGGTGCCTCCCTCGGGTGCCCGACCTGTTGCGCGACGCACCGGATGTTACGCGTGAGGAGCCTTGACGGCCGCTGGGGCGGATGCCACGATTCCGGCGCCGCCGAGTTTACGTAAACATCCGTTGCGACGACAGCGCATGTTTACGTAAACATGCGGGCGCCGAGCCGCCACCTCCCGAAAGGCCACGTCGATGCGCAAGACCCCCACCCACCGCCTCGCTCCCCGGCTGCGTGCCGCCTGCGCGGCGGTCGCGATCGCCGCGGTCAGCGGCGCGACCCTCACCGGCAGCCCCGCATCCGCCGCGCCGAAGACGGACACCACCCAGTTCAAGGGCGTCAACTGGGCCGACCCGCGCGACAACTACGCCGACGACCCCGTCGTCCTGTCCGGTCTGTCGCTCTCCGACACCTACGCCCAGACCTACACCAAGGCGAGCCGGGTCATCTCCGCCTTCCGCGCCAACCTCGGTGCCAACACCGTCCGGCTGCCCATCAACCCGTACACCGTCAACGGCTCCTACTGGAAGTCGTACCGCGGTGTGATCGACGCGGCGACGGACAAGGGCTTCAAGGTGATCCTGTCGTACTGGGAGGGCACGGGCGCCCAGAAGGACGGCTTCATCGACGACGAGGCCACCTACTGGCCGATGTGGAACACCGTCGTCAAGGCCTACAAGGGCAACTCGAAGGTCTACTTCGAGCCGATGAACGAGCCGCACGGCTACACCGACACCCAGTGGGCCGACATCGCCGCCAAGTGGCTGTCGACATACGGGTCCGTCCCGCGGGGCCGCGTCTTCGTCAGCGGTGCCGGCTACAACGACCACGTCACCTCGGTCTGCGCCGACCCGCGGCTGAAGGGCACCTATCTGTCCCTGCACCACTACGGCTTCTGGAAGTCGTACGCCACCTACGACCAGTGGACCGCCGACCTCAAGGAGCGCATCGGCGACTGCGCGAACCGTACGGTCATCGACGAGTTCGGCGCCCCGATGACCACCGGCCTGAACTACGACAAGCCGGCGCCCGACGACAACTACGTCAACTTCATCCAGGCCGAGACGGACACCGCCCGCGAGCTGAAGATGGGCTCCGTGTACTGGCCGGGCCTGCGCACCGACGACATCTACTCGATACAGAAGCTCGTCGGCGACGCCTCCCGCCCCTGGCTGGAAACCACCAACCAGTCCGGCGCCGACCGTCTCGCCTGGGCCTGGGGACGCGGCCGGCCCGTCCAGCCCTGACCCCCGCACCAGCCGCCGGACGGTCCCGGAGCCACTGGGCCCGGGGCCGTCCGGCACCCTACGACGTCCCTGCTACGGCTTGATGCCCACCCCGGTCCAGAGGCTGACCTCGGCGTCCGTGGCGTCGGGCTCGCCGTCCGGGCGCCAGCGGTGGCCGACGGCGACTCCGGGGTCGAGCAGATCCAGTCCGCTGAAGAACTTGGCGACATCGTCCTTCGAGCGGAACTGCACCGGCGTGCCCGCATTGGTGTAGATGTCGGTGACCTTCTGCCAGGTCGCCGGGTCGAAGTCGGGAGTGCAGTGGCTCAGGGCCAGTGCGCTGCCCGAGGGCAGGACGGCCAGCAGACGGTCCACGATGCCGTACGGGTCCTGCGTGTCCGTCACGAAGTGCATCAGGGCGTTGAGTGACAGGGCCACCGGCTGGTCAAGGTCCAGGACCTCGGCCAGGGCGGGGGAGTCCAGCAGCGAGGCCGGGTCGTTGACGTCCGCCTCGATGTACGTGGTGCGGCCCTGGGCCGTGCTGCGCATCAGGCGCTCGGCGTACTTGAGGACGAGCGGGTCGTTGTCCGCGTAGACCACTCTGGCCTCGGGGACCACGGACTGGGCCACCTGGTGCAGGTTCGGCTCGGTGGGGATGCCGGTGCCGATGTCCAGCCACTGGCGGATGCCGTGCTCCTGGGCGAGCACGCGGGTGGCGCGGTGCATGAACGCCCGGTTCTCACGGGCGCACACGAAGATCGCCGGATAGACCGAGGCGACGGTCTCCGCGGCCTGCTTGTCGACCTCGAAGTGGTCCTTGCCGCCGAGGTAGTAGTCGTACATCCGGGCGGAGTGGGGCCTGCTGGTGTCGATGTCCCGCGCGGCGGGCGAGTTGGTCATGCTGTCCCTTTCGGTGGGCGTGGGGGGTACAGGGCCGTCAGATGATCGGCGAGACCTCGTTTGACTCCCGCGACGAACGCGGTGATCTCCTCCGGGGTGTAGATCAGTGCGGGGCCTGCGGGGTCGGTCGACTGCCGCAGGGCCACCCGGCCGTCGGCGAGCTGTTTCGTCTGCACGCACTGGCCCCCGTTGGGGCCGCTCCACGGAGACTCCCAGCCCTGTTCACCGAGGTCCGAGGCCGGCATGCCGTTGTAGACGCCGCGGACAGCGCCGTCGGCGCTGGTCATGAGTACTCCTTTCGCATGCGGTTCAGGAGCGCCCTGCTGTCCGTGTCGGAGGTCAGCAGGGACATGCGGTTGTGCGCCTCGAGATGGGCCGCGACGTCCGAGCGCTGGTCCAGGTACATGGCGCCGGAGAGGATCTCGCTGTAGACGATGTCGGGCAGCTCGGGCTCCTTGAACCGGAAGTAGGTGAAGGGGGCGCACGCTCCGACGTGGGCGCCCGCGGAGAACGGCACGACGTCGACGCTGACGTGGTCCAGCTCCGAAACCTCCAGGAGCCGGTCGATCTGCTCCCGCATCACCTCGGGGCCGCCCACCACCCGGTGCAGCACCGTCTCCTCGAGTACCACCCACAGCGTGGGCGCATCGGGTCTCTCCAGCAGACTCTGCCGGCGCAGCCGCAGATCCACCCGCCGCTCCAGCTCCTCCTCGCTGCCGCCCGGGAAGCCGCCGCGCAGCACCTCGCGCGCGTAGTCGTGGGTCTGCAGCAGCCCCGTCACATAGTGCGGCTCGTAGGTGCGCAGCGTCGTCGCCCCGGACTCCAGGCTCACATAGCCGCTGAACCAGCTCGGCAGCACATCGCGGTACACATGCCACCAGCCGGGCTCGTTGGCCCGCTCGGCGAGGGCGACGAACTCGTCGATCTCCTGCCGGTCGGCCCCGTACGTCTCCAGCAGCTTGTCCACGTACAGGGGCTTCAGGCCGACCTCCGCCTTCTCCAGGCGGCGGATGGTCAAGGAGGTCACCCGCAGGGCCCTGGCCGCGTCGTCCAGCGTCAGACCCGCATCCTGGCGCCGTTCCTGCAGCCGCCGGCCCAGGATCATGCGGAGAACGGTAGGTGCGCTGGGGTTGTTGCCCGCGCCCGACCGACCTTCGTTCACCACGCCCTACCTCCTGAGTCGCCGTCACCGCGACGCTGCCGAAAGCGACTTGACGATGCGGACGGACAGATACCGGCTCCATGAAATTATCAGGCAGCTGGTTGCAGCTTGAACTGCCCTGTGAGCATAGTTACTTGCGTGAATCGCTTCGACGGTCACTGCGCGCCCCGCTCCCCACGGAAGGCAACTGCGTGTCCCCCCACACGACTTCCTCGCCGCAGCTGTTAGACGCCCCGAACCAGGAGCGCACCCACTGGCTCGAACTGCCGCCGCACCGCTCCAGCATCAAGGTCGCCCGGCGTTCCATCGGCGCGCGGCTGAGCGCCTGGCGCCTGCCGGGCGACCTGTGCGCGGACGCGGTCCTGCTCGTGTCCGAACTGGCCACCAACGCCGTACGGCACACGCTCAGCGCCCGGATCCTGTGCGGCATCGGGCTCATCACCGAGCAGTGTCTGCGCCTCGAGGTCCACGACCACGACCGCACGGACCGCGCTCTGCCCCGGTGCGAGCCGTGCCCCGACGACGAGAGCGGCCGCGGACTGCTCATCGTGGAGGCGGTCGCGGACAGCTGGGGCGTCGACCGGTCCAGACTCACCGGCGGCAACGCCGTGTGGGCGCACCTGACGGCCTGAGAGTCTGCCGGGGAAGGGCGTTCAGCCCTGCTGGGGGGTCAGCTCGGCGAGCAGCAGGGTGCGGTCGTCGGCGGCCGCCGCGGAAGGGGTGCTCAGCAGCCGTCGGCACAGGGACTGCAGCGGGTCCTGCTCGCCGGCGGCCGCGGACTCGACGGCCGCCGCATCCACGGCGCGTGCGAGGCGGACGATCTCCTGGTCGATGTCGGCGTCCCGGGACTCCACCAGACCGTCGCTGTAGAGCACGAGCAGAGCGGGCTCGTCCACGGTCAGTACGGTCGCCTCGTAGCTGCCCGTGCCCAGGCCCAGGGGCAGGCCCGGTCCGGTCAGCGCGACCGGCGCGGTCCGGCCGTCGGGGCCGCGCAGCAGCGGGGGCGGGTGGCCGGCCCCCACCAGGGTGCAGGTGTGCCGCCGCGGATCCCACTCGGCGTACATGCAGGTCGCGAACGAGGCTCCCGGGGTGTCGCAGGCGAGTGCGTCGAGGCGCCGTAGGAGATCGGCCGGCGGGATGTCGAGGGTGGCCAGGGTGCGGACGGCGGTGCGCAGCTGGATCATCGCGACGGCCGACTCCGGGCCGTGCCCCATGGCGTCCCCGACGACCAGACTGACCCGGTCACCCGGCCGTCTCAGCACGTCGAACCAGTCACCGCCGATGATGTTGCCCTGCCCGGCGGGCAGACAGCCGTGCGCGATGCGGCAGCCCTCGACCTCCTGTGCCGTGCCGGGCAGCAGGCTGTTGCGGATCGCCAGGGCGGTACGGCGCTCGCGCTCGTAGCGGCGCGCGTTGTCCAGGGCCGTGGCGGCCCGTGCGGCCAGCGCCTCCGCGGCCACGACGTCCGCGGGCCGGAAGGGGGCCCGGTCCGGGCCGCGCGAGCAGGCCACGAACCCGACGGCGGTGCCCCGCAGCTGCAGCGGGACGACGACGAAGGACGACACGTGCAGCAGATCGTCGATCCGCGCGTCGCCGCCGCCGGAGGCCATCAGCCGCTGGGAGGTGTGCGGGTCGATCGTGTCGAGCAACTGCGCGTGCCCGGCGGCGAGCGCACGGGCATACGGCGTCTCGCGCGGAAAGACGATCACCTCGCCGACCGGGAGCACGCCCTCCCAGTCCTCCACCGCGTCCGTGCCGATGCGCAGCGCCAGACGGCGCGCCTCTATCTGGGGCGGGTCCGCGACGGCGTACGCGTTCTCGTCGCGCAGCCAGCGCTCCAGCAGATAGATCGAGGCCGCGTCGCAGAAGCCGGGGGTCAGCGCGTGCACGACATGGCTGCCGGTCAGCCCCAGGTCGAGTTCCGATCCGATGGCGTCGGCGGCGGGGGAGAAGGCCGACCGGCGGGGCGAGGGCAGTGCGACGGGGGGTATGTCGGTACGGCTGCGCGGTTCGTTCCGCAGGGGTCGTGCCTTTCCGGGTGTGGGGCTCCGGGCGCACGGCGATGAGGGTGGCTCGCCGTGTGTCGTCGGCAACTATATGATGTCGCGTCAAGGCCACTGGTCCAAAAGGGAGTTGCAGTGCCCGAGAGTGAAGGTTTCCCGCCGGGGACCGATCCGGACAGGGCGAGCGTCGCCCGTGTGTACGACGCCTTGCTGGGCGGGGAGCACCACTTCGCGATCGATCGGGAGGCGGTGGCGGCCATCACGGCCATCGAGCCCCAGGCGCGCACCCTGGCCCGGGCCAACCGCGCCTTCCTCGGCCGGGCCGTGCGCTTCCTGGTCGAGTCCGGGGTACGGCAGTTCCTCGACCTCGGCTCGGGCATTCCCACCCAGGGCAACGTCCATGAGGTGGCGCAGGCGGTCAGCCCGGGAGCCCGGGTGGTCTACGTCGACAACGACCCGGTGGCCGTGGCGCACAGCACGTTGCTGCTGGCCGACAACCCGGACGTGGACATCGTCGACGCCGACATCCGGCGGCCGGCCGACATCCTGGCCTCGCCGCAGGTACGCAAGCTGATCGACTTCGAGCAGCCGGTCGCCGTACTCATGAATGCGATCCTGCACTTCGTCACAGCGGAGGAGGACCCCGCCGGCCTTGTGGCCGCCTTCAGGGACGCCCTGCCTGAGGGCAGCTACCTGGCGATGTCGCACGGCACGAACCAGGACCGCCCGGACAAGGCCGCGGCGGTGGGCCAGCTGTACCGGTCCAGGGCCACCTCGCCGGTCGTCACCCGCTCCCACGACGAGATCCTCGAACTCTTCACCGGCTTCGACCTCGTGGAACCGGGCCTGGTCTACCTTCCCCTGTGGCGCCCGGACACCGACGACCGGATCCCGGACAAGCCGTGGGAGTACTGGGTGTATGCAGGCGTCGGCCGCAAGAGCGCGTAGCCGGGCCTGCGACATGCATGTGCCAGTCGTCGCGCACTGTCGATTCGGCGGGCCCTCGTTCGTGTAGAGGGTGAGAGGCCGGCACCGGGCCGGCCCGAGCGCAGGGCTGTGAGAACGATGACCCACGTATCCACGCTGCTCACCGGCCGGGGCCTGGTCGAATCACCCCGCTGGCACGACGACCGGCTGTACTTCTCCGACTGGACCGCCGGCGAGGTCCTCGCCGTCGACCGGGACGGCCGCACCGAGGTCGTCGCAAAGGTGCCGTCGCTGCCGCTGTGCACCGCCTGGCTTCCCGACGGCCGACTGCTGATCGTCTCGTCCGCGGAAGGCCGGCTGCTGCGCCGCGAGCCCGACGGGAGCCTCGTCGAGTACGCGGATCTCGGCATCCCGGGCTGGAACGACATCGTGGCGGACGGCCGCGGCAACACCTACGTCAACCGCGCCCACTTCGACCCGATGGCGGGAGAGGACGTCAAACCCGGTTCCGTCCACCTGGCAGCGCCCGACGGCTCGGTGCGTGAGGTGGCCGACGACATCGCCTTTCCCAATGGCATGGCGGTGACGGCCGACGACACCATCCTGATCGTCGCCGACTCCTACCGCCGCCGGCTGCTCGCCTTCGACATCGAGGCCGACGGCGCCCTGTCGCACCGGCGTATCTGGGCCGACCTGGGCCAGGGCGTCCCGGACGGTATCTGCATCGACGCGGAGAACGCCGTCTGGTACGCGGACGTGCCCAACCGGCGGTGCGTACGGGTCGCGGAAGGCGGCACCGTCCTGCAGACCGTGCCCCTTGACCGCGGAGCCTTCGCCTGCGTGCTCGGCGGACCCGACCGCCGCACGCTGTTCATCACCGCGGCACGATGGCAGGGCATGACCGAGACCGAGATGGTGGCCCCCGGAACCGGCCAGGTGCTCGCGGTGCCGGTCGCGGTGCCGGGAGCAGGACAGCCCTAGCAGCGTGCCGCCTCTGCCTCACAGGAACGGCGTGCCCGCATCGAGTCCCGACAGGACCCGTCCGTAGATCTCCAGATTGGTCGCGGGATTGACGAAGGAGTGCAGGTTCAGGGCCTGTACATCGCGCACCACCCGCTGGATGGGCACCTCCCGGTGCAGCGAGGACGCCCCGGAGGCGGAGGCGATCAGATCGACGGCCTCCTTGCACAGCCGCGCCACATAACCGCTCTGGCCGCGGATCCTCGCCCGCTCCTCCTGACTGTACGGTTCGCCGGCCTCGATACGGGCGACGAAGTCGCTGGTCAGCAGCTCGGCGCAGGAGATCTTCAGCGCCGCCTCGGCCGCCTGGAGGTGGGTGACCGTCGCCTCGTTCTGCCGCTGGTGGAACGTATAGGTGATGCCCCGCTCATGGATCCGCCCGGTGAACCCCTCCAGAGCAGCCCGCGCCAGGCCGAGTGCGTTCGGGGCCGTCCAGGCGCAGAACATCAGCAGGACGGGCATCCGGTAGAAGGGGTCGTCGGCGTTGGACTTGGAGGGGAACTCGCCGTTGAGGAGGGGCCCGACGGGCAGCACCCGGTGCGCCGGCACGAACACGTCACGGGCGACCACGCTGTTGCTGCCACTGCCCGCAAGACCGGAGACATGCCAGTCGTCCAGGATCTCCAACTCGGCCATGGGCACGGCGGTCCACAGCACCTCGGGCGGCCCCTCACCGGATTCCACGCGAACCGTCAGCAGATGCCAGTCGGCGTGCCGGCAGCCGGTCGCGAACCCCGAGGTGCCGTTGACGACATAGCCGTCGGTTCTGGCGACCGCGGTGGCGTCCGGGACGAGAGTGCCGCCGACCCGTACATCTGGACCGGTGAAGATCTCGTCCTGCGCCTCGTCGGGGAAGAGCGCCGCGATGAACGCGCAGCCGGCCTGGATCAGTGCCGTGAAGCCGGTCGAGCCGCACGCGGCGGCGATCTCGGTCAGTGTGTCGACCTGGGTGCGCAGCCGGGTCTGGTAACCGCCGTACCGCCGGGGCACGTTCATCCGGTGGATCCCCGCGTCCGTCAGCGCCGCGACGACCTCGCCCGGCACGCTCCTCTCCTGCTCGGTTCGGAGTGCATGCTCGCGGACGAACGGAGCGATCGCGCGTGCGCGTTCGACGATGCCGGCGTCGGAACGTGGTGCTGACGACGGAGCCATGGACGACCTCCGGGCACTCCGGGCACGACGGAGCCCTCACCGTGACGCGGATCGCGTGCACTGTCAACGGCGCCTGCAGCGACCGGAGTTGAACCGAAGGCGCGTCAGCCACTGCCCATCTGGTCGGCCAGGCAGGCGAGGTAGAGGGCCATCGTGGTGCGGTGTTCGCGCAGCGGCCGGCCGGTGATCTGCTCGATCTTGTTCATGCGGTAGACGACGGTGTTGCGGTGGATGTGCAGGGCCGCGGAGGCCCGTACGAGGTTGAATCCGCTCTCGCACCACGCGGTGATCGTGTCGCGGAGCGCCGGCCAGTCCGGCTGGGCGCGCAGCTCCGCGGTGGTGAGGTCGACCAGGCGGTTGCGGGTGGACTGGTTCACCGCGGCCAGGACCTGGTGGACCCGCAGATCGGCGATCAGCTGGACGGGGGAGTCCCCCGTCGAACGCCCGCCCAGGCGCAGCGCGTCGCAGGCGTCCTGGTACGAGTCGTGCAGACCGCCCACCGAGGAGGCGGGCTCGCCGATGCCGACCCGGGCGGTGAGACCGTCCTGTGCGGCGATGACGTCGACGACCCGTCGGCAGTCGGCGACCAACTCCGTTTGGCGCCGGGCCGGAACACGGTGCAGGACACCGATCCGCCCGGGCGCCGTCCCGGCGACGATGTCCTGCGGGTCGGCGAAGACCTCGCGGACGGTGCGCAGCAGTTCTGTGCGGACCAGTGCCACATCCTGGGTGGGCCCGCCGCCCCGGCGTCGTGCGGCCCCCTCGGGCACGGTCACCTCGACGGCCACCGCCACCCGCTGCAGCCGCAGGTCGAAGCCGAGTTCGGCGGCACGGAAGACGAGGAAGTCGCCCTCGACGACCTGGGGATCGTAGGAGGCGATGTCGGCGAGCAGCTTCTCCGCCGCCCGCTCCGAGAGCAGACGGGAGCGCAGCATCACGGACTCCCTCAGCAGGATCTCCGTCTGGCGCTTCACCAGCAGTCCGAAGCGGCGGACCTGGGCGGGGGTGCCGGTGATCCCGACGGTCCCCACCGCCTGGCCGCCCGCGACCAGCGGCAGGGTGACGCCGGGGCGTACCCCGCGCAGCTGCTGGGCCTGTGAGGCGCTGTGCGTGGCCGGTTCCTGGGTACGGAGGACCTCGACCGACGCCTCGTGGAAGGACCCCACACGGCTGCTGTCACCGCTGCCGATGACCATGCCCTCCGCATCGGTGATCAGCACGTTGAAACCGATGACGGCGGAGGTGTCCCCGGCGATCTCCTGGGCGAGTGACGGGCTCAGCACGACGGTTCCTCCCGTGGGGGAGAGCGGGCCGGGGTTGGACGCACCGTACAGGGCAGCGCCTGATTCCGGCCACAAGTTCATACGAAGCGAACGGTGACGCACCAGACGGTGGATCTCTAGCGTATGGGCCCAATCAAGCTCCCGCCGAGGGCACGACGCGGTGAACGGCGGGCCCCTCAGTGCCGATACGGAAGGCCCACGCCGATGATCCGTGTGCGCTCGCTCGCCGTCACCCTGACCACACTGCTGATGATCTCCACGGTCGCCGCCTGCGGTTCGGGCGGCGACGACGCCCCGAAGAACGTGTCCGCGAAGACCGCAGCCCTCGGCACGCTCACGCCCGGCGTCATCAAGGTCGCCGTCCAGCCGTACGCGCCCTACACCACCGTCCAGGGCGGGAAGATCGTCGGCCTGGACGGCGACATCCTCTCTTACGTGGCCAAGAAGCTCGGCCTGCAGGTCGAGCCGCAGGTCACGGACTTCGCCGGCATGCTCGCCGGAGTGCAGTCCCGGCGCGTGGACATCACCATCGGCGGGGTCGCCTGGTCCGCCGAACGGCAGAAGCAGGGCCTGTTCACCGACCCGCCGTACTACTCGCCCCCGGCGATGGCAGTCCGCAGCGGAAAGACCTACAAGACCGTCGACGACCTCAAGGGCCTCAACCTCGGCACCGTCGAGGGCTACGTCTGGGTGAAGTCCATCCAGTCCGTGCCCGGCGCCAAGCTGCACGCCTACCCGGACGCCACCGGCGTCTTCGACGACCTCGGCGCGGGCCGCGTCGACGTCGGCTTCCTCGACCCGCTGATCATCATCGCGGCGCAGAAACAACGCCCGGAACTGAAGATCAAGACGGAGTACCTGACACCGCCGACTGCCGCCGAGGTCAAGGCCAAGCCCGCCTACGCGTACTTCCAGCCGTACCAGACCGGCTTCTACCTCCCCAAGAAGGCCACCAGGCTGGAGAAGGCGGTCTCCGCACAGATCGACGCCATGTACACCAACGGCGAGATGGCCGAGCTCGTGAAGAAGTACGGCGGCGACCCGGAGCAGTTCCTCAAGCCGGCCGCCGACGTCGCCACCGCGCGCCGCGGCGTGGACCGGCCGGGCAACTGGACGCCGCCGTCCATAGGACAGTGAGGGAGCGAACATGTCCGGCCTCTTCCAAGTCCCCTGGTCCGACTACCGGTCCGACCTCCTCGACGCCCTCTGGCGCACCGTCTCCTACACACTGGTCGGCTTCGCCGGCGCGGTCCTCCTCGGCCTGGCGGTGGCGCTGCTCCGGCTGAACCGGGCCTGGCCCGCGCGGGCCCTCGCCGCCGTCTACACCGAGGTGTTCAAGAACGTCCCGCTGCTGGCCATCATCTTCCTGACCTACTTCGGCCTGGCCTCGGCCGGGATCCGGCTGGACGTGTTCACCGCCGGCTGCCTCAGCCTGATCGTCTTCTACGCCGCCTACCTGTCCGAGATCTTCCGTGCCGCGATCAGCGGCGTGCACGCCGGACAGACCGAGGCGGGCGAGGCACTCGGACTGGGGAAGGCGGGCATCTTCGCGCACGTCGTCCTGCCGCAGGCCGTCCGGCAGGCCCTGCCCGGCACCAACACCATGCTGGTCGACCTGCTCAAGTCCACCTCGCTGCTGGTCACCGTGTCCGCCGCCGAGCTGATGTCGAGGGCCGGCTCATCACCTCGGCCACGTTCCGTGCCCTGGAGGTGTACCTGGTCATCTCGGCCATCTACTTCGCCCTGTGCTACCCGCTCTCCCAGCTCCTCCTGCTGCTGGAGCGCAAGGTACGCGCCGGTGTCCCCCTGTCCCCCCGGCGACGGCGCCGGGTGCGCGCCGCCCGTGCGCTGCTCGCCGCCGCGGCAGCCGACCCGAAAGAGGCGGCCGTATGACCGAGCCCGTCACCACGGCGAAGAACCCGCCGACGGCCCCCACCGAGGCGGTCGTACGGATCCAGGGCCTGAGCAAGTCCTTCGACGGCCGCCTGGTGCTCGACCACGTGGACCTGGAGGTCGACCGCGGCCGCATCGTCAGCGTCATCGGGCAGAGCGGCGGCGGCAAGACCACCCTCATGCGCTGCGTCAACCTCCTCGAACGCCCCGACCAGGGAACGGTGGAGGTGGCCGGCGAGGTGGTGCACAGCGGCGGCCGTACGGTCTGCCGCGACCTGCCCCGGCTGCGCCGCACCGTCGGCATGGTCTTCCAGCGCTTCAACCTCTTCCCCCATCTCACCGCCGTCGAGAACGTCGTCCTGGCGCAGCGCCGGGCCGGCGTCCCGGAGCAGCAGGCGCTGGAGCGGGCCGTCGCGCTGCTGCGCCGGGTCGGCGTGGCGCACCGCGGCCTCGCCCAGCCGGACCAGCTCTCCGGGGGAGAACAGCAACGCGTCGCCATCGCCCGGGCGCTGGCGCTGCGGCCCGAGGTGCTGCTCTTCGACGAGCCCACCTCCTCCCTCGACCCGGAGGCCACCCGTGAAGTGCTCGGCGTGATGCGTGAACTGGCCGCGGACGGCATGACGATGCTGCTGGTCACCCACGAACTGCCGTTCGCCCGTGAGGTGTCCGACCACGTGGTCTTCGTCGACGGCGGCCGCATCGTGGAGGAGGGCGCGCCGCAGGACGTCCTCGACCGCCCCGCCCGGGCCCGCACCCGGGAGTTCCTCGCCTCCTACGAGTCGGCGTCATGACCGCGCCCGTGGTGGTCCTCGGTGGCGGCGTCGTCGGGCTGTGCACCGCGTACTACCTCGCCGAGGCAGGCCTCGCGGTGGAGGTCGTCGAACGGCGCGGCCTGGGCTCGGGAGTGTCCCGGGGCAATGCGGGCTGGGTCTGCCTCAGCCACTCGACGCCGGTCCCGGCCCCGGGCGTCGTACGGTACGCACTGCGCTCCCTGGGCCGGCCGGACTCGCCCCTGTACCTGCGACCGCTGCCCGACCCGGCGTTCGTGCGCTGGTTGTGGCGGTTCTGGCGCAGCAGCACCCCGGCCGCCTTCCGGCGCGGCTACGCGGCGATCGCCGAGCTGAACCGCACCACCTTCGACCTCTTCGACGGCCTGCGCGACGCCGGAGTCGACACCACCCTGACCCGCCCCGGCATGGTCCACGCCTTCCTCACCCCGGCCGAGGCCCGCCATCACCTCGCCGTACAACGGCAGATGGCCGACGGCCGCTACCCCCTGCCCGACGACGTCGTCACCGGGGACGGGGCCCGGCTGCTCGACGGCGCGCTGTCGCCCGGGGTGCGCGCGGCGTATCTCGTGGAGGGAGAGGGTGTGGTCGACCCGGAGGCTTTCGCCCTCGGGCTCGGACAGGCGCTGGCAGCGGCCGGGGTGAAGGTCCACGAGGCCGCGGAGGCGGTGGGGTTCCGCACGGCCGGCGGCCGAGTCGCCGCGGTGCGCACAGACTTGGGCGAGATACCGTGCCGGGCCGTCGTCATCGCGGCCGGCATGCGTTCCTCCGGCCTCCTGGGCGCGCTGGGACACCCACTGCCCCTGCAGGCGGGCAAGGGCTACAGCTTCTCCGTGGACCTGGACCCCGCCCCCCGGCACACGCTGTACTTCGGCGAACGCCGGGCCGTCGCCTCACCGATCGGCGGCACGACACGGATCGGCGGCACGATGGAGCTGAGCGGCAACAACAACCGCCTCGACTGGCGTCGCGTCGTCGCCGTCGCCCTCGCGAGCCGGCACTACCTCGGCCGCTGGTTCGACGACCCGGACGACCTGGTCGGCCTGATCCGCGACCCCTGGGTCGGCGGCCGACCCTTCCTCCCGGACGGCCTTCCGGTCATCGACCGGGTCCCCGGCCACGACAACGCCTTCGTGGCCACCGGACACGGCATGCTCGGCGTCACCCTGGGCCCGGTCACCGGGCGCCGACTCACCGAGTACGTCCGCACCGGCCGGCGCCCCGAAGCCCTGGAACCGTTCCGCTTCGACCGGCTGCGCCACTGATGCCGGCGTGATTCAGTGGGCTGGGTACCGGTATCGCTGCAGGACCCCGGAGGAGCGGTTATGACGCCGGCCGAAGAGCGCTTCGACGACCTGGTGAGCGAGCTGCTGGGCCTCCCCGGGGTCACTCCTCCCGGCGGCTCCGGCTTCGGTCGGAGCGCGCTGCGGGTGCACAACAAGATCTTCGCGATGCTGGTCCGCGGGCAGTTGGTGGTGAAGCTGCCCAAGGAGCGGGTGGACGCGCTGGTGGACGCGGAGGAGGGGGACAACTTCGACGCCAACAAGGGCACGCCGATGAACGAGTGGTTCGCTCTCTCTCCGGACTCCGCCCTGGACTGGTCCCCCCTTGCGCGGGAGGCCTTGGCGTTCGTCGGCGGGCACTAGAGGGGCCCTGTGCGGGGGAGGCCGCCGACGCAGCGGCCGGGCACCTCCGGGAGCGGCTCAGTGTCCCCGCAGCGGATTGGCGCGGGCCGCCGCGAGCAGATACCAGGCCGTGGCGCCGAGGTGTCGGTACGGGTAGTAGCCGAAGCCGAAACCGGTGTCCAAGGGGCTGCTGGCCGACACCACGCCCGACCGTTCGGGCAGCGCCTTGTTCCCCACCGTCTGGCCCGCGCCGAGCTGGTCCTGGGCTCGCTCGATGGAGGCGATGAGGCGCGCGGCACGCCGTTCGTCGCCACTCGCGCAGCGCTCCCGCAGGGCGAGGGCGAGGTGGGCGGTGCCCTCGAACCACACGCCGTTGCGGTCGGGCTTGGGCTGGGAGGCTGCGATGGGCGAGCTCTCGTCCGCGACGAGGGACGCCGAACTGAAGGTGACACCTTCGTACGACTGCCCGGCGGGGACCGTGCTGCCCGGCCGGTCGGCGGTGTCCAGCACCGCGAGGTGGTCTGCCGCCCAGTCCACCGACCGGGCACGGCGGCGGTCGTGGAGGGACAGATAGCTCCAGGTCTGGGTGTCCTCGGGCACCGGGGAGGTGTTGACGGTGACGCCGTCGTTGGTCCCGGTGTGGAAGAAACCGCCGGACTCGTTCCACATCTTGTCGAGGAACGCCTGCGCGCGGGCCCGCCGTTCCAGCCAGACGCTGTCTCCGGTGAGTCGGGCGAGACGTGTGAAGAGGCAGGTCAGGTCGATGTTGTGCTCGGTGGAGGTGAAGGGAAGCCTCTGATCGGCGCCGTCGACGCCGAACTTGTAGCCGCCCAGCGGCTCGTCGGTGCGGCCGTGGGCCTCCACCCACTCGCCGATCCGCACGGCACCCGTCAGGAACCGTGCCGCCCCCGTGCGGGCGGCCAGCGTGGCCAGCGCGATGCCCGCCCAGGCCATGTCCCCGACCGCCGTACCGGTGAAGCCGAACTGGGTGCCGACGTTCACGGTGCCGTCCGCGCGCACGAAGCCGTCCGGCTGCGGTGAACCGTCGTAGAAGACGTACGGCCCCACGTTGTACGCCTGCCGGAGCCTGCCGTCCGTGTGCTGCGGGTCGTGGGTCTGTGCGTAGAGCAGTGCGTCCCCGAGGGCGATGGCTCTGGCGCGCGAACCGGGGCCGGAGTGGGCGAGGAGCGCCAGGATCGCGAGTGCGTTGTCGTATGTGAACGCCGTGCTGAAGAGGCCGGCCTGATCGCTGTAGCTCTGGGCCAGGCGGATGCTGCCGTGGTCCGGGTAGCCGTCCATGGCCGCTTCGAGAAAGGCGTGGCCACGCGTCCGGGCATCTCCCGACTCCGCAGCGGGAGTTGAGCCGGCGGCCGCGCGAGCCGTGCCACTGCCGAACACCGCGAGGGCGGCAGCGGCGCTCCCCGCCCCGATGATCGTCCGACGGGCGATCTCGGCCATGGCTGCTCTCCTCGGGGTCGGTGACGCTGCTGGGTCCGAGAGATCAGCTCTTTGAGAGCGCTCTCAAGTGGCCACATTCTGCTGGTGCGGGCAGTGGTGGTCAAGGGAGCTCTCAGGTCGTCCCGTGTCGGTCCGTGGCGACCGCCACCCGGTCGAGGAACCCGTCGACCAGGTTGCGGGCGTTCGCCCGGGCGACCGGTTCCAAGTCGCTGCTCCGGGCGAGGAGTTGGCCGGGGTCGACGCCATGCCGCAGTGCCTCCTGTTCACCGCCGGTCGCCAGCCAGCCGCGCAGCATCCACATGGTGATCTCCGGATGGAACTGCACCCCGAGGCTCCGCCCGACCCGGAACGCCTGCACACCCACCTCGTTCCGCGCCAACTCCCCGGCACCCGGCGGCAGTACGCACCGGTCGAAGTGCCACTGCATCCAGGGGCCCCGGCCCACGAGTGAGGGGTCGTGCGTGTCGATCTCGGTCCAGCCGATCTCGGGACGCGGCGACGGTTCGACCGAGCCGCCGAGGGCCGTGGTCAGCGCCTGGGCGCCGAAGCAGACGCCGAGCACCGGTATGCCGAGGTGGTGGGCCTTGCGGAGCAGTGCGAGCTCCCCGCCGATCCAGCTGCCTATGGCCGTCTCGTCGTACACCGACCAGGGCGCGCCGAGCGAGACGAGGAGATCCCAGTCGGCGGCGTCGGGGAAGTCGAAGGTGACATCCGGGGTGTGGTGACGGTGCTCGGGCACGACGGTCACGACCTCTAGATCGTAACCGCGCTCGACGAGGCGGGCACCGACCAGCCCCGGTTCCGTCGTGTGGTCGTGCTGGACGACGAGTGCGCGCACGGGTGTGACTCCTTGGTTCTCGGCGGACCTCTTCCGGCATGTCGTTTGGGATCAAATAATAGCGGGTGCGTGTCGCGCCCGACAGTGATCACGGTGGCCGAAACTCAGCCCTTCGCCCGTCGGCCACTCCGCCGGGGTGCGGGCTCGGCGCCGTTGAGGAGGGTCTGGCGGCGCTCCTCGCCGTTCTGCTCCACCTGCATCACCACGCGCCGCAGGCCCTCCGCCAGGGTCCGGCACTCCTCGTCCGTCAACTGGCCGGTGACGAAGGCCTCCTCCTCGTTGAAGGCCGGGAACAGCCGCTGCATCAGCTGCTCGCCCTCGTCGGTGAGGCTGAGCAGCACCAGCCGGCCGTCCGTCGGGTGGCCGGCCCGCCTGACCAGTCCGCGCGACTCCAGGGTGCGCGACACCCCGGTCAGCGTCCCCTTGGAGATGCCCGCCTCCTCGGCCACGTGCCGGGTCTCCGACTCGCCCCACACCCAGACGACCCACAGCACGACGAACGCCGTCCAGGTCAGGTCGGAGCCGCGCAGCACCGAGTTCTCCACGTGCTGGCGCACGGCGGAGGCGGCCCGGTAGATGTTGGCCACGGCGGCCATCTGGTCCCGTCGTATCGGGATGCCGCCGAGTTTCGCCGCGGCGAGCTTCTCGGCTTCGGTGATGGATCGCTGGCCGGGCACGGGCGCTCCCTCGTACTTCATTGACCGTTCGGACTCAAATTGTACGGGTAGGTGTTCGCGGACGATGCGCCCGTCGAACACCCGTCAGGTCCACCGCCGACCGTGTACATGTACGCCCGCAGGGCCTCGGCCAGGCCCACACACTGGTCGGGGCCGCGAACGGGATCTTCTCCGTCTCGGTGGCCCGGCGCAGGGGTGGGCTCGCGGCGGAACAAGGTGCCATGGACGACCTGGAGTCCAGACGGGCCAGTGGCCGGCCCAGGCACTGGCTGTACGACGGTCCTGGCGATCCCCGGCCTGGGCGGCGTCCTCGTACTGGAACAGGTGCTGGACGTCCTCAACGCGGCCTGACCGGGCCCCCTGGTGCATACCGCAGCGCGGGCCGGGAGTGGTCCCGGCCCGCGCTTCATCGATCCTTCGTCAGCCGCCCGTCGTCAGCCGAGCAGCTTGCTCGCCAGGGTCGCGGCGTTGTACGACCCCCATCCGGTGGTGAAGTCCCAGCCGGTGGCTGCGGAGTAGGCGCCGTTGCTGCCGCTGGTGATGTCGTGGAAGCCGGTGCCGCTCGCCGAGTAGAGGGCCGGGTTGGCGAAGCCGAGGTTGGCCTTGCCGGCCGCCGCGGCCTGCTGGTTGTAGAGGGCCGCGAACGCCGCCCACTCGGGCGCCGCGGCGCTGGTGCCGCCGACCGAGGACCACGAGCCCTGCGAGTAGATCGAGACACCCGGGCTGGGGTTGGCGTGCGCCGAGACGTCCGGGACCTGGCGGAAGCCGCCGCCGGCGCTCTTCTGGACCGCGGTCTGCCAGCTGGGGATCTTGAAGACGGAGGACTTGCCGCCGCCACCGCCGGACCAGGCGACCTCCTTGCTGAAGGTGTTGGACGAGGTGACGGTCAGCTTGGTGCCGCCGACGCCGGTGACATACGGGTCGCTGGCCGGGTAGTCGACGGAGGTGCCGCCGTCGCCCGCGTCGTCGGAGCCGTCGTCGCCGGAGGCCGCGTAGAAGCCGAGTCCCTGGGCGGCGCCCGCCTTGAAGACGGCGTCGACCGCGTTGATGCCCGAGGTGGTGCGGGCGCTCTCGGCGGCGCCCCAGCTGATCGAGGTGGTGGGGATGCCGCTGTCGACGATGGCCTGGTAGGTGTCGACCTCGCCGGCGTCGGAGTTGGGGCCCTCGAAGACGGTGACGTTGGCCTTGGGGGCGATCGCGTGCAGGACCTCGATGTCCAGTTCGACCTCGACCTGGCCGTCGCCGAGCGCGCCGGAGCCGCCGTCGACCTTCTGCACGGTCGGGTTGGGCGAGCCCAGGCTGTAGTTGGTGTCGTACTTGGTGATGTTGGACTGCTGGAAGCCGTCGAACTCGATCAGTGCGATCTTCTGGCCGCTGCCGGTGTACGTGCCCGAGACGTTGTAGCCGCCCTTGAGCTGGGCCGGGGTGTAGCCGCCGCCGGGGCCGTTGTGCGGGGTGACGGTGGAGGGCGCCTGGTGGTGCAGGCTGAGGCGGTTGTTGAGGCCGGCCACGTCACTGACGAGGGAGGCAATGGAGGCCGGCAGCGTCGGCGCGGTGTCGTTGGCGTAGAACGAGCGCCCCGAGGCCGTGTCCTTCCAGGTCGACAGCTTGGTGCCGAAGGCCTTCTCCAGCTGGGCGGCGGTGCCGCTGGCGTCGACCAGCAGATTGCCCGAGTGGACCTTGCCGACGGTGAGGCCCTGCGCGCGCAGATAGTCCTTGAGCTGCCGGACCTCGGCGGCGGTCCGGCCGAAGCGCGCCGCGAACTGGCCCTTCGTCAGATAGTGGCCGTAGGAGCTCGACCGCGGATCGCTGACCTTGGCGACGAAGGTGTCGAGCGCCTTGTTATTTCTCGGGGTCAGGCTGATGGCCACCGATATCCGCTTCCCGGCGGTGACATGTCCGGTGCGGGTCGCGTTCTTGTTGAGGCCCTTGAGGACGTCTCCGGTGACGGCCGCGCGCGTGGTGTGCGGCTGGGCGGTGCCGGCGGCGTAGGCGGCGGGTACGGCGGCGGCGAGCAGCGCCGGAACGGTGACCAGGCCGAGCAGTTTCAGGCGTGACTTCACTGAAGTCCTCCGGAGGTGGGGGGTGATGTCCCGGAAGTCGGAACGGCTTCAACGTAGGAACATCCGCCCCACCCGCATAAGCGGGGGAACCCTTGCTTCACGTGTTAACAACTGATGTCACGTGAACGCCGGATGTCACGTCAGCGGCGGCCGTCCAGCGCACGGGCCGCCCGGACCCGTGCGGGCTGACTCGACGTCACCGCCTGTACGGCGGGCCCGACCTGGTCGTCGTCGGAGTTCACGGCCGCCGCGCCGGACGCGATGACGGCTACCGCCATCGCATGGGCGAGCGCGGTGCGCGAGCGGACACCGACCTTGCGGTAGACCCGCGACAGGGCGCCTTCCACCGTCTTGACGCTGATGAACAGCTCCGCGGCGACTTCGCGGTTGGTGGCTCCGCCGCCGACGAGTTCGGCGATCCTTGCCTCCGTGGGGGTGAGTTCGGGTCCGGCCGCGCCCGCCTCGCCGCTGCGGTCCCCGGCGTCCAGCCGTGCCAGCTCGTCCCCGGCCCGCGCCGCGAGCGGAGCGGCGCCGATCCGTGTCGCGGTCTCCAGCGCCTCACCGAGGGCGGCCCGTGCCGCGGTCCTGCGGCGGGCACGGCGCTCGACCGCGCCGAGTGCGATCAGGGTGCGCACCAGCTCCATGGGCAGTGGGAGTTGACGCAGCCGGTCCACCGCGCCACGCAGCCGCAGCGCCCCCTCCTTCGCCCGGCCGAGCCCCGCCTCCCGCAGCCCCTCCGCCCGTTCCAGAGCCGCCAGTACGCTGCCGGGCGTATCGCCGGACACCCGGGTGCGGGCCTCGCGGAGCACCGCCCCGGCGCTGTCCGTCTCGCCCAGGATCACCAGGGCTTCGGCCAGGTCGCCGTACCAGTGCAGCAATGGCGGATCGGCGGCGCCCATCGCCTCGCCCAGTTCCCTGACGCGGTGCAGTGCCTCGGCCGCGCTGGCCGCCCCCCGAGGGTCGCCGGCGAGCAGCTCGACCTGTCCCAGCACCGCAAGCGCGCGCAGCAGGAACAGCCGGTCACCGTCCGCCTCCGAGGCCCTGACCGCCTGTTCGGCCAGGCGCCGGGCCTCGTCGGCGGTGCCGCCCGCGGTCGCCGCGAGCGCCGCCGCATACAGGGCGGGAGCCGCCTGTACGCCCGTTTCGGCCAGGCCGCGTGAGCAGCGGGCCGCGGTGCGCAGCGCCTCCCGGCAGTGCCCGGCCCGCACCTGGATACGGGTGAGCGCCACCAAGGTCGCCATGACCTCCTCGACCCCGGCGAACTCACCGATGTCCGCGAGGAGTTCGGCGACCTGCTGTCCGGCTTCGGTGACCCGGTCGGAGTCCAGGGCGAGGATCGCCCTCATCCGGATCAGCCCCCAGCTCTCGGGGCCGGCGTCGGCGCCGCCGACCAGGGTGAGTGCCTCCTCGAGCGCGGCACCGGCGGCGGCCGGTTCCCCGGCCAGGGACTCCACCCGGGCGAGGGTGGCGAGGGCGCCGATGCGGGTGTCGGTGTCGCCTGCCCGGGCCGCCTGCCGGGCAGCGCGCCGGGCATGCCGGGCCGCCTCCGCCAACTCCCCGCAGAGCAGGCCGCGTACGGCCGCCCAGTGGTGCAGCCATCCCTCGGCCTCCGGGTCGCCGTCGGCGTCCCGCAGGCCTTCCTCGATCAGGTCGCGGGCGCCTCCCAGCGCCTGCCCGGCGTTGCGCAGCAGGATCAGCCGGGCCTGCACCCGCTGCCGTGCCGAGCCGGACCCGGCGAGCACGGTCTCGGCCGCCTGCCCCGCCTCCTCCAACTGCCCGGCGTCACATGCGTAGTCGGCCGCGGCCAGCAGCCGGTCGGCGCGGTCCGCGGGGCGGTCGCCGGGAGTGCGCAGGGCGGCGAGCCCGGCCAGTTCGAAGGCGGCATCGGGTGCACCGTCGCGGCGCGCCGACTCGGCCGCGGACATCAGCCTGCGCGCGGTGTCCTCGTCCTCGTACGGGTGCGCGAGAGCGAGGTGGCGGGCCT
Organism: Streptomyces sp. NPDC001604; assembly: GCF_042893475.1. NCBI lineage: Bacteria > Bacillati > Actinomycetota > Actinomycetes > Kitasatosporales > Streptomycetaceae > Streptomyces > Streptomyces sp. NPDC001604. The sequence goes on along the minus strand of NZ_JBIAUY010000003.1, from coordinate 244,101 downwards.
GCTCCACGGGCTCGGTGACCGCATGGGCCAGCAGGGCGTGCGCCTGCCTGCGGCTGTGCTCCGGGGCGTCGGCACAGACGGCGGCCCGGAGCAGCGGATGGCTGAAATGCACGGTTCCGTCGGCGTCGACCGCCGCCACACCGAGCCGTTCGGCCTCCGCGAGGTCCGCGGCCGGGTCGTCGAGCCCGGCGGCCCGCAGCACCGTGAGGCTGGGGTGGGTGGCCGTGCAGGCGACGAGGAGAGTGTGCCGCACGGTCTGCGGCAGCGTTCGCACCTGGTCCAGCAGCACGGCGCGCAGCCTCCGGGGCACGGGCAGCGCCCGCCCGAAGCCGACGGAAGCCGCGTCGCGCGGGGCCGCCCGGCCCAACTCCGCTGCGTACGACGGGTTTCCGGCAGCGGTGTCCTGGACCGCCCGCAGCACCCCCGGCGGCAGATCGGCACCGATCGCCGTGCGCACGAGGTGGGCCACCTCGGCATCCGTCATGGGCGGCACCGGCAGTTCGACGGTGCCCGGCGGGCAGCAGCGCAGCCGTTCGGGCTGCTCCCCGTCGGCCACCCGCTCGGCGGCCACCACCCGGACGGCGAGGCCTTCGAGGCGCCGTACGGCGAAGGCGAGCACCTCGGCGCTCGGTTCGTCCAGCCACTGGAGGTCGTCGACGACCAAGAGCACGGGGCCGGTGGCGGCAAGGGTGCGCAGCACGTCGACGACGGCGACGCGCACCGCGAGACGGGCCTGGTCGTCGGCGGGTTCCGGGCCGCGCAGCAGGACCGACTGCAGCGCCGTCCGGGGCTGGGGTGCCAGGGCCTCCAGGCAGTGCTCCGGCACCCGCGCGAACAGGTCGATCAGGCCGACGAAGGGCAGCCGGGTGTCCTCCTGGGCGGGCGAGCAGTACAACACCGTGGATGACTTGTCCTGCGCGGCCAGGGACGCCGCCAGGGCGGTCAGGAGCGTGGACCTGCCGATGCCCGCGGGGCCGTGGAGGAGTACTCCGGGGCGGGCCGTCAACTCGGCCAGGGCGGTGTCGAGCAGCGCGCGGCGCCCGCTCAATGACGGTACCCGCGGTGAGCGCAGCAGGTCCCAGGGCATTGCAGCATGTGGACATGACAACCTTGGCTGATCCGGATTGTCAATGACGTCCTTGTCAATGACGTCCGGTGCCTGCCGGTCACGAACTGCGCTTGAGGACGACGTAACCGTAGGCGGCGTCGTCGATCACATAACGGGCGTCGGGGTGCAGCTGACGGGCGTAGCCCTGGACGTCTCCGACCCACTTGCCGGTGTTGTTCAGGGCGATGTAGTCGGGGGTGGTGCCCCGGGTGGCGCCGATCCAGAAGACACGGCAGCGGGAGGTGAGCCGGCTGCTGGGGCCGATGTCCGCCTCGACCGTGGCGCCGTCCGGGATGCGGTCCAGGGCGCGTTCGATGCGGGGTACGCCTTCGGGGGTGTCGTAGGTGGCGGATTCCGTCAGCGTGGACAGCGGGAGCGTCGTCGTGAGGGCCAGGGCCGCTGCGGCGACCGCTGCGGGCACGTGCCGGGCGTACGAACGCAGCCAGGGCCGGGAGCTCATCCGCGCCCGGGCGAGCGCGTCGACGAGGGCCAGCGCGACGACCGGCATCAGGACCGCGCTGTAGTGCCAGCCGGTGCCCCAGTAGTGGTCGTCGGCGGAGCAGAAGCGCCAGCCCAGGGTGGGCAGTGCCACGACGAACAGCGGGGAACGCAGGGCGAGCAGACCGCTGGTGGGGATCAACAGCCAGGCCAGGGTGCGGAGCTTGACGTCCGTGCCGTCGAAGAGGGCGAAGCCGCTGTCGACCTTGGTCCAGTACTCGTACCCGCCGGTGGTGTTGAAGGAGGGGATGACGACGGTGAGGGTGACAAAGGTGGCAGCGAGGCCCAGGACCGCCACCACGAGTGCGTACACGAGCGGGCGCGGGGAGCGGCGGCAGCGCAGGGCGACGACCAGCGCGACGGCGGCCACCGTCAGGCCCAGGTCCTCCTTGACCAGCACCAGCGGCAGCGCCCATAGCAGCGCGGGCCGCCACCGGCGGGTCAGCAGCGCCTCCAGGCTGAAGGCGATCAGGGGTACGGCGAAGCAGATCTCGTGGAAGTCGAAGTCGACCGCCCGTTGCAGACCCCAGGACAGGCCGTACGCAAGGCCGAGGACGAGCCCGCGCGGCCGCCCCAGCAGCCCGGCGGCCGCACGGGTCACCGGCACGGCCGACAGCGCGAAGAGCGCGGCCTGGGCGACGAGCAGCGTGACAGGGGAGGGGAAGAGCCGGTGGACGGGGGCGAGCAGAGCGAGCACCGGACTGAAGTGATCGCCCAGGATGTTGAACCCCGGTCCTTTGAGATCGACGACCGGCGCCCGCAGTTGGGCGTAGCCGCGGACCGCCTGCTCGAAGATGCCGAGGTCCCAGGAGCGGGTCGCCAGGTGCTCGTACCGGAGGATGGACAGGATCGCGTACGCGGCGAACAGGGCGGTCGCCAGGAGGTGGGGATCGTGGCGGCCGGGCGGACGGGGGCGCCGGTCGCGCGGGGGACGCGCGACCGGCGCCGGTATGGACTTGCCGGGGAGAAGGGGAGTGGGGGTGTTGGGCACAGTGGGGGGCGTCCTTATGTGCCGGCACGGATCATCAGCCGCGGGCACTCGATGACTACGTCATCTGCTGTGACCGGGTTCGCCGGCCCCCGGTTCACCCGCTGAGACGTAGATCACTTGTACTGCAGGGGCCGAGGAAACGGGGCTGCCGCCGCTGTGCCTGTGTTCAACGGGGCTGGTACGGCTTGGGCAGGCGCATGCCCCGCTCGGCCATGATCTGCCGTACGTGATTGGGGTAGTTGGTGATGATGCCGTCGACGCCCATGTCCATCAGCGCCTCCACGGTGGCCGGATCGTCGCAGGTCCACGGGATGACCTTCAGGCCCCGTGCGTGGGCCTCCTGAACCATCGTCCGGTCGGAGTAGAAGCGGAAGTCCGGGTCGCCGACCTTTCCGGTCTGCGGGAAGCCGTAGTTGGGGGAGAGGGCTCTGACGCCGGGGATGGTGGCGGCAGCCTTCACGAAGTCGCCGCCGTAGTCGTCGGCGTCGATCCCGCCGAGCCACGGCGAGGCACCCGGCCGGCCGACCTGGAGGAAGTCGTAGTTGGTGAGTGCGACGAGGGGCCACCTCGGGGCCAGTTCGTGCATCGCCTTCAGTGCGCCCCAGTCGAAGGATTCGATGGTGACCTGGCGCTCGATGCCCGAGCGGTGGATCTCCTCGTAGACCCGGCGCACGAACAGCGCGCGCGGCGCGGTCTGTTCGGGGGCGCCCGCCTCGACCTTGGTCTCGATGTTCAGCTTGAGCTGCTTGGCGTGATAGCTCTTCACCAGGTTCAGGACGTCCTTCAGCTCGACCATCCGGAACCCCTTGACCACCTCCTGCTCGGGGAAACCGGGCAGCTGTTGGTAGCCGCAGTCCATGGTCTTGATCTGGGCCAGCGTGAGGTCCTTGATGTACTTCCCGACGTACGGATACATCGGGTCGCCCGGCGTGACGGGAGCCGTGTCACGGCACTTCTGGGCGCTGACCTGCCGGTCGTGATTGACCACGACCTTCTCGTCCTTGGTGATCTGGGTGTCCAGTTCCAGGGTGGACACCCCAAGACGCATCGCCTTGCCGAATCCCTCCAGGGACTCCTCGGTCGTCATGCCGATGCCGCCGCGGTGGGCCTGCAGATCGAAGTGCGTCTTCCCGGGCGGTACGCGGGAGCCGTCGTACGCCGTCGCATGAGCCGCCGCCGGGAAGGCGAGCACGGGAGCCAGCGCCAGGGCGGCGAGGGTGTGTCTTGCGGACATCGAAACCTCACTCGGGTCGGTTCGGGCCACTGCACGACGCTAGTTGGAGCCCGGCCCGGCGAAACGGCCCGCACATGAGGACGGCGTGAAATGTACGTGCGCGCCGGGGACCACTTCTACTGCTGCCGTTTTGTAGCGGCAGGCACTCTTGACAACATGCGTACTGTTTCGCGACGTTTGATCCTCGGCGGACAGTTCGGAACCCGAGGATCGACCGCGGAACGACCGTGTACACGGCCGGGAACCGGCCGATACTCAAAGAACGTGGTAGGACGCGGACAGCGCGCCGCGGGGGGACGTCACGGGGGGAGCGGTCGCGGATGCGATCAATGAACAGGGGTCCACACGCTCTACCGGCCTGCCCTGCGGCCGGGTCGTCCCTCGCGGAGCCTGGGGAAGGGCGGATGATCTGACGTGGACGTCACGATCCACAGAGTCGACGAACTGAGCACCTCGCTGCGTGCGGCGTGGCATGCGGCGATGGACGAGTCCCCCGAGTACGCCAATCCCTTCCTGGCTCCGGAGTTCGCCCTCGGGATCGGCAGATACCGCGCCGGCACCCGGATCGCCGTCCTGCGTGAGGACGGGGCGCCGGTCGGCTTCTTCCCCTACGAACGCAACGCTTTCGGCGTCGGCCGGGCCGTCGGGCTCGGCCTCTCGGACTGCCAGGCGCTGGTGCACCGCCCCGGAGTCACCTGGGACGCCCAGGAACTGCTGAGAGCCTGCGGGCTGTCCATCTTCGAATTCGACCATCTCGTCGAGGAGCAGAAGCCGTTCGGCCGGCATGTCACGGGAATGTTCGCCTCCCCGGTCGTCGATCTGAAGCCCGACGAGAGCGGCTATGCGCCGTGGTTGCGCGGTGCCTACCCAGGGCTGGCCAAGACGACGCTGAAGAAGGAACGCCGTCTCGGGCGCGACGTGGGCGAGGTGCGCTTCGAGTTCGACGAGCGTGATCCGCGGATGCTGCGCCGGCTCATGCAGTGGAAGTCCGCCCAGTACCGCAGGACCGGCCGGATGGACCGCTTCTCACGGCCGTGGATCGTCGACCTGGTGGACCATCTCTTCGAGGTCCGCGAGGAGCACTTCACCGGTGTGCTGTCGGTGCTCTACGCGGGCGACCGGCCGGTGGCGGCGCACTTCGGACCCCGGTCGCGCACCGTGCTGGCCGCCTGGTTCACCGCCTACGACCCCGACCTGCACTACTACTCGCCCGGCCTGATGATGCATCTGCGCACCGCCGAGGCGGCTGCCCGCAACGGGGTGACGCTGATGGACCTGGGGCGCGGCGACAAGGAGTACAAGGACTGGCTCAAGACCCGCGAGCTGCGCGTGGCGGAAGGATTCGCCAGCCGTCCCCACCCGGTCGCGGCGGCCCACCGGCTGTGGCGGAGACCGGTGCGGGGCCTGCGGAACACGGTCAATGCCCACCCCGAGCTGCGCGCACCCGCCGACCGGCTGCTGAAGACGGTCGGCACCCTGCGCACCTCGCGGACGACCTCCGGCACCGCGGGGCCCCGCACACGCTGAACAGGCGCCGACGTCAGCCCGCAGCGAAGTCCGGTCCGCCCGCCGAAGCAAGGGTGTAAGCATGTAATACACGCATGCATGCCCTTGGGCCAGCGGAAAGGTCGACTCGTGGCCGAGACACTTTCCGAGCCCGACCGCTCCCGCCAGGAGCAGGCCGCGCTCGACTCCTACTCGCAGATCGTCACCTCCGTCGCTGCCGAGCTCACTCCGAAGGTGGCGGCCCTGAACGTCGCGCACCGCCGCTCCAGAGGCCGATTCGTCATGGGGACCGGCTCCGCGGTGGTCTTCACCGACGACGGTTTCCTGCTCACCAACGCCCATGTCGTGGGGCACTCCGACGCCGGTACGGCGCACTTCGCCGACGGCACGACCACCCCCTTCCACGTCATCGGCGCCGACCCGCTCTCCGACCTCGCGGTGGTCCGCGCCGACGGGCCGACCCCGCCCCCGGCCCGGCTCGGCGAGGCCGACGCACTACGGGTGGGACAGCTGGTCGTGGCGGTCGGCAACCCCCTGGGGCTGGCCGGCAGTGTCACCGCCGGCGTGGTCAGCGCGCTGGGCCGGTCACTGCCGGCGAGCGCGGGCCGGGCGACCCGCGTCATCGACGACGTCGTCCAGACCGACGCCACCCTCCACCCCGGCAGCTCGGGCGGGGCGCTCGCCACGGCCGACGGCAGCGTGGTCGGCGTCAACACCGCCATCGCCGACGTCGGCCTGGGCCTCGCCATCCCGGTGAACGACACCAGCCGCCAGATCATCGCGACCCTCCTCTCCGACGGCAGGGTCCGCCGCGCCTACCTCGGCCTCGCCGGCATCCCCGCACCGCTGCCGCCCCTGCTACGGGCACGAACCGGCCGCCACACGGGCCTGCGGATCGTCGAGGTCGTGCCCGCGTCCCCCGCCGCCCGGGCCGGACTGCGGGACGGCGACCTGCTGATCACCGCCCACGGCGACCCGGTGACCAGCGCCCAGGCCCTGCAGCGGCTGATGCTGGAGGACGCCATAGGCCGCCCCCTCGCCCTCACCGCACTGCGCGGCGAGGCCCTCGTGGACGTCATCGCCACACCGGTGGAACTGATCGCGGACGACTGAGCGTCCGGCACCCCTGCCGTCGCGGGGGCTTGCGGCCCGGCGAGGCGGATGCTTGCGAAAGCCTGCGCCGGGCCGTGAGCCCCGGAGACCCACCGCAAAACCGCACGCCCCAAGGTGGGCAGTACCAGACAGCGGACGCCTCCACACCGCAACCCCGGAACGCAAGCCCCCACGCCCGTCGAACAATCCAGACGCCAGACCCGGGCCAGAACGCAGACCCAGGCGCCAAACGGTGCGCCCGCGGTGAGCCGTCCAGCGCCTGCGCTCGTCGAGGCACGGGCGTCTGCGGCTCAGCACCCGGACTCGGGCCCGCCAAGGCGCCCGGCGCCCGGCGGCGGGGCCTGTCGGACGGCACTCGCGCTTGCCGCGCAGTATCCGGGCTTGCACGGGTTTGGCGTTTTGCTGAAACGGCAACAGGCATCGACCGCATCGCCGCGCACCCGGCATGATCGTCGCCCGCGCCTCCGGTCACGCTCGTCCCCGGGAGGGACCCATGCCGCAGACTCCAGCCGCCGACCGCCCCCGCCACCGCCTTGTGCCCTCGCCCGCCGGCCGCGCCCACCTGGTCGAGCAGGGCAGCGGGCCCCTGGTGCTGCTCGTGCACGGGTTTCCGGAGTTCTGGTACTCGTGGCGGCACCAGCTCCCGGCCCTGGCCGCCGCCGGTTACCGTGCCGTGGCCCTCGACGTCCGCGGTTACGGACGCTCCTCCAAACCCGGGGACGTGGCCGCGTACCGCATGCTCGACCTGGTCGCGGACAACGTGGCCGTCGTCGACGCCCTCGGCGAGCGGTCCGCGGTGATCGTCGGACACGACTGGGGCGCGACCATCGCCGCCACCTCGGCTCTGCTGCGGCCCGATGTGTTCCGAGCGGTCGGGCTGCTGAGCGTGCCCTACACCCCGCCCGGCGGGCCCAGGCCCAGCGAGGTCTTCGCAGGCATGGGCGGCGAGGAGGAGTTCTACGTCTCCTACTTCCAGAGCCCCGGCCGGGCCGAGGCCGAGATGGAGCCCGACGTACGAGGCTGGCTCGCCGGGTTCTACGCGGCCCTGTCCGCCGACACCATGCCCCCGCCCGGCGCGCCCGACCCGCATTTCGTCGCCCGTGGCGGGACGCTGCGCGACAGGTTTCCGGCGGGCCGTCTGCCGCACTGGCTCGGTGAGGCCGAACTCGACGTCTTCGCCGCGGAGTTCGAACGGACCGGTCTGACCGGGGCTCTGAACCGCTACCGGAACATGGACCGCGACTGGGAGGACCTGGCCGCCCACCACGGCGCCCCCGTCGCGCAGCCCTCGTTGTTCGTGGGCGGAGCCCTCGACGCGTCCACCACCTGGCTGGCGGACGCGATCAAGGCGTACCCCACCACTCTTCCCGGGCTGACCTCCTCGCACGTCCTCGACGGCTGCGGCCACTGGATCCAGCAGGAACGCCCCGAGGAGGTCAACCGGCTACTGATCGACTGGCTCGGATCCCTCGATTCCCCCGACTCTCCTGGTGTCTGATGTGCGTCAGGGCTTGCCCGTCCAGGTGTGGGCCACGTCCACGATCACGTGGCCGTCCACCCGCAGGACGCGGAACGGCAGCCGGGCCCGGACGCCGAGCCCGAGCTGGGTGTCGCCCTCGAAGCTGCCGCCGAACCGCGTGTCCCGGAACGCGCGGTACCCGGTGAGGTCGACGCCCGGCAGCGGACGGCCCGCCCGGGCGGGATAGGTGGGCGCCCCGGTGTCGGGGTCGTAGCCGGGCGCATGGACCCGCACCTCGAGGACGGCGCCGCCGCCGACGGGTATGAGCCGGCCCGATCCGTCCTGGTAGAGGTGGCTGACGTACCTGACGGAGTAGCCGAGGCTGTTCCGGCCCGCTCCGGGGATGTCGATGACCATCCGGTCGTAGCAGGTGTGGCGGCCGGTCCTGACGTTCGTGACCGGCTTCGTCGTGGATGCTGCGCGCGTCTTGGCGAGGCTGCCCCAGCCGGTGGGGCAGGTGACGGTCTGGGCGGTGGCGGCGGGTGCGGCGTCGGCCGGAACCGCGGTCGCTCCCATCGCGGTGCCCAGAAGCATGAGCGCTGCCCATGCGGTCCTGCTGCGTATTGCTCTGCTTCGTCTCATCTCGTCCCCCGAAGCATGGTTCGTACTGGTATTTGATGAGACATACGGGGTGGCTGAAAGGTTGCGGTTGCGGGCCGGTTTTCTCCAGGGTGCGCTGACGCGGCTTCCGTCGGCTACCAGGTCGGGATGAATCCGCCGTCGACCCGCACGTCCGTACCCACCGTGTTCGCGGCCCGGGCTCCGGCGAGGAACAGTACGGCGTTCGCGACCTCGTCCGGCTGCGAGAACCGGCCGGTGACCATCGCGTGCGCGGCGCCCGCCCTCACCGTCGACGGATCGGCGCCGGTCGCCCGGCTCACCGTGGCCGCCACGCCGTCGTCGGCCAGCCACAGGTCGGTGGCGACCGGACCGGGACTGACCGTGTTGACGCGGATCCCGCGGGTGCCCACCTCCTTCGACAGGCCCTTGGAGAAGGCGAGGAGGGCCGCCTTCGCCGCGCTGTAGTCGAGCACCAGGGGATCGGGCAGCGCGGCGTTCACCGAGGCGATGTTCACGATGCTGCCGCTGCCCTGCGGGAGCATGACCGGAAGTGCGGCGCGGGTCGTCCGGACCGCCGCCAGCAGGTTGAGGGTGAGCGAGGCCAGCCAGTCCTCGTCCGTGATGCTCAGGAACCCTTCGGGCCGCACGGGTGCGGCACCGACGTTGTTGACGAGGATGTCCACGCGGTCGCCCGCCCGCGCGACCAGCCGGGCAGGGCCCGACTCCGTGGCGAGGTCGACCTCGACGACCTCGACGGCCTCGGTCTTGGCCAACTCGTCCAGCTCGCCCGACGAGTGGCGGGCACCCGCGACCACCCGGGCCCCCTCACCCGCCAGCGCCCGTACGACGGCGAGGCCGATGCCTCGGCTGGCTCCGGTGACGACGGCGACCTGACCGTCGAGTTCATGGTCCATGACCTGCTCCTTGACGTGTCCGGGAGGGAGCCGGGGCGCTCGCCGCCCACCGAGCCGACCGTACGGGCAAGGCCGAGGGACGGGCTTCGGTCATGCGACTGTTTTCCCGGCGCCGTGCCCTCCTGTGTCCGCCGACGCACGCACCAGTCGGCGCTCTCCCGCCGTGCGACACGCACCGCGCGCACCGGCTGCCACAGGATGGGCGGAAAGGTCGCGAGATGAGCGGGCCCCGGCTCAAGATGGGAAAGGGGCCGCCGCCCCGCGAGCCGTTCGCCTCGGTCTCGCCCGGTCACTGCCGAAACGCGGGGGAGCATGGACGAACTGGACCTGGTGGGGCGCGACACGGAACTGCGGGCCTTGGCGGAGCTGGTCGGACGGCTCCCCCAGGGCGGCGGTGCACTGGTCGTCGCCGGTGCCGCGGGCATCGGCAAGTCCTCGCTGCTGCGCGCCACGGTCCGGCTCGCGCGGGAGGCGGGCACCGAGGTCCTGGAGACGACCGGTGCCGAGTGCGAGGCGCGGCTGCCCTACGCGGGGCTGCACCAGCTTCTACGGCCCCTCGTCGGCACCGCCGAGGCGCTGCCCGCGCCGCAGCGCGGGGCGCTGATGTCGGCCTTCGGCGCCGAGGACGGGCCGCCGCCCGAACCGTTCCTGATCGCGCTCGCGGCGCTGGGCCTGCTGGCCGAGGCCGCCGCCGTACGGCCGGTCCTGGTGGCCGTCGACGACGTGCAGTGGCTGGACCACCCCACCCAGGAAGCGCTGGCGTTCATCGCGCGGCGCGTGTGCCGCGAGCCGTTGGCCGTGGTGGGGACCGTACGGGCGGGCCACCCGGGGCCCTTCCTCGACGCCGGCGTGCCCGAGCTCACCGTGACCGCTCTGGACGACACCGCGGCGCGCCGGCTGCTGGACGCCGGCGCGGACGACCTGCCCCCTGCCGTACGGCAGCAGATCCTGCGGGAGGCGCTCGGCAACCCGCTCGCGCTGGTGGAGCTCCCGACGGCATGGCGCACCAGGCCGCGGCCCGAGGGCGGGGACCCGGTCCGGCTCCTGCTGCCGCTCACCGATCGTCTGGAGCGCACCTTCGCCAGCCGCGTCCTCGAACTGGCGCAGCCCACTCGGGACGCCGTGCTGGTGGCCGCCGTGGACTACGAGGAGCAGCTGCCGGAGATCCTCGCCGCCGCCTCCCTGCTGGCCGGGCACGAGCTCACCGTTCAGGTCCTGGGCCCCGCCGCGGCCGCCGGCCTTCTCCACTTCGACGAGGCACGGCTGCACTTCCGCCACCCGCTGGTCAGATCCGCCGTCCTGCAGTCCGAGCCGTCCATTCGCCGGCTGGCGGCCAACGCCGCCCTGGCCGACGTCCTGGTCGACGAGCCGTACCGCCGTACCTGGCACCGCGCGCAGTCGATCGTCGGCCCCGACGACCAGGTCGCCGACGAACTCGAGGCCAGCCACACCGTGTCGCTGCGCCGGGGTTCCGTCACCGCGGCGATCTGGGCGCTGGAGCGTTCCGCCCAGCTCAGCAGCGACTCCGCCACGCGCGGGCGCCGCCTGCTGCTGGCCGCCGAGCACGCCTTCGGGCTGGGCCGGGCGGACCTGGTGGACCGGCTGGTCACGGCGGCGGAGCGGACCGAGCTGTCGGAGCTGGACCGGGCCCGGATGGAGTGGCTCCGCGAGATCTTCGAGGACGGCGTGCCCGGTGATGCCGTCCGCGTCTTCGAACTGTGCGCCGTGGCGGAGCGGTCCGCGGCCGCCGGCGACCAGGACCTCGCCCTCAATCTGCTGCTGGGCGCGGCACTGCGCTGCTGGTGGGCCGAGACCGGACCCGAGGCACGGGCCCGCGTCGTCGCCGTCACCGAAGCGCTCCCCGGTGCACTGGACGATCCGCGGGGCATCGCGGCCGTCGGCGTGGCCGAACCCCTGCTGCGCGGCAGCGCCGTCCGCGACCTGCTGACCCGGGGCGGCCTGGCCCGGGTCACCGACCCGGACCAGCTGCGCCTGCTCGGCATGGCGGCCCACGCCGTCGGCGATCTCACCCTCGCGGTCGACCTCCTCGGACGGGCCGAACTGAAACTGCGCGAGCAGGGCCGCCTCGGACTGCTCTCCCATGTGCTGAGCATGCAGATCGGCGACCACCTCTGGCTGGGCGACTGGGAGCGCGCCGCGACCGCGGCGGAGGAGGGACTGCGGGTCGCCCGGGACACCGGGCAGCCGATCTGGAGCACCGGATCCAGAAGCCTCGAGGCCATCGCCGCCGGTCTGCGCGGGCAGGGACAGCACGCGCTGGAACTGGCCGCCGTCGCCGAAGCCGCCGCCCACGACCGCCGGCTCAACAACCTGCTGGCCTGCGTGCAGCTCGCCAAGGGCCTGATGTGGCTGACGGCCGGGCGCCCGCAGGAGGCGTACGACGAGCTGATCCGTCTTTTCGACCCGGCCGATCCCAGCCACCACCGGCGCGAGTGCTTCGACGGGGTGATGTTCCTCGCCGAGGCCGCCGCCCAGAGCGGCCACCGCGAACAGGCGCGGGCGGTGATCGCCGGTCTTGAAGAGGTCGCCGAGCTCACGAGTGCACCGCTGCTGCACGTCCAACTGGCCTACGCCCGCGCGGTGCTCGCCGACGACGCCGATGCCGAGAAGCTCTATCTGTCGGCCCTGCGCCAGGACCTGGGCCGCTGGCCGTTGGCCAGGGCCAAGACCGAGCTGGCGTACGGCAGTTGGCTGCGGCGCCACCGCCGGGCCGTCGAAGCCAGGGGGCCGCTGCGGTCGGCCCGGACCACCTTCGACCTCATCGGTGCGAGCGCCTGGGCGGACCAGGCGCGGGGCGAACTCCGTGCCACCGGCGAGCGGGTGGCCGACCGCACCGCCAGGGTCCAGGACGCGCTGTCTCCCCAGGAGCTGCAGATCGCCCGACTGGCGGCCGAAGGACTGTCCAACCGGCAGATCGGCGAACGGCTCTGTCTCTCGCCCCGCACGATCGGCTCCCACCTCTACCGCGTCTTCCCCAAACTCGGCATCACCTCGCGGGCACAGCTCGCCTCCCGTCTGGGACCCGGCGTGCCCTGAGGGCCGCGTCGGCAGTCACCTGACTCAAGCGAAGGCACCGCCGAGCGGAGGAGCATGCGAGACGGACGCATGCCTCCTGGCGCCCGTCGACCGACCCCGAACCGGCGGAAGGACCCGATCATGGCCGGCACCGCCCCACCCGTCGTCTTCATCCACGGCCTCTGGCTGCACCCGACTTCCTGGGCACCCTGGCAGGAGCTGTTCGAGGGCGCGGGCCACCGGACTCTCGCGCCCGGCTGGCCCGGTGTCGCCGAGACCGTCGAACTCGCCCGGGCCAACCCGGACTCCATCGCCGACCGCGGCATCGACGACGTCGTGGAGCACTACGCCGCCGTCATCGACGAGCTGCCCGAACGTCCCGTCCTCATCGGCCACTCCTTCGGCGGGATGATCGCCCAGAAGCTGCTCGGCCAGGACCGCGCGGCGGCCGCGATCGCCATCGACGCGGCCCAGATCAAGGGCGTGCTCCCGCTGCCGCTGTCGGCACTGCGCTCCACCTTCCCGGTCTTCGCCAACCCGGCCAACCGGCACCGTGCGGTGTCGCTCACCGCCGAACAGTTCCGCTTCGCCTTCGGCAACGCGGTGGCGGCCGAGGAGTCCGACGCGCTGTACGAACGCTGGACCATTCCGGCGCCGGGCAAGCCCCTGTTCGAGGCCGCCGCGGCCAACTTCTCCCCGCACTCGCCGGCCAAGGTCGACACCGGCAACGAGGCCCGCGGCCCACTGCTGCTGATCATGGGCGGCCGTGACCACACCGTCCCTGAAGTCGTCACCAAGGCCACGCTCAAGCAGTACCGGGATTCGACGGCGGTGACGGAACTGGTGGAGTTCGCCGACCGTGGCCACTCGCTCACCGTGGACAGCGGCTGGCGGGAGGTCGCGGACGCCTGCCTGACATGGCTCGGCAAACAGGGGTTGCAGCCGGACACCGCGCTCTGAGGAAGCGGTACGACACCTCAGCTCACCCGGAGCACGACCTTCCCTCGGCGGTGCTCGCGCTCCAGCGCCTCATACGCCCCTGCCGCATCCGCCAGCGGCACCACCCGGTCGATGCGTGGCGTCAGCCTCCCGGACTCGAACAGCCGGGCCAGCTCGGTGAGCCCGGCACGGTCCGGTTCGACCACGAAGAACACTCCGCGCGCCTCGCCCGCCCGGCTCGGGTCGGGCGGGGCGACGATGCTGACGAGCACGCCCCCGGGCCGCAGCACCTGCCAGGAGCGGGTCTGGATGTCGCCGCCGACCGTGTCGAAGACCAGGTCGACATCCTTGACCTGGTCCTCGAACCGCTCGCTCGCGTAGTCGATGACGTGCTCCGCACCCAGCTCACGTACGAATTCCGCGTCTTCGGCCGAGGCGGTGGCGGTGACGGAGGCGCCCAGGGCCGCGGCGATCTGCACCACGAAGGAGCCCACACCACCCGCCCCACCGTGCACCAGGACCCGCTGACCCTCGGTGAGGCCGCCGTGGCGGACGAGGCCCTGCCAGGCCGTCAGCCCGGCCAGCGTCAACGCGGCCGCGGCGTCGTGGGACAGCGCCGCGGGCTTGACGGCCAGTACCCCCGCCGGGACGGCGGTGAACTCCGCCGCCGCACCGTCCCGCGTGAAGGGAATCAGACCGAACACCTCATCACCGACCGACAACTCGGACACCCCCGAGCCCAGTTCGGTGATCGTCCCCGAGACCTCCTTGGCAGGGACGATCGGCACACGGGGGCTGCCCGTGCCGTCGAAGCTGTCCGTCCAGGTCGCGTCCCAGCCCAGTTCCCCCGAGGTGATCGAGGCCGAACGGACGGCGACGAGCACCTCGCCCGGCCCGGGTACCGGCCGCGGCGCGACCTCGTGGACGAGCTGCTGCGGCCCGCCGCGCGAGTGCCCACGGACCGCGTGCATGGAGGCCGTGGTGTCCATGAGAGTTCCCTTCGCCGGGGGCATCCCGATGGGGCGGGCGTACACGCGACCACGTCGATCGCCGTACCTGACCATGTTCATCCTCGCGGCTCGGCCCGGCTTGAGTCGGATGACTGAGCCGGTTGCCGATCCTGCTGATCACTCTGCTGATCAGCCTTGATCGCAAGGGCCCAGAATTCCGGGACCGGCCATGAATGGTCTGCCGGTACGGCCGTTCGCCGTCAGTGCGGCCCGTGCGTCCACCGCCCGCCCAGCATGGTGGCGTGCACCGGCATCTCCCGCAGGGTGCGCGCGTCCGCCTCGGTGGGGTCCGCGTCCACGACCACCAGGTCGGCCGCGTCGCCGACCCGCAGCTGCGTACGTCCCCGTGCCGATGCGGCGAGCGCCGCCGTTACCGGGATCCGCTGCTCGGGATGCCAGGCGGGCCGCTCGTCGACCGTCCGGTGTACGGCCGCCGCGATGCCCAGCCAGGGGTCGAGCGGGGAGACGGGAGCGTCGGAGCCGAACTCCAGCCGGGCTCCGGACGCCAGCAGGTCGCTGTAGGCGAAGGCGCGGCCGGTGCGCCCGGCCCAGTGGTGGTCCGCCACATCGCGGTCGTCGGTGGCGTGCGCGGGCTGCACCCCGGCGGTGACTCCCAGCGCCGCGAACCGCGGCACATCGGCCGCCGTCAGCAGCTGGGCGTGCTCGATGCGCCCCCGGCAGCCGACCTCTGCGAACGCGTCGAGCGCGAGGGCGTTGGCCCGGTCGCCGATCGCGTGCACGGCGGGCTCGATGCCATGGGCGGCGGCACGCCGCATCAGACGGACCAGTTCCTCGTACGCGGTCTCCTGGATGCCGTATGCCTCCTTCGTGCCCTCAAGGCCCGGGTAGGGGTCGCAGCACAGCGCCGTCCGCGTGTTGAGGGAACCGTCCGTGAACAGCTTGAGCGGGCCGACCCGGACCAGGCCTCCGGTGCCCGGCAGAAGGTCACCCGTCCCCAGCCCGCGATCGACGACCCCGGCCAGGTGCCGGGGGTGGACGGCGGCCTGCACCCGTACGGCGAGCGCCGCACTCGCCGTCCGGCGACTCCAGTCGGCGAGGTTGTCGGAGAAGTGGAAGTCGATGATGCCCGTCACGCCCCGCGCGGCCGCATCCCGGCAGGCTTGGGCCACCCACTCGTCGAGGACCTCGTCGGGCACCTCGGGGAGCGCCTCCATGGCCTCGAAGCACTCGTGCTCGCGCAGCAGTCCCGTCGCGTGGTCGCCGCGGCCGACCAGCGCCAGGCACGCCGAGTTCAGCCAGACGGCATGCAGATCGGCGCTGATCAGCGCGACCGGCCGGTCCGGGCACACGGAGTCGAGCAGCGCCCTGTGGGGCGTGTCCGGCCACAGGGCGTCCCGGAAGCCCTGTCCCATGACCATCTCGTCCGCGGGCAGACCGGTCGCGTGCAGACGTACGGTTTCAGCGACCGCCCGCGCGGACTCCAGCCCGGCGAGATCGACCCGATGACGGTTGCCGGCCCACTGCGCCGCGTGCACATGGGCGTCCCACAGGCCCGGCAGTACGGTCCGCCCGTCCAGGTCGAGCACCGGGCCGCCGAGATCCCTCGCCACCTCGACGGCGACGACCCGGCCGTCCGCGATGCGCACGCTGCCCAGCGGGCCTCCGGCGCCCAACCTCACCCGGGAGAGCGTCAGTGCGGGTGGTGCGCCGAGTTCGTCCGCAGCGGGGCCGGGTATGCCGTCGAGGCTCGTCATCAAGGCTCCAGTGGGTGAGGTCCCCGGTGATCCGCGTCCGAGGCTACGCGGCGATGGAGTCGTGCAGGCAAGTGGAGCTCCGGTAGGTGGAGATGCCGACGGCCAGTAGCCAGTAGCTGAGGACGGCCCCCATCAGAGCGGTCGTGCCCCAGCCGTTCGCCGCGTAGAAGTGCGCGGGTGTGTTGCCGAAGAACAGGGACGGTACGAAGGCCAGGTTGATCGCGGCCAGGACGTAGGCCGAGCGGCTGATCCAGCGGTGCAGGACGTCGGTGCGTGCGACGGTGTAGCCGACCGCCGTCAGGAACAGGCCCAGCATCAGCCGGGAGATCGACCCGTAGAGGATGTAGGTGCCGCTGACCGTGATGGTCGGATCGACCGGACGGTCGGCGGCGATGACGGCGCCGGCCTCAAGGCCCATGGAGACCAGGGTGATCGTCGCGTAGACCAGCCCCGTGGCGGAGGCGATCGAGCCTGCCCACTCGTAGCCGGGATGCGTGCGTTTGACCAGTTCACGGAAGGCCGTCACGAACACGACCAGGCAGGCCAGGGCGACGATTCCGAGCAGCAGCCGGGCGAGCACGTTCGTGTCCGGCGGCGGGCCCGAGTAGACGAAGTACAGGGGTACTTCGACGATGAGTGCGACCGCGGCGGCGATGCCGGCGACGCCTGTCAGGCGCCTGGCGAAGGTTTCGGTCATGGGTGTTCCCCCGAGTCCGTGAGGTGGATTCCGCGTCGGCCCGTGTGCCGACGTCAGGAATCCTTCCGGCCGCGGGGCCCGCCGTCGCTGGGCCTGAGGACCGGACCCACGGTGTCCTCAGCACCACCCTCAGCCCAGGGCCTTGTCCAGGTTGAAGGCGGCGCTGATGAGGGCCAGATGCGTGAATGCCTGTGGGAAGTTGCCCTGTTGCTCGCCGGTGTGGCTGATCTCCTCGGCGTACAGGCCCAGATGGTTGGCGTAGGTGAGCATCTTCTCGAAGGCGAGGCGTGCCTCGTCTATGCGGCCGGCGTGGACCATGGCCTCGACGTACCAGAACGAGCAGATGGAGAACGTGCCTTCGTCGCCGCGCAGCCCGTCGGGGCTCGCCATCGGGTCGTAGCGGTAGACGAGGGAGTCGGACACCAGGTCGTGGGTGAGCGCGTCGAGGGTGGACAGCCACTTGGGGTCGGTGGGTGCGATGAACTTCGTCAGCGGCATCATCAGGACGGCCGCGTCGAGCACGTCGTCCCCGTCCTCGTGCTGGACGAACGCCTGCCGGGTCTCGGACCAGCCCCGCTTCATGATCCGCCGGTAGATCGTGTCGCGGGACTCGCGCCAGCGGGGCAGGTCGGCGGGCAGACCGCGGCGGTTGGCCATGCGGATGGCCCGCTCGATGGCCACCCAGCACATCAGGCGGGAGTACAGGAAGTTCTTGCGGCCGCCGCGGGTCTCCCAGATGCCCTCGTCGGGCTGGTCCCAGTGCTGGCACACCCACTCCACCAGCATGCACACGTCGTCCCACTGGGCGCTGGATATGGGCTGGGCCCACTTGTCGTAGAGGTAGATCGAGTCGATCAGCGCGCCGTAGATGTCGAGCTGGAGCTGGTCGGCGGCCGCGTTGCCGATCCGTACCGGCGCGGAGCCCTGATGGCCTTCCAGATGGTCGAGTTCGAGCTCGGTGAGGTCGGTGCGGCCGTCGATGCCGTACATGATCTGCAGGGGTGCGGAGTCTCCGTCGGCCGACGGACTGACGTGCCGGGTCAGGAAGTTCATGAACGCCTCGGCCTCTTCGGTGAAGCCGAGCCGCAGCAGCGCGTAGACGGCGAAGGCGGCGTCACGCACCCATACGTACCGGTAGTCCCAGTTGCGTTCGCCGCCCAGCTGCTCGGGCAGGCTCGTGGTCGGCGCGGCCACGATCGCGCCGGTGGGCGCGTAGGTGAGCAGCTTCAGGGTGAGGGCGGAGCGGTGCACCATCTCACGCCAGCGGCCACGGTACTTGGACGCCGACAGCCAGCGCCGCCAGTACGCCACCGTCGTGCCGAACTGCTCCTCCGCCTCCAGCTTCGCGCACCGGCGCGGCTCCACGTCGCCGCCGACCTGGTCCAGCGCGAACACCGCGGTCTCGCCCTCGGAGAGCTTGAAGTCGGCCCGCACGTCAGGCCCGTCGGCCTCCAGTGGCACCGTCGCCGTCAGTGCGAGCGACAGCTCCTCGGATGCGAACACCGCGACCTCGCCGACCAGGCGCACGGTGTGCGGCCGGGTGCCGTAGTCGAAGCGCGGGGCGACCCGCGTGCGGAACGGGATGGAGCCGCGCACGCACACCACCCGCCGGATCAGCCGGTGGCGCTCGGTCTCGACGTTGCCGCCGTTCAGGGGCATGAAGTCCTGCACCTCGCCGACGCCGTCCTCGGTGAAGAACCGGGTGATCAGCACGTTGGTGTCGGGGAAGTAGAACTGCTTCGTCTTCGCCGGCACGGACGCCGCCAGCTCGAAGGAGCCGCCGCGTTCCGCGTCCAGGATCGCCGCGAAGACGCTCGGCGCGTCGAAGGCCGGGCAGCAGTACCAGTCGATGGTGCCGTCGGTGCCCACGAGGGCCACGCTGCGCAGATCGCCGATCAGTCCGTGCTCGGCGATCGGCAGATACCGGGCAGCGGCCCCCGGGACGCCGTGGTCGATCGCTCCTGAGCCCATCGCAGCCTCCCTGCCCCGACCCGCATCCGCGCTCCCAGCCTAGGCCGAATCAACGGGCCGGGCGTGTGGATCGCGGGGGCCGGGGCGCACTGTCGGGAGTCAGATCGTGCCGGCCGTGATCCCCGCCTTCTGGAAGCGCCCCATCGTGTCCACGCTCGCCGCGGTGTCGGTGACCAGGCGTCCACGGACTCGAACGCGCGATGCAGCCGGTTGCTCGCGCATCGACTCGTCCCGTCTTGTAGCGCAGCGGCTGCTCGTACGAGGCCTCGTGCACCCCCGGCGCCGCCCCGGGTGAGGACGAGCGTCCGAGGCCGCCTCCTCGACGTCCAGCCGGCCGCGCTCGACGAGTAGTTCCAGCAGCGACTGCCATCGGCCGTCACGTGCCCTGCGTGCGTCCGAATGCTTGATTCTGCTCGAAAGCTCGCTATATCTTGCAAGAACAATCAAGCATGTCACCGCGTGAGGATCGGAACAGGGGAGGGCCCGGTATGACCCATGTCGAGGACGAGCTGACCAGCCAGCCCGAGAGCTGGATACGGGCCGCGTCGGAGGCCGACCGGCACCGCGGGACGCTCCCGGCGCCGGGGGAGCGGGTCGCGATCGTCGGGTGTGGCACCTCGTACTTCATGGCGCAGGCGGCCGCCGCACTGCGTGAGGGCGCGGGACAGGGCGAGACGGACGCCTTCGCCGCCTCCGAGTTCCCTCACGGCCGCTCGTACGACCGTGTCGTCGCCCTCACGCGTTCCGGCACCACCACTGAAGTCCTCGACCTGCTCGGCCGGTTGAAGGGACGTACGCGGACCACGGCGATCACCGCCGACCCGGACACACCCGTCATGGCGGCCGCCGACGACCTCGTCGTGCTCGACTACGCGGACGAACGGTCCGTCGTGCAGACGCGTTTCGCGACGACCGCGCTGACCCTGCTCCGCGCCCATCTGGGCCTGCACACCGACACCGTCGTCGCCGACGCCCGCACCGCCCTGACGACCCCGTTGCCCGAAGGGCTCGTCGCCTGCACCCAGTTCACCTTCCTGGGGCGGGGCTGGACGGTGGGCCTGGCCAACGAGGCCGGCCTGAAGATGCGCGAGGCCTCACTCGCCTGGACCGAGACCTACCCGGCGATGGAGTACCGGCACGGCCCCATCAGCATCACCACCCACGGCACGGCGACCTGGATGCTCGGCGAAGCCCCCGAGGGCCTGGCCGAGCAGGTGCGCGCCACCGGCGGGCTGTGGATCGCGGGCGGCCTCGACCCGCTCGCCGAACTGGTCCGCGCCCAGCGCCTCGCGGTCGCCGTCGCCGCGGCCCGCGGCCTCGACCCGGACCAGCCGCGCCACCTCACCCGCTCGGTGATCCTTGCGCCCTGAGCGCCCCGGAAAGCCCGAAGGAGAAGCCGTGCTGCTCGTCACGACCGGCGAACTGGTCACCCGGGCCGCCGCCGCGCGCCGCGCCGCCGCGCGCCGCGCCGCCGCGCGCCGCGCCGCCGCGCGCCGCGCCGTCGCGGCCCGCGGGTTCGATTCGGGCCGACTGAGCCATCTCGCCTGCTCCGTGGCCCTCGCGCCCTGACGCACCCAGAAAACGCTGGAAGGGAGAAGCCGTGCCGCTCGTCACCACCGGCGAACTCGTCACCCGGGCCGCCGTCGGGCGCTCCGCCGTTGCCGCCTTCAACATCATCACCCTCGAACACGTCGAGGCCGTCATCGCCGGCGCCGAGTCCGCCGAGGCGCCCGTCGTCCTCCAGGTCAGCGAGAACGCCGTCAAGTTCCGCTACGGCCGGCTGCTCCCGCTCGCCCGCGCGGCCGTCGCCGCCGCCGAACGCGCCTCCGTGCCGGTCGCGCTGCACCTCGACCACGTCCAGAGCGACGACCTGCTGCGCCAGGCGGCGGACGCCGGATTCAGCTCCGTGATGTACGACGCGGCCCGCCTGCCCTACGAGCAGAACCTCGCCGCGACCAGAGCCGCCGTCGACTGGGCGCACGCTCAAGGCCTCTGGATCGAGGCCGAGTTGGGGCAGGTCGGCGGCAAGGCGGGTGAGACCCCGCTGGACGCCCACGCGCCCGGTGCCCGCACCGACCCCGCCCAGGCGCGCGCCTTCGTCGCCGACTCCGGCGTGAACGCCCTCGCCGTCGCCATCGGCAGCAGCCACGCCATGACCACCCGCACCGCATCCCTCGACCACGACCTCCTCAAGCGTCTTTCGGCCGCCCTGGACGTGCCCCTCGTCCTGCACGGCTCCTCGGGCGTGCCGGACCACGAACTCGCCGCGGCGGTCGCGGGCGGCATCGCCAAGGTGAACGTCGGCACGGCCCTCAACATCGCCATGACGGGCGCGATCCGCGACTTCCTCGACGCCCATCCCGAGGCGGTCGACTCACGCAAGTACCTGAGCGTGGGGAGGGAGGCGATGGTGCGGGCGGTGACCGGGATCATCCGGACCGTCGGCATGCCCGCCGCCTGATCACTTCCTGACGGCCTTCAGCACCACGAACTTCGGGTCACTGGCGACCAGTTGACTGTTGCCGAACACCTGGCGCAGCTTCACGTGGTACCCCAGGTGCCGGTTGCCGACAACCCACATCTCACCACCGGGACGCAGCACGCGCCGCGCCCCGGTGAACATCCGCCACGCCGTCGCGTCGGTCGTCGCCTGGTGCGAATGGAACGGCGGATTGCTCAGCACGAGGTCGACACTCCCGTCCGGCAGCCCCGCCAGCCCGTCACCGACCCGGAACTCCGCGTGCCCGGGCACCCCGTTCGCCTTGTACGTCGCCTCCGCCGAGGCCACCGCCTGGAACGACTCGTCGACGAACAGCACCTCGGCCGACGGCTCGGCCACCGCCACCGCCGTACCGACCACGCCGTTGCCGCAGCCCAGGTCCACCACCCTCCGGCCGCCCAGCGCGGCGGGCAGGTGCTGCAGGAAGAAGCGGGTGCCGATGTCGAGGCGGTCGGCGCAGAAGACGCCCGCGTGGTTGACCACGGTGCGCCCGGAGACCGGGCCGATGCCCTCGGGCAGCGCATAGCTGTACGGCCACGGGTTCGCGGGCCGCTCCAGCGCGGTGTCCGGCGTGCAGAAGATCAACCGCGCCTTCCGCTCGGCCAGCGAGGTGCGGGTCGGCCCCAGGATCCGCTCGAACAGCTGCAGTGTCGAGGTGTGGATCTCCTTCACCATCCCGGTGCCGACGACGACCGTCCCCTCGTGCACCGCGGGCGCCAGCCGCAGCAACTGGTCCTCCAGGAGCGCGAGACTCTTGGGGACCCTGACCAGGAGGACGTCGATGCGGTCGGGCGGCGGGTCCTGCGTGGTCAGCAGCCGTACGGCACCGGTCTCGACGCCGGCCCTTGCCAGGTTCGCGCGTGTCGCCTCCTGCGCCAGGAACGAGTCGGTGATCTGCACCGGCCGGTGCGCCGCGAGCGCGGTGACCAGGGCGCCCCAGCGGTCGCCGAGCACCACGACCGTGCCGGACAGCGGGACCTTCTCGGCTTCGAGGTGCCTGAGCAGGTACTCGTCGGAGGCGTCCCAGGCACGCAGCCTCTCGCGCGGGTCCTCGGGGAAACGGGCCAGCGCGAGCTCGCCCCACGGCGTCGTCATACGGTCGTTCATCGTGCGTCAAGGCTAGCCGAGCCGCAGCTCACGGCCGGTGGGGGAGGATGGATGACATGGATGCCGAGCTGTTCCCACGGGAGCGCACGGAGGTTGCGCCCGGCGCGGTGCACGTGCCCGGCTGGCTGGCCGCGGACGCCCAGCGCGAGCTGCTGGACGCCTGCCGCGCGTGGGCGCGCCCACCGGCCGGCCTGCGCACGGTGCGCACGCCCGGCGGCGGCACGATGACCGCCCGGCAGGTCTGCCTCGGCCGGCACTGGTACCCGTACGGCTACGCCCGCACAGTGGTCGACGGAGACGGCGCTCCGGTGAAGCCGTTCCCGGCCTGGCTGGGCGAAGTCGGCCGACGCGCGGTACTGGAGACACTCGGCGAGCCGGCGGCACCGTACGACATCGCACTGATCAACTTCTACGACGCCGAAGCCCGCATGGGCATGCACCGCGACAGCGACGAGAAGTCCGACGCACCGGTGGTCTCCCTGAGCCTCGGCGACACCTGCGTCTTCCGCTTCGGCAACACCGAGACCCGCACGAAGCCGTACACGGATGTCGAGCTGCGCAGCGGCGATCTGTTCGTGTTCGGCGGACCGTCCCGGCTCGCCTACCACGGGGTGCCGCGGGTGTACGCGGGCACCGCGCCCGCGGAGTTGGGGCTGACGGGACGGCTGAACATCACGCTTCGGGTCAGCGGCCTGTAGCCCGGCGTAACTGCGGATCATGGGAGACTCGCCCTCATGAGCGGCAAGGCGGACCCCCGGCAGACGGGGGAAGGGAGCACCTCGAGGACGCGGTTGGACCGGGGGCGCGGTGCGCTCGGGCCCGCGTTGGAGCTCGTGCACACCGGGCGGGCGCCCACGAGGGCGGTGCTCACCGCCGAGCTCGGCGTCACGCGGGCCACGGCCGGCGCGGTCGCGGCGGAACTGGAGGCGCTCGGGCTGATCCGGGTCGACGCCCGGCCCGGCGCGGCGGCCGGCTCGCAGGGCAGGCCCTCGCACCGGCTGGCGGTCGCCGAGGAGGGCCCGGTCGTCCTCGCCGCACAGGTGCACGCCGACGGGTTCCGGGCGGCGCTGGTGGGTCTCGGCGGCCGCATCGTCGCCACCGCGCCGGGCTGCGAGACGGTCGACGCCGACCCGGCGAAGGTCCTCGGCTCGGTCGTGGAGGCGGGCGCCGAGCTGTTGCGTTCGACGGGACGGCGCTGCGTGGGCGCAGGGCTCGCCGTACCGTCCGCGGTCGCCGAACCGGACGGCCTGGCTCTCAACCCCCTGCATCTGGCGTGGCCCGTCGGTGCACCGGTCCGCCGTATCTTCGCGGAGTGCGTGCGCGCGGCCGGAATCACCGGGCCCGCCTTCGCCGGCAACGACGTCAACCTCGCCGCGCTCGCCGAGCACCGGCACGGCGCGGGCCGCGGCGCCCGGGACCTGCTGTGCGTGGCCACCGGCCACCGCGGCGTCGGCGGCGCGCTGGTCCTGGACGGCCGCCTGCACACGGGCAGTTCGGGGCTGGCCCTGGAGGTCGGTCACCTCACCGTCAACCCCGAGGGCCGTCCCTGCCACTGCGGCAGCCGCGGCTGCCTCGACGTCGAGGCAGACCCGCTGGCCCTGCTCACCGCCGCGGGCCGCGATCCCGGCCCCGAGGTCAACCTCCTCCGGCAGGCCGACGACCTGATCCGCCACCACTACGACGACCCCGCCATCCGCACCGCCGCCGAGGCCCTCATCGACCGCCTCGGCCTCGGTCTCGCGGGCCTGGTCAACATCCTCAACCCCGACCGCATCATCCTCGGCGGCCTCCACCGCACCCTCCTCGACGCCGACCCCGAGCGTTTGCACGCCGTCGTCGCCGACCGCAGCCTGTGGGGCCAGAGCGGCGGCGTCCCCATCCTCGCCTGCACCCTCGACCACAACAGCCTGGTCGGCGCCGCCGAGTTGGCGTGGCAGCCGGTACTGGACGATCCGCTGGGGGCGCTCACGCGGTGAGACCGCCGACGCCCTTGGTCGGTTCGTCTGCCAACGGCTCCGGCAGATGTGGTGTGTAGGGCAACGGAAGGCGGACGACGGCGAGTTCGGCACGCTCCGTGGCCGGATCTCCGCCGGGTCGCGTCCGGCGCGGCTGCAGTGCTTGCCCAGGGCCTCGCGTGATTCAGGACAGCGGGTCGAGCGCGGGCCCCTCCTCGGCCGTCTCCAGGATGCGCGTCCGCGGCGCACCGGACAGGGCGGGTGCGTTGTCCGGCGAGGACCACACCGTCGTCCTGAGGAAACCCAGGAACCGCTCCGCGTCCGCCACGTCGTCGAAGTCCAGGTCGATGACGACGTAGGAGGGATCGCCGACCGGGCGCTGCACACGGTGCCGCCGTACGCCCGCGCTCTTCCGGGCGGACGCGAAGTGGTCGAAAGCAGTCTTCCAGGTGGCGAAGTCCGTGATCGGGTGCTCGATGTGCAGGGTCGGCATGGCTCCTCCTCAGGGTTCTCGCGGGGCACCTCCATGCTGGGCGGCGGGCCGGACCGCCGTACATCCCAGATGTGTGGGGGACGGCGCGGCGTACGCTCGGATCATGGCCGACCAGGACCGGCTCTCAGCCCGCCACGAGCGCACCGTCCGGCTGTGCGAGGCCGGCGGCGACGCACGGGAACTGCGCCTGCGGCTCCTGGACGAGCTGCGGGCCGCCGTCGGGTTCGACGCGTACGCGTTCCTGCTGACCGACCCGGAGACCACGGTCGGCTGTGCACCGATCGCCGACGTCCCCTCTCTGGCGGAGCTGCCCCGGCTGATCCGTCTCAAGTACCTGACGCCGACCGGCCGGTGGACCGCGATCCGTGACCTCGCCCTGCTCAGCGACCACCCCGAGCTCGCGCGCGGTCCGCTCTGGCACGACCTGCTGCGGCACTACGGCGTCCGGGACGTCGCCTCGATGGTCTTCAGGGACCGCCACGGCACCTGGGGCTTCCTCGACCTGTGGCGCGGCGACCGCGAGTTCACCCGCGCGGAAGCCGCCCACCTGGCCGGGCTCACCGCGCCGGTCACCACCGCCCTCCGCCGCACCCAGGCCGCCACCTTCGTCGTACGGCCGCACCGGACAACGCGCCCCGGCCCGCTGGTGCTGCTGCTCTCACCCGGTCTCGACGTGCTCGGCCAGACCCCCGAGACGCACGCCTACTTGCGCGTCCTCGTGCCGCCCGAGCAGGGGCGGCCACCCGTTCCGGCCGGCGCCTACAACGTGGCCGCGCAACTCCTCGCCGTGGAGGCGGGCGTGGACACCCATCCGCCACGCGCGCGCGTGCACCTCACCGACGGGCTGTGGCTGACCCTGCGCGCCGCCCGGCTCGGGGAGGAAGGGCCGCCGGAGCAGCGCACCATCGCCGTCACCATCGAGGAGGCCGCACCGGGCGAACGGCTGGCCGTCTTCGGCCGGGCCTTCGCCCTCAGCGCGCGCGAGCGCGAACTGCTCGGCCTGCTCACCAAGGGCGCCGACAGCCACACCGTGGCCCGCAGCATGTACGTCACCGAGCACACCGTGCAGGACCACCTCAAGTCCGTGTTCGCGAAGACCGGCACGCACAACCGACGGGACCTGCTCACCCGCGCACTGGGGGCGTGAGCCCGGCGGAGTTAGGCTCCGGAACATGCGGATCTCGGTTTCCTCGGACATGGACGAACCCGTGGCGCGCTCGCTCGTCGCGGAACTGGGCAGGCGCGGCCACGAGGTCGTGCCCCATGGGGCACTGAGCCCCGGGGACGACCCCCAGTGGGCCGCGTGCTCCGAGGCCGCGGCCCGCGAGGTCGCCGAGGGAAGCGCCGACCAGGCGGTCGTGTGCTGCTGGACCGGCACGGGCGCGTCCATCGCCGCCAACAAGGTGCCCGGCGTACGGGCCGCCCTGTGCACCGACGCGTACACGGCGGACGGCGCCCGCCGCTGGAACGACGCCAATGTGCTGGCGCTCAGCCTGCGTCTGACCTCCGAGCCGCTGCTCAAGGAGATCCTCGACGCCTGGTTCGCGGCGCAGCCCAGCCAGGACGCAGAGGACCGGGAGAACGTGGAGCGCGTGGGCCGGCTCGACACCGGCAGGACCGCCCGCTGACGACGCGCACCGCCGCTCAAGACCCGACGATCCCCTCTTGCTTACTTCGATAAAGGCGCTTTAACTTTGTCAGCATGATGTTGACCCAGCGGGAGCGCGAGATCATCGCGCTGCTGCGCCGCGACCCGCTGGCCGGGCCGCAGGCGATCGCCGACGCCCTCGGCAGCACCCGGGCCGCGGTGAACGTGCACCTGTCCAACCTGGGCAAGAAGGGCGCCATCCTCGGCCGCGGCTACATCCTCCGCGAGGAGAACGCCGTCGTGGTCGTGGGCGGGGCCAACGTCGACGTGAAGGTACGCAGCCTCGCCCCCGTACGGCAGCGCACCAGCAACCCGGGGCGGGCCGGCACCACCGCGGGCGGCGTCGGCCGCAACATCGCGGAGAACCTGGCGCGGCTGGGCACCCCGACCCATCTCATCGCCGCCGTCGGCCGGGACGCGGCGGGCGAGCGGCTCCTGGCCGAGACCGCGGCGGCCGGGGTGCGCCTCGACCACGTGCACCGCAGCGCCCACCCGACGGGGACCTACACGGCGGTCCTCGACGCCGACGGGGACCTGGTCGTGGCGGTCGCCGACATGGCGGCCACCGAAGCCCTGGCGCCCGAGGACCTGCACCCGGCCCGCGAACTGATCGCCCACGCCGACATGCTGGTCCTGGACGGCAATCTGCCCGCCGAGGTGCTGGCCCACGCGATGGACGTCGCGCAGCCCGCCGCCGTACCGGTGGTGATCGACCCGGTCAGCGCCCCCAAGGCGGCCCTGCTCGCACCGCTGCTCACCGCCCGCCGCCCCGTCTTCGCCCTCACCCCGAACCTCGACGAGCTACGGGCCCTGCTGGGTCGGCCCGTCGGCGACGGCGAGGCCGAGGTGACGGCCGCTGCCGACACACTGCATGCCCGCGGGGTGCGCCATGTGTGGGTACGGCTCGGGGCGCGCGGCAGCATCCTGAGCACCGCCGGCGCGGAGGCGACCTTCCTGCCCGCGCCGCCCGCCGAGGTCGCCGACGTCACCGGCGCCGGGGACGCGATGCTCGCCGCGTTCGTCCACGCCCTGCTGGCAGGCGGCGACCCGGTGGACGCCGCCCGCTACGGGCACGCGGCCGCGGCCCTGACGGTGCAGAGCCCGGCGACGGTACGCCCCGACCTGACCCCGCGTCTGGTCGAGGACGCGCTGACCGACCCGACCGAACCGAACGAGCCGACCGACTCGAACGATCCGAACGACCTGAACGATCCGATGCGGAGCCAGAAATGATCACGCCCACCCCCGCCCCGACTCCCGCGACCCCCGTCCCGCATCCGCGTCTCGTGCTGACCGACGAGGTCCGCGAGGCGCTGCGCGACGGGCGTCCCGTCGTGGCGCTGGAGTCGACGATCATCAGTCACGGCATGCCGTACCCGCAGAACGTGCAGATGGCCGTGGAGGTCGAGCAGATCATCCGCGAGGGCGGCGCCGTCCCTGCCACGATCGCCGTCCTGCACGGCCGGCCCCACATCGGGCTGACCCAGGCGGACCTGGAACTCCTCGCGACCGCTCCGGACGTCACCAAGGCCAGCGTCCGCGACCTCGCCTATGTCATCGCGCGCGGCGCCCACGGCGCGACGACGGTCGCCGCGACCATGCGGCTGGCCGCGCTCGCCGGCATCCGTACGTTCGTCACCGGAGGCATCGGCGGCGTGCACCGCGGCGCGCCGACGACGTTCGACATCAGCGCCGACCTGACGGAGTTGGCCGCGACCGGCGTCGCGGTGATCAGCGCGGGCGTCAAGAGCATCCTCGACATCGGCCTGACCCTGGAGACGCTGGAGACCCTGGGCGTGCCGGTCCTGACCTACGGCACGGACGAGTTCCCGGCGTTCTACTCGCGTCGCAGCGGCTTCACCTCGCCCATGCGCGTGGACTCGCCCGCCGAGATCGCCGCCGTGATGCACGCCCGCTGGGACCTCGGCATCCCCGGCGGCGTCAGCATCGCCAACCCCGTGCCCGAGGACGAGGAGGTCCCGGCCGAGCGCATGGACGGCGTCATCGCCCAGGCCCTCGCCGAGATGGACAAGGCCGGCATCACCGGCAAGGACACCACCCCCTACCTCCTCGGCCGGATCGTCGAGCTCACCGGCGGCGAGAGCCTGCGCACCAACATCGCCCTGGTCAAGAACAACGCCCGGCTCGGCGCGCGCATCGCCGTCGAGTACGCCAAGCTCGGCTGATCCCCGGCCCTCGGCTCACAGGCTCCACAGCGCCGCCACCAACGGCCGCCGCAGATCCGCCCGCCGTACGCACAGCCCGCCTCGGGAACGGCTCCGGCGGCGGATCCGCGGGAACCACCGCCCGCCGGTCGCGCACCGCACTGTGCTCCAGTACGAGCCGGGGGACCACGCCCGTGCCGCAGCCCAGGGCGACCAGCGTCAACAGCCCTTCGAGGCCGTCCGGTTCAGTCTTCGTCGCCACCATGACCGCCCAGGTCGACGAGTTCGCCGAACGCGGCCACCCCTGGAGATCGTCAACGAGTCCGTCATCGAGGACGTCGACTCCCTGCTGCCCTGAATGCACGCATCTCCGTCTCCCAGGGGCGTTGTCAGTGGCGGCGGCTAGCCTGCGGGCATGATCGAGACGATCGGCGACGACCGCCGCTTTCCGTCCGCCCTGGCCGCCGTGGCCGGGGTGGAGTTCGACTACGACGACGGCGAGGGCATCGACTTCGAGCCCTATGACGCGTTCGACTCCGCGGAGGAGACCACCGACTGGATCCGGCACTGGACCGGCAACCACGAACTGGACGGCGACGCCTACCGGGTCTTCGGCCAGGACGGCACCGGAGGCCTCGCCGCCCTCTGGTGCGCGCGTCCCGGCCGGCCCCTCGCCGAACAGCCCGTGGTGTTCCTGGGGTCGGAGGGGGAGCGGGGCGTCATCGCCGGAAACCTCTCCGACTTCCTGTGGGTGCTGGCCGACGGACTGGGCCCGATGGAGGTCATCGAGTACGAGCAGCGCGAGTCCCGCCCGAACCCGACGCTGGCGGAACTGGCCGAGCGGCACGCCGGCACCCCGCGCCGGACCGCCCGGGAGATCGTCGCCGAGGCGCAGGCCGAGTTCCCGACCTTCTGCGAGGACCTGGACGAGCTCTGCCGTTGATGCGACCGGTCAGGAGCAGGCCGCATCCAGGTACTGCGCCGCCCCGTGACCGAGCGACCAGTCGGCCGGCCCGTTCTCGGTCACGGTGACGAAAACGTTCCGCGGCTCGGTCCCCGCGTGGGCCTGGGCGAGTTCGACGATCCGTCGGTACAACGCCCGTTTCTGAGCAGCGGTGCGGCCGGAGCGCATCGTGATCGCGACATAGACGATGCCGTCGTCGCGCTGCACGCCGAGGTAACTGCCGTACCGCAGTGTGCTGTTGGTGCCGTCGTGCCCGGTCAGGATCTGGAAGTGGTCGTCGCCGGGGATGCCGAGCGTCTCCACCAACGCCTCGTGCACGGCTCGGCCGAGCGCGTCGAGGCGTGCCGGATCGGCTCCCAGTGCGTCGATACGGACCAAGGGCATGGGCGGTGGTCCTCCGTTCCGCTCAGCGCCACTCGACGGCGAACGCCCGGCCGGGGTTCTCCGTCAGGACGCGGTTCATCAGTTCCCCGCCCAGCTCCCGCGCGAGCCGCGGGCGGACTCTGCGCAGCAGGTACGGCATCCCAGGTCCGCCGTCGACCGACCGCGCCCCTGCGGCCACCGTGTCCCCACCGAGCAACAGCCGGTGCCCGAAACCCGCCTCCGCAAGGGCCCGTACCGCGTCCGGCATGCGCCAGTCCGTGGCGTGATGGGCACGGGACGGGCCGTCGAAGGCCAGCCAGCAGCCCGCCTCCGCAGCCTGGCGCTGGACCACGAGGTCGGGGGAGCGGTTGAGGTGGCCGAGGATCACACGCTCCGGTGGGACACCCAACTCGCCGCACAGCAGGTCCAGTACGTCGAGTGCGCCCGTGCCCATTTCCAGGTGCACGGCGATCGGCGCCCCCGTGGCGTGGTGGGCCTCGGCCGCCGCGGTCATGGTCCAGCGGGCGTGGGCGTCGAGCGCATGGAAGCCGCCGGCCACCTTGACGAGCCCGGCGCGGACGCCCGACGTGCCGATGCCTTCGGTGAGTTCGGAGACGAAGACGTCGGCCAGCTTGCCGCGCAGCTCGTCGAGCAACTCAGGCGTGTAGTGGGCGGCCTGGTGCAGTCCGGTCGCGCAGACCACGTGCACACCGGCCGCTCGGGAGAGGAGGGGCAGGTCGGCGGCCCGACGGCCCATGCCCAGCGGGGTCCACTGGACGACGCTCGATCCGCCCGCCGCACGGAACGCCTCCAACTCGGCCCGCGCGGCTGAGGCGTCGCTCAACTCCTGGCCGGGCAGTTGCGGGCTGCGGAGGAACAGATGGTCGTGCGCATTGCACACCCCGAGGTCCTCGGGCCGCACATCCCCCAGCACTGTACGGACGCCGCTCACCACTGCCGCCCGCGCGGCAACTTCGCACGCCCCGGCGCCGACAGTTGCAGCACCTCGAACACATCGCCGTCGGCCTTCGGCGTGTCGTGCTCCCACAGCGAGAAGTGGACCAGCTCCCAACGGCTCGAGTCCACGGCCGCCGCCGCGAGCACCGTGCCGTCCTCGCCGGCCATCCGCGCGGTCTCCTGCGCCGCGTCCGCCATGATGTCGGCCAACACCACGCCCTCGGGCACCGGTTGACGGCGCCGCACCGCAAACCGCGCCGGTGAGCCTGGCGCGCCGCCCTCCTCGTAGGCCAATCCGGTCCACTGCCGCACCGACGGCCGCCCGAAGTCGTTGCTGAGCCCCTGGAAGGCGCCGCCCCACAGGAAGGTGTTCATACCCTCCATGGTGTTCCACAGGTAGAACGGCGCGTACTGGTTGACCGGTGAGCCGTTCACGCCGCGCTCCCGCAGGAGATACGTCTTGAAGCCCAGGCCCTCCCAGTCGTCCAGCAGATGCCCGATACGGGCGACACGGCCGCGGATGATGCCCGTGTCGTAGTCGGCGGGCAGCGTCAACTCGTACTGCATGGCGTGCATCGGATGCCTCCTCAGGCAGAAGAGCCGCTCGCGGGGTAGTCCTCGGGCCCGACGTGCGCGTCCCACTCCGTGGTGGTGCCGTCCTCGGCGGCCTCGACGACCGCGAGATGCGTCATGAAGGTGCGCGGCCCGGCGCCGTGCCAGTGCCATTCCTCCGGCTCGATCCACACGGTGTCACCCGCGCGGATCGACTCCGGCGCGCCGCCCTTGCGTTGCACGAACCCCTCGCCCTCCAGGACGTGCAGCACCTGACCGTGCGGATGGCGGTGCCAGGCGGTGTGGGCGCCGGGCGCGAAGTGGACGTTGAACATGCGCAGTCGCGACGGGGCCGCGGGCGTGGCTATCTCGTCGAGCCACACCGAGCCGGTGAAGTTCTCCGCCGGGCCCTGCCTGGTGTCGGGGCGTTTCCTGGTGATGCGCACGGACCTGAACTCCTAACGCGGGGCGAGAAGGGAGAGCAGCCCTCGGACGCCGGCGTCGAAGGCGGCGGGTGAGCCGGAGGCGCGGGCGAGGACATAGCCGCCCTGGACGGTCGCGAGGACGGTCGAGGCGATCTCCTCGCCGTCCAGCGAGGGCGCGAACTGGCCCTGCTCCTTGCCCTCTTCGACGATCCCGGCGATCAGCTCGCGGATCGCGTCGAGCGTCTCGTCGACCGGTGCGCGCAGTTCGTCGCTGGCGATGACGTCCGGATCCATCGTCAGCCGCCCGACGGGGCAGCCGCGCAGCACGTCACGCTCGCGCCGCAGATACGCCTCGATGCGCTCGTACGGCGTTCCCGGCCCGCCCAGTACTCCTTCGGCGGTAGCCCGCAACTCCTCGGCCGTCCGCCGGATCGCCGCCAGCGCGAGATCCGGCTTGCCCTTGAAGTGGTGGTACATGCTGCCCTGTCCGGCGCCCGAGCGCTCCAGGATCGCCTTGGGGCTGGTGCCCACGTAACCGCGCTCCCACAGCAGCTCACGGGTGGACTCGATCAGCCGGTCCGAGGTGCTCTCCGAGGTGCTCATGCACTGACTGTACATACTAGTAGTTACAGAAGTCGAGCCCTTTGGGGAAGCAGCGGCCAGGACCCCGCCTACTCCCCGGGAGGTACGCGCACTGCCGCTGGCCGTACGACGACCCGGGCCCCTCCCCGGCGGGAGCCTCGAGCCATCACCACAAGACGCACCACAGACCCACCCAGGAGATGACCCGAGATGCAGACCTTCGCAGACTGGCACGGCGGCCCCGGCCCGTGGATCCTCTTCTTCCCGCTGATCTGGGCGGCCGTCGTGATCGGCGTCGTGACCGTCCTGCGCCGCACCGTGTGGCGCGGCCGCGGCGGCCCGTGGCGGGCCATGGGGGACACCCGCCCCTCCGGCGACTCACCCCTGGCCGTGCTCGGCCGCCGCTTCGCGTCAGGTGAGATCGACGAGGACGAGTACTGGCGCCGACTGTCCGTACTCGACGAGCAGTTCGGCCGGACCAAGGGCGGTGCGGCATGACCACCACGACCGCCCTCCGTACGGCCGCCCGGGTCGTCGACGCCGTGAAGGTGTACGGCCGCGGCGACACCGAGGTGAGGGCCCTGGACGGGGTGAGCGTCGACTTCCCGGCCGGCCGCTTCACCGCGATCATGGGGCCCTCGGGCTCCGGAAAGTCCACCCTGATGCACTGCGCGGCCGGCCTCGACACCCTCAGCGCGGGCACCGCGTACATCGGTGACACCGATCTGGGCGGCCTCGACGACCGCCGCCTGACCCTGCTGCGCCGCGACCGCGTCGGCTTCGTCTTCCAGGCGTTCAACCTGGTGCCGACGCTGAGCGTCGCGGAGAACATCACGCTGCCGCTGGACCTCGCCGGCGGCAAAGGCGACCCCGAGTGGATCGAGGCGCTCATCGATGGCGTCGGCCTGCGCGACCGCCTCCGCCACCGGCCCGCCGAACTCTCCGGCGGCCAGCAGCAACGCGTCGCCGTGGCACGGGCGTTCGCCGGGCAGCCCGACGTCGTCTTCGCCGACGAGCCCACGGGCAACCTCGACTCCCGCTCCGGCGAGGAGGTCCTCGGACTGCTCGGCCGCGCGGTGCGCCAGACCTCCCGCACGGTCGTCATGGTCACCCACGACCCGGTGGCCGCCGCCCATGCCGACGAGGTCGTCTTCCTCGCCGACGGACGCCTGGTCGACCGTATGGAATCCCCGACCGCCGACAGGGTCCTGGACCGCATGAAAGCCTTCGAGGTGGCCTCATGAACGCCTCCGTACGCCTGAGCGTGTCCTCCCTGCGCGCCCACAAGCGGCGCTTCGCCGGGACCTTTCTCGCCGTGTTCCTCGGCGTCGCCTTCCTGGCCGGCACCCTCGTCATGGGCGACACGCTGCGCGCCGGCTTCGACTCGATGTTCGGCAACGCGACCAAAGGCACGGGCGCCGTCGTACGCAGCGCGGACGCCATCACCACACCGGGCGAGCGCCAGGGCGTGCGCCAGCCGGTCGACACGACCCTGGTGAACACCCTCGAGCGGGTGCCCGGTGTCGCGGCCGCCGCACCCGACATCGAGGGCGCCGGCCAGCTCGTCGGCAAGAACGGCAAGCCCATCGGCGGCAAGGGCCCACCCACCCTCGCCGGCAACTGGATCGCCGACGCCGAGCTCAACCCCTACCAGCTGGCCGAGGGCCGCGCCCCGCAGCATTCCGGCGAGGTCGTCGTCAACCGCGGCGCCGCGAAAAAGGGCAACCTGAAGATCGGCGACACCACCACCCTCCGAACCCCCGACCCGGTCAAGGTGACCATCGTCGGCCTCGCGACCTTCGGCGGCGAGGACGGCATGGCACAGGTGACCTTCACCGGCATGACCCGCGCCGACGCCGAGAAATACCTCACCGCCCGCCCTGGCGAGGCGGCGAGCATCAAGGTGCGGGCGGGCCCCGGCGTCAGCGAGAAGGAACTCGTCGACCGCCTGACCCCCGTACTCCCCAAGGGAGTTGAGGCCATCACCGGTCAGGCGTCGGCCCAGGAGAACACCGACATGATCTCCAGCCAGTTCCTGACCCTCTTCACCACCTTCCTCCTCGTCTTCTCCGGCATCGCCCTCCTCGTCGCGACCTTCTCCATCCACAACACCTTCGCGATCGTAGTCGCCCAACGCACCCGCGAGAACGCCTTGTTGCGCGCCCTCGGCGCCTCCCGCCGCCAGGTCACCGCCACGACCCTGATCGAGGCCACCGCCGTCGCCGTGACCGCCTCGGCGGCGGGCCTCGCGGGCGGCATCGGCATCGCCGCCGGGCTGCAGGCCCTGTTCCCGGCGATCGGATTCCCCTTCCCCGACGGCAACCTGGTCATCAGCGCCCTGTCCATGACGCTTCCGCTCGCGGTCGGCATCGTGGTCTGCCTGGGCTCGGCGCTGCTGCCCGCCGCACGCGCCGGCCGCACCGCCCCGCTGGCCGCGCTGCGCGAGACGGCCGTCGACACCTCCGGCGCCTCCCGCACCCGCGCCGTCACCGGCACGGGCCTCGCTGCACTCGCGGTCGCCACCACGCTCAGCGGAGTGCTCGTCTCACCGTCCCTCTGGATGGCGGGACTCGGCGCCGTGCTGGCCCTGGTGGCGTTCGTGGTCCTCGGCCCGGTCGCCTCGACCACGGCCGTACGCATCCTCGGCGGCCCCCTCGACAAACTCCGCGGCGTCACCGGCGGCCTCGCCCGCCGCAACGCCCTGCGCAGCCCCAGACGGACGGCCGCCACCGCGAGCGCCCTGATGATCGGCGTGGCCGTCGTCTCCCTCTTCACCGTCTTCGGTGCCTCGCTGAAGGCCACCATGGACCAGACCGTGTCCCGGTCCTTCGCCGGAGACGTCGCCGTCAGCACACCCTCCTTCGGCGCGGGCGGCAGCGGCCTGAGCCCCCGGCTCGCCGGAGCGATACAACAACTCCCCGGGGTCGACACGGCCGTGGGCCTCGGCCGCGGAGTGGCGAAAGTCGACGGCAGGGGACGGGCGTTGACCGTCACCGACCCCGTCGCCCTGGAACGCACCTTCGACCTCGGCAAGGTCGATGGTTCACTCCACGCCCTCGGCACCGACGGCATCGCCCTCACCAGGGCGGAAGCCGACAAACAACACCTCACCACCGGTGACAGGACCCAACTCACCTTCACCGACGGCAAAACGCAGGCCTTCACCGTCCGCGCCGTCTACGGCCGGTCCGAACTCGCCGGCGACTACGTCATCACCCGCGCCGCCTGGGCCCCGCACCGCACCCAGGACTCCGACACCCTCGTCGCCGTCTCCTTCAAGGACGGCGTGAGCACGGACGCGGGCAAGGCCGCCGTGCAGAAGGTCGCCGACCGGTACGGCAACCCCGAGGTCCAGACCCGCAGCGAGTACGCGCAGTCCTCGGCCGGCGGCATCGACATGATGCTGACGCTCGTCTACGCCCTGCTCGCCCTCGCGGTCCTCATCGCGCTGCTCGGCATCGCCAACACCCTGACCCTGGCGATCCACGAACGCACCCGCGAACTGGGCCTGCTCAGGGCCGTCGGCCAGACCCGCCCCCAACTGCGCGCCATGGTCCGCTGGGAGTCGGTCCTCGTGGCCGCCTTCGGCACGGTCGGCGGCCTCGGCCTGGGCGCCTTCCTCGGCTGGGTCCTGGTCAAGGCGTCGGACGGCGCCGGCGACAGTGCCTTCGCCTTCGTGGTCCCGCCCGTGCAGCTCGCGATCGTGGCCCTGGTGGGCCTGGCAGCCGGCGCCCTGGCAGGCCTGCGCCCGGCCCGACGGGCGGCACGCCTGGATGTACTGCGGGCCATCGCCACGGAGTGACCTCCGGTCGGCAACAAGGCCGTCGAGCCGCCTTGCCCAACAGCACTTCGACGGCCAAACCGGCTCAACGGCACAGGCCCTCCAACGCCCACCGCACCGCCGGACACCGGCCGGGAGGGAGCCGCAGGGGCGCGTCGGTGTCGAGACGGCGAACGCGCGGAGGCGCGAAGCGCTGAGCACGATCGCCGTCTCGACACCGACTGAGGCGCCCCGAAGGCGACCGACCATCACATACGGTCACCGCCCGGTCAGCCGGGAACGGCGGACCGGGCGGGAGCGTGCGTGGGCCTGTGGCTGTCGGCCGCGTGCTCGAGCTCCACCAGCCGGCGGGCCGGCGTGTCGGCCGTACGGCGTGGCGGGCGGGCCGGGGCGGCCACCGGAGCGGGTGTGGTGGGCAGTGCGAACCAGACGACCTTGCCCGAGTCGCCGTCCGGGCGCGCCCCCCAGCTCTCGCTCACCGCGGCGACCATGGCCAGCCCGCGCCCGGTGGTGGCGGAGGCTTCGACGTCCCGTACCTCGGGCAGGCGGGGGTCGTGGTCGTGCACGGAGACCATGAGCCGGTCCAGCACGAGCTCTATCTCCACGGTGCACTGTTTGTCCGGCTGGGCGTGCAGGTGGACGTTGGTCAACAGCTCCGTCACACCGAGCGCGGCCCGGTCGATGAGGGCGTCCAGATGCCAGTAGCGCAACTGCGCAGAGACGATTCTGCGGACCTGGCCGATCCGCGACGGCAGGGCTTGCAGCTCTACCGTGCAGTGCCTGCTTGGGTGACTGATCACGGCTGCGACTCCCCGACTTAAGAGGTCCGGAAGAACACGGAGTACGGATCCAGCAGGTGCCTGAGGGCCTGGCCACCTGCCGTCGTGCCCGGCGGGCTGGTTCGCAGCGTTATCGCCGGTAAACCCAGAGTGACGTGAGAACAGCGTGACCCAGGGGGCGCGGGACCGCAACTCGCGATCGGTTCCACCGACCACGCGGGTGCGTGCCCGCCGCCGTCCTGTGTGCCCTGTCAGCCGCCCCGCCCCGCCGCTTTGCGTACGGCCTCGATGAAGCGGCGCGCCGCGGGCGGCCCCGGCTCGCCCGGCGCGGGGTCGTGATCGCCCAGGGTGAGCAGGTACCGCTTGCCGTTGAGGTCCGCGAGGGCCCGGTCCTCCGCGGCGAACCAGGGCTTGGAGGCGCGCACCGCCTGCACCGGCGCGCTGTCGATCTCGGTGCCGTAACTGGTGAGCAGCGCGAGTCTGCCGTCGCTGATCCGGACCTGCCCGGCCCGGGTGAGCGAACGCAGCCGCTTGCCGATCCGCACGCCCGTCGCCGTGAACTCCGGCTCCGCCATGCCGCCCCCTTGTGGCCGTCCGCTGCGCTGGACCGTACTCCTGCGCGGAGCGTGATCCAGCTCGTGTCCTGATCCAGTGTGCGCCCCCGTTCGGTGCAGTCTGCCCCCACCCGACCTCTGGCACCAGTACGCACGACACGCTCGGGGCGGGCGCCCGGAGCACTTGCGCGAATGCGCCCCCACCTCCGCCCGGCCCCCGGCCCCAGGGTGTTCTTTGGGATGCTCAAAGATGCGTTTATGCAGGTGAGAAGCGTGCGGAAGGTGTTTATGATCGGTGCGTCGGCCGCGCTGCGCGCCGTCGGCGCACAGCCTAAGGAGCACCCGTCGTGAGCACCCCCCAGCAGACCCGGACCGGCAAGACCCTCGATGTCGACCACAGCGACGCCGCCTACCGCGACTGGCTGAAAGAAGCCGTCCGCAAGGTCCAGGCCGATGCCAACCGCTCGGCCGACACGCATCTGCTCCGCTTCCCGCTGCCCGAGAAGTGGGGGATCGACCTGTACCTGAAGGACGAGTCGACCCACCCGACCGGCAGTCTCAAGCACCGGCTCGCCCGCTCGCTCTTCCTCTACGGACTGTGCAACGGCTGGATCCGGCCGGGCCGCCCGGTGATCGAGGCGTCCAGCGGCTCGACGGCCGTCTCCGAGGCCTACTTCGCGAAGCTGATCGGCGTGCCCTTCATCGCCGTCATGCCGCGCACGACGAGTGCCGAGAAGGTCCGCCTGATCGAGTTCCACGGCGCGCAGTGCCACTTCGTGGACGACTCCCGCAAGATGTACGACGAGTCGGCCCGCCTCGCGGTGGAGACCGGCGGCCATTACATGGACCAGTTCACCTACGCCGAACGGGCCACGGACTGGCGCGGCAACAACAACATCGCCGAATCCATCTTCCGTCAGCTGGAGTTGGAGCGGTTCCCGGAGCCCGCGTGGATCGTGGCGACGGCCGGCACCGGCGGCACCTCGGCGACCCTCGCGCGCTACGTGCACTACACACAGCGCGACACCCGCATCTGTGTGGCCGATCCGGAGAACTCGTGTTTCTTCGAGGGCTGGACCACCGGCGATCCGGACGTCACCAGCGACTGCGGCTCGCGCATCGAGGGCATCGGCCGGCCCCGTATGGAGCCCAGCTTCGTGCCGGGCGCCATCGACCGGATGATGAAGGTCCCCGACGCCGCCAGTGTCGCCGCAGTACGGGCGCTGGAGCAGGCCATCGGCCGCAAGGCGGGCGGCTCCACGGGCACCGGACTGTGGAGCGCGCTGAAGATCGTTGCCGAGATGGTGGCCGAGGGGCGGCAGGGGAGCGTGGTGACGCTGTTGTGCGATCCGGGGGACCGGTACCTGGACAAGTACTACTCGGATGCGTGGCTCTCCGAGCAGGGGCTGGACATCGATCCGTACTCGGCGGCGATCGATGCTTTGCTGGAGACTGGCGTCTGGTCCTGCTGAGTGACTGGGCGCGCGCCGGCGTGTGGCATGGTGCCGTCGATCGGCTGCGGCTGCGTCGTGGCTGGTCGCGCCCGCGCGGCGGAGCCGCAGATCGACAAAGCCCCGCGCCCTTGAAGTGGCGCGGTTGAACCGCAGCGGACCTGGCCTGCTCAGCTCTGGCGGGTGAGCCGACGGTCCAACGAGACCACCGCGTCCCGGAACGCCCGACCGAGCCCCGCCCGTGCCGCCTTCACCACGAGCCGGAACGGTGCCGTGCCGTCCGCGGCGAAGGTCCACTGCACGCGAGTGCCCGTCCCGGCCGGTAGCAGCCGCCATTCCTCGGCGAGGGCGCGGGCGCCCGGTGCGTTGGTGACGTCGACCCGGTAGGCGTACACCTCCGCCTCCTTCGCCGCGAGGACCGTCTCCCGGAAGCGCCCGCCGCCCTTGAGCCGGATGTCGCGCCCGGCGCCGTCGTCGAGGGACCGCGCGTGCGTCACGGCAGCGAACCATTCCGCCCACCCCGCCACGTCGTCGTTGAGGGCGTGGAAGACCGCCTCGGGGGATGCGGAGACCTCCTGGGCGAAGACCAGGCGCACGGGTGCGGTGTCGACGAAGTCGAGCCCTACGGGACGCAGACGGTGAGCCATGAGCGCGAACCCCCTTGACAGAGAAGGGTGGTTGACCGGGGCGTGGTCACGATAGCTGGCGACCCGTCAGATGTCAGCAGTGCCCCGAGGGGTCAGCTCTCCGACTCGCCCACCACGACCAGCCGGCGCAGATGCTCGGAGATCTCCTCGCGCGCGTCGCCCGCCAGGCCCGCGTCCGTCACCAGCGTGTCGACCTGCTCCAGTGCCGCGAACGAACTCAGGCCCACGACACCCCACTTGGTGTGGTCGGCGACCACCACGACCCGCCGTGCCGACTGCACCAGGCGCCGGTTGGTCTCGGCCTCCGCGAGGTTCGGCGTCGACAGGCCGGCCTCTACCGATATGCCGTGCACACCGAGGAACAGCACGTCGAAGTGGAGCGCCGCGATCGCCTGGTCGGCCACCGGCCCCACCAGCGAGTCGGAGGGCGTGCGCACCCCGCCGGTCAGCACCACTGTGGCCGCACCCTGCCGGGGGCCGGAGGTGCGCTGCGCCGCGTGGAAGACGTCGGCCACCCGCACCGAGTTCGTCACGACGGTCAGGTCCGGCACGTCCAGCAGATGGTGGGCCAGCGCATACGTCGTCGTACCGCCCGACAGGGCGATGGCGGTACCCGGCGCCACCAGCTGGGCCGCCGAGCGCGCGATGTCCTCCTTGGCCGTCAGCTCGAGGCCCGACTTGGCCTCGAAGCCAGGCTCGTGCGTGCTCGCCTCCACGACCGGCACCGCGCCGCCGTGCACCTTCTCCAGTACGCCCTGGCGGGACAGCGCGTCCAGGTCGCGGCGCACCGTCATGTCCGACACGCCGAGTTTGCGGGTCAGCTCGTTGACACGGACCCCGCCCCGGCGCCGGACCTCGTCCAGGATCAGGGCGCGCCGCTGCTCCGCGAGGAGGTTCTGATTCTCGCTCACGTACGCTCCGGTCCTTTCGCCTCAAGCCGTCCGACACGCCCTGCGCACCTGCTCCGACAAGGACATTCTTCCCTGCCCCGGTGCGCGGACGTCCCATCCTTGCACGGGTGGGCCCCCAGGACGCCATCTGCCCGACGCGCGCATGTCACCAATGCCCCTTCTGTGCCCCGCAGATCACCCGGATCGGGGAGATTCCGTGTTCACGGGTGTACGCCGCCGTCCGAGCGGAGATCCTGGTGCCCGCACGGTGACAAGAAGACGGCGCGTCACGGGGGAAGTGCGAACAGTGGAACGTGCACAGGAACGTGTCCCGACCAGCGGTCCCGTCCAGGGACCCGAGAGATCCGCGATCGCCCTGGAACTCCTGGTCCACGGCGTGGGCGGCACCACGCCCCAGGAGATGCTCGGTGATCCGCGCACGGTGCGGATCACCGGCGACGACACGGCGGCCGTCTTCCGGCGCGCCGAGGACGTCGACGCGGAGAGCAGACCCGAGGACTACCGCGGCAGACCGGTGCCGGAGGCCTACGTCTGGTGCAATCTCACCTCCGGCAACAGCGCGCGGGCCCTGTGGCTGCTGCTCCTGCCGTTCATGGTGGTCAACCTCGCCCACTGGATGCGGCCCACCGCCCGCGGCCACCGGCGCACGGTCCGCCTGTACGGGTTGCTGGTGCGGCTGGCGGGCCTGACGCTGACGGTGCTGCTGGTCGCGGCGGCCTGCGAGGTCGCCCTGGACCTGGCGGCCTGGCAGTGCGCGGGCACGCGCGCGTGCGCCGAGCGGCACTCCTGGCTGGGCTTCCTGTCGCCCGAGGTGTCGCAGAACGGCTGGTGGAGCAGGCCAGGCCGACGGCTCGCCGTCGCGGCCGCGGTACCCGCAGCGCTCACCGCCCTGCTGTGGTACCTCTCCCACCGCACCTGGAGCGCGTACGAGTCCCAGCAGCCGATCGACCGCCGGCCCGAACCCGACGAGGACACCGGCCGCACCGCCCTGGGCCGGCCCGGCTTCTGGTACGGCCGCCGGCTGGTCGCCCGGCTGCGCGCCGCGCACACGGCGGCGGGCCTGCTGACGGTGGCCGCGGCGGTCGCCTCCTCCGCGGCCCGCTTCGACCGCAGGCCCGGCGGCCCGGCGGCACTCGACACCGTGGGCCGGCTCCTGGAGATCGCGCTCGTCGCCACCGCCGCAGTCGTGCTGTGGGTGGTCTGCCGCCGGGGCCGCACCGAGAACCGCGTCGACCAGGAACTCGACGAGCACCTCGTACGACGCCTGCCGCTGACCGCGCTCCTCCTCCTGCTGCTGTGCACGGTGTACGCCGGCTGGGAGCGTCCCGGCTGGCAGTCGGCCGGTCTGCTGCCCGGCGGCGGCACCACCTTCGGCGCCCTCGCCCTGG
This sequence comes from Streptomyces sp. NPDC001604, assembly GCF_042893475.1. Taxonomy (NCBI): domain Bacteria; kingdom Bacillati; phylum Actinomycetota; class Actinomycetes; order Kitasatosporales; family Streptomycetaceae; genus Streptomyces; species Streptomyces sp. NPDC001604. Next base: position 202,067 of record NZ_JBIAUY010000003.1, on the reverse strand, counting down.
TCCAGGGCTTACTGGTGATCGCCCTCGCGGTGGTCGCACACCTGCTCCACCGCAGCCACCCCGATGCCCGCACCGTGCTGAGCGGCCAGGGCGGACCCGCCGTCGCCATGCTGGCCTGCGCCCTCGGCGGGGTGATGTCCGGTGGCGTCTCCCAGCGGGTGTCCGACTGGCTGGACGGCACCGGGACCTCCATCGACGGCCCGCCTGTCCTGCTGACCTGGCAGGCGTCCGTGATCCCCGTACTCCTCCTCGTCCTGCTCGTCTTCTGCGCCGGGCTCGGCCGGCGGGCCTGGCTGCTGCGCCGCACCGAACTGGGCACCGTCGAACTCGACTACCCCGGCGAACCGAAGGACGCGGCGCGCACCCGCCGCATCGCCACCACCCGCGCGCTGGCCGCACTCACCGACCGAGGCCCCCTCGTCGTCGCCGTCACCTCCGCCACGACCCTGCTGCTGGGCGCCGGAGCCCTCCTGGGTGCGAAGATCACCGAAAAGGCGCCCGGCGAGGCCGCACAGCACGCTTTGGCCTTCGTGCACGGCGCCGCACAGACCGCCCAGGCGCTGGGCTCCTGGCTGATCGGCCTGGGCTTCATACTCTTCGTCACCTGGGGCAGGCGCGCCTACAAGGACGCCTCCGCCCGGCGCACCATCGGTATCCTGTGGGACGTCGGCACCTTCTGGCCGCGCGCCGCCCACCCCTTCGCCCCGCCCTGCTACGCGGAGCGCGCGGTGCCCGACCTGACCTGGCGGATGGCGACCTGGACGCGTGCCACGGGCGGCCGCCTCGTGCTCTCCGGACACTCCCAGGGCAGTGTGCTCGCGGCCGCCGCGGCCTGGCAGCTGAAGCCGTCGGTCCGCAGACGGGTCGCCCTGCTGACCTACGGCTCCCCGCTCGAGCGCCTCTACGGCCGCTGGTTCCCGGCCCACTTCGGGCCCGCCGCGCTCAGCTCCCTGCACCACGACGTCGACTGCTGGCGCAATCTGTACCGGCTCACCGACCCCATCGGCGGCCCGGTCCGGCTGTCCGGCGACTGCGGCCCCGAAGTGGACCGCGCACCGCTGAAGGACCCCCTCGCCTACGGCCGCACCGCACGGCACCCGCTGCCCGCCCCGATCCTGGGCCACGGCGACTACCAGGCCGACCCGGCCTTCGCCGAGGAACGGGAACGGCTGCTGGCCCGCCTGCGCTCGGAGCTGCCCGGTCCACGCCCCGAACCGCTACCTCAGGGTGACTCGGGCAGGTCCTCGGCGTAGAGCAGGGTCAGATCGTCCGTGCTCGGCTCGTCGACCTGGGCGACCCGGCCCGCATGCCGCTCCACCATCGCCTCGAAGGTCTGGCGTGCGGTCCGGCCGTTGCCGAACGCCGGGCCCTTCGGGAGTGCCGTGAAGTACTTCAGCAGCGCCTCCGCGGTGCCCGGCGCCAGCCGGTACTCGTGCTCCTCGGCCTGCTGCTCGACGATCCGCAGCAGTTCGTCGGGCTCGTAGTCGCTGAAGGTGATGGTCCGTGAGAAACGGGACGCCACACCGGGGTTGACCGAAAGGAACCGCTCCATCTCGGCCGTGTAGCCCGCGACGATCACCACGACCGCGTCCCGGTGGTCCTCCATCAGCTTGACCAGCGTGTCGATGGCCTCCTTGCCGAAGTCCCGGCCCGAGTCCTCCGGCGACAGCGCGTACGCCTCGTCGATGAACAGCACACCGCCGCGCGCCCTGTCGAAGGCCTCCTGGGTGCGGATCGCCGTCGAGCCGATGTGCTCGCCGACCAGGTCGACCCGCGACACCTCGACGAGATGCCCCTTCTCCAGCACACCGAGGGAGGCGAGGATCTCGCCGTAGAGCCGGGCCACGGTCGTCTTGCCGGTGCCGGGGGAGCCGGTGAAGACCAGATGCCGCTTGACGGAGGCCGCCTTGAGGCCCGCCTGCTGTCGGCGTCGGCCCACCTCGATCATGTCGGTCAGCGCCCGCACCTCACGCTTGACGCTCTCCAGGCCCACCAGCGCGTCCAGTTCACCCAGCACGGCCTTCGACGTCCGTGCCGGCTGCTCGGGCTGCGAGGGCTGCGCAGCACCGAGCAGAGGCTCCTGCTCGGTGCTGCGCTGCCCAGGGATCGCGCCCAGCAGGCCCGGTGACTGGGCGGTCTGCTGTACGGCGGTCTCCCGGGCCGCGGGCGGCCTGAGGCCCGCGCTCTCGTCGCTGGTGCAGTCCTCGACGACCGGGCCCGAACCGGGGGCCGTTTCGCTGCCCTCCGCGAACTCGTACCCACCGCGCGCGCACCGCTCCGTGCGGCACTTGCGCAGCGTCGTACGGCTGCCGTCGATCACATGGAAGCCGTAGCCGCCGCTGCCGGTCACCCGGCAGCCCACGAAGCTGCCGCGGCCGCCCGCCGACACATAGAAGCCCGCTTCGGCGGGGGAGTCGACGGTGCAGCGTTCGATGGTGGGGTCCGCGCCCTTGGTGACGATCACGCCGGTCTGGGTGGCGTCGATGGTGCAGTTGCTCAGGGTGCCGCCGCTGCCGTGGTCGCGGAACCAGGCGCCCGTCGCGGCGTCCCGGATGCGGCAGTCGTCGAGTTGCGCGGTCGCGCCGTCGCTCACCGACACGGCCGTGTTGCGGACCTGGGTCAGGTCGCTGTCGACGACGTCCGCGCGCGAGCCGCGGTCCAGGACGAACAGGGCGTCCGGCACGTCGTGCACCCGGCAGGACTCCAGCACCGCGGTGGCGCCGTCGCTGACCCACACCGCCGGGTAGTCGCCCGTGCTGTCGAAGATCTCGCACTGGTTGGCGTCCACGCGCGTGCCCGGGTCCCACACCGACAGGCCGTTGCGCCCGAACTGACGAACCGTCGTGCGGGTCAGCGTGAGCACGGAGCGCGAGCGCAGATCGACCGCGTTCTCCGGGATGTCGTGGATGCGGCAGTCGGCCAGGGTGAGCACCGCGTCCGTGTCCAGCGTGACACCGTCCGCGGTGGTGCGGTGCACATCGCAGTCCGTGAGGTGCGCGGTGGCCCGGCCCGTGACCTGGACGCCGCTGCCCCGCACCTCGTACACCTCGCAACCGACCGCTTCCAGTGCGGAGTTCTCCCCGGTCGCCGACAGTCCTGCCCCCGAGGCGTGATGGATCCGGCACCTCTCCAGGCGCGGGTGTGCACCGCCGCGGACGGCGACGCCCGACTGACCGGCGGCGACGACCTCGCACTCCTCGAACACCCCGCCTCCGCCGTCGAGTACGGCGATGCCGATGCCGGCCGGGTTGTCCACGGTGCACCGTCGAACGGTGGGACGCGCGCCTGCGCGCACCTCTATTCCGGCCGCGGAGCGGGTGATGACCCGAACGTCCAGCAACTCCGGCGTGCCCTCTTCGACCAGCAGGGCGGGCACCGAAGCATCCTGCCCCTCCACATGCAGGTCCTGGACCACCGCCGAGGCACGCACGGTCAGCGGCACCCCGTCCACCGGTGCGATCCGCACCGAACCGGGAGAGCCCTCAGGCCCGCGCAGGGTCACCGACCGCTGGACGACGAGGTTTTCGCGGTAGGTGCCGGGCGCGACGGTGAGGACGTCACCGTCGGCTGCGGCCTCCAGGGCGGCGGCGAGCGATGCGTACTCACCCGTGCGGCGTCGCCACCGCGATGTGCCGGTGTGCGTCACCTGGACCGTGCCCTGTGCCATGGCGTTGCTGTGCCCCCACCTCGTGGTACGCGGGTTGATGCCGATTGCGTTCGGCCGGTCCACCGTAGCGTGCGCGCGGGCGGTGGGTTGACCAGAGCGGTAAGCCCGTCAGCTGCCCGTGCCGGTCCTGCCCCAGTCGGGGCCCGCCCGGTCCCAGGCCTGGTCCCAACGGGCGTACCGGCGGCGGACCATGCGCCAGACGATCAGCCGCCGGGCGCCCTCGACGGCACCCGCGGTGAGCATGGCGGCGCCGACTCCGGCGAGCACCGCATGCGTCGTCGCCGTCGTGGAGTCCAGGGGACGGGCCACCATCTCGCCCTGCTCGTCCGTCCATATCCTGAAGTGGTCGCCGTGGTGCGGGGACTTGAGCTCCGCCAGGGCCGCGCCGTGGTGGCGGGAGCCGTCCGGTGCTGTCCAGTCGGCGACGACGCGGCTGCGCAGGTCCCGCGCCGAGGCCGTCTCGGGGTCGGTGTCCAGGGGAGAGCGGTCCAGTTTGCGCACCACGGTGGCCGTCACCAGGTGGCGGGCCGTGCGCTGGTCGCGGACGGACTGCTGCAGGGCGTCCTGGGCGATGCCGCCGACGAGGGAACCGACCACGGGCGCGACGCCGAGGATCAGCAGCAGCGCGACCAGCGCCACCCACGCCTCGATCAGATCGCTCGTGCGCCGCAGCGGATTGTGCCGCCAGCGCCAGAGTCCGCCGATTGCTCGCACTGTCCCGCACCCCCTTCCCGCTCCGTGATAACCCCCGATGGAGCCGTTCACCCGCGGGCCCGGTCAAAGAGAGATCGAAATCACCTGTCCCCGGGGCCTCTCATGAACTTCTCACGAAAACTCAACGCCCAGACCCCGCACCGGGTTCCCGCGCACCGGTCCTTGGCCGGATCTTTCTCCGCGGGCCGCGCAGCCGTCCGAGGGTCGGAGCCGGCGAGCCGGCTATGCGAGGACCGTCACGGGATCGCCGACCCGGATCGTGCCGGGGGAGAGGGGAACCAGGTTCTGGCCGAAGGCCAGCTTGCCGTCGATGCGGCGGTGGCGTCCCAGTGTGGCCAGGGGCTCCTTGCCGCGCACGGCGCTGTCCTGGTCGGTGGTGGTCACCACACAGCGCCCGCAGATCTTGGCGACGCGGAAGGTGACCTCGCCGATCGCGATGCGGGACCAGTCGTCCTCGGCCCAGGCGGCGGTGCCGGCCACGACCACGTTCGGCCGGAAGCGGTTCATCGGCAGCGGCCCCTCGGCCGGGCGGGCACCTTGTGCGATCAGGGAGTTGAGAGCCTCGAGGGAGGCGACGGTGGTGAGCAGCAGCGGGTAGCCGTCGGCGAAGCTGACGGTCTCGCCCGGCTGTGCGTATTCCGGGTCGAGCGGCCGGCGCGTGGCCGGGTCGTCCATGTGCACGAGGCGCGCACCGATGCCGAGATACTCGCTGCACCAGGCGTGCGCGGCCGCCTCCGCGGCGGGGACCCCCTCGACCTTTTCGCCGAAGATCTCCACCGGAACCGTGCCGACCGCACGGGGTACCGGCACGGTCAGCGGGTCCATGCCCGGCGCGGACAGACGAACGCCGCCGCCGGGCAGGAGCTCGGCGGCGGCCAGCGCGAGGCGCGGCTGCTGACGTTGTGTGACGACCTTTCCCCCGTCGTCGATCAGCACCCACCGCCGGTCTCCGGCCAGCCCCCAGGGCTCCACGACGGCTTCCCGGGGCGCAAGGCCCCGGAACGCCTTCACCGGATGGACGTGAATCGACTGCAGCAGCGAGTTCCCCATCAGGCCATCCTGCCAGGCGGCAGTGACAACCGGGGAGGAGCGGTCAGTAGCCCCGGTACTGCTGCTGGTTGTTGTACGGGTCCTGATACGGAACCGGGGCGGGCCGGGCGGCCGCGGGGCGCATCGCCTCGTAGCCGGTGCCGGTCGCCATCGGCCGTTGTGGCTGCGGCGGCTGCGGGCCGGGGCCGGGATAGCCGCGCGGCGCCGTGGCCTGCTGGGGGATGTAGGCCGCGGGCGCCTGTTGCAGCGGAGCCGGCTGCTGCGCCTGCGGATAGCCGTAGGAGGGCTGGGAGGGGCCCGCCGGAAGGGCGGGCAGGGCCGACGGCAGGGCCGGCAGGTAGCTGCCCGGCGCGTCGTACGCGGCGGGGACCCGGATCGGAGCGATCTGCGGGGTGCCCCGCTCGGCGACGAGCCGGTCGTAGATCGGAGTGTCCGGGAAGGCGGAGTAGTAACCGCCGCCGAAGGTGGAGCGGGGGGAGGTCATGGCTCATAAGTTAAGCCCTCGATGTGCTAGTTGGGGAGACCGATAAGAGGGTTGTTTTGAGTGTTCGCGGTGACGCGGGATCCCCAATGCGAGCGAACTCGGCAAAAAAGGGCGTCGAACGAGGTACCGGTCCTGTAAAGGCCAAGCTCCGAGCGGGTTACCGGCGGGTCGGTCCCTGCTCTTCCTGCGCTCCTCGTGGGAGTTCGCTGTCCCGGGGGAATAGGTTGTGCGGGTAGAGAACCGGAAGAGCCGCCGGGGCCACGGACTGGCGCAGTGACACGTGATGGGGGCGGACATGTCAATGCCGAAAGGATCGAATACCCCGGTGCCGACGACGGCGCTGCGGGTGGAATTGGGCTGGCGTTCCGGCCCCGGTGTCCCGGACGCGGACGCCTCGGCCCTTCTGCTGGTGGGCGGCAAGGTCCGCTCCGACGGCGACTTCGTCTTCTACAACCAGCCCGCGCACGTCTCCGGGGCGGTCCGGCACGAGGGCAAGCGCGACGGCGGCGGCCGCATCGTCGACACCGTCCTGGTCGACCTCGCGCGCGTGGAGCCCGCCGTCGAGACGATCGTCCTCGCGGCCTCCGCGGACGGCGGTACGTTCGGACAGGTTCCCGATCTCTACATCGAGGTCCGCGATGCCGCCCAGGGCGGTGTGGTCGCCCGCTTCGACAGCACGGGCGCAAGTGTGGAAACCGCTTTCGTGCTCGGTGAGTTCTACCGCCGCCAGGGCGCCTGGAAGTTCCGCGCCGTCGGCCAGGGCTACAGCAGCGGACTCGAGGGCCTGGCGACGGACTTCGGGATCACGGTGGACGAACCGCAGCACACCGCCCCCGCGCCCCAGGTCGCGGCGCCGACGACCCTGCCGCCCGTCGCGCCGCCGGTGACCATGCCGCCGCCCGTCGCGCCGCCGGTCTATGCGCCACAGCCGGTCGCACCCCCGGCCGCCGTGCAGCCACCCCCGCCACCCGCACCCCCCGCGCAGCCGGTCCGTCTGAGCAAGGTGACGCTCACCAAGGCGGCCCCGGCGGTCTCGTTGGCCAAACAGGGCGGCACCTCGGGTGCGATGCGTGTGAACCTCAACTGGCAGGTGCGCAAGCAGTTCTCGGGATGGGGCAGCAAGCGCGGCCGCGCGGTCGCCATGCATGCGGACCTCGACCTCGACCTGTGCGCCCTGTACGAACTCACCGACGGCAGCAAGGGCGTCGTCCAGGCCCTGGGCAACGCCTTCGGGTCCCTGCAGCGGCCGCCGTACATCCATCTCGACGGCGACGACCGCACCGGTGCCCTCGCGAGCGGCGAGAACCTCACGATCAACCTGGACCACAAACAGTCCTTCAGGCGGATTCTGGTCTTCGTCACCATCTACGAGGGCGCGCGTTCCTTCGCCGACCTGCACGCCACGGTCACCCTCCAGCCGCAGCACGGCGCCGCGATCGACTTCTCGCTCGACGAGTGCACGGTCCCCTCGACGGTGTGCGCCCTCGCCCTGATCACCAACACGGGCAGCGACCTGGTCGTCCAGCGCGAGGCCCGCTACCTGGTGCCCGAGCGCGGGGTGAGCCCGCAGCGGACCGTCGACCACGCCTACGGGTGGGGCATGAACTGGACTCCCGGCAGGAAGTGAGCGCCCCGGATGATCCATTCCGACGGGCAGTGAGCGCAGGACTGTTTGTCTGGTCGCATCGCTGTGCCAGATCGCGGCGGTCAGCGCGAGGATGTGGTGCTTGCCGCGGGCTGACGGCCCCTCCGGATGTGTGCCGTTCCTCTACGGGCCGGTCGCGGCAGCGGGACTCCACGCTCGGCCGGTTGGGGTTCGAAACCGGGGTGGAGTCCACGACCCGTACGAGACCGGCGGCCTCGCGTAGCCGCTTGTTGTAGCCGGGCTGACGATCTCGGACACCCTCGTTCTCGTCTCCGTAGACACCCCGTGGACCGCACCACCAGGAGGAACCAGTGTCATACCCGCAGCGGCTCACCCCCGAGGAGACGCTCGCCGACGCGAAGAAGCAGCTGAGCCTCCCGGGCATCGTCGTGATCTGCGGCTCCACCCGTTTCATGACCGAGATGGCAGAGGCCGATGTGCGGGAGACCAAAGCCGGAAAGATCGTCGTCAAGCCGGGTTGCGACATGAAGTCGCCGCACCAACTGTGGTCCGATCCTGTCGAGGCCAAGGCGCTGAAGGTCCGACTCGACGAACTGCACCGAGCGAAGATCCGGCTCGCTGATGAGGTGCTCGTAGTCGGCGACTACATCGGCGACAGCACCCGAGCCGAGATCGCCTACGCCCGGTCGCTGGGCAAGCCCGTGCGGTTCACGCACCCTGAAGTCGACCCCGACGCCTGACCGCCCACCCCCAACCCTGCGCAGGCACCCCTTGGAAGTGGTCATCTAGAGAGGGTGCTCGTCCGCGACGGCATCCGGGCGCGCGTAGGTGCGGCCCTTCCAGGCCGCGCCGCGTCCCCTGTAGTGCTGCACCGCGGAGTCGACCGTCATGAGGAGATAGAGGAACGCGGTGAAAGGCAGCAGCGGAGCCAGCCACAGCGGCTGGCGGTAGTAGCGGAGCATCGGGAGGTACGTCCCCGTCATCACCAGCCACGCGGCTCCGCCGACGAGTGCGGCTGTCCCACCCCCGGAGGCCAGACCTGCGACCAGGGCCGCGGGCGGCACCAGATACACCAGGACCAGCCCGGCGACCGTCCCGGCCAGCAGCAGCGGGTTGTGCCGCAACTGCGCGTATGCGCTGCGTGACACCATCCGCCACAGGTCGTGCAGGCGCGGATAGGGCCGCACGCTGTCCACCCGCTCGGCCAGCCCCAGCCAGATGCGTCCGCCGCTGCCCTTGACCGCACGCGCGAGCGCCACGTCGTCGATGACGGCATGCCGGATCGCGTCCGGGATCCGCGCCCGCTCGGCGGCCTCGGTGCGCAGCAGGACGCAGCCGCCCGCCGCGGCCGCCGTCCGCGTCCCCTTCCTGCCGATCCGGCGGAACGGGTACAGCTGCGCGAAGAAATAGACGAAGGCCGGCACCACGAGCCGTTCCCACAGGCTCTCCACCCGCAGCCGGGCCATCTGCGACACGACGTCGAAGCCGCCGCTCCGCGCGGCGGCGACCAACTCGCGCAGGCTGTCCGGCGCGTGTGCGATGTCCGCGTCCGTCAGCAGCAGATATTCGGGCCCACGCGCGCGTGCCAGGTCGATGCCGTGCCGCACGGCCCACAGTTTGCCCGTCCAGCCCGCGGGCGGTTCACCGGGCGAGACGACGGTCAGCGGCAGTCCACCGCAGGTGTCCGAGAGTTCGCGGGCCAGCTCCCCGGTGCCGTCCGAGCTGCCGTCGTCGACCAGGAAGATCTCCGCCCGGCCCGGATACTCCTGGGCGAGCAGCGACGGCAGGCTCGCGGGCAGCACGGCGGCCTCGTCACGCGCGGGGACGACGACGCACACCGACGGCCACTCGTCGGGATCCCGGAGCGGCGGCAGCCTGACGTCCGTGCGCCAGAAGAAGCCCTGACAGAGCAGCAGCCACAGCCAGGCGGCGAGTGATACGGCGGCGATCCACACGATGGCGCTCACCCGCGCAGTCTGCCCCACCCGACCTGCCCGTAAGGGCCCATCGTCTATCGTGGCCGGGTGAAGATCGCGCTCATGGACTCCGGAATCGGTCTGTTGGCGGCCACCGCTGCGGTACGGCGTCTGCGGCCCGACGCAGATCTCGTACTGTCCCTGGACCCCGACGGCATGCCCTGGGGACCCCGGACCCCCGAGGACCTGACCGCGCGCGCCCTGGCCGTGGCCGAGGCGGCCGCCGCGCACCGGCCCGACGCGCTGATCGTCGGCTGCAACACGGCGTCCGTGCACGCCCTGTCCGCCCTGCGCGCCCGCCTCGAACCCGAGCTGCCGGTCATCGGCACCGTCCCGGCGATCAAGCCGGCCGCGGCGGGCGGCGGCCCCCTGGCGATCTGGGCGACACCCGCCACCACCGGCAGCCCGTACCAGCGCAACCTCATCGCGGAGTTCGCCGACGGTGTGACGGTCACCGAGGTGCCCTGCCACGGGCTCGCCGAGGCCGTGGAACACGCCGACGAGGCAGCCATCGACGCCGCCGTCGCCGCGGCCGCCGCCCTGACCCCCGGCGATGTAACGACCGTCGTCCTGGGCTGCACCCATTACGAACTCGTCGCCGAGCGCATCCGCGCCGCCGTGCAGCAGCCCGGCTCCCCGCCGCTCGTCCTGCACGGCTCCGCGGGCGCCGTAGCCGCCCAGGCACTGCGCCGCCTCGGCGAGCAGCCGGCCCCCGGGGCGCCGGCCACCGGAACACTGACGGTGCTGCTGAGCGGCCGCGAGGGCACGCTCCTTGCGCCCGCCCTGGCGTACGAGGAGGGCAGGCTCCTGCAGGCGGTCACTCCCGCACGGTGACCGAAAGCCGCGTAACAGACGCCCGTGGTCTGCGATCGGCACCGTCACTGCACGGCTCCGCGGGCGCCGTAGCCGCCCAGGCGCTGCGCCGCCTCGGCGAGCAGCCGGCCCCCAGGCACCGGCCACCGGAACTTTGACGGTGCTGCTGAGCGGACGCGAAGGCGCGCTGCTCGCGCCTGCCCCGGCGTACGAGGAGGGCAGGCTCCTGCAGGCGGTCAGCCCCGCGCGGTGACCGAAAGCCGCGTAACAGACGCCCGTGGTCTGCGATCGGCACCGTCACTGCACGGCTCCGCGGGCGCCGTAGCCGCCCGGGCGCTGCGCCGCCTCGGCGAGCAGCCGGCCCCCAGGCACCGGCCACCGGAACTTTGACGGTGCTGCTGAGCGGACGCGAAGGCGCGCTGCTCGCG